>CAZEYP010000007.1:0-62971 GCA_964515925.1 uncultured Nitrospirota bacterium
GTTATTAGTGAGCATACCTATGTTATAAGGATAAAGAAGATAATAGAAACTATGAAAAGATTGTTTGGATAGTTGTGTAAATGAATAGAAATATTACTGATAAGGTCAGAATGGATGAAGATATAATTGAACTATTTAGACAGGGACGGTTCAGAGAAATCATAAGAATACTTGGCGATATAGTCTCACAGAAAGGCAGCATTGACCTGGATCTATTGTTTTTATTGAGTGTTGCACATTATAAACAAAAAGAATTTGATCATGCACTTTTTTATCTTAAGAGAATAGAAAACATAGCACCATTGAATAAAGAAGCCAATTATTTATTAGCCCTGATATATGAGGATAGAAACGAAAAAGAAAAAGCTATAAAGTGCTATGAAAGGATACTTTTGGTTGAACCTGACAATGACACTGCCCACCTTGCACTTGCTCATCTGTATCAGAAGTTGAACAGCACTGAAAAGGCAATTGTTCATCTTGAAAAATATCTGTCTATTCATCCCGAGAGTTTTAATGAGTTAAATACCTTAGGTACATTGTATTTGTCAATGGGGAGATTCGAGGATGCCCTTGATTATTATAACAGGACAATAGAGATTAATCCTGATATGGCCTTAGCAAGATTCAACAGGGCATTGATTTATCTTTTACAGGGCGATTATGAGAGAGGGTGGAGTGAGTATGAATGGAGGTGGAAGACTGATGTTATAAAAAGCTCAATATTTCCATATAAGAGGAAAATAGATTCTCCAGTATGGAGTGGGGAAGACCTGAGAGGGAAGAGGATCCTTGTTCATGACGAGCAGGGATTTGGTGATACAATTCAGTTTATCAGATATGTCCCTGAACTGGCTAAAATGGATGCAGAGGTATTGGTACAGTGCCAGGATGCACTAATGAGACTGATAAATACGATTAGTGGTGTCACAAAGGTTTTGGGCCACACAGATGCTCCAGAAGAATGCGATTATCAGATTACCACTTTAGGTCTACCTCTACGATTCAGAACATCTCTGGATAGTATACCTGTCAATATCCCTTACTTTCATCTGAAAAGAGAGGATGTAATAGATATAAGAGAAAGACTGAAAATAAGCGATAGATTTGTGAATGTAGGCATCGTCTGGGCTGGAAGGGCACAGCATAATTTTGATCGATATAGATCTCTTGGGTTTAATGATCTTGATTTTCTATCCAATTACAACAGGATAAAGCTATACAGTCTACAAATGGATAAGGCAAAGGAAGATATCAAAGGTAATAAAAAAATAATTGATTGTTCCATTCTAATCAAAGATTTTTACGATACAGCTTTAATAATAGAAAATCTTGATTTAGTGATAACTGTAGATACGGCTGTGGCTCATCTTGCAGGTGCTCTCGGAAAGCCAGTATGGATATTACTTTCCTATGTACCAGACTGGAGATGGTTACTTAACAGAAGAGATAGTCCCTGGTATCCTACAGCGACACTTTTCCGACAGAGCAGGTTGGGCTCCTGGACTGAACCACTAAGAGAGTTAAGAATGGAAATAGAGAACTTTTTAGAGAGGCCCCATTCCTTCAAGGCAAATATACTTCATTGCTAACCTTTCAAACATTAACCTTCTGTTAATAGGATAATTTTTTGACTCATCCTGGAAAAATTTTCCTTCATAATGACAATAATATGTCATGTGCTGTTAAATTTGTTAATAAAAACAATAAGTTATAAAAATTAAAATTGCTGGCAAGATATTTGCTTAATTATTTGACGATGAATAGATTCCCAAAGAAAAAGATTCTTGTAACTGGCGGTGCCGGTTTTCTTGGCTCCCATCTTTGCGAACGGTTACTTGAAGATGGTAACGAGGTAATCTGTGTAGATAATTTTTATACTGGACAGAAGGCAAATATTGCCCATTTATTAAATAGTCCTTATTTTGAGGTGATAAGGCATGATATAACCTTTCCACTCTATGTGGAGGTTGACGAGATATACAATCTGGCATGTCCGGCATCTCCTGTGCACTATCAGTTTGATCCTGTACAGACTACAAAGACCTCTGTTCATGGCTCAATTAACATGCTTGGGCTTGCAAAGCGTCTAAAGATAAAAATATTACAGGCATCCACATCTGAGGTATATGGCGATCCGTTAGTCCATCCTCAAAGGGAAGATTATTGGGGCAATGTTAATCCAATAGGTCCCCGTTCCTGTTATGACGAGGGGAAAAGGTGCGCTGAAACCCTGTTTTTCGATTATCACAGGCAATATCGTCTCAGAATAAAGATAGCAAGAATATTCAACACCTACGGACCAAGGATGTATCCAGACGATGGAAGGGTTGTTAGCAACTTTATAATGCAGGCACTGAGAGGTGAAGATATTACTATTTATGGAGATGGTTCTCAGACAAGGTGCTTCTGTTTTGTAGATGATATGATCGATGGTCTCATTAAATTGATGAATAGCCCCGATAGTTTTACCGGACCTGTAAATCTTGGTAATCCTGTAGAAATAACCATCCTTGAACTGGCACAGATGATTATTGAGCTTACAGGTTCAAGCTCTAAAATTGAGTTTTTACCGCTTCCTGAAAATGATCCACGACGCCGCAGACCCGATATTACTCTGGCAAGAGAAAAACTCAGGTGGGAGCCAAAAACAGACCTGAGAACAGGACTTTTAAAGACCATAGAATATTTCAGGGGGATTATGAATGAAGAAGCTGAGAGTTCTCACTTTCAACTGGCATGAAGGATATATCTATCTGCTTGCCAAGACAGGATTTGATTTTGACGTTGTTGAAGTATGGAAAGGTGGAAGGTTTGGCTGGATAAAAGAATTTCGTCCTGTTCCAGACAATTGTAGATTAATCCCTGAGGAAGAGGCTTTAGGCAATCTAAAAAAGAATATATATGATGTTGCGATATGTCACAACATTTCTGACCTGCTTAAAGTGGCAGAATTTCCTCTAAAAAAGATATTAATTCATCATAATAGAATTGAGATGGAGTTTGGTATAAATGATAATGAAAAGGATAGGTTATTAGAAAAGATAAAAGAGCTTTACAGTTCGGTCCAAAACTTAATACTTGTGTTTATCTCTGAGATGAAGATGAACAACTGGGGTATTGATGGCGAGATAATATTGCCTGGCATTGATCTCAATGAGTATTACGGATACAGAGGAGAAATAGAGAATGTTTTAAGAGTGGGTAATATGTTGAAAGAGCGTGATATTATGCTTGGCTATTCAGTACAGGAGAAGCTCCTTAAAGGTCTGCCCTCAACCATTCTGGGACTTAATCCATCCATTGAAGAGGCAATAATTCCGAAAGACTGGAACGAATACCGTGAGTATTTAAGAACACACCGTCTTTATCTTAATACAACAATGCCACCTCTTGAGGATGGCTATAATCTTTCAATGCTTGAGGCAATGGCTACGGGGATGCCGGTAGTTAGCATTGCCAACCCATCTTCACCAATAGAAAATGGAATAAATGGTTACATATCTGAGGATGGGGATTATTTACAAGAGAGGATTAAAGAGCTACTGAGTAACCCGGAAAAGGCCAGAACTCTTGGCAGTAAGGCAAGAGAAACAGTAAGAGAAATGTTCTCAATGGAAAGGTTCATTGAATCGTGGACGAAGGTTATTTATGATACTAGTATATCTGTAGCCTCAGCTGTTAAGAAAAGATCAACATGTTCAAAAAGTAGAGGTGAGGGTTTAAGGATTTTCATGACCTATACGTCAAACCCCCAGACAACTGCCTATTATCTTGAACGAGCATTGAGACAGAACCACGATGTTATTACTTTTGGTCCATCAATAGTTGATCCCATATGGGGGTTTGACATACTGAAACAATGGAAGCTTGAACCAATAAGAGAACGAGTGAGAGAGCATGATATTCCATATGTAACCGAGAACATAGATGAAGTAGTAGAAAGGCTACAGAAAGAGTCTCTCTGGTATCCACATCTATTTTTCTTTGTTGACACTGGTATATGGTATCCACTTAATGGAATAGAAAGAATAAATTGTATTAAGGCGTGCTACCTGATCGATGTACATTTAGACATTGAAAGGAGAATAGAAGTTGGAAAAAACTTTGATTATGTATTCATTGCACAGAGGCAATACATTGATGATTTCAAAAAGGCAGGCATTGAGAGGGTATTCTGGTTGCCGCTTGGCTGTGATCCTGAAATACATGGTAAAAGAGAGGTTTCAAAGGTGTATGATGTTGGTTTTGTAGGCAGCCTGAACAACACAAAAAGGATAAAGATGTTAGAGAAAATATCCGAAAAGTTTAATCTACATTACGAGAGGTGCTTTCTTGAAAAGATGGCCGAGGTATACTCAAAGTCGAAAATTGTATTTAATATTTCAGTGAAAAATGATCTTAACATGAGGGTGTTTGAGGCACTATGTTCTGGGAGTATGCTTATTACAGATGAGGCGGCAGGCAGTGGACTATCAGAAATGTTCGAGGACCGAAGGCATTTAGTAGTTTACCATGATAGTAAGGAAATGCTTGGGTTAATAGAATACTATCTCAAGCATGAAGAAGAACGAGAAGAGATTGCAAGACAGGGGCGAAAAGAGGTCCTCAGAAAGCATACCTATAAGCATCGCGTTAACAGTATGTTAGAGACCATATTCAGTAATAAAGCCTTAGAGAATGATATGGAAAGTATTGAAGAAGTTGAAAGATATCTTATGGAGCATCCAGGAGACACAAAGGCACTCCTGAGGTATGCAAAGTTAGCAGCTAATGAAGGCCAGTATGAAATAGCAAAGGAATCTATTGAAACTGTTTTAGTTTTAGAACCCAATAACAAAAGAGCTTTGCAGCTGATAGACGAGTTGACCAATAAAAGGTAAAGGTAAAAAAGATATGAAACTCCTGCTAAGCTGTCCTAACTCCAACTTTTCGCTATTAGGATACGATTGGACGAAAGAGGAACTTTTTTTTGCAATACCTTCATATATTTTTACTGCCTGTAGTATTGAATACTATAGCAATTCACTCCTTGTTAGCTCAGAAAATGAAATAAGAAGGATATCTCCTTATGAAGAGACAATTTACTATCTGGGCGGAAGATATAATAACCTTGCACATAGTGTCAAGATAATAGATAAAGATAAAATAGCAGTTGTTGATACAGGCAATACAAGGGTCATTGTCATAGATGCAAGTGGTAGGGTGATTAAGACTTATAATCCGCTTGAAAGCTGGGGGAATATACCACAGGATACTATTCACTTGAATGATGTGGTTCAGACTCCTTACGGATTATTGGCTTCATGTTTTGATTATCGTCCCTGGCGTTATGAGCGGGAAAAATTATCGTGGCAGCAGTGGTGTTCTGGCGGTTTTGGTTTAATTCTAAATCTTAGTGAAGAAGGCAGGGTGATTGGTTGTGGTCTGAATCACCCTCATTCATTAACGTATAAGCATCCTTATCTTTATGTATGTTCATCAGCAACAGGTGAGTTTCATGTTTTTGAATTCAATAAGAATGGAATCTTGAGGGAAAAACAGAGGTATCGTATCTGCAATAACCACTTTTTGAGAGGGGCATTATATACAAAGATGGGATGGTTTCTTGGCGGAAGTTGTAGAAGACATGAAGAGGTTATCTCTAAGAATATGAAAATATATCTGTTTAATCAGGATACCTGCAGTGTAGAAGGCAGAGTTTTAGATATGTGGGGTGAGATATATGATATATTGCCTTGGAGAGAGGATATTTTAGAGCCTATCATTAGAAATATTTTGAGTTATAAAGCTAAGGAGTATGCAACTTCAAAATGAATAAGTTAGTGAAGAATATATCTGTATATGACTGCTTTATATTATTTGATGAACTGGATCTTTTAGAATTAAGGCTACATACTCTATCGAAGGTAGTTGATTTCTTTGTGCTGGTTGAGGCGACAAGAACCTTCAGTGGAAGAACAAAGGAATTATATTATCTAAAAAACAAAGAAAGATATTCTGAATTTAATGAGAGAATAATTCATATTGTTGTGGATGATATGCCTGAAGATGTTGAACGGTGGGAAAGAGAATTTCATCAAAGAGATGCTATTATGCGTGGACTAAGAGGTTGCAGCCCAAATGATATAATTATCATATCTGATGTTGATGAAATACCAAAACCAGATGTTATAAAAAATTATACAACTGAAGATCCTTTAACATTAAAAATGAGGGTTTTTTATTATTATTTAAACTGTGAATCTGAAAGGCAAGAGGAAGCTTCTGTAATTGTAAGATATAAAAGATTGAAAACTCCACAAAGCTTGAGGAACAACAGAAATTCCTTTGCCAAAATAGAAGACGCTGGCTGGCACTTTTCCTATTTAGGTGGGATAAAAAAGATAAGAAAAAAGATAGAAAGCTTCTCCCATTCTGAATACGACAGAGAAAGTTATAAGGATCCGGTTAAACTGTTTTATAAAATTAAAGGAGCCAAAGACCTTTTCGATAGAGATATAAGTTATAGATTTGTAAAAATAGATGAGACCTTTCCTGAGTATTTATTAGATAATATTCAACGATACAGTAAATATATAATTGAACCTAACAGAGAGATAAACAATCAAGCCGTAAAAGAGGATGGTTATATGATTAAAAACCTTGAAATTTTAAGGAACAGAAATCCAGAGCTTGCAGAAGTATTAACATTTGAGGATGATAAGGGATACAGGGTAATTTTTAGCAGGTCTGGCAAGCCAACTATTAAATATCATGGAATAACTCTACACAGTCAATATGACCCTGAAAGTGAAGCAAAAAGATGGGTAAAAACAAACAGAGATAGATTAGACGAAGGAAAAACGATTTGTGTGTTTGGTTTTGGCCTTGGATATCATATAGAAGAATTAGTTAAATATACAGATAAAGAGATCGTAGTCTTTGAAGCAGACATTGATATGATAAAAACCGCATTAAAGCATCGTGACCTTAGAGCGGTTCTGAGTAGAATAAGGCTTATTTGTGGGGAAGATGTTTCTGATATTAATAGCAATTACACAATTGTTAAATATTTACCATCAATAAAAATCAATGAAGGGTTTTATGATAGGATAGAGAGAAGGTTGATCGCAAAGAAGATAGCCAATAGATGTTTAAAGATATCTGTAATAGGGCCTATATATGGTGGCTCGCTTCCTATTGCTGAATACACTGCCAGGGCTCTTAAAAAATTAGGTCACAAGGTTCAATATATTGATAATAGTCCATTTAAAGAGGCTTTTTTGTTCATTTATGATGCCCATCTTGACCAGAATATAAAGAAAAACCTGCATGAAGACTTTATTAAGCTTACTTCCAAGAGCGTTCTTGCCCATATAGAAAAATTCAAACCTGATCTCGTAATCGCACTTGCCCAGGCTCCAATAAACAATGAATTGCTCTCGGAACTAAAAAAAATTAACCTCAAAACAGCTTTCTGGTTTGTAGAAAACTATAGACATTTAACTTACTGGCAGGATGCATTCAGGTATTATGATTATGTTTTTGTTATACAGAAAGGGGAATTTATCGATTCAGCAAGGAGGGTTTATAAAAAGTGTTTTCATTATTTACCGTTAGCCGCCCTTCCTGAGTTTCATAGACCAGTTGAATTGACTGCAGAAGAAAGGGAAGAATTTGGTAGTGATGTGTCCTTTGTTGGAGCTGGTTATAAAAACAGGAGGGAGTTTTTGACGGGATTGTTAGATTATGACTTTAAGATCTGGGGAAATGAGTGGGATATGATGTCTCCGCTCAAGAGGGTTATACAGAGAGAGGGTGCCAGAGTAGAACCTGAGGAGATTGTAAAGATATTTAATGCTACAAAGATAAATATAAACCTTCATTCTTCTGCCGTCCATAGCGGCTTAGACCCTTTTGGTGATTTTGTTAACCCAAGGACCTTTGAGATACCTGCATGCAGTGGATTTCAACTGGTGGATATGAGGTCACCAATAAAAGAATTTTTTGAGATAGGCAAGGAGATAGAAACTTATGAGAGTATAGATGAACTCAGGAAAAAGATCAGTTATTACTTAAAACATCCCGACGAGCGATGTGAGATTGCAGAATCGGGATATAACAGGGTATTAAAGAACCATACTTACGAATTAAGAATGAAGGAAATGATAGAAGTTATTATAAAAAACGATTTTGAGTTGCCTAAATGGACTCAGGATGAGCTCTTTATAGATGACTTAGTTTCAGAAGCAAAAGATGACAGAGAACTATCAGAGTTTTTTAAGGGGTTGGAGGCTAAATATAGCAGGGTAAAGATAGATGATATTGTAAGCAGTATTCAACAAATGGAGGGTAAGAAGGAACTGAATACTGTTGAAAAGGCATTTTTATATATGATGACCGTAAAAAAACAGTATATAAAAGAGCAAGCTTAGGGTATGAAAGAGATTCTTATCATAAACCTGACTCGAATGGGTGATTTAATCCAAACGACACCGGCAATTGTTGCTCTTAAAGAGAGGTACCCTGAATCATATATAACGCTTCTGGCCAGTACACACTTTATAGAAATTTGCAATTCCATACCACTGGTTGATAGATGTATTGATCTGGATGAGATATATATTGCTAAGGCAACAAAATCAAACAGATTGATGGAGGGATATAGGTATCTGAAAAGTGTTCTTGAGTTAATTAACGACAGATATTACGATCTGGTGATCAATTTTACAAATTCAACTGCCAGCGCAATTCTAACATCAATGATAAATGCACGGGAAAGAAGGGGGATATGCATAGATAAAAGAGGCTTTATTGTTAAATTTCATCCATGGATTAGATATATTTTTAATATAATTCCTTCAAGAAGTGTCAATCCCTTTCACCTTTGCGATCTTCATGTAAAGGCTTCAGGTGGTGTTTTGAATAATAAAGGATTACATATAGTAGTAGATGAAAAGAGTTCAAAATGGGTTGATGATTTTTTTAGGAGGTATGGGTTGGATGAAGATGAATTGATTGTTGCCCTGCAACTTGGAGCAAGTGTTGAAGATAAGAGATGGCCTGTGGAGAGTTTTGCTAAACTTGCAGATAAACTTTCTGATGAACTAAACGCAACAATCTTATTAACCGGTTCAAAGTCGGAGACAAAGCTTGGTGAAGAATTTGAAATAAAATCTTCTGCAAGGACCATAAATATGATTGGCAAGACAAGCCTTACTCATCTGTCAGCCCTGCTTAAAAGGGCAGATTTACTTGTGAGTAATGATACAGGTACCCTTCATCTGGCAACAGCAGTTGGTACGAAAGTGATGGACATATCTTTAGCATCAGTGCATTTCAGGGAGACTGGGCCATATGGTGAGGGTCATTATGTTGTTACTTCTACTTTGCCCTGCTATCCATGCCATTTTGAGTCGGGTTGCACATCCACCAAATGCAAAGAAACTATCACACCTGATGCAGTGTTTCAACTGTGTAAGGCTATATTAATGCAAGACCTTGAAATAATGGATACAAAGCACTTTGAAAACTTGCAGATTTATTGTCCTGTATTTGATAAAGACGGCCTCATTTGTTACCTTCCTTTATTAAAGAAAAAAATAGATATAAATGAGCTTTTTATATATATTTATAAGTATACATGGCAGGTAGTGTTAGACAGACGTCCTTTTGAAGAGGTTGACACAATTTTAGCACTTATTGAAGAAAAGATGGTATTTTACGAAGAAAATCCTGAAAATTACGATAAATTACTTGAGTATGCGCAAGGGTTTAAAAGATTGACGGAGTTGATTGATGTAATGTTATCTGTAATGGGAGTTATGCATAGGCACACTATTAATGAGCATATTGATATCAATTTGATAGAGCGATTATGGGAAAACATAGAGCCGGTTGATCAGGAAATAGAAAGGTTAGCCTATGTAGTGCCATATATAAAGCCAATCTATATTATGCTTAAATATGAGAAAGAGGCTTTTAAAGGAGAAAACCTTAAAGCTGTAATTGAAGAAGCAATTAGGGCTTATAAATATGCTAAGTGGCAGGCGGATGTTATTTATAAAATACTGAAAGAATTTGTCGCAAATAGAAGGCTAAACTTGACTCAGGTATAAATGTTTTTATATTTTATTTCAAATTTAAAAAATACCCCAGATTGAAAGGGGAATCTTTCAGAAGGAGTGATACCATGACAGAAGATGTAAAAAATACCCTTGTTGAAACCCTTAAAGGTGGAATTGAAGAAGTTATAGAATTACTACAGCCTATATCTGATGGCCTGATGAATACCATGAGTATTTTAAGGTCTGAAGAGTCAGAAGATGTATTCAGGAACCTTTCAAACTGGCTTAAGGCTCTGGATTCTGTATACAAATTTGCCTTTGAGATGAAGAGGGGGCTGGAACAATTAAACAGTATGGGAATGAAATTGGATACAAACCGTCTGGATTTTCTGCTGGAGTCTAAAAGCTTACTGGAGGATATGCTTGGTGCCTTTGAGGCAAATGACTGGGTAACGGTTTGTGATTTGATAGAATATGAAATCGTGCCTATGCTTTCAAAAACTAAAGAAGCACTTGAGAATATCAGGGATGAACTATCTGTATTAATTGAGAAATAATAGCTAATTTCATTTCTTCTTGCATCTTTTATTGAGTTATATTAAAAAGCTGTTTTTAACTATAATAATTAAAATGGTATATATAATCAGAAGTGGTTTTTCATGCCTCTATGAGGGGGGAAACTGATTAAAGTTTTAAAGAAAATGGCCGATAAGAAAAAGTAGCAGGGATGTAACCTATTGAAGAAGGGGTAAAAACCCTTTCATGAAAGGAGGCGGTTATTTATGACCATTTTGCCTTCTCAGATAAGTTCCATGATAAAGCTGTACACAAAATATTCCAGGACCTCAGAGCCTATTTTCAATAAGGATTCTAATGAGATAAATGAAAGAGAGGATGTGGTCAGTATATCTGCAGAAGCAAAAAAGAAGCAGATACAGGAGATAACAAAAAACGAGGTAATGAAAAAGATAAAGGAGAGTTTGTTAAATGAAAAAGTCTGACTTTAAGATTCTAATTATCGATGATGATGAAATCGCAAGAGATGTTATTGTTAGCCTTCTTTCCAAAGAAGGCTTTTCTGTGAAATCAGCAAGAGATGGTATTGAAGGTTTAGCAACTATTAAGATGAACAACTTTGACCTGGTAATTACTGATCTGAAGATGCCTGGTGCTGATGGAATTGAGGTGCTTAAAGAGGCTAAACGGGTGGATCCAAGGATAGCTGTGGTTATATTAACCGCCTATGGCACGCTTGATAATGCCCTTGAGGCAATAAGGCTTGGAGCCTTTGATTATATTACAAAGCCCTTTAAACTACAGGAACTCCTTTTTGTGGTTGAAAATGCTATGAAGACAGCAGAACTTATCAGGGAAAACGAAGAGTTAAGATACATGTTAAGAAAAACTATATCAGACCTCAATGTAATAAACAATGTTAATGCATCTGACCATCCTGAAATTACAGTAAATCTGCTTGAAAGAATAGTCCGTTTGCAGCAGTTGGGGGTGTTAACTGCCGATGAGGTTGAGGTGTTGAAGGACAAACTATTAAGGAGCCGTGAAAATGCCGAAGGTATTGGTAGTAGATGACGAGGAGTATGTTAGAGATATTCTCGCCCAGATGATAGAGCAGACAGGTGATTTTGAGGTTGATACTGCAAAGGATGGACTTGATGCCCTGAAATATATAAAAGACAATGAATATGATGTAGTTTTTACAGATATAATTATGCCCCGCCTCAGTGGTATCGAGCTTGTTCAGGAGTTAAAGCGAACAAAGCCTGCCATTCCTGTGGTTATGGTTACTGCTCTTAACAATCTTGATGCTGGTATTTCTGCCATGAGAGAGGGGGCTTCGGACTACATTACCAAGCCTTTCAAAACTGAAAAGATTAAAAGTGTCCTTACCCGGGTGCTAAGTGAGAGAAATATAATGAAGGCAGTGTCAGGCAATGGTGATGATAGATCTTCATTTAAAGTGGTTAATGCCGAACTCTATCGAAAACTCAGTGAGATTAATTCCCTTTTTGCAATAAGTTTAGAAATTGAAGAGATAACCGACAACAGAGAACTCCTTAAAAAGCTCCCAGAGATGTGCACAAAACTATTCAAGGTTGATAAAGTTGTATTTCTTATTTATGAAGATGGAATGCTTCATTATTATAGTTCAATTGGTTTTCCCTACAAAGGCAGTATTGATATCAAAGGAAGTGTATTTGAGGAGTGTTTAAATGATTGTGAATATAGACTATTAGAGCTTGGTGAGATAAATCCACTTGACAAGCTTCCACTTCGTTCTCAGATGCTGATATTGCCCCTGAAGATAAAAGATGAATTCCTTGGGGTTTTATGTATTACAAATAGAGTGGATGGTTTTAATTTCAAGGAAGACGAAATACATATTGCTCTTACTTTTGTTCATAAGTTATTATTACGACTGGAAAACAATACACTTTACGAAATAACCTATAATAATTTGATCAATACTTTGAAAACCCTGATACTTACCATTGAAGCTCGTGACAAGTACACAAAGAATCACTCTGAAAGGGTTACATCCATTGCACTGGAGATTGCAAGGGAACTTGACTGTTCAGAACAGGAACGAGATGCAATAAGGTTTGGAGGATATTTGCACGATATTGGTAAAATAGGTGTACGAGATATGGTTTTACTTAAACCAGGGAAGCTGACAAAGGAGGAATTTGAAGAGATCAAGCAACATCCTGTTATAGGAGATAACATAATACAGCCTCTTGGTTCATTCCCGCTCGAAAGATTACTTATAAGACATCACCACGAGAGATTTGATGGAAAAGGTTATCCTGATGGACTTGCAGGAGAGGATATCCCTTTGATTGCAAGGATTCTTGCAGTGGCTGATACCTATGATTCAATGACATCTACAAGACCTTACAGAAAGGGTCTCAGTCATCAGATTGCTGTGGACGAGATAAAGCGATGCTCTGGTACACAATTTGACCCTGCTGTTGCAAATGCTTTCTTTCATACTAAAACAGGAAAAGGAGGCAGCTACAGATGATCGCAGAAGGTGAAAAAATAGTGCTTTCGATTATTGATGAAAAAAGGACTTTTGAAGGAGAGATCCTGTCTTATAACGGTAAAGATGGTATATGTAATATAAGAGTTGAAGGTGAAATAAGCAACCTGGAAAATAAAACGGTTATCCTTTATTATAATGACAAGATACTCACGGCTACTGTAGAGAGTGTAAACAACAATGAGTTAATACTGCTCATTTCTGGCGAGGAAAGAAGGTCTTTTTTCAGGGTCGATGATGCCTTTCCAATAAAGATAAGGAAGGTTAAAGAACGTCCTCTTGCGTCTCGATTCCTCACATACTATGCTCCAAGCAAATTAAGCAGTATTAAAGCAGAGTACTATGAGGATGCTTTAATAAGAACAATGCAGGAGATTAACAGGAAACTGGACTATTTAATCAATACTTTAATACTGAAGGAAGAAGGGCTTCTGTATGAAGATGTAAAACCTGTGAATATCTCAGCATCAGGAATGAGAATAGAAATGGAGGAAGAGGCTCAGGTTGGAGATGTAATAGAACTTAAGATGGTACTTCCATCCACACCTCCTATAGCACTTCTTACTTATGGAGAGGTTGTAAGGGTGCAGAAAAAAGAAAAGGAGGGTAAAACGGTATATGAAACAGCGCTGAGGTTTACTGAGATGTCTGAAGACATAAGAGATGAGATAATCCAGTATACCTTAAAAAGAGAAAGAGAAATTATAAAGAACAAGAAATTAAAAGAAAACCTGGGGTAACACTGGTGTGTCGAAAACTAAAGAAAGAACACTTCTTCCCTTTTTTCTCAATTCTATCAGTTCCCGAATAATAATTATAGTTCTTTCCATCTTTTTTATTGCCGCTGTGTCCTTTGCATATTATCTATATAATATGCAGAGGGATTATATAAGGCTTGCCTACGGAAACTTAACAGATACTATTACCAGACTTGTGTTTTCAGTAATAGTCACGGGCAGAATAAAAGACATCGGAGAACTAAATGGTTTTCTTGCTGATGTTGGAAGAACGAATCCATCTTTAACTGCACTTGTGTTTGACTCAGATCTCAAGGTTATTGCTTCAACAGATCGTGCCTATCTTGGGTTGACTGCTGAAGAACTGAAAGAAAAAATTGAGGATGAGATCTACGATGAAGTATCACAGGTATTGATTAAGTTCAGTAAGATAAAAAAAACTTATTTTAAGAGAGGTGAATTTGAGACAATTGTTCCCTTCTCAAGCAGATCTATTGGGAAGGGAGTTATATATACATTGATTAACTTCAATTATCTTAGAAAGGCTCTTATTAGTGCGCTTGTAAAACAGATATTTACACTTTCTTTGGTGTTTGGTTTGTGTACTGCTGCAATTTATTTACTTATAAGGCGACTTGTTCTAAATCCTATGGCGGTTTTCCTCAGAGGGGTTGATGATGTTGCTAAGGGAATTTACAGGGATTTAAAAATAAATGTTGATATAAAGGAGTTCAAAAGCATGGCTGAGGCGTTTAACAATATGCTGTCAGCACTTAAGAGCAGGGAGGAGGTTATCAGAGCTCAGAACGAACAGCTTTCCACACTCTACTGGGTTAATGAGACCTTTCTTACCGAGAACTCTCTTAAAAGGGCCTTGGAGAAGATACTCTTACTTATGACTGCTGTTGGTGGAATAAAAAAGAAAGGAATTATTTTCCTGTCAAGACAGGGACAACTGGAACCAGTTGCAACGATAGGATTTGATATAAATAAGCTAAAAGATAAGTGTAAAGAAAGAATCTTTCAATGTCTTTGTTCAAGGTCATACAATGATAAAATCACTATTTTCATTGATTCTGACTCTGAAGAACACCTGCCTTGTCTTGAGCAGAGACATCATTACCACCTGATTTTTCCAATAATGACTGCAAGAAAGAGCTATGGAGTGGTCTGTCTTTACTTCACGGAAAAACCTTCAGAAGAGCTGAAAATTTTGCTGAATCACATCGGTGAAGAGGTGGCAGTAGCAATCGAGAGATACAATCTTATTGATGAATTAAATGAGACATCAAAAAAACTCGCTTCATTAAATGAAGAGATGAGAGCTCTTCTTAATGCTGTTTCTCACGATCTAAGAAACCCTCTTGTTTCAATAGAAGGCTATGCGGAAATGCTTTCAGAAGATGTAGAAGACAAACTTTTAGAGGAACAGAAGGAATATCTTATAGGTATTCACAGGAATGTTGCCTATATATCGGATATAGCTAATGCCCTTTTGCAGCTTTCAAGAATTGAAAGGAGAGAAGTAACACAAGAGCTTATAGACATAAAAGAGTTTTTTGATGAATTGTGCCTTGATATTTTAGCACGAGGCAATGATGTTGAAATAAAGATATTGGGCAGGACCTTGAAAATACAATCGGATAGGACACTGCTGTGGCATATTTTTTCTAATCTTATAAACAATTCCATAAAGTATGCAAAACCTGATGAATCTGCTATAATTGAAATTGACTGGCTCAGGAAGGACTGCAGTATAATGTTTACAGTAAAGGATAACGGGATTGGTATAGACAGGGAATTTATTAAGAGTGTATTTTTACCTTTTAGCAGGGCTACCACTGTGAAGGAGGGAGCAGGTCTGGGGTTAAGCATAGTGAAGAAGTCTGTTGAATTGCTTGGGGGCAGAGTGTGGATAGATTCTATAAAAGGAGAAGGGACCATTGTATATGTTGAGTTACCACTTTAAAATGGAGGAATTATGCCAAAGATTCTCGTGTTAGACGACAATGAAGACCAGCTTAAACTTATTAAAAGGGCCTTTGAGCGACATGATCCTGAGATTGAAGTGTTTACAGCAGGCACTGCAGAGATGGCTTTTAACATACTTGATCAGGAAGAAATAGAGGTTATCTTTGTTGATTATGTGCTTAAGGACTCTAATGGCATAAAGTTTATAAAAGACCTGAATATGCATGGTCTGAAGATTCCAACGGTATTAATAACGGGCAGAGGTGACGAAAGAACTGCAGTTGAGGCGATGAAGGCAGGTGCCTACGATTATGTTATAAAGGATGTGGGCTATTTTAATTTACTCCCTCATGTATACAAGAAGGCAGCAGAAAAGTATTTAGCTGAAAGAGAAATAGAAAAGGTTCAACAGCGAATGGTACAGTTCAACGAAAAACTGCTGCTCATAAACTCCATTATAAAACAGTTGAATGAAGATTTAGATCTTAAGAATACTGCCAGGGCATTTCTTGATGGAGCCATAAGGTTAACTGCTGCTGACTATGGGCTGGTAACCATATATGAAGGTGAAAAAAACAGAATTACCATCCAGAGTGCAGTAGAGTTTCCGGAGACACTTGTGAGGGCCTTGTTGCTTGAAACAGAAGGGCTGAGTATAATTAATGATCTCTCAAAGGACGATTCAATATTTTCAGGTCTTTTAAAATATAATATTAAGTCGCTGCTTTGTGCACCTCTTAGTTTGCTTGAAAATCATACTGGAATGATCCTCCTTATGTCTGATGTAGAAAGTACCTTCTCAGAAACGGATTTCCGGTCGCTTGATATCTTTTTTGATTCAGGTTGTGCTTCTTTAAGAAACAGTTTGTTATTTCAGATAATATCAAAGAGCCAGAAGTTCTGGCAGGAAACCTTTGATGCCATCTCGGACATAATCTTTGCTGTTAATGACAGAAATGAAATTATTAAATGCAATAGGGCCTTTGCCAGGATGCTTAACACTGAAATCAGGGATATAATTGGTAAAAAGATAAACGAGCTAAACATAGATAATGCCCTCTTTTATTGTTGTAAAGACTATATAAAGAAAAATGAAACAGATACCATGGAACTATCTCATGGAGGTGTTCAATGTCTTGCAAGCACTTTTAAAACAAACACACCAGATGGAGAAGATATAAGGATATTTGTTGTCAAGGATGTAACTGAGTTAAGGAGATTAAAAGAGCAACTCTATCATGCTGATAAACTTGCCTCCATTGGGCAGCTTGTATCTGGTGTTGCTCATGAAATAAATAATCCTTTAACAGGAATACTTGGTTATACAGAATTGTTGAAGATGAAGATAAAGGATCATGCAATAACCAAAGAGCTTGATAAGATTTACAGGGCTGCTGAGCGTTGTAAAAGGATCGTTGAAAACCTGCTTACCTTTTCACGACAACGACCACCTGAGAGGACCTTTGTTGATATCAACGATCTAATAGAAAGTGCACTTGAACTCAGAATATATTGGTTACGATCAAACAACATTGAAGTAATACGTGAGTACGCAAATGATTTGCCGGCCATGTTTGTTGATCCACAGCAGATTCAGCAGGTTTTTATTAACATGATTGTTAACGCCGAGTATGCTGTACAGGAAACAGACAAGGATGAAAAGTGGATAAAGATAAAGACCTATAAGAAAGAAAACGAAGATAGGGTATGCATAGAATTTCATGACAATGGTGTCGGAATCCCATCAGATAGTATTCACAGAATATTTGATCCATTTTTTACAACAAAGCCTGTTGATAAGGGTTCTGGTCTGGGGCTTTCCATCTCACATGGTATTATTAAAGAGCATGAGGGAGATATAAGAGTGCAAAGTACACCTGGAGAAGGTACAGTCTTCTACATTGAACTGCCTATAAAATAGAATAGATATGAGAACCGGAATTGCCACAGCACCACTTCATCATGGTAGGGCTCCTGCCTGGCTCTTCAGAAGAATGAAATTACTTGCAGGAGCGATAATCACAGCCATAGCTGTGGAGTTTGGCACACAGGAGTTGTTGAGAAAACTTTCGGATCCCTTCTGGTTTCAGGCCTTTGGATGCACCCTTGGTTTCGACTGGCATTCAAGTGGCCTCACCACAACATTAACAGGCGCAATAAAGGAGGGACTGAAAGGAATAGCAAGTGAGATTGGGTTCTTTGTGGCCGGTGGGAAAGGCAGGGCCTCAAGAAAGACATTAGAGGAGATAAAAAGATATGGAGACGATGAGGAAATCGAGGTAGACCCACTGATATATGTAAGCCGAATTACCGCCAAGGTTGACAACTCGGCGCTTCAGGATGGATATCAGCTTTACCATCACAGTATTTTCTTTGACAGACAGGGAAACTGGGCAGTTGTTCAACAGGGCATGAATACCGAAAACCGTATGGCTCGCCGTTATCACTGGTTGAGTGAAGGAGTAAAGAGTTTTGTAGAAGAACCTCACAGTGCAGTTTGTTCTGACAAAAAGGGTGTAGCTCTTAATCTGGTGCATAATGACAGCAAGGAATGCAGAAAACTTTTACCTGAACTCATCCAGATGCCACCGGAAAGGATCGTTGATGATCTGAAGGTTTTGTTGGAGGGTGAAAGTCTCTTTATGCCAGCACGACACAGAATTGCTCCCTCAATTGATATAAAACCTGAGCGGTTATACAAAACCCTATTGAAAACCTATGAACAGGAAGTAGATGATTTTGAGCAGTTGCTTTCCATTAAAGGTATCGGACCGAAGACAATAAGGGCACTAAGTCTGATTGGAGAGCTTATATATGGAGTAAAGCCAAGCTATGAAGACCCTGCCCGATTCAGCTATGCAGTGGGAGGAAAGGATGGAACTCCATATCCGGTTGACAGAAAAACCTACGACAGTGTGATAGATATAATGAAAAGAGCAGTTGAAAGGTCATCAGTTGAGCACAGCGAAAAAACTAAGGCAATTAAGAGGCTTTTTAAGTATTATGAGAAGTTAGGCAGTGATTGAAAGTGGCCTTGGTTAAAATCCGTTACATCTTTTCTATTGCATCAAGTATAGGGCACTCAGATATTGGTCCTTTTCCAGGACAGGTGTTTGAAATTTCTATTAATGCCTTTTTAATCTTTTGAAGCGATGTTATCTTCTGGTTGATATCTGCTATTTTTTCTTCTGCAATCTTCTTGACCTCAAGGCATGTCTTGTTTTTGTTTGTCTGAATTGAAAGTAATTCTGATATCTCCCTGAGTGAAAAACCAAGCTCCTGGGCATGTTTTATGAAGCGAATCCGTTTTACTGTATCTGGAGGCCAGAGCCTGTAACCGGAAGACTTCCTTGGTGGGAGTGGCAGAAGTCCCTGCCGTTCATAGTAACGAATGGTTTCCACATTAACACCAGATTGTCTTGCAAGTTTTCCTGTTGTCAGATACATAATATATTTTACCTTATTAGAAGAAAGGATTTCATAACTCTCTGGTTAGTTTTTTTACAAAGGGAAGCCGTGATATTAGTAACAAAACCACACCAGTTGCTGCAATAATAAGCCAGAGCTTCCATGAAGCAGCGGAGATGCTGCTACCCATTGTTACCATGATGATTGTTAAGGGTAAAATGCTGAATCCTTTCCCTGTTCTTTGATGCAGGAAATGTTTCAGATGGTGTTTTTTGTGAATGAAGATCAAATATTCGTATACCGCCAACATATTCTACTGTTTTATAGGATGTTATGTTTAACATCTTTTTTATAATATCATCCATTCGAAGACATTGCTGTTTTATTATTCTGAAGTCATGTTCTATGTCTTCATTATTTTTTAATTTATCATTTATTAGGTCAGTAAATCCTACTATTATCGAAAGTGGTTGTCTTAACTCATGAGCTGTTGCTCCCGCAAGCTCTATTAGTGCCCTGAGACGGTCTTATTCCATCTCCCTGTAGAGGTTATGACTGACCCTTTTAGACAGACGCCAGAAGGCGAAGGAGATAAATATTATAGATAACAGACCTATAGTGATAAACGATATAATATCTCTTCTGATTCTTTTGTTATGAACTCTGTCAGATACAGACATTGGAATGTCAATGCTCAACAATAATGGTGCAGTAGCTTCAGACTTCAGTATGGTCTGTTCGTAGTGAAAGACTCGACTGTTGTTTTTGCTGGTTATTTTATATGTATAGTTGTTGTCCATTGAATCTGTAGCTGAGGTTTCGGGGAGATTATTTATTTTAAATTCAATTTTGGTCCCTGCTCCTGTATGAAATGGCAATACTACGGCATTGTTCTTATATGCAACATTTGATATTAAATGTTTTGCTATTGCCCTGCTTGTTGCAAGCAGCTCTGTTGTCTGTTCTTCTTTATGTTTTTGTATTGACCAGAAAGAAAGACCTGCAATTAGTAACACCAGTATTACGGTAAATGCAGCGGTGTATATAACTGTAAGATTTATTGGCTTTTTGTAACTCATTGTAGCTCCTTTCTTCTAAGTAAAAAAGTGGCAGCAGGCGGGAGGGATACCTGCTGCCAGGGAAGGAGGTGACGAGGCTTAACGCCAGAAGGGCATTTCGTTGCCATTGTAATTTCCATGATACCCATTGTGTTTACCATAGTTTCTGTTATGATATCTCTGTCTGTAGTTATTATGATTGCCACCGTTTCTGTGTTGGTTGCCATAGGGAGCATGATTGTTTCCCCAGCCATACATACCGTAAGTACCCATCATACCAGGTCCCATACCATAGCCACCCATCATACCAGGTCCCATACCATAGCCACCACCCATATGTCCACCACCCCAGCCACCTGGGCCAAAGGCAAAGGCACCTCCTGTTAGTGCCAGCACTGCCACTACTGTCAAAGTTACCAGCAATCTTTTCATTTCAAACCTCCTTGAGTTTATTAAGGCTGCCAAGGCAACCCTGTTTTCTTAACTTCTATCCTACTACTAAATTGTGAATCTAATATGAACATCCTGTGAAAAAATTGTGAATCTCTCACCCGGAATTCTTCTCAATCAGACCCAATATCCTTTTTGCTTCTTTACCAACTGGATTGTCAGGGTTTAGATTGATTGCCCTGCTCAGAGAGTGCTTTGCCTCTTCTGTCTTGCCTGTAGATGCCAGTACAAAACCAAGACTAAGCCATGCCCTCTGATGATAGGGATTGAAGGATGTAGCCTTTTTTAAAACCTCAATAGCTTTGTTGCTTTTTCCAGTGTAATGTAGTGCAAGACCAAGATCATTAAGTGTATCCACATCCTTTTCGATTATTTTGAGTATCCTATAGTAGATCTCTATTGCCTTCTGGTAACGGTTAGTTTCAAAATAAAGAGTTCCAAGTCTGAACAGAAGGTCTCGATTCTCTGGATCCTCTGCAATGGCTTTTTTGAGTCCCTGTTCTTTTGCATCTAAATTAAGAATATTTACTGGCACAGGTGGAGGAGTGTAGTCACTGTCTGGTGAGGTGGTGCTTTTTTGTTCTATCTTAATCAGAACAACAGTGAGTACCAGTATAACAACAGCTCCGAGGATTATTTTTTTTGTGAATTCTGACATATGTCAAACCTCCTAATAGATAGATCTTAATCGACCTGTATGACGATCGAAAATTACCGTGTCCACCACTGTTTTCCCTTTAAGCACATTTATTTTCATAAATCTTCTGGTCACCTTGATAACCTTTATACTGTATCCCTTTTTGCTGTAGTACTCTGAGAGGGCATGCTCTGCATCGGGAACACTTATGTTATGACTGTGCATCCCATATCGAGAAGCCATAGGACAGTAATCACCAAATGGCGTGACAGCCATCCTGTTATGCCATGCGTAAGAAGTGGCAGTCGTCAAAAATAACAAACTGATAATTATGAGAACTCTTTTAATCATAGCCAATTTACCTATCTGCTCTTATTTATAGCATGAAAAAATGAATAAATTATGAAGAGGGGATAGCAGGTATATTCTTTTTCTGTTATGATTAAAGAAAACACCATGGAGGCACGTATGATGAGGTTTGCAAGTTTTATAATTGTTCTATGTTTATTCTCTTTGGTTAGCTGTTCTGCAAAGTACACACCCAGGTTAGTTCAACACATCAGGGGAAGCAGTTTTAGTGCAACAGAGCATGGCTATTATACAACCGAGCTTGTTATGAAGCCAAGACATCCTCATGTGGGTGCAAACAGTGCACACCTGATAATCCACAACTATGATGGTATTGACATGCCAGGGTTAAGGATTTACATTGAGCCCTATCTGCCCTCTAAAGATATCACCTCACCTGAGAAGCCACATGTTAAGGACGCAGGCAGGGGGCTTTATATTATTGACAACATAGTTTTCCCTGAGCCAGGTGATTGGGTATTGAGGCTTAAGATATTTGGAGAGGAGCTTTCAGATCGTGTAACCTTAAAGATTCCAACGGTATCGAATATGTCCATGATGAAATGATAATTTATTTGAATTGAGTGAACCTCCCCGACCTTTGGTCGGGGAGGTTCACTGTGTATTTGCCAGGTGGAAGGTTTTTCTTTAACTTAGTCTCCATGATGGTATCATCTTCCCTGAAAATGGTCCTGCCTGATACCTTTTTTCCTCTTTCATTATAGACCTCGATTTTTGAAAAGGCTGGCTCTACCGAACCAACAAAGGTTATTGTTACCCTGTCAGGAGGTGTTGTTAATGATGAGCCTGGTTCAGGACTGTACTGAAGGGTATAAATATGTGCCCTGGCTTTTACGGAAATCAGTATCAACAGAAATAAGAAAATTATTGTAATTGACCTTTTCATGTTACCTACTCCTTAATACTTAATTTTAGCACAAAAATATAAAAGTTAGAATATGCTATCAGTGTATATGCCTTCCGTTCATTGGTAGCCCAATCATATAAAATGTGACAGTTACTGTTATTACTGCATATATAACCATAGTTAACGCTATTTTAGCCATGCTGTAAAAAGTTATATTAAGTCGCTTGAGTGTTCTGTAAAGCAGGTATAAGGCAAAAATAAAGCCTGATACAATACTTAACATCTGAAGAGTAAATGCAAGCTTACTTCCTATGATTGGCATTGGGTTCCAGTTTATACTGTAGGAACTGAAAAGCCCGACTTTTCTAAGTAGCCTTATCGTTGCAGGAACTGCAACAGGAGCCTCAACAAAGAGATGATTCATGTTATGAGCTAAATGTAATCCAATCCCAAGGGGTATAAAGGGAAAGGCAAGCTCCTTTATGAGCAGCTTTGCACTAATCTCTTCTTTGACGATCCATCTTGAAAGTCCATAGCAGAAGATAATAAATAGAAGAGCTGGCAATGTAATAATTATTATGTATGTAATGCTGAATATGGTTGTGCCTGATGTGTAGATTCCAAGAAGACCAGCAAGGTATTTCTTTATTTGAGGAAATGCAGAGGTCATTGAAAGTGTTTCAAATAAAACTATGCCGAATAATATGAGCGATGCCATAGCTTCGATCGATGATCTTCTCATACCATTGATAATATCCCTGCCAAATCCTCTGTATTTGATGCTCAGGTTGTTGCCTGGACAGGAATGAAGACATTTCATGCAAAAATTACAGTATAAATTGCTGTCTAAGTTGTAGGGGTCTTCAAGCATAGGGCAGGTTGATGAGCAGGTTTTGCTCCTGTGATTAGTGCATTTAATTTTACTGTTTGAGGTGATCTTGAATGGTGAAATAAGGGAGTAAAGTCCTATAACAGCACCTATAGGACAGATATATCTGCAGAAGGTTCTCCTCTGGAATATTATGCTTACCATGACAGAAGCAACAAGTATCCCTATTATTAAAAGCGATGTTGCAAAGGGCTTCTGATAGAGTGAATAATGGGCATAGGCAAAGGTGAGGGCTACAAAAGCAATTATCTGAAAGCCCATGTTTTGCAGCCACTGTGGAAGTCTTTTCTTTAATGATATAAACCTTTGTGCAATATCTCCTATAAAGGCAAAGGGACACATCATGCACCAGAGTCTTCCAAACAGGATAAAACTGAAGATTATCAAACTCCACCATAATGTCCATGTATAGACAGTTGCAATGTTCTGTCTTCCATCCTGTGTATCAAGAGCTCCTGCAAAAATAATTACAATGAAAATCAGAAGAACCGGTATTGTAAAAATACTTCTGTAGTACTTTGAACTGACCAACCCTTTCAATGCTTGGTATCTGAAAAGGTCAACATCCTTTGTTTTCCGAGATGTATCAATTCGAGTGTCCTTTGTTTTTATAAAAAGAAAGGCCATTCCCAGAAGCCCTATAAATATTGTTGAAATATTAATGTAGTTAACCAGCAATGCACGATTGCTAATACCTGAAGTTATATGTCCAGCATAATGGTAATGGGTTTCATTGCGTGATGGATCAAGTCCTGATACATAAGTTGTAAATGAGGGCTCTGCTTTATTGCCAAAGATATCTGTTTGTGGTGGTGTGCCAATTCTTAGAGTGGTTTCATTACTTGCCCAGACATCTGCATGTTCTTTGTTGTTTTTAGAATGGGCGTGATTTTTATGCGCTGGATCCATAGTGAATATCCCGTAATGCTCAAGTGTATTCCCTACCACAACAAGCATGTTGTATGCCCTTCCTTTGATAAATTCTATATCCTCTCTGTCACCGGTATTAAGCGGAAATGCAAATTCATAGGTGTATAGATTATCCTGTCTTGATGAAGCAGCAATGATATTATCCATCCTGTCTCTCTTAAGAAAGAAAGTTCCGTTCTGTCTCTGTATGAAGTGTCTATCGGTAATCTCACCATTTGACTTCAACACCTTCGCATCCTTGTATGACCAGAGCATCCCCAGATTCGGATCGTCTTTGAACAGAAGACCTATCCAGTAGGGAGTATCAGTTTTTACTGCAAAGTATATGTTGCCATTGGATATTTGTGACCATATCTCTACATGGTAAAAGGGCTTTTTATGGGGTTGATTTTGCTTGTGAGGACTGAACTCTCCAATATAGAAGTACCTGTGTCCCGTATTTTTCCATTCATCTTCAGAGATAATGCCATCGATTTTGATGGTATTGCCTGTATTTCTTGCTATAAAGTTTGTGTCGTCAGAAATGTATGGACCGTATTTCAGTTGTTCTACCTCATGTATATCTTCAGGATTATACCTTGCCAGTAACTGTCCAGGTGCCGCTCCACAACCGTTTGCTATGAAGAGTTCACCTGTCAGGGCATCCACATCAAGTATCAGGTGATCAACGATAAAGTTGACAGGACCTAAGTGATACTTACCATTGTACCCAGAAAGTTGATCAATTGATTCATATTGATATATAAGCCTTCCGTGGACAAGTTCCAGTTTGCGAAATTTGAACCCCCTCTTAAGATAAGGCACCTTCTCTCTGACAAATTTATTTACTATTGCTTCAGCCCTGGCAGGAGATATTTTTACCTTTGAACGATTAAAAAGGAGATTGCCATTGCGGTCAAAGTACATATGGCCCCTTGAGGTGGAGATTTTTTTGAATGCAGATTCTGATGGTTTATCATCAAGTATTACATTGACCCCTCCACAGGCAATTGCCAGTGAATACAAAAGAAGCAGAAAAACAATTGCAAGGTTTGATAAAAGAAGATATTTTTTCCTTAATATCATTGATAAAATACCTCAGCAAAGTTATTAACTGTTTTAGCCTAACTTATAATTATGAAAAAATTATGAAGAAGTTATGTTTATCCTCTTCACATTTTTTTCACATTTGGACATTACAATTATGGAAATGGTAGAAATATCCTATCCATTAGCCTTTATGGCTGGCATCGTATCTTTTATTTCTCCCTGTGTCCTTCCTCTTATTCCATCTTATCTCTCTTATATAACGGGTATATCCTTTGAGGAACTGACAAATAAAGCCAGCATAAATAAGGTCTGATACCTGAGTCTTGCTCATGCAATCTTTTTTGTAACTGGTTTTTCTATTGTATTTATATCGTTAGGAGCTTCTTCATCAGTAATTGGTAAGGTCTTAAATAATTATCAGGATGCGATAAGGATTTCTGGTGGAATAATGATAATTATCTTCGGACTGTTTATTGCAGATGTAATCAAGATAGATTTCCTGCTCAGAGAGAGAAGGCTTAACTTTGCAGAAAAACCTGCGGGGTATTTAGGAACTTCCCTGGTAGGAATGGGCTTTGCTGCAGGCTGGACTCCCTGCATTGGTCCGATTCTCGGCAGCATTCTGATGTATGCTGGTGCACATGGCTCTGTATCCTATGGTGTTAAACTACTTGGTGTATATTCGTTTGGTCTTTCCTTACCATTTATAATATCGGCCGTTGGATTTAACTTCTTTTTAAGTTATTCCAGAAAAATTTTAAGACACATGAAGACCATCAAGATTATTTCAGGAATTTTTCTTATTATTTTTGGTATCCTTCTGTTTTCTAATATGATTAGCGAACTTTCTGGTCTTTTCCCTGATTTCGGTCTTGATCTTCCTCTTCCAAAATAAATTTAAGTTTCATAATGCTTTCATATTTTCTTCATATTTTATTTTTAGAATACCCCTGAATGATGAGGTACAAAAAGCACATTGGTTTTTTAGTCTTGTTGGCAGTATTTCTTACCTTTAATGGCAAGGGTGTACAGGCAAAGGAGGTTACATTAATGGATGTGGAAAGGGTTACTGACCTGCTTATGAGCCCGGGGTGTAATTATATGTACACACTGACCAACTGTCCATCGGCTGAGGCAGAGCAGATGAGAGAAATCGTAAGAGATAAACTGTGAAACGGTGAGTCCACCGAGGCCATACTGAATTACTTTGAAGAGATTTATGGCCCCAGGATGCTGGCACAGCCAAAGAAAAAAGGCTTTTATTTCATTGCCTGGTGGTTTCCCTATTTTTTGATATTTGATGTATTCCTCCTGATAGGTCTGATTTTATATATCTGGCAAAAAAGGGGTAAAAGTGATAGTACAACTTCAGAGCGGTCTGAACCTGACGACAGGGATGAGGCTGAAATAGAGGCGCTCCTTGAAGAGGAGCTGAGGATGTTTAAGGGATGAAGAACTTTCTGAGAAGCCTATTTATTATCCCTTTTTTCATACTGGTGGTTGCACTATTAACCGGAGTATTTTCAGGTAAAGAAAAAACAGCTAAAAAACACCCCCGCCCAACAATAGGTGAGAAGGCAAGAGACTTTGCCTATCCAGACCTGAATGGAAAAAGTAAGGCTTTCGGATTACTTTGGCAAGAAAGTGATATTTTTGAATATCTGGGCAACCTGGTGTACTTCCTGTAAAAAGGAGTTACCAACCGTGCAGAGGATGTACGAGAAACTAAAAGGCGACGACCTTGTGGTTCTTGCAGTAAGCATAGATGCACTTGGCAAGAAGGCTGTTGAGCCCTTCATGAAGAAATACGGCTCAGATTTTCCTGTTTTGCTCGACACCACAGGCTCGATTCAGCTTCTCTATGGAACCACTGGTGTGTCTGAGACCTTCATTATAGACAAAAGCGGAAAGATTGCCTATGTGGAGATTGGCGCAGGAGACTGGACCGACCCAGAAAAAGAGGCACTGCATAGTGATTCCCTACAGGACAATGGTTATTTCACCTCAGGATGAGCATACATTACAGGTATTCGAGGTGATAATTGTAAAGAATACGGGGAAGACCACATTTGTTGGGAGATTTAATGATGAACTTGATACCGAGCAGGTGCTGTTCGTACCTCTTCCCATGGGCTACAGGTTGAGCCAGGTTATGGGTTTAAATACCAGAAAGATACTCACATTCAATGGTGGTATTGTTACACAGGATGTTGTAACACCAGGAGAAAGGGAGATTGTTATTGGATATCTACTAAAAAGCGATACAGGTTTTTTGACCTAACGCTTCACCCTGCAGACAACAGCCCTTATCCAGAAAGATTTAACCTCCTTGTCAGAGACGACAGCAGGTGGAAACTAAAGGTTTCGGGTCTTGAAGAGTCGGGAAAAACAAATTTTTACGGAAAACAGTTCAGGGTATGGACCGGAATGCCAGGGCCTGGACTGAGGGCAGCTCTTTACAGCCCTGCTTACAAAAGTGCATATAGCAGCTGGTTTCTTGTGTTAATTTCAGGTGTCCTGGTTACCACAGTTATTCTTTTTGCTGGTAGAAAAAGGATCATGGCCTACTATCAAAAAAGGGAAAAAGAGGAACTGGAAGAGGTTCTTTCTTATCTTGAAGCCAATTCCCCAGAGGGTTCAACGGATACAGAACTTTTGCAGAGCTTTTAAAGAAAAGGCTAACAGCTCTATCAGAAAGGACAGAGCAATAGATGCTGTACATGAAGGATGTATCAAAGACCTATGGGCTGAGACCTGTATTAAATGGGATAAATATAAACATTAATAAGGCAGAGGTCTTTGTGCTTTTTGGTCACAATGGCGCTGGAAAGACCACCATGCTCAAAATAGCCGCTGGTATTATGTCACCTACCAGTGGAAAGGTGGTCTATGAAGACGATACATTAAGAAAGGGTGGTATCTTCTACCTCGGCCACAAAAACAGCCTCTATACTGAACTGACCGTGTTGGAGAATATAAGATTTTTCCTCAGCTTAAGAAACGTTGCAGGTGCCGCTGTAAGAGACACTCTTTCAGAGTTTGGTCTCTGGCAGAGAAGAAACGCCCCCGTGAAGTCGCTCTCACAGGGAATGAAGAGGAGGCTTGCCCTCATGAAGGCAATATTAAGTGGTGCCAGGTTGATTGTGCTTGACGAGCCCTTCTCGGGGCTTGACCTCAGATGGAAGGATACGGTGTTGGAGTGGCTGCTTGCTCTTAGTGCAGAGGGGCGTTCACTGCTTGTTGCAACTCATCTGGTTCAAGAGGGCTGTCAGATTGCAGACAGGGTGGGGCTACTTGAAAGGGGGGAACTGACGGTGATGCACGAAAAGTCACAGATTGATGATGCCCTTATACAGGAGAGGTTAAAGCATGAGGTTTGTAAGTAACACGATTTCCATTGTAAGAAATGACATACTTCTTGAGCTAAGGGCAAAAGAGGCCCTGAGCATAATGGTCTTTCTTTCTCTTTTACTGCTTGTTGTGTTCAACCTTGCCGTTGACATAGACAGAGAAAATGTTTCCTCCCTTGCATCAGGTATCCTCTGGGTGGTATTTGCCTTCTCAGGTGTGCTGGGCATGGGTAAGACATCACTTTCTGAACGTGAAGACAGTGCCTATCTGAATGTGTTTTTCTCAGCCGTTTCAATGGAGACCTTTTACATTGCAAAGGTTATTAGCAACCTGATATTTCTGCTCCTGATGGAGTTTTTTACCATGGTATCATTTGTGGTGCTTTTCAATTACGAGCCCCTGGTAGGGAAATTGCCATCTCTTGTGCTTCCCATTGTGCTTGGAAGTATTGGGTTTTCTGCGGTAGGCACCCTGTTTTCTTTCCTATCAACGGGTTCGAGGTTTGGCGAGATAATACTCCCCTTTCTGTTTTTTACCTGTGGTGGTGCCGGTGATTATAGGAGGTGTGTCAGCAACTGACCTTATCCTGAATGATACAACAGTGGAGTCACCCATTAAGTGGATAAAGCTACTTGTTGTGTTCGACCTGTTATATATGAGCATATCGCTAATGCTTTTCAGGTTTATTGTGGAGGAGTAATGGTATGAAATCTATTAAGCTAACGAGGGCACTGCTTGTAGTGCTGTTTTTTATGTTTCCACTCTGCTTCTATTTGATCTTTCAGGTGCTCCGACCGAGAGAATCATGGGCGATGTGCAGCGGATATTTTATCTGCATGTTTCATTGGCAGTAAGCGCTTATCTTGGATTTGGTGTGCTGTTTTTTTCAAGCATACTATATCTGATTAAGAAGAGCCTTTACTGGGACAGCCTTGCAAGTTCAGCAGGTGAGGTGGGACTTCTGTTTTCTACCCTTGTTCTCATAACCGGCTCGTTATGGGCACGGCCTGTCTGGAATGTGTGGTGGACTTGGGACCCCAGGCTTGTTACCATGCTGATACTCTGGTTTATCTACATTGGCTATTTCATGATAAGAAAGGCGGTTACAGAGAAGACCAGAAGGGCGAGGTATTCGGCAATTGTTGGAATTATCGGGTTTCTTGATGTCCCGGTGGTGAGGCTTGCCACCAGGTGGTGGAGGTCAATACACCCACGACTGGACAGGGAATCAGGTGGCCTTGATCCACTGATGGTAAAGGTTATGATCTTCAGTCTTGTAACATTTTTGATATTTGCAGCGGTATTGATATTTGTGAGATTCAGGATTGCCTGGACTGAAGAGCGTTTGAACACAATAATCTCTCTATCAGTGAACCTCCCCGACCAAAGGTCGGGGAGGTTCACTTTAGCAGGGTTTGGGCTTGCCTTTCTCCTTGGCATACCCTTTTCCATGTCATTCTGTCCATTCTGCGTGCCTGTGGTTCTTAGTATTCTGACAGTGGCTGCTGCCACTGGAAAACTATGGTACTCTGCCCTTCTTATGTTATTCTTCTCACTTGGCAGGGGGATTCCGCTTGTTATTGCAGGGGTATAGGTTGGTGCATTTAAAAAACTGCAAAGATTAAAAGCCTACCTCAAGTGGATTGAAAAGTTAGGAGGGGTAATACTTCTGCTAATGGGCCTTTATTATCTTTACGATGTGTTGACCCTCTACTGAGAAGAAAGTAATATAATTTAAAATTACGATATGCTTTTCTGAACTGATAAATCAGCCTTTCAGCTTATTCCTTGCCCCGGTCCGCCGGTAGTGTTTGACGACTTTGAAAGCTCCTTCTCAAAGACCTCATAGAGTCTGAGTTCCATCCTGAATGTCCTGAGTTTCAGGGTCTCATCCCAGTTGTAAATCTCTGGTGGGCCGTATTTTTTGTTTTTCAGCACATACCGCTCAAGATACTCCCTGTCAGGAAAAACTATTATATATTCCTTAACGCCAAACCTCTCATAAAGGGCCTTCTTTTCCCGACGGTCCTTCAGTTCCGTGGCAGGAGAGGTTATCTCTATTACAAGATCAGGGGCGCCCTGAATATTGTCTTCTGTGATCTTCTTCTTTGAGCAGACAACGAACAGATCAGGCTGAACCACATTGAACTCATCAAGCACCACATCCGTGGGGGCATAAAAGGGAATACAACTTTTTAAGGCATCCTTGTTGTTTACAAATACCTCGGTTAGTCTCCACAAAATCCTCTGGTGTCTGGTCTTAGGTGCAGGTGACATAGAGTAGGCCTGCCCATCAATCAACTCCCACCTCTCATCATCAGGCCATCTGAGGTAGTCCTGGTAGGTGAACCGCCTCTGTTTCTTAAGTGCAAGTGGTATAGTTAATTATAAAGGTTCCTTTCTGGATTTAACATGGGTTGTTTTGAATTGACAAATGATATTTTAAACGATATAATATGAGTAATTACTCATATGAGTTAAGGCTAATATGTATGAATCAGTGGATTGAAGACACGGCAAGACTTTTAAAGGTACTTGGAGAGCCCAACCGACTTGGCATCCTGTTTGCCATTGGTAAGGAGTCAAGGTCGGTTACAGAGATAATCCGCATCACAGGGCTTTCGCAGACCCTTGTGTCTTTTCATCTCAGGGCATTGAGGCGAGCAGATATCGTAAGAACAAGACGGGATGGGCCTTTTATTTACTATAGCCTGAAAAACCCACATCTTATAGACATACTTATGGAAATCTCAGAGTTAATAGGAAAGACAATGCCCGTAGAGACTGTTTCGCCAGAGATGGTAAATAGTATAAAGAGGAGGTAGCCAATGAAAAAAGAATTACTGTTAATAGGAGTATTTATTGTGTTGTTATTTACCGGATGTAACGAAAGCAGTGCTAAAGGTGTCCTGAAAGATTATACCTTTGTCACCGTAGATGGTAAGAGTATAAACTTTAACAATCTCAAAGGGGCTCTTATAGTAGTAATCAATATAGGTGGGCATTGGTGAAGGATATGCAAAAGAGAAGCTCCCGAACTTCAGAGGGCCTATGCGAAATTCAAAGACAGAGGTGTAATCTTTATTGGTGCCTTTGTCCTTGGAAACAACCAGCAGATAAAAAAGTTTCGGGAGCGATATCATCTGACCTTTCCAGTTGGGAAGGAAAATGGTCTGTCAAAAAAACTTCACATTATTGCACTTCCAACTACAGTATTTATAGGAAAAGACGGAAGAATAAAAAAACGCCATATTGGAGAGATTACATTTGAAGATTTAGATAGAGAAATTAAGAAGTTACTTAAACAATAAAAGGAGGTTTAAAAAATGAAGATGTTTGAGGAAATGATGAAGAAAATAATGGGCGGGATGATGAAGCCAGAGGACATGCCCGAGATGATGACTGCTATGATGGACAGGTGTTTCAGTGAGATGAAACCCAATGACAAAATGGCATTTATGGAGAACATGATGCCCAGATGTATGAATATGATGTTTAAGGATATGTCTGTAAAGGAAAGGAAAAGATTTGCAGAAAAGATGCTTAACAGGATGTTTGGAGAGTTAAAAAAACATGCGGAAGAGGATACTCAATGAGGAGGTGATAAAGGTGAGTGGTGAGACAATAAGGGATGTCATTGCCAGTCTTGAGCCTTCTGTTAAAAAGGAACTGCTTAACAGCCTTGTTAGTATGCTAATTGAGGAACTTACAGAGGCTGAAAAAAAGGAACTCCTTCAGAGGGTTGCTGCAGGGGGCAGAAAAGGCCGAGAGATGATAGAGATGGTTGAGCATTGAATAAAGGAATGCACGGATTCAGGTGTGAATCCGCTTGAGATGAGCAAGGAACTTATTTCTGCATTCAGTCATTCCTATGAACTGGCAACATACTCAACACCTGAATTGAGGACATTGTTTAATGACTGGCTTTCAGAGATTGAGCAGGAGGTGGTCTCCTTTCTTAAAGACAGACACAGGGTTGACCCTGACGAGGTGGCAGGACATCTGAGGATAGGCCGTGAGAGTGCAATATTCATCCTGAGCAAACTTGCCAGGGAAGGAAAGATAAACATGCAGGCATATGGGTTTTAACATATCTTATTGGGAGGTTATTCCATGAAACTATTTGATTTCAAAAGTGGTGCCATTGCTTCTGCACTGGCATATGCATTTTGTTGACAGCTACCGCTGGTCCTGGCCAGTGTGGGGCTGGGGAGTTTTACATTTTCCTTATGGTTTATAAAGTACAGATGGCTCTTTCTTGTAATTACTTTTGTATTTCTTGCTATTGCGTGGTATATGACCTTCAAAGGTCAGAGGAAACCGGGCAAATGGAGCAAAGCAATACTTTATGGTACCACAGTGTTGAGTATTACACTTGTGCTTTACAGTTTTATAACCACATAAAGGAGGCAGTGATGTCGGACAAAGACAGAAAAACAAAACCTGACAGTTGCTGACCCTCAACCGACTCTGCCAGTGGGCAGGACAGGATAAGTCAGGAGTCAGGAGTCAGAAGTCAGGAGGGGGATGCAGAAAAGGGCGCTCCAAAGGCCGAGCACTGCATGGTCTGTGGTGAGAAGCTGCAGTATCTTGAGACCTCACGCAGTTTGAAGTGTCTATACTGCGGCAAGGAAGAGGAAGGTCACATTACCTGCCCTAAGGGACACTACATCTGTGAGCACTGCCACAACCAGGACGCAATGCGGATGATAGAGGATGTGGCCTTCAGCACTAAATCTCAAAATCCAGTTGAGATAGCCGAGCTGATGCTCTCCTTTCCAGGGCTTCCAATGCTTGGCTGCCATCATGCCTACATCGCAGGTGGTGCACTCATGGCGGTAATAAAAAACTCTGGCACAAGAAAGATAACCAATGATGATATAAAGGAGGTCTTTAAGAGGACTAAACGCCAGGCACATGGTGGATACTGCGGCCTTACCGGGGTTTGCGGCATTGCCCCTGCAATAGGAGCGGTTTTTGCTGTATTGACTGGGTCAAAGTGTGGCACAGACAGAGAGCAGCGGATTACAATGGAGGCAGTCACGAGGGTTACAAGGGCGATAACAGAACTAACAGGGCCCAGTTGCTGCAAGGCATATGTGAAAAGCTCCCTTGAGGTGGCCACAGAATCTCTCAGGGAATCCCTTGGAATTGAACTTCCCACGCAGAGGGTGTCGGCCTGTCTTCATTCCGAGAAACATCCCCACGGCTGCCGGGAGATGAAATGTCCATACTTTGGCAGTAGTGGTTCAGATAATGACAGGCTCGAAAGTCAGGTTGAAAACCCGCTTCCGTCACTCAATGATTTTTCCTCTAAGGATGAGACAATGGATTTTCTCATTAAAAAGGCCCTTGAACTCGGTGCTGAGAGGGCAAAGTTAATTGACACAAATACAGTGGTTGTTCAAGAGTGGGTTAGATGGAAATGCCGTTACGGCTGTCCTCTTTATGGAAAAGATGCCTATCATCCTCCCTGTGCTCCTGATGCAGAGACCACCCATAGGATGCTTTCTGAATACAAAAGAGCCATACTGATGAACTGCCCAAAGGGAAAGCCTCTTACAGAGGTGGCGGTAAGACTTGAAGGTATTGCCTACAGGATGGGATTTTATAAGGCATTTGCGATGACAGCACTTTCCTCAGGACCTCCTGGCATGACCTGACCTTCGGGTGAGGAGGATGCCCGGGAGGACTCCGAGAGAGAGGCACAGAAGGAGATGAGGATCAGACCCCTTATGGAGGCATGTGGTATTGATGTCTTTAAGACCGCCCGTGCAAATGGCTTTGAGATTGACACCAGGAAAGAAACTTACGGCAGGTGGAACTACTTTGCCCTCTTACTGATTGAGTAATTCCCTGAACTTTTTCCGGGTTCTTTATCATTGCCCTCTTTTGACTCCTTCTCAAAGACCTCATAGAGTCTGAGTTCCATCCTGAATGTCCTGAGTTTCAGGGTCTCATCCCAGTTGTAAATCTCTGGTGGGCCGTATTTTTTGTTTTTCAGCACATACCGCTCAAGATACTCCCTGTCAGGAAAAACTATTATATATTCCTTAACGCCAAACCTCTCATAAAGGGCCTTCTTTTCCCGACGGTCCTTCAGTTCCGTGGCAGGAGAGGTTATCTCTATTACAAGATCAGGGGCGCCCTGAATATTGTCTTCTGTGATCTTCTTCTTTGAGCAGACAACGAACAGATCAGGCTGAACCACATTGAACTCATCAAGCACCACATCCGTGGGGGCATAAAAGGGAATACAACTTTTTAAGGCATCCTTGTTGTTTACAAATACCTCGGTTAGTCTCCACAAAATCCTCTGGTGTCTGGTCTTAGGTGCAGGTGACATAGAGTAGGCCTGCCCATCAATCAACTCCCACCTCTCATCATCAGGCCATCTGAGGTAGTCCTGGTAGGTGAACCGCCTCTGTTTCTTAAGTGCAACCGGCATGTTCAATTATAACATACTTTAAAGATTTCCTTAACATGGCCGACTTAGGTTATTAACTATGTTTTTTTATGTTCTTCACAATTTCTTCGCAATTAAGTGTTATGGTAATAATCAAGAGTGCAGGGTTGTGGTCGTCAAGTGAGAAGTGAAATATAGTTACTATGAAAGAAATTTAATGTTGTAAGTTCATATAAAAACAAGTATAATGAACACTGAAGGAAAGAAAGGAGGGGAAAGATTATGCATGGCACCGGTTTTGGTATGGGATTTGGTGGATTTGGTCTGGGCTGGGTCTTCATGATACTTTTCTGGGGAGTAATCATCCTTGTTGCTGTTTACCTGATAAAAGCTGTATTTACTGATAAAAAATCAGATAGCCCTGGTAAGGATTCTGAGACAGCCGAGGATATACTCAAGAGAAGACTTGCAAGTGGTGATATTTCTACTGAGGAGTATGAAGAAAAACTAAGAATACTTAGAGAAGGGAGGTGAAGGAATGAAGATAAAGAAGGTCACAAAGCAGGCATCATCAACCTGCAAGTGCCACAGTTCCTGTTAAGAAAAAGGGCGATAGGCAATGGGCAAATTAACCAATAACTAATTACCAATAACGAATTTAAGGAGGTTTCAGTATATGAAACGAATGTTGTTATTAATTATTGTAGCCCTTGGGTTAATGGCAGGTTCAGCCTTTGCTCAGATGGGTAATATGATGGGGCAGGGTATGATGGGACAGCCTCAGCAGGAGCAGGCACCTGTACAGCAGATGCCCTACCAGATGGGCCCTGGTGCAGGATATGGTTACGGAATGATGGGTCCAGGTATGATGGGTGGTTATGGAATGGGCTATGGAATGATGGGGCAAGGTTATGGTATGGGCCCTGGCATGATGGGTGGTTACGGCATGGGGCCTGGCATGATGGGTTATGGTGGCGGCTATGGAATGATGGGTAGAGGAATGGGCCCCGGAATGATGATGGGCCCTGGGATGATGGGAATGATGCACAGAATGATGATGGGCCCGGGAATGATGGGTTATGGAATGATGGGCCCTGGCTATGGAATGGTTCCTGGATACTCAAAGGAGTATCAGAAATTTCTTGATGAAACCCGTGATCTCAGAAAAAAGTTGAATGAAAAGAGGTTTGAGTATTTTGAGGCTCTGAGGGACCCAAAAACAAAGCCTGAGACTTTAACAAAGTTAAGAGACGAGATAGTTAAACTTCGCAGAGAGATATACAAAAAGAACCCCTTTGCAGGTTTCGGCTGTTATGGTTATTAAATGATCCTTCCACCCGATGCCCTGCACAGGGCACCGGGTGAACAGACATGCAAGGAAACGGGGATATGAATGTTACAGGGTGTAATGCTCTTGTGGTTTTTACTTACTGCAGTTTCTGTGGTTTTTGTAGCAATAGATATTGTAAAAACACCTGAGTCTACAGTGCTTAAATGGGGATTTGTATTGATTACTGCTTACATCGGTCCGGTTGGTGCATTCCTTTATGTGCTTGGTTGCAGAGAGCCACTTCCAGGTCTTCATAAACAATATACCTCACATAGATGGCGTCAGGTATTGGGCTCTACCATGCACTGCGTATCTGGTGATGGGTTGGGAATTCTTGTAGGTGCAGTTATTGGTGGGCTAATTCATTTTTCCAGACCACTTGAGATAGGTCTTGAGTATCTTCTTGGGTTTGGTTTTGGATGGACCATCTTTCAGGCACTCTTTATGAAAGACACTGCTGGAGGCTCCTTTTTAAAGGCATTGAAGAAGACCTTTATTCCAGAACTTGTTTCAATGAATTATCTGATGGCTGCAATGGTGGTGGTAATGTCGTTTGGAATGAAGATGATTCCAGACAGTAATAACCCTTTGACCATGGGTTTTTGGTTTGTTATGTCAATGTCTTTATTAACCGGTTTTGTCTTTGCCTATCCGGTGAACTGGTGGCTGGTATCAAACAATCTAAAACACGGAATGATGACAGTAAGACCTGCAGGAACGGCTCATAACATTGAGAAACAAGGTGGCAGTAATGCAAAACATGGCTTGGATATGAATACTCATTCAACAGATATGCAGACGGCCAGGGTTTCTACCACCTCTTTGGTTTTAACGGTGGTTATGTCATTTATTGTTTTTGGCATTGGTATTGGAGTTGCATTTGCATGGGGGTAGGATAAAAGTAAATTAAAATTATATAAAGAGGAGTCAACTATAAAGAATTAACCTCCTTAACGAGGAATTTAGATTTATGAGAAAGCATAGCGAAAAGGGTTCTCAGGAGTTTATGAGCAGTGGCCAGGATGGCTTTTTTATAAGGCAGGCCGTCAGCTCTTCTTTTAAGGAAGTAAGACTTAAAAGTGTCATTGAATCTAACAACACTTGTGGTCATAAGATAAATGACTCTTCTGAGGTGACGATTACCTCGTTTAGATATTCTGCTTGTGCCTTGAAACTTACCCGACTGATAGACAGAGGGGTCGATACCTGCATAGGCAATAAGGCTTTTATGGGAAGAGAAGTTTTCAATACTACCGATTTCAGCAAGGAAAGTGGCACCTGTAGTGGAATCAATGCCATCAATGGAGGTAATGATTTCGAGTTCATCAATGGCAATGCTCTGGCATTGCTCTTTGAGGGCTCTGTCGAAGGTTTCGAGTCTTTTCATAAGGTGCAGAAGGGTGGAAATTTTCTCACTGAGGATGAGTTCTTTAGCAGGGCTTATGGAGGCGATAGAGTTTTTAGCGGCATGGATGAGCTTTGTAGGGGACACAGAGGCTCTTCTGCCTCTACCATTAAGACTGAAGGCCTCAGAGAGGGTTTCGGGATTAGAGACGGCAATAATGCGAGCAGAGGGGAATTGCTGAAGGAACTGGAGCATGGTTTTAGTGAAGGGGTTACAGAGGCTGAGGAGTTCAGGGAAGGTAGTTTGAAGGAGTCTTTTGATTTCGTTTTTAGTAGAGGCGATAAGGGAGGCGATGGATTCTCTTTCTCTGGCAATATCTCTAAGGTCAGAGAGGTTCTGGGAGATATGGGTCTGGGAGATGGAGTCTTTATGGAGGAGGATAAAACGGGCAATGGTGAGGGAGTCTTTTTTGTCGGTTTTGGTTTTTCTGAGGGTGAGTTTAGCGAAGTTAAAGATTAGAAGGGGATTGATAACGACGGTATTAAGGCCTTTGTTGGAGAGGAAGGAGAAGAGATTGATGTGGTAACAGCCTGTGGATTCCATGGCAATGAGTGCAGAGGGAGGGCTGCAGCAGTGGGAGGAAATGTGTTTAAGGAGGGTGGAGAAGCCCTCTTTGTCCATACTGGCAGAGAAAGAGAAGAGGGGCTGGCCTTTTGTGTCAATACCAGTAGCAGAGAAGGAATCCCTGGAGACATCGATACCGACGAAGAGACTATACAATTTGGCACCTCCTTGAGGTATTCAATTGGTAAGGCAGGGGAAGCCTCCCGACCAATCCTCCATAGTGACGAGGGTTCATTGACCCAATCAACCTATGATGGTTATGGGAGGCAGGGAACAGACTCCTCTAAGGGTTCAAAGACCCAGGGAAATTGGAGTTCTCCTGCCTTTCCACCTTTGAGATATACAGGTAAAACCTGCTTTCTTTATAACAATAACACAAATTCATTGTAGGAGGAAAAATGCCGAAAGACCCCATATGTAATATGGAAGTAGATGAAAAGGATGCCCTTACAACGGAATGTGATGGACAGACCTACTATTTCTGCTCCGAAGGTTGCAGGGATAGGTTTCTTAAAGACAAGGCATGTAAACTTCCAAGAACCACCTACGACCTGATAATTATCGGTGGTGGTCCTGCAGGGCTTACTGCTGCAGTGTATGCCGCCACTTTGAAAATAGATGCATTCCTGATAGCAAAAGACCTGGGTGGACAGGCAATTGATAGCACCAAGATAGAAAACTACATGGGATACGATTTCATAACAGGCCCTGAATTGACAAAGCGTTTTCAGGACCAGTTGATACGCTCCCACTACATAGATCACCTTATGTCGCAGGTTGAAAAGATCGAGCCCTTTGAGGAGGGCTTCAGGGTGATTACATCAGAGTTGCGGAAATACACCGCAAAGGCACTGATTGTGGCAACCGGTATGACCAGAAGAAAATTGAAGATTCCTGGTGAGGAGGAGTTCCAACGAAGAGGTGTGTTTTATGGCAATATCCAGGACCTTGCCTTTGTTCAGGGTGAGGATGCAGTGGTTGTTGGTGGTGGCAACTCGGCAATGCAGATAGTTGAAAATCTTCATACAGTGGCAAGGAATATCCACCTGGTTTCCGATTCCGAATTGAAGGCAGACCCTGTGATAATCGATAGGATAAAGAGATTCAAAAATCTCAGGATTTACGAGGGCTACAGAACCATTGAGTTTAAAGGCAACAGGACCCTGAGTGCTGTGGTCATTAAAAAGATGGCATCAGATGAAAAACTGGAATTACCTGCAAAGGGTGTGTTTGTGGCTATCGGGCTTCAACCGAATTCCTCGCTTGTTTCAGACCTGTGTGACCTGAATGAGCGGGGTGAGATAATTATTAATCCCGACTGCTCAACATCTTATCCTGGAATCTTTGCTGCCGGTGATGTAACTAATGCCTTTGGAAAAAGAATCATCATAGCCTCTGGTGAAGGAGCTAAGGCTTCAATGGCAGCAAGACAGTATCTGCTTGATTTAAGAAAGAAAGAGAAGTAGTTTTTGAAGGTTCTTGAGAGCATAGAAAAGAGCCTGTTTGTTCTTCATACAGGTCAGGTTACCTGCCATGACACAAATGGTAATCAAATCCCCTGTGCGGGGACAGGTCAGGATGGAGAATATAGAACCGGCATCAAATGGCCTGAGCCTCGTTTCCAGGTCTCAGGCAACACAGTGCTTGACCGGCTTACAGGTCTTATATGGACCAGGAATGCAAATCCTTTAGAACTACCGCTTACATGGCAGGAGGCCTTTGAATACATTGAGAAGATGAACAGAGAGAGAGCCTTTGGTTATTCAGACTGGCGTATGCCCAACAGAAGAGAACTCAGAAGTCTCCTCAGTTATCAAACGAAAAAGCCGGCATTACCGGAGAGTCACCCCTTTGAAAATGTCTTCAGTGGATGGTACTGGACATCTACCACAGCTGCAATCAATCCAGCCTATGCCTGGTATATCCATATGGAAGGTGCCAGGATGTTTTATGGTGAAAAGAGGCAGTTTTTTCTCCTCTGGCCTGTAAGAGGCAGTGGCTCTTCGGTGCTTGCTGCCACAGGACAAAGAGGATGTTTTGATCAGGATGGGCGTCAGGTTCCCTGTTCTGGTACCGGGCAGGATGGGGAGTTTCAATATGGAATTCACTGGCCTGTACCAAGATTTCAGGTGCACGGTGAGGTGGTGCTTGACAGACTAACCAACCTGTGCTGGCTTAAAAGGGCAGACCTTGCAGGAAAGACGGTTACATGGCAGGAGGCATTATTGATTGTTAAAGAACTGAATGCAGGCAGGGGAACTATTACATTATGGCGTCTGCCAAATATAAATGAACTTGAAACACTTATTGACTGCAGCACCCACAGCCCGGCCCTGCCCGAAGGACATCCCTTTGAAGATGTTCGGGAGGGATACTGGTCGTCAACCACCAGCATGTATGAGCCCGACTGGGCCTGGGCTTTGTATCTTAAAAAGGGTGCCCTTGGAGTGGGACAGAAAAGAGGTACCTATTTTCATGTGTGGCCGGTTTGCAATGCTTCAGATATGTTAGAAAAAAGGATATTAGATGGATAAAATTAATGAAAATAAGACATACAATCATGCTACAGACCCTGTATGTGGTATGAGGGTAAACAGTGATAGTCCTTTTTCCTTTTTGTACAACCAGAAGGAATACAGATTTTGCTCTGATAAATGCAGAGACCTGTTTCAGCAGGAGCCGGAACTTTTTCTTTCTATGCAGAACAAAAGGCAGATGCTTTTTGAACAGGAGCGTACCAGGAGTTTGAAAAAGATGGCTGACCAGATAACCCATGAGATTAGAAATCCCCTTACCTCAATAGGTGGTTTTGCAAGAAGAATATTGAAGAACCTTCCAGAGGACGCACCTGACAGGGAGTACATGAAGAGGGTTATTGAGGATGTAGAAAGGCTTGAACAGATGGTAAACAGGATTGTCAGATTTGAATCCGAGCAGTTGATATTGGAGAAAACAGACCTGAATGCACTCATTAAGGAAATAGTTGATATGTTTGATGTGCTATTGAGGGGAAACAGGATTACTCTCAAACTGTCGCTGGAGGAACTGCCCGAGATTTTTTTGGATAGGGCAAAGATGAAGTCTGCACTGTCAAATATAGTAAAAAATGCCATTGAGGCAATGGAAGGTGCGAAGAGGATACTGACTATTTCTACCCATCTGGTGGGTGATGAGGTTTTAATTTCTATATCGGATACTGGCAAGGGAATACCCACGGATAAGATCAAATACATCTTTGATCCCTTCTTTACCTCAAAGATATACGGTCCGGGCCTGGGCCTTTCCTTTGTAAAAGAAGTTTTGCAGGCTCATAAAGGTAGAATAGAGGTGCAAAGCACCCCGGGCAGGGGAACAACCTTTAAGATTAAAATTCCTGCAGGAAGGGAGGCCAGAAGATGAAAAAGATTATTATTCATATTATCCTTCTATTTGCTGCTCTTTGTTTTCTGCCCCTTACTGTTCAGGCTGAAGTGATATTTGTTAATAACCGCGACTCTGGAGAGCTCTCTGTAATTAATCCTGAAAAAGCAAAAACAGTGAAACGAACAGTAGTGGGCAGAAAGTCCACTTATGTTGCAGTTAGCCCTGACGGCAGGTTTGCCTTTTCTGTCTCAACCGGTGAAAGGAAACTCTATGTAATAGATGCCTCTGAATTCATGGTTATAAAGACACTGTCTCTTTCAGATGCTCCAAAGGGTGTTGGGGTGAGTCCTGACAGCAAATTTGTTTATGTGGTAAACGAAGCAAAGAGGGCAAGCAATCTATATGTGTTTAAAACAGGAGTATGGGAAAGGGTTAAAACTATTAAGGTTGGGAGCATGCCTCATAATATTGTGTTCAACCCTGTAAAGCCATGTGCCTATGTTACCAATGGCGCCTCTAAAAGTATAAGCGTAATAGATACAAAAGAGCAAAAAGTGGTGGATGAGATAAAGATTCCAGGCTCAGGGGTGCCTCATAACCTTGATATAACGCCTGATGGTAGATTCCTTGTTGTAACACTGAAAAAGACCGATGAAGTAGCCGTGATAGATTTAAATAACAGAGCGGTCATCAAAAAGATAAGGGTATCAAAGGGGCATCATGGAGTGGCAATAAGTCCTGATGGCAGGTGGGCTTATGTTTCGGGAGTTGGCTCGGATGTGATAACCGTGATAGATACATCAGACTGGCAGATAAGAAAGACCATCAGGGTAGGTAATGGCCCTCATGGTGTAAGGTTCTCAGGAGACGGCAGAAGAGCCTATGTTGCAGTGAGTAAGGAGGACAAGATGGTGGTGATTGATACAGAGGGCCATCGGGTAATAAAGGAGATTAGTTCACCGGGGTTTCCATTCTGGATAGCAATAAAGAGATAAGGATTTGGTAAGGCTACATGAAAACCATAGTTACTAAAAAGATGTGGTATGGCCTGAACGCAACGGTTATATTAGGGCCTGGCTTTCTTCACAGGGCAGGCTATGGATTGCTGCTGTTACCACATCCACCGCTGGTTAATTCCCTTTTGCGGTATGGACTGCCTGAAGATGCACAGGAGAGGCTGAGCATTATCCATGAATTTGCTCATCTTAAGACAGCATCCTTTGCATTACCCTATACGGCTCTGGTTTTTTATCTGGCCTATAGCCTTATTGGCTCCCTTGACTGGATGACCATAGTTGTTCTTATTTTAAGCACCCATGCAGCATGGGAAATGCTTGCTGAAACTGCTACCATAATAGAAAGTGGGCACATCTATGGAAATATATATAAACATACCCCAATTACTCCAAGGCTTCTGTTCTGGGGAATAACCACTCTGCTTACACTCTGGGGATGGTATATAATTTTAATGTAAAGCAATAAACAAAGGAGGCAAGATGAAGGTAAAAGATCCCGTATGTGGTATGGAGATCGAAGAGTCCGAGGCAAAGGCAAGGGAAACCCACAATGGGCAAACCTACTATTTCTGCTCAGAAGGCTGCAGAGATAAATTTGTTAAATCCCCCGAGACCTATGTGCATCACAAGCACGATCATCGTGAACACACCACCAGCGAAGAGCCGTTAAAAACCTCAGAAGAGACAGAATACACTTGTCCCATGCATCCTGAGGTCAGACAGAAAGGGCCAGGTAATTGTCCCAGGTGTGGTATGGCACTGGAGCCTGTAATCCCTGTTACCAAAAAGGCTCCCGAGGGTGAAACCCTGTGGACATGCCCCATGCATCCAGAGATTATAAAAGACAGCCCTGGCAACTGTCCTATATGTGGTATGGCACTTGAGCCAAAAACTGCTACATCGGAGGATGAGGAAAATCCAGAACTCATTGACATGACCCGAAGGTTTAAACTTGGTGTTGTGCTCACAATACCTCTTTTAATCATAGCAATGGGTGAATATGTGCCCGGGGTGTCAAATCTTCTTGATATGCTGCCAGCAGGAGTTCTTAAATGGACAGAGTTGATTCTGGCAACGCCTGTTGTGCTCTGGTCAGGCTTGCCCTTTTTTGTGAGGTTCTGGCAGTCAATAGTCAATAAAAGCCCCAATATGTTTACCCTGATCGGGCTTGGCGTGGGAGTGGGGTATATCTACAGTGTGGTGGCAACTGTGTTTCCAGGAATTTTCCCCGAGGCATTCAGAGATGCCGAGGGAGGAGTTGGTGTGTATTTTGAGGCATCAGCCGTGATTGTGGTGCTTGTTCTCCTTGGTCAGGTGCTTGAACTGAGGGCACGAAGCAAGACAGGTGCTGCCATCAAGGCCCTGCTGGGACTTGCTCCGAAGACTGCCCGTAGAATAAAGGATGGTGTGGAAGAGGACATTCCCCTTGAGCATGTTAAACCTGGCGATCTGTTAAGGGTCAGACCAGGGGAGAAGATTCCTGTTGATGGGGTGGTTGTGGAAGGCACAACAAGCGTGGATGAATCTATGGTAACTGGCGAGCCGATTCCTGTTACCAAAGGCCCTGGAGACAGGGTTATTGGAGCGACCGTAAATGGAACAGGTTCTATTGTGATTAAGGCTGAAAAGGTTGGTGCCGATACCCTGCTATCGCAGATTGTGCAGATGGTGGCAGAGGCACAGCGTAGCCGTGCCCCAATACAGAAACTTGCTGATGTGGTGGCAAAGTATTTCGTTCAGATAGTGGTGGCAATTGCGGTTGCAACCTTTGTGGTGTGGGCATGGATTGGGCCTGACCCCAGGATGGCCCATGCACTTATAAATGCAGTGGCTGTGCTGATAATCGCATGCCCCTGCGCCCTTGGGCTTGCCACACCCATGTCTATAATGGTTGCCACTGGAAAGGGTGCCACAATGGGTGTGCTTTTCAAGAATGCAGAGGCAATAGAGATAATGCGTAAGGTCGATACCCTGGTTGTGGACAAAACCGGCACCCTCACCGAGGGAAGACCAAAACTTGTTAAGGTGTACCCTGCCGAGGGTATGGATGAGAAGGAACTGCTCAAATATGCCTCTTCAATCGAGCAGGCAAGTGAGCATCCCCTTGCCGAGGCTATAGTAAAAGGTGCAAAGGAAAAGGGTATTGAGCCGGCAAAGATAGATGATTTTGAGTCTGTTACAGGTAAGGGTGTAAAGGGAAAGGTTCAGGGCCATGAGGTTGCCCTTGGTAATCAGAAACTGCTTGAGGACCTTGGAATTGATGTAACGGCTCTGAACAGGGTTGCTCAGGAGATGAGGGCTGAGGGACAGACGGTGATGTTTGTTGCAGTGGATGGAAGGCCTGCCGGGCTTATTGGGGTGGCTGATCCGATTAAAGAGACCACGCCTCTGGCCATTAAGGAACTCCATGAGGAGGGCATAAGGGTTGTAATGATGACAGGGGATAACAAAACCACAGCAGAGGCAGTGGCAAGAAGGCTTGGCATAGACGATGTTATTGCAGGTGTGCTGCCTGATCAGAAGGCAGAGAAGGTAAAGGAACTCCAGGCACAGGGAAGAATTGTTGCAATGGCTGGCGATGGCATTAATGATGCACCTGCCCTTGCACAGGCTCATGTGGGTATTGCTATGGGAACCGGAACTGATGTGGCAATGGAATCAGCAGGGGTAACTTTGATAAAGGGAGACCTTAGAGGCATAGTAAGGGCAAGAAGACTTAGCCGTGCCACCATGCGTAACATCAAGCAGAACCTGTTCTGGGCCTTTGCATACAACGCCCTCGGTGTACCCATCGCAGCAGGGGTGTTATATCCATTCTTTGGGCTGCTCCTCAGTCCTGTATTTGCAGCAGCAGCCATGAGCTTCAGCTCTGTCTCTGTGGTAGGAAATGCCCTCAGGCTTAAGAGAGTGAGGATTTAGATAGATTGATTCAGGATATAGCAATTCTGCAGAAAAGGTGGTATAATTAAATCAAGGTGATGGAGCCACACTACCTTAATAATATAAAAGGGAGAATTCTGAGATGAGTATCACCATTGTTGGTGGTGGTATCTCAGGACTGTCGCTTGCCTTCCTTCTGCATAAAAAAGACGAAACCCTCGATATACAGGTTCTTGAGGCCAGGGAAAGACCTGGTGGAAAGATATGGACAGACAGGGCAGATGGCTTTCTCTGTGAAAGCGGAGTTAACGGTTTTTTAGATAACAAACCCACAACCTTTGATTTTATAAAAAACCTTTCTCTTGAGCCTCTCCGAAGCAACGATGCGGCAAGAAAGCGCTACATATACCGTGGGGGAAAACTTCACAGACTTCCTGAAAATCCCCAGGCATTCTTTTTATCAGGGCTTTTAACACCCTGTGGAAAGGGACGCATAATTTACGAACTCATTGCACCAAAGGGCAGACAGGAGGATGAAACTCTTGCCTCCTTTGCTACAAGACGACTGGGTAGAGAGGTTTATGAGTATTTTATAGATCCAATGGCATCAGGTATATATGCCGGGGATGCTACAAAACTGAGTCTCAAGAGCTGTTTTCCGAGGATCTATGAACTGGAAAAGCAGTACGGAAGCCTTATAAGGGCGATGATTCGGCTTCAGAAGGAGGCAAAAAAGACAGGTAAGAAGGTTGGCCCTTCTCCAGGTGGTGTGCTTACATCCTTTCGTGATGGTATGGAAGTGGTGATAGATGCCCTGAAAGAGGCACTTGGAGAAAGGATTGTTACCTCAAAGAGGGTTTCAGGCATAGATAAAAGTGGCAGTGGCAACACCTATACAATTTACACAGAAGATGGTAAGAGCTTTGAGACTGAGCAGGTTGTGCTTGCATGCCCGGCGCACGATGCTGAAAAGATATTCAGGGAACTTGACCCAGAGGTTTCAGGGCTTATGAAGAGAATACCCTATCCTCCTGTGTCGGTTGTCTGCCTTGGTTTCAGGTATGAAGATATAGAGTTTGATATTAACGGTTTTGGTTTTCTTGTGCCCTCTGTTGAAGGCCGAAGGATACTTGGAACTCTGTGGGATTCAAGTATCTTTCCAAACCGTGCGCCCGAGGGCTATGTGCTTTTCAGGACAATGCTTGGTGGTGCACGTCAGCCTGATATTGCACTTCAGGATGAGCAGAAGCTGATAGACACCGTGCTTTCAGAACTTAAAGATATAATGAATGTGGATGTTAAACCGGAGTTTGCAAGAGTGTATGTGCATGAGAAGGCAATACCCCAGTATAATGTGGGGCATGCAGCACTGGTTGATGATATAAGGAGGAGGATTAAAGAGAGGTTCAATGGGCTTTACATTACAGGCAATGCCTACGGTGGAATTGGTTTTAATGATTGTATTTATAATTCCTATAAACTGACCGATGAGTTACTGAATGATTTAACCCAACAATAAATCCCCATTCACCCATTATAGGGTGAGAAAGGAGGCAACCAATGAGAGAGCAGGAAATCAGAGAGGTTCTGAGAGCAGAAAACCCTGAGTTTCAGCAGCTTGAGGCCGAACACAGGGCGCTGGAGAACAGGCTTTCAGAGCTTGAGGGCAAGGCATTTCTTACAACCGACGAGGAACTGGAAATTAAACAGATAAAAAAACAGAAGCTTATCAGAAAAGACAAGATGGCAATGCTGATAAGAGAGTATAAAAAGGCAGTCCTGCAGAACTAATCTCTTTAAAAATTTCTTTGCTTTAAACCTATAAGGTGGGGAGGGGCATCTTTGTGTTCAAAATGAGTTGGAATAATTTCATTATATTTGTTTAGAATTTAGTATCTGGAAATTAGAATTTTTAATTATAAGGAGGACAGGAAGATTGAGAAGCGATGACATCAAAAAGGGTCTGGAGCGAGTGCCACACAGGGCACTACTTTATGCAACAGGAATACCACCCACAGAGATGAACAAGCCTTTCATCGGAGTGGCAACCAGCTTTACAGACATCATCCCGGGCCACATTGGTATGAGAGACCTTGAGAGGTTTATCGAAAAGGGTATCCATGCCGGTGGTGGTTATCCCTTTTTCTTTGGTGTGCCTGGCATCTGTGATGGAATTGCCATGGGACACAGTGGTATGCACTACTCACTTCCCTCAAGAGAGCTAATTGCAGATATGGTTGAGACCATAGCAGAGGCACACAAGTTCGATGGATTAGTGCTTTTAACCAACTGTGACAAGATTACCCCTGGAATGCTGATGGCTGCTGGAAGGGTGAATATTCCCACAATCATCGTAACTGCAGGTCCAATGCATTCTGGACATCTAAAGGGCAAGAGGCTGAGTCTTGTTAACGACACCTTTGAGGCTGTGGGTAAATACAAGAAGGGCTTGATAGACGACAGAGAGCTTTCCTCTCTTGAGATGTGTGCCTGTCCAGGGGCGGGCTCCTGTCAGGGAATGTACACTGCAAACACCATGGCCTGTGTAACCGAGGCACTTGGTATGAGCCTTCCCTATTGTGCAACTGCCCTTGCCATTGATTCAGAAAAGAGAAGGATAGCCTTTGAAAGCGGCCGCAGGGTGGTTGAACTGGTGAAAAAAGGCATCACTCCAAGAAAGATAATGACCCGTAAGGCCTTCGAAAACGCCATTATGGTTGACATGGCACTTGGTGGTTCAACTAACACGGTGCTTCACATTCCAGCAATTGCAAAGGATGCAGGGGTGAGGCTTCCACTTGAGGTGTTTGATGAACTTAGCAAAAGGACACCCCATCTATGTAACATGCTCCCTGGCGGTGTGCATTACATGGAAGACCTGCATCACGCAGGTGGAGTGCCTGCTTTGCTTAAAAGGCTGAAGGAACAGATACACAACACAGCCACTGTAAGTGGCATCAGAACACACAGGATAGCTGATAGGGCTGAGGTCTTTGATGATGAGGTAATAAGGCCACTTAACAGGGCTCATCACAGAGAAGGTGGTATTGCCATCCTTCGTGGAAACCTTGCACCTGATGGAGCAGTGGTAAAGCAGTCTGCAGTTAGTAAGAATATGATGCGTTTTGAGGGCACGTCAAAGGTCTTTGATTCAGAAGAGGAGGGCATGAAGGCAATACTTGCAGGGAAGATAAAACCAGGTGATGTTGTGGTTATCAGATACGAGGGGCCAAAGGGAGGCCCTGGAATGCGTGAGATGCTCTCTCCCACTGCAACCATTGCAGGAATGGGGCTCAGTGATTCGGTTGCTCTGATTACAGATGGAAGATTCTCTGGCGGCACAAGAGGCCCCTGTATCGGGCACATATCTCCAGAGGCCATGGAGGGTGGCCCTATTGCAATAATAAAGGATGGTGACAGGATAAGGATAGACATTCCAAAGAGAAGGCTTGACCTCTTACTGTCAGAGGAGGAGATAAAGGACAGACTCAGAAGGTGGAAGGCACCAAGACCAAAGATAACAAAGGGCTATCTTGCAAGGTATTCACAGATGGTAAGCTCTGCTTCATCAGGGGCAGTGATGAAGTAGTGATGTAGGGCGTAGTGATTTGAGTTTATACAGGATTTCAGAGCAGTGAAGAGTGGGACGAGTGAAGAAAGACTTAAAAATAGTGATTGGTGCTGACCATGGGGGATATCATCTTAAAAGTGCCCTAATTGACTATCTCCTGATGCAGGGATATGAGATTATTGATGTGGGTGCCTATAATGATGAGTCCTCGGACTACCCTGACTTTGCAAAGATGGTTGCCGAGCGGATTATAAAAGGTGAGGCACAAAGAGGCATAATGATCTGTGGAAGCGGCGTTGGTGCCTCTGTAGCAGCAAATAAATTCAAAGGCATAAGGGCATCGGTCTGCCACGATACCTACTCGGCAAGGCAGGGCATTGAGGACGACAACATGAATGTGCTCTGCCTTGGCGCCCGAATAGTGGGGGAATATCTTGCAAGAGAGATAGTCACGGCTTTTTTGAATGCAGAGTTTAAAGACGAAGAGCGTTACAAAAGAAGATTGAAAAAGATAGAGGAGTTTGAGAGACAATGGACGAAGAAAAACTGATTCATGACTGGCTTGTTCGGACACTTAAAAAGAGACTTTCCAGGGATTATAAGGATATCAAGGACAATCTGGAAGGACAGAAAGAGGAGTTTCAGGGGCTTTATCCTGACCTGATACTTGGTAACCACGGCATGGTCCTTTCAGTGGTTGAGGTTGAGACAGAAAGCACCATCAAAGAAGAGGCAGCAAAGAGGTGGAAGAAACTTGTTTCAGGCCCGGTAAAGCTTGTGCTCATGGTGCCAAAGGCTTCAGTTAAAGATGTAACAACGCTCCTGTGGAATGAGGGGATTGCCGATAAGGTCTCCATAGGCACCTATGATATAGTGTTAAAGATGCCCTGATGAGAGGGGGTATTCAGGAAAATATCTCTTTTACATCTAACTCAATGGCGCAGTCCTTACAGAGAGTGAGTTTTAATATACCGCTGTCACTGTCAAAGACCTTGTCATACCTGCCTGAGCGGAGTTCAAATACTCGCACCTTTTTTATATCAGGGTAGGCAAGTATATAAAACCTTACCTTTTCTCTTTCGTATAGCTGAAACTTGAGATTTTCATCTTTTTGAGCAGTGTTTTTTGAGACCACCTCAACGGCAACCTCGGGGGGCTCTTTAAGATGCTCACTGACCTCCTTGCATACCACCATCAGGTCGGGTCTTACCACCGTGTTTTCATCAACAATCCAGTCGAGTTCGGGATATATATAGACATTGGAAGTGCAATCTTTAGTCTGATTAGACAACTGTCTGCCTATCTCCATCTCAATTTTTTGATGAAGTCCCATAGGCGATGGTGCCATGGCATAGGGTATGCCATCAATCAATTCCCAGTCGCCTTCCCAGCTCATGTAGTCCTGCACTGTGTATTGGGGCAGGTATTTTTCAGCCAGAGACATGGAAACCTCCTTTTGTTAATTATATCATATCAATAAACCCTGAAGGGTGTGGGTGTGAATGTGAGTATAAATATAAGGATGGCAGCCCAGCCCATTATCATTCGACCCCGGCTGAGTGGGACCTCCCAGTAAATAACTGGTGGATGACTTAGTCCCAGCATGTACAGAAGAAATGCCCATACAAGCCAGCCCTCCCAGAGGTAGTCTTTAAGTGTTGAGAGGGCTGGCTGGTCAAGGATGCTATTGTAAAGAAATATCCTCAATATGCCTGCAGTTGCAAGCACTACTGTGAGGACAGTAGAGAAGCGTTTATGCCTTTGGGGGCCAAACAATGCATAGGCTACATGTCCTCCATCAAGCTGCCCTATGGGAAGCAGATTCATGGAGGTAACGAAAAAGCCGATCCATCCTGCAAAGGCGACCTGATTGAGCATCACATCCTTTCCCTCTGGAGGTGTTCCCAGTATCAGTTTTGAAAGGGTGCTAAAAAGAATGGAATCTCCCAGGATGAGACCACCTGTAGTGTTTTTAATTGATACTATGTGTGAGTGGCTGAGCCCGTAAATGGTTACAAATAGTGCTACAATAAAACCACCTATGGGTCCAGATGCCCCTATATCCACAAGGGCACGACGGTTTATGATAGGGGATTTCATCTTTATAAAGGCACCAAAGGTTCCTATGATTGACGGAGCAGGGATAAAATAGGGTAGGGTGGCCCTGGTATGATTCGCCCTTGATGCAAAGTAATGGGAAAACTCATGGGTAAGTAAGATTGCAAGAAGAGAGATGCTGAAGGGATAACCCTCTATAATCCTTGATGGCTCTGCCACTATGTTTATTCCCTTCTGAAGTGCTCCTGCTATGAGAGTGGAAAAAACGGTAAGGACAAAGAGAATGATGTGTATTATATACTGTTTTAATCTCATTGAACCACCTCTGCCTCAAGGTCGTAATCATGAGCACTGGTTACTAAGACATCAACAAACTCTCCCTTTTTCAGTTGCTCTCCTCTGTTTTTTACAACTGTAATCCCGTCAATCTCTGGTGCCTGCCCATAGTATCTGCAGTAGGCTAATTTGTTGTCTGTCTCATCCACAAGCACCCGGAGTCTTTTGCCCACAAGCTCAAGATTTTTCCTGTAAGATATCTCAGCCTGAAGGGTCATCAATCGGTGGTAACGCTGCTTTTTTACCTCTTCAGGCACCTGCTCTTTAAGTTCGTATGCTGGTGTGCCTTCTTCAGGGGAGTAGGTAAAGGCACCGAGTCTGTCAAAGCCCACCTCTCTGACAAAGTCAAGTAGCCCTTCAAACTCCTCGTCACTTTCCGTGGGAAAGCCAACGATAAAGGATGTCCTGAGCACCACATCAGGTATCTCTTTGCGGATGTGCTCAATGCTCTTAAGTAACTGTTCTTTGCTGCCCGGTCGTCTCATGAGTCTTAAGATTCTGTCTTCAGAGTGCTGAAGTGGAAGGTCAATGTAATGGCAAACCTTCTGGTTTTCCTTGACTGCCTGAATAAGCTCTTCATCTATTGAGTCAGGAAACAGATAAAGGAGCCTTATCCAAAAATCCCCTGAAAGGCTGTTTAAATCGTAGAGGAGCCTTGCAAGGCTGTATCCACCTGAGTCTCTGCCATAGGATGTGATGTCCTGAGCAATGAGTATCAGTTCCCTGACACCAGTGCTTATCAGTTCTTCAGCCCTCCCTAAAATCTCTTCAGGGTCTTTGCTTCTCAGTGGCCCCCTGATAGAGGGTATGGCACAGAAACTGCATCTTCGGTTACAGCCCTCGGATATCTTAAGATAGGCATAACCCGGTGTGGGCTCATCAGGAGGGGTTATCCTTTGCGGGTCTGCTCCATTTTTGAACCTTCTTGCGTAGGCCAGGATATCTTCAAAGTCATCAACTCCAAAAAAGGCATCAACCTCTGGTAGTTCTGCTTTCAGTTCATCCATGTACCTCTTTGCAAGACATCCAAATACAATTAGTTTCTGCTCGGGTGATTTTGTTTGAGCAACGGTCAGTATCTCTTCAATGGATTCCTCCTTCGCAGCCTGTATAAATCCACAGGTGTTTACAAGAATAAGGGATGCCTCTTTTATGTCAGGGCCTGGGATTATCCCCTCGGAGATTAACCTCTTTTTCAGCTCCTCTGAGTCAACCTGATTCTTCGGACAACCCAGGGTGTGTATGTAAAAGTTCAACATATTTATTTAAGATTTAAGATTTCAGATTTCAGATTTAACTCAACTAACTTAATCAATGTAATTAACGCAATCACCGCAATTAACCCGAAGAACGCAAACAACGCAACAAACGCTATTAAAGCACCTCAAGCATCCTGTCCAGTGCCTTCACTGCCCGAACCCTTATGTCCTCTGGCACCTTTACCTCGTGTGTCATGTCCTTTAGTGCCCGTAAGACACTCTCAAGTCGGGTCTTCTTCATGTTCGGACAGATCATATCTTTCCTGAGAGGATGGAATATCTTGTCAGGATTTTCCTTTCTGAGTCTGTATAAAAGACCAACCTCAGTTCCAACAATAAACTCCTTTGCATCAGACTGGCGGGCATACCTAAGCATCCCAGAAGTGCTTGTGACATGGTCGGCAAGCTCAAGCACCTCAAGCCTGCATTCAGGGTGAGCCATCACCACTGCATCAGGATGCTCTGCCCTTGCACGCTCAACATCCTCAGCCCTGACCCTGTCGTGAACATGGCAGAAGCCATCCCAGGTGATTATCTTTTTGCCTGTGTTTTTCTGTGCCCAGGCAGATAGATTTCTGTCAGGCACACAGATAACAGTGTCTGAATCAGCCGACTCAACCACCTTTACCACATTTGCCGAGGTGCAGCATATATCACTTTCTGCCTTTACATTAGCGGTGGTGTTTACATAGGTAACCACAGGCACTCCAGGGTATTTCTCCTTCATATCAAGAAGGGTGAACTCGTGAGGAAACACAAAGGTTGGCTGCTCTTCATAACCGGGAAAGCTCTTCCAGACCTTCCTCACCCCTGATACCCTTATCATGTCGGCCATGGGGCAGTTTGCATCAAGCTCGGGCAAAAGCACCACCTTGTCAGGCGAGAGTATGGAGGCACTTTCTGCCATGAAGTTTACACCACAGAATACGATTACATCGCAATCAACCTTAGCAGCTTCCCGGGAAAGCTCAAGGGAATCTCCTGTGAAGTCAGCAATCTCCTGAACCTCCTCACGCTGATAATTATGGGCGATTATTATAGCCCTTCTTTGCTCTTTAAGCCTTAAAATTTCATCTACTATCTGCTGATTCTCACTCACCTTGGTTAAACCCCCTTTTAGAGAGATATTAGAAGGACGACAGATCCTTCAGATAGATAGAAGAGTTGGTGTAAAGGACGGTGCCATCATCAAGGTAGACCCTGTATATCTTTTGAGATTTTTTGTTTCGCTCTGGTAAGTAATCTCTTTTATACAAAAAAAGAATGTTTTTTACATACTGTTTTGTCTCCCTGTATGGTGGCACATCCTGGTATCTTTCAACAACTGTGGGCCCTGCATTGTATGCTGCAAGGGCAAGCCTTAGATTGCCAAACCGGTCCATAAGGTAGCGTAGGTAGCGGGCACCTGCATCAATGTTTTCATAAGGATCGTATGGATTTAAAACGCCAAGTTCTCTTAAGGTATCTGGCATGAGCTGCATAAGTCCGATGGCTCCCCTTCTTGAGACTGCATATGGATTCCAGCCCGACTCCACCGTGATAATCGACTTTATAAGCTCTGCATCCAGTGAGTATCTCCTTGCGGTCTTTCTGATAAAAGAGGAAAGCTCCTCATCAGATTCGGTGTTTGTATGTTTGCGGATTTTCTTTGTTCTTATAACCTTATAGGGAACATCCGCGGGTGGGGTGTCTGTGAAGTGGATAACACCCTTTGAATCAACATATTTATAAATCTCAGCGCCAGAGGGAGTGGGCACTAAAAGACACAAAAAAAACAGTATTATAAAGCAGTTATACATAGAAAAATATAACATTATTTAGGGGATTTCTTCAAATTAGCAAACTTTATTCGCTTTTAAGAAAATTACGAATAACCTCATCTGAGATTTCAGAACTCTCCCAGTCTTCATCAACAAGTAAATCACGGTAAACATCTTTGAAGACATAAACATATGCCTCTTCCTTGCCATCAGGGGTTTTTACAATGACCTTTTTTCTCTCATACTCATTACCTTCAAAGCTGTCAATTAATATCAGTTCTTCGTACTTTAAGCCACGGATTAATTTGCCATTTACACTATAAGAAGGTGCCCTTATCAACGCAGGATAAATTACACCTTTTATTTTTAACCTTCTATAGCCTTCAATAACTGCATCCTCCATATGAGGAAGCCTTCCTATCACTGTCTTTAAAACATCGGGCCACATTAGGGTGCCATAAACAAAAAGTGGCAGCATCAGCGGCATCTAACCAATCCTCACCGAAGAAAGCAGTTTTTTTAAACTTGTCATTACAGTAAAATAACCTGTAAAAAGTGCAACAGCCACTAACATATACATAATGGCAAGTTGATAGGAAACTGCCTTTAAAGGGCTGACTCCGGCAATAAGCATCCCTGTTGCTATCCCCGGAATATGTATCACACCAACAGTCTGAAGACTGTTAAGTATCGGGATAAAGGCGGCCTTAACCGATGTCCTTGCCGAAGGATTAAGCGCCTCCTTCAGTGTGGCTCCAAGCGCAATACGACTTTCAATAAGGTCGATGGTGTTTCTTACCTCTCCCTTGAGCCTGTCAACTACCAGGGTGTAAATGTTAAGTGAATTTCCAATTATCATACCACCAAGCGGAATAAGTTCATTAGCCTTCAAGGAGACAACCCTTACAAGTAGCATTGATGAAAGCACTATTGCAGATGATAGTGAAATTGATATAAAGGCAACCATGATTCCGCCTGGCTCAAGAGAGACCCTCCGTTGTGCTGTCCATGAAGCAAATGCACACATAAAAACAAGTATCAATATAAGCCCTTCGATTTGCCTGATTTTGAAGACATAATGAAGTATGTACCCAAGAAGGAGCAATTGAATAAATGCCCTCACTGTATTTACTGCAATTCTTTTGTGAATGCCCAGTCCTTCTCTGTAGGTGTAATATATTGCTATCAAAACAAGTATATAGGAAAATAGAAATCTGTACTGCATAGCTTAAATTATGCCATATCTGACAACTTTCTCTCATACCTTAATGCTCGTCAGTTAAACAGGCAATATGTATTATTGATAAACGATGGAATCGCAGGGTAACAATATGATATTGACAAGATTAAAGAAATATGTTTTAATACAGGAAAACGGCAACCAATAGCCGAATACCTTATGGGAGGATAGGGTTATGAAGATGGTATCTGCAGTTATTAAACATTACAGGCTTGATGAGGTAAGGGCAGAGTTGATAAAGGTTGGGGTGCAGGGGATGACAATTGTGGATGTAAAGGGATTCGGTCGTCAGAAGGGTCAGCTTGAGGTTTACAGAGGTGTTCAATATGAGGTGCAGTTTCTACCCAAGGTGAAGATTGAGGTAGCAGTGCCGGCTGAGAAGGTGGAGGAGGTAATAGATGCTATTACAAAAGGAGCCCGCACAGGAGAGATCGGAGACGGCAAGATATTTGTTTACAATCTGCAAGATGTGGTAAGGATAAGGACAGGAAGGAGGGGGAGAGAAGCGATATAAATATAGGGGGTGGGGTGTAGGGGGTAGTGTTGATAGAAAAAAGACTATACCCTACACGCTATGCCCTATGCCCTGTAGTTTAGGATTTAGAGATTAGAATTTTAACGGTGAGGAGGTTTATGGAAATGAAAGGGCTATGGAGAAGGAGTTTATTTTTATTGCCAGTAGTTTTAATTCCATCTGTGGCAATGGCAGCAGAAGGAAAGATAAGTGCAGGAGATACTGCCTGGATGCTTGTCTCCTCAGCACTTGTAATGCTCATGACACCAGGGCTTGCATTCTTTTATGCAGGCATGGTCAGGCGAAAAAATGTCCTTGGCACTATTATGCACAGTTTCATTATCCTCTGTATAATGAGTGTGGTGTGGGTATTGTGGGGATACACACTTGCCTTTGGACCTGATATTGGTGGGTTTATAGGTGGTCTTAAGTGGTTCGGCCTTAATGGTATTGGCGCTGAGGGTGCCCCTACTGCACCTACAATACCTCATCTTGTTTTCATGATGTTTCAGGGAATGTTTGCCATAATAACACCGGCACTGATTACGGGAGCCTTTGCTGAGAGGATGAAATTTTCAGCACTCCTTGTGTTTACTGTTTTGTGGGCAACCCTTGTTTACTCTCCAGTGGCACACTGGGTCTGGGGTGGTGGATGGATAGCTACCAGGCTGGGAGCGCTGGATTTTGCAGGTGGAACTGTAGTTCACATAAATTCGGCAATTGCTGCAATTGTGGCTGCTCTGGTTATTGGTAGAAGAAAGGGATACTTACAGGAGCACATGCCTCCGCATAATCTCCCGATGACTATACTTGGTGCAGCACTTCTGTGGTTTGGTTGGTTTGGATTCAATGCAGGTAGTGCCCTTGCCTCTGATTCTCTTGCTGCACTCGCCTTTGTGACGACAAATACAGCAGCAGCCGCTGCAGCGCTTTCCTGGACCTTTGTGGAGTGGCTCCAGCGCGGCAAACCCACTGCCCTTGGTGCAGTAAGTGGTGCTGTAGCCGGATTGGTTGCCATAACTCCTGCTGCAGGATTTGTTACTCCGCTTTCCTCCATTGCCATAGGTTTAGTAGCCGGGGTGCTCTGTTATTTAGCTGTAAATATGAAGACAAAGATTGGATACGATGATTCCCTTGATGTGCTTGGTGTTCACGGTGTGGGCGGAACCTGGGGCGCAATTGCAACCGGTATTTTTGCCTCTCTATCTGTAAATTCTGCAGGTGCAAATGGTTTGATACATGGAAATGCCTCTCTTGTTGGTATTCAGGCACTTGCTGTTCTTGCCACTATTGTTTATTCTGCAGTTGTAAGTCTTGTGATATTAAAGATTATAGACTGGACAATCGGTCTGAGAGTGAAAGAGCATGAAGAGATTCAGGGGCTCGATATCTCTCAGCATGGTGAGGAAGGTTACTCATTATAGAGCTTTGTGAAATGAAGGATGGTAGAAGCAGGGAACTTTCTGCACTGCTTGAGGTGAGCAGGGCACTGACAAGGAGCTTTTCTCTTGAGGAAAACCTGACACAGGCAATGCGCATCCTCTCTGAGATGCTGGATATGCAGAGGGGATGCGTATATCTGCTTGGACCGCTATCAGGAGAATTGAAAATAGTTGCTGCCCACGGGCTCAGCAAGGATGAAATACAGAAGGGAAAGTATCGTATCGGTGAGGGAATTGTTGGCACTGTTATGAAAAAGGGTCAACCCATGTTCATTCCTGACATTGGTGAGGAGGCAAGGTTTCTGAATAGAACAGGCTCAAGACCTGACAAAGAAGGAATATCCTTTCTCTGCTACCCGATCAGGTTGAAAGATGAGGTTTTTGGTGTGATAAGTGTTGACAGGATTTATTCAAGTATTCACGGAGGGGTAGAAGACGACCTCAGAGTGCTTGGTATTGTTTCTTCACTGATTGCACAATTTGTTGGACTGTGGCGTATGTTCAAAGAGGCAGATGCTGAGCGTGAAGAACTGAGAAAACAGCTTACCGATAGATTCAGCTTACCCAATCTTGTTGGGGAGTCTCCTGCATTTCAGGCTGTGCTGAAGATAGTTACAAAGGTTTCGGTCACAGATGCCACGGTGCTTCTTCTCGGAGAAAGTGGAACAGGAAAAGAGCTTATTGCAAGGACAATCCATTTTCAGAGCCCAAGGTCGAAGGGGCCCTTTGTTGCAGTAAACTGTGCGGCGCTGCCGGAGAATCTACTTGAGCTTGAGCTGTTTGGAGCAGAAAAGGGCGCCTTCACCGGGGCCACTGAAAGAAGAATCGGTAGATTTGAAAGGGCAAGGGGCGGCACTCTGTTCCTTGATGAGATAGGCGAGATGCCACTAAATCTGCAGGCTAAACTGCTAAGGGTGCTTCAGGAGAAGACCTTTGAAAGGCTTGGATCATCTGAACCTGTAAAGGCAGATGTCAGAGTGATTGCAGCCACTAACCGTGATCTCCTTGAAGAGGTAAGAAAGGGAGCATTCAGGGAGGACCTGTACTGGCGTCTCAATGTGGTTGCAATAAGACTACCTGCCTTAAGGGAGAGAGCAGAAGACATCCCCTATCTGATTAATTATTATTTAAAAAAATTCAACAGGAAATATCATAAGGGGATATCAATTTCTGCTGATGCCATAGATGTGCTGACAAATTACAAATGGCCTGGAAACATAAGAGAGCTTGCTAATATGCTTGAAAGGCTTGTTATTATGTCTGAAAGAGACACTATAACTGCTGATGACCTGAAAGGAGAGATAATCTGGCCTGAAAGCACATATAGTGGTGTATCTATAACATGCGGGAATCATCAATCACTTCACAGGGTGGTTGAGGATATAGAGAAAGAACGGATTATCAATGCCCTTAAAGAGCACAACTATATCCAGAGCCGCGCAGCCCATGCTCTGGGAATAACCCCAAGACAGCTTGGATATAGAATAAAGAAATATGGAATAAGGATTGTAAAGCAAAAAGATTAGAGTAAGTTTTAAATAATCTGAAGTAAACAGCATTATTTAAAGAGGCACTGCAGATACACTACAGTGCCTCTTAACGGGGAAGGAGGGCTATGGAGCCTTATCAGAGGGCGTCTCGGCCTTTCTCACCTGTCCTTATACGGTATGCCTCATCAACTGGTATCAGAAATATCTTTCCATCTCCAATGCTACCTGTGTTTGCTGTGGAGATGATCTTTTCGATAACCTTTGAGGCCATATCTTCTGGCACGACCACCTCGATTTTTATTTTTGGTAAAAACCTGACCTCAAACTCAGTGCCCCTGTAAACCTCAACCTGACCCCTCTGGCGGCCGAATCCCTTCACCTCGGTCACGGTCATACCCTGAATGTCCAGCCCGGTGAGTGCCTCTCTGACATCGTTTAATTTGAAGTGTTTTATAATTGCTTCGATTTTTTTCATCTTAACCTCCCTTAAAGCAGTTTAGAGTCAGGATGTACCTGAAAGTTAGGATATGCCTCGATACCATGCTCTCCCACATCGAGTCCTTCAAGTTCTTCCTCCTTAGTAACTCTGAGGCCTATGGTTGCCTTCAGGAGTCTGAATAATATATAGGCAGTTGGAAATACCCAAAGAAAGCAGGCGGCAATACCGGTTAGCTGAACACCTATAAGTTTTGCACTTACTCCTTCTGCATTAAAAAGTGCTGCAGCAAGTGTGCCCCATGCCCCACAGACACCATGCACCGACACTGCACCCACAGGGTCGTCAATCCTTAAAACTCTGTCTATAAAGACTACAGAAAGAACTACCAGAACCCCTGCAATACCACCAAGAATTACTGCCCCTGTGGGAAGCACATTGTTACAACCTGCGGTAATTGCAACAAGACCTGCAAGGGAGCCATTAAGGGTCATGCTTGCATCAGCCTTTTTAAACATTGCCCATGAAGTAATCAGGGCGGTAATGGTTCCTGCTGCAGCAGCCAGATTCGTGTTTACTGCAATCTTTGCAATATCAGTAATGGCAGAGGTAGTGCTTCCAGGATTAAAACCAAACCATCCGAACCAGAGTATAAATACACCAAGTGTGGCAAGTGGAATATTATGCCCTGGTATTGCCCTTGGTTTTCCGTCAGGGTCATATTTACCCGTGCGGGGACCAAGCACCATTGCACCAGCCAGAGCAGCCCATCCACCCACTGAGTGAACTACAGTTGAGCCAGCAAAATCAATAAATCCTAATTTCTCAAGCCAGCCGTTACCATGAAACAGACTTCCCCATGCCCATGAACCAAACACAGGATATATCAGTGCGCTTATCACGGCAGAGTAGATGAGATAGGCGGTAAATTTTGTCCTTTCAGCCATTGCTCCTGAAACAATAGTGGCTGAAGTGGCAGCAAATACAACCTGAAACATCCAGAACGCAAATACCCAGGGATCGTGACTTCTGGTAAAATCACTGAAGAAAAACCCTGATGTTCCGAGCCATCCCGTATGGTTTACACCGAACATTATCCCGAACCCGATTGCCCAGAAGGCAATCGAACCTATAGCAAAATCCATAAGGTTCTTCATCATTATATTTACTGCATTTTTTGCCCTCGTAAAGCCTGTCTCCACCATTGCAAAACCGGCCTGCATGAAAAAGACCAGAAAGGCAGCAACAAGGGTCCATACAAAGTCCACATGTTTCTGTACATCTGTGGCAGTGACTGCCTTTTCGTTAGCCCATACAGTGGCAGACAGAAAAAGCAGAAAACCTATTGTCAACATTAAGCCTTTGAAAAATCTTTTCATTTTTGAAATCCTCCTTATCTTTCTTCAGAGCACAAAACACCCCTGTGTCTCTTTTTAAGAGATTTTCAGTTCGGAAGTCCTGTGCCCTGAAAGTTTTAGTCTGTTAGAAACTCAGAGTAATGGTAACTCCACCGTAGATGATGTCGTCGTCGCCGTCATCACTTATGCCCTGAAGTGCATCCTCTGCATCGTTGCTGAGTGGAAAGGAATAGGCAATAGAGGGCTCCACTGTTACATCCTTCCATACTGGAATACTCAAAGAGGCCGATACCTCGCCATTGTAAAAGTTACTGAAGTCGTCACCACCTGAGTCATAACCCATTACCTTGTTATTGAGGTTATAACTCGCAGAGGCACCAAGGGAGAGAGTGGATTTGTAGGGAAGCTCAAAGTCATACCCAACAGAAGCCACCACAAAGGCACCATGACCTTCGTCGAAGTCATAATAGACCGTAAGTGTGGGGTTAAGCACCATATCGTAAGATACACTGAGATAGACCTCCTGGGTGTCGTCTGCCCCTTCAAGTGCATAATAGATGTAGCCTGCATCAAAACTGAATTTATCATAACCGAACGAATAGTCCAGGGTAAGGTCTGTTTCGGTATGCTCACCATGGTCGCTATAATCGGAGTCGTAGTTAGCCCAGAGATTGGCGCCAAAACCATTGTAGGTGATGCCAACCGAAGGCTGAACAACAAAGGAGTTTGATAGTTTCTGACCACGCCATACATAATTACTGAAGATACCAACCGATGTTGAACCGCCTGCCTGCGGGCCCTCTGCAAAGGCAGTTGCAATGCCAAGGAAAACTGTTAAAACTACTGATAGAGTAATCGCTGAAATCTTTTTCATAACCAGTTCCTCCTCTAAATTGAATTTTTGATGTTGCCGGCTTCTTCCTGGAAATCCAGAATCATACCCCTAAATCTGAAATCCTAAATCCTTAAGTCTCCTTCACCTCCTTTCTCTTGATGCCATATTTTTTATCTTGTTTTATCTTGTAGCGAATCATCCTCTCTGTAATACAGAACTCTCTTGCAGCCCTGGCCTTCACCTCTTAACACTTCTCAAGAGCCTTGATAATTTCTTTTCTCTTGATTTCTTCAATCTTTTATTTAAGTGTATTTTTAATTCTTCTTTCGTTTCCCGATGAGCTTTATAGAGTGTACTACAATTTTCATGCCAGATAGGGAAATATTGTAAATAAAGGGTTTGAGCAAATAAAAGAGCAACAAAAATGTAGAAACGACAATTTTGTATTGACAAAATTGTCATAATCTGCTTTAATAATCTGCAAACGGCAACCAATAGCCGAATACCTTATGGGAGGATAGGGTTATGAAGATGGTATCTGCAGTTATTAAACATTACAGGCTTGATGAGGTAAGGGCAGAGTTGATAAAGGTTGGGGTGCAGGGGATGACAATTGTGGATGTAAAGGGATTCGGTCGTCAGAAGGGTCAGCTTGAGGTTTACAGAGGTGTTCAATATGAGGTGCAGTTTCTACCCAAGGTGAAGATTGAGGTAGCAGTGCCGGCTGAGAAGGTGGAGGAGGTAATAGATGCTATTACAAAAGGAGCCCGCACAGGAGAGATCGGAGACGGCAAGATATTTGTTTACAATCTGCAAGATGTGGTAAGGATAAGGACAGGAAGGAGGGGGAGAGAAGCGATATAAATATAGGGGGTAGCGTGTAGGGGGTAGGGACATGAGTGGTGAGTTTAGGATTTCAGAT
>CAZEYP010000008.1:0-46328 GCA_964515925.1 uncultured Nitrospirota bacterium
GGCTGCTCTTGAAAGCCTTGACAGTGATAAGGTGCTAACCCTTACAGAACTTGAAGGATTTTTGCACGCCCTGGTTATCACGCCTGATATGGTCATGCCCAGCGAGTGGCTGCCCGGGGTCTTTGGGGTAGAGACTCCTGAATTTGAAACAGAGGAACACCAGCAACAGGTCTTCTCAGCAATCTTTGATGCTTACCGAGCCTATGAGAAGGCACGAACTGCAAACAAGCTCAGATTCCCCTTTAAACTGATATCCTTTTCTCGTGATATGTTTTACGCGATACAACAGTGGTGTTACGGATTTATGGAGGCACTTGTCCTCCGGCCGGAAATATGGTTTCTGGATGCCATTGAAAGGGAATTAAACCTTGACGACCTCCCCGAAATGGAACAGGCCGTTGCACTTAGCGTATCTACCATAGGAGCAGTAGCCTATCCTGGAGAGTTTGTAAAGACATTACTTGAAACTGAAACTATAGATGACAACGAAAAGGAAATCTCCGCTGCCCTATCAGAAGAGATTACCAATGTTCCATTTGCAGTTGAGATACTTCAACTCTATGGAAACACACTCTGGCAGGAAAAACTCCAGCAGATGAGAGGCGGTGTATTTGACTTTAATACAAAAAAGAAAAAGATAGGCCGCAACGATCCCTGCCCCTGCGGCAGCGGCAAAAAGTACAAGAAGTGTTGCGGGAGGAACTGAAAATGCAATACCAGATCACATGTATCCCTACGCTTAAGCATGCAGAGGAGGATGAAGAAAACCCTGATATGGAGCTTGAACAGAAGATGGCGTTAGAGCAGTTTGAGGAATTCTACGGATAGAAGGGAATCCTGACCTGAAACATGCGGGCCGGTAAGACTTGCATCTATATTACCCTTACTGTCTTTGTCATTCGTTTCGTAGAATGGCTCGTTACCATGTTTGGGATAAGAGACAGGGTTACAATTAAAGAGGCAGACCGTTTGTGCGTCATCGAACAGACCCGTCAATTGCTTCATAATCCCATTGAGCGGATAATTATAGTGAAGACCGTGGTGGAGAGAAGAAGTGGCAGTGCAATCTACACAGGCTCATACACACTGTTTGGTATAAAGTATGCGGAAGTGAAAGCGGTCTGTAACGGCCCGGCAAAGGTCACATGGAGGCGGTGGTTTGGCAGATGAAAAAGCTAACCAACAAGAGGATTCTTTACAGTAATGCCTTTAAATCGGCTGAAACACGGTCTGCTAAGGCATCTCTGAGCTCACGAGAAAGCCCCCTGCCCTTGAAGGTAACCTTTTTAAGGCGGAATGCCCTCTGCCGTTTCTTCTCCTCCACCATCCGTCTGAGGCCTTCCTCAATGAGTGCCTTCAGGGTGGTGTTGTCTCTTCTGGCAATCTTCTTAGCCTCTTCAAAAAGACCATTAGCAATATCTATGGTTGTTTTCATATATTTTCATATATCTATATATCAGTATAGCTGTATGTCAAAAATTAACCTCTATTAAGGCGGCAATATAGCATGGAACGGACCATTATCCTCATAGACATGGATGCCTTTTTTGCCTCGGTTGAGCAGCAGTGCAGTCCAGCACTCAGGGGTAAGCCCATTGCCGTGGTTGGTGCTGGAAAGAGAACAGTGGTTACCACTGCATCATACGAGGCAAGGGCACGGGGGGTAAAGACCGGCATGAACCTATACGAGGCAAAGATGGCCTGTCCTGAACTCATCGTGGTGGTGGGAGACAACCACAAATACACCCACACCTGCGCAGAACTGAGGAAACTCTACCTTCAGTTCACCCCTCAGGTGGAGGTCTACTCGGTGGATGAGGCATTCCTTGATGTTACCACCACAGAGCACCTCTTTGGAGGGCCTCTTCAGATAGGAAGAATGATAAAGAAGGAGATAAAGAGGCGTTTTGGAATAAATGCCACCGTTGGGGTGGGTCCAAATAAGCTGATTGCCAAACTGGCAGCCGATCTTTCAAAGCCTGATGGCCTTAGATGGATAAAAAAAGAGGAGGTGGCCGATGTGCTTGAGAACCTTCCTGTGGAGGAGCTCTGGGGAATTGGAAAGCGTATGGCAGAGCACCTGAGAAGACTTGGCATCAGGACCTGTGGAGAGCTTGCCCGAACACCGGTGGGGGTGCTGAGGAGCCGGTTCGGAATAGTGGGCGAGCACCTTAAACGTATGGCACAGGGGCTTGATGCCTCTCCTGTGGTAGCAGATGATGAGGGCACAGAGGAGGTAAAATCCATAGGCCACAGCATGACCCTGCCAGAGGATGTCTACAGGATACCGGAGCTCAGGGCATATCTGCTTCTGCTTTCTGACAGGGTCTCGTTCAGGGCAAGGCAGTACGGGTATGCCGGTAAAACCGTCACCCTTATTGTGCGGTATAAGAGCTTTGCGACCTTTTCAGTGAGAAAAAAACTCCATACCCCAACGGATGACAGCCACAGGGTGTTCAGGGCTGTTTGTGAGCTGCTTGATGGTTTGCGGCTTAGAGAGCCGGTGAGGCTTTTAGGGGTCTCAATGGGTTCTCTGCAAAGGCAGTCGGGGCAGCTTGCACTTTTTGCTGAGCAGGACCGCCGAAGAAGACTCCTTGAAACCATGGACAGGATAAACCTTCGCCACGGGCTGAGGACACTGGTGTGGGCAGCAACCCTTGAGCCGAAAAGGCAACCTGGGGTAATATCGCCAGCCTGGCGTCCTGAAGGGGTGCACAGGAGCCTTTAAACCGAACAACTTCTAAATCTGAACACCAGGTCCAAGACGATCTTTTCCTTAATGTTGTTTAGAATTTGTCTTCCATAATATGGTTTAGGATTTAGTGTATAACCTGTCTTTTGGATATTCGGAGACCTGGCGGGTGTAGTTAACGCCATCAGTGGTGCATTGCCATGTCGGCTGTGCTGCCAAGGCCAAAGGAGTCAAGATAGCTGTAGCTCTCTTTTAGAGCCTTTTTGATTGCCCTTTTCCCGTAAAGGCCAATACCTGCATAGAAAAGTTCAAATTTTACCAGGTTTTTCAGTATGTACTTCCATGAATAAAACCTTGCCATTGCCTTGAGCGTTTCTATCTGCAGTGTGACAGGGTCAAGTTCCTTTGGCCTGAACACGATATGATGGGCATCGTATTTACTCCAGTCTGTATGAAGAAGCCTTCCCTCATCACGCATTTCGTAAAAAAACGGGGTGCCTGGAAGTGGGGTAAGGATAACAAACTGAACAGTGTCTATACCTAATTTAATGGCAAAGTCCGCAGTCTTTCTTATTGTGTCAACATCGTCTGTGTCTGCACCCAGAACAAACATGCCGTGTATGTAAATGCCGTGGTCCTTTACCGCCCTTATACAACGCACAATATCATCTAAGTCCTGACTTTTATTGTATGCCTCAAGGGTGCGTGGATTTATGGATTCAAATCCAATGTATGTGGTGTCACAACCTGAATCAGCCATCAGTTTCAGGAGTTCCTCATCCTTTGCCACATCTGTACGCACCTGTGCAGACCATTTGAATTTTATCTTCTCTGATATAACCGCACGGAGTATCTCCTTGGTTCTTCTTTTGTTTGCAGCAAAGTTGTCATCAACTATGAATTTGGTTGACTTTGTAACCCTTGATACATAACGAAACTCATTTACCGTAGCCTCAACTGACTTAAAACGATACTTTCTGCCAAACATCTGGATGACAGAGCAGAATTTGCAATTAAAGGGACAACCCCGTGAGGTGGATACAGGATAGACATTTGATGGGCTCCAGTTGTGCACAAGACTGAAATCTGGTTCAGGCAGGCTGTCGAGGTCATTAATCAGGGGATAGGGCGGGTTTTTTATTACCTTTCCATCCCTGTCTTTATAAGAGATTCCATTTATATCCTTTAATGCTGGCTTGCCCTTCGTAAGGTGCTGTATCAGTGCAGGAAGGGAATAATCTCCCTCGCCTCTGACCACAAAATCAGCATGCTCAAGCGCCTCTTCAGGCAGAAAGGATGGATGAGCACCCCCAATGATAACCGGGATCCCCTTTTCTTTTAATCTATCGGCAATGCTGTATGCCCTGATAGCTGTTGGGGTGATAGTGGATATACAGACAAGATCAGAGTTTTCTATATAATCCCAGTCAGGCCTTGAGATGTCTTCAATAAATGCCTTAACCTCAAAGCCCATATCACGAAGTATTGTGGAAAGGAGCACTGCGCCAAGACGGGGAATGGGGAATTTGCTGTATATATGTGCTCCAGGAGAGCGTGCCTCAATAAAGGATATCCTCCGAACTTCCATGAGGTTTATTATACACCTTGTTGTCCTGAAATGCAATAAAAATAGAGGGTAAAGGAAGACAGGGCTGAGGGTGTAGCGTGTAGGGGGTAGGGAAAGACAGACAACTTCTCTAAAGCCGTGATAAAATAAGACTGGTAATGAAGAGGGTACTGATAAGGATACGGGGACGGGTACAGGGCGTTGGTTTCAGACCTTATGTGTACAATCTTGCAAAGGGACTCTCACTGAGGGGTTTTGTAAAAAACTCCTCAAAGGGTGTAACCATAGACATTGAAGGTGAGAGGGTGGATGAATTCATAGAAAGGCTAAAGACATCACCTCCACCACTTTCTGAGATTGAAGATATAAAGATAGAAGAACTTCCGGTTGCTAATCATATCAGATTCCGTATACTTCAGAGTGAAGATGAGGGTAGCTTTACCCATGTCTCACCTGATGTATATATATGTGACGATTGTTTGAAGGAGATGCTTGAGCCTTCAGATAGGAGATACCTTTACCCCTTTATAAACTGCACAAACTGTGGCCCCCGCTATTCCATAACGCTTTCCCTGCCATACGACAGGCCAAACACCACAATGAGGGTCTTTAAAATGTGTGAAGACTGTTTGAGAGAATATGAGGACCCGGGGAATCGAAGGTTTCATGCCCAGCCCAATGCATGCGCTAAGTGTGGCCCCTGTCTTGAATTTAGACTCATAAACAGCTCCTTTAAACATCTACTGTCAGATGACCCACTAAAGAGCACTATTGATATTCTTCAGGCCGGTGGTATTGTGGCAATAAAGGGACTTGGAGGGTTTCATATTGCCTGTGATGCACTTAACCTCAGGGCCGTTGAAACGCTGAGGGCAAGAAAGAGGAAAAACAACAAGCCCTTTGCCCTGATGGCACCTGACATTGATGCTGTAAGAAGGTTTGTTCATTTAGAGGCTGAGGAAGAGCGTCTTCTTTCATCAAATAGAAGACCAATAGTTCTTTTAAGAAAAAAACGTGGATGCCTGATTCCTGAGGCAGTGGCTCCAAAAAACGGTTATCTTGGGTTTATGCTTCCCTACACACCATTACACTATCTTCTTTTTTATTACCCAGTAAATGACAGAAGGTGGGCACACTTTTCTGCCCTGGTTATGACCAGCGGTAATCTGAAGGAAGAGCCTATTATACATAAAAACCAGGATGCAGTTGAAAGGCTTTCCTTTATGGTTGATGCCTTCCTTTTTCATAACAGGGAGATATTTATGAGGGTTGACGACTCGGTGATAAAGGAGGGGGTATTTTTAAGGCGGGCAAGGGGATATGTGCCAGAGCCTGTAGTGCTTGATGATGAGGGGCCTGAGGTGCTTGCCGTCGGGGCTGACCTTAAAAACACCTTTACCCTTACGAAGGAACACTATGCAGTGGTCAGTCAGCACATCGGGGATATGGAAAACTACGAAACCCTCTGTTTTTTTGAGGAGGTGCTTGAAAACCTGAAGTCTCTATACAGGATAACCCCCGTGCATATAGCAGCAGACCTTCATCCTTTGTACATGAGCCGTCAGTGGGCGGAAAAGCAGGGACTTCCTGTTACTTACATCCAGCACCACTATGCACATGCAGCCGCTGTGATGGCAGAGCATGGAATTAAAGAGCAGGTCTTTGCAGTGGTTCTTGACGGCACAGGGTATGGGACTGACGGAACAATCTGGGGTTCAGAGGTGCTTATGGCAGGTATTGATGGTTTTAAGAGGCTTGCCCACTTTGAATACATCCGGCTGCCTGGTGCAGAGATGGCAATCAGAGAGCCCTGGCGGGTGGCGGTATCGGTTTTAGAGGATATTTATGGGAGTGAAGATGCAGACAGGTATCTTGGAAGACTTGGATTTTATGACAGGTTTTCACCTGGCCGGATTGAGATGGTCAAGAGGATAAAAAATCTGAAACAGTTCAGTCCTGTTAGCTCAGGAGCCGGCAGGCTATTTGATGCAGTGGCCTCGCTTCTTGGGGTGGTTGACTTCAACACCCATGAGGCAGAGGCACCGATTGCACTTGAATCGCTGCTCTGTGATGGGATTGATGAAGGCTATGGATTTACAGTAAACACAGAAGACACCCCCTGGGTAATCAGCTTCAGGTACACATTAAAGCAACTGGTCGAGGATTTCCTTTCAGGCCAGGCAGTTGAAATTATCTCTACAAGGTTTCATAATACCCTGGTAAGTGCACTCTATGAGGTGCTGGAAAGACTGAGGGCTCAGATGTGTGTAAACTACAGGGTTGTGCTGTCGGGCGGGGTTTTTCAGAATCATTATCTGTTGAAGAGGCTCTGGAGAAGGCTTGAGGAAAAGGGTTTTCAGGTCTATTTTCATAAAAAACTGCCACCCAATGATGCCTGTATATCACTTGGCCAGGCATATATTTTAAGGCATAAGCTGGGTGGTGATTGAGTATATTAAGGGAAATAAAAGATGGGGCAGAGTAAACAATTTCTAAGCACGATGCCAAAAATCCATGCACATCGGATGTGCAATTGTGGTAGGGAGGGAAAACAATTTCTAAGCACGAAGCACTAAATTCTAAATTGGTTTATTGCGTTTATAGCGTTCTTTGCGTTCATCGCGTTTATTGAGTTAATTGCGTTCTTTGCGTTTGTCGGGTTAGTCGCGTTATAGCGTTAATTGCGTTGATATTTTTTGTTATCAGCTTCTATTTGCCGAAAACATTGTTATTATAGTTTGGAAAATTGGAAGTTAGAAATTAGAATTTGTTTAGAACTTAGATATTAGAATTTAGGATTTAAAAAAGGTTTGAGGGTTCAAGGAAGTAGGGATTTTTACTACTCCCTACCCCCTACCCCCTGTCTTTCACCCCCCTACACGCTACACCCTACCCTCTGTCTTTTTACCCCTACACCCTGTAATGTTTAGAATTTAGAATCTTTATGCTCTGTATAGCCTTTATAACAGATATTACACCTTATACACTCAGATATGTGGGGTGATGAGGGATTTCCCATGGGGCATGAAGGGGCTGAAGGATAACCCTCTGTTTTTTTGCATAACATACCAAGGATAGCTGCTACAGGGCAGAGATAACGGCACCAGAACCTCCTGACCTTCAGGTTTATCAGTATCATGAACACCACAATCGTCCACATCAGCGGATTTCCGTGCAGGGAAAACAGGGTGAGGTAGGGCTCAAAGGTTGCATAGTCTGACCTTCTGCTTACAAGAACAACGGGTAGAAGGATAATCAAAAGCAGGTACTTTGAAAGCCTCAGTCGGCTGTCGGTCTTTCTGTGTATGCGCCACTTCTTAACTTTAACTGCATCAAGCAGCTCAAGCATGGCACCGAAGGGGCATAGCCATCCACAGTATACCCGCCCGGCAATAAAAAGACCAGCAAAGGTAGAGCCAACTATCACTATCCACATCAGAGATGTTGAATAATTCCCGAGCAAGAGATTTATTACATGAAGAACGGAAAAGGGCGTTGAGATATAGATGCCGGAAAGCAGAAGGGTCAGGAACAGAAAGCCTCTCCTGTAACAAAGAAGTCCCTTGCTTTTCCTTGTTTTCAAGTAGATAGCCATTGCAAGACAGAACAACAAAAGATAAACAAGTGGTTTAATCTCTACTCGATATGTCTGCTCTGTTTGTGCAGTCTTGATGCCAAAGAGCTCTTCAGCAACCCTGCGGGAAGAAAGCCTTATGGTCTTCGCAAGTGCCTTAACACTAACTGTCGCACGGCTTATACCATCTATATCTACATCAACCTTTAAAGGGTCAGTAACGCTTTTACCAGTGAACTGCCTGAGATAGGATGGGGTAAGCATGTAGTGGACATAGTTCTTTGTTTCCCTGTGCTCTATTATCCTTACTCCCCTGATAATGCCCTTTGAGTCAATGGCAATAAGTGTTTTAATAGGCCCTGCATAGCCTCTAATGGAGGGCACTATGTCGTATGAGTTAAAGGCAACCAGATCGGTGTTTGAAGAATAATGAGGTGGATGCCCCGTTTTTTCAGAAAACTCCACCCCTTCGCCGGCAAGTCCTTTAAGGAGTTTTTTTTCGTCTATCTTTTTCGTCTTTAAAGAAAGCCCCACCAAAAGAGACAGCACTACCATAGCAAGGGTTATACCCCTTATCCAGCTTATGCTCCTTTTTTCTGATAAATCCATAGGGCAATCAATGACAGGATGTTTAAATATACTAAAAACCCGATTGTATAATACAGTCCAAAAAGTGGAAAAAGAAATACCGATGTGATAAATGCACCAAACAGGGCACCTGTCAGGTCAAGGCTGTATGCAAGGGAGGCGCTCTTTATCAGGTATGCACAGACGCTAAAGAGCCCTCCACCTAACAGTCCTGAAACAAAGACCACTATAAACAGGATGGATGCCAATCGGGTCAGGAAGGGATAGGCAAGAACAAGGATTATAAAAGAAACAATCAGGGCTGAAAGGACACCTTTCCTTTGTCCTGTCCTTTCTACAGCCAGTGCACCAGTAGCAGAGCCAAGCATGTAGACTGCCCCCATAAGCCCTATCATCCTGTAGATATAACCTGCAATCGACTGGTATAAAAAGACCGACACAGTAACCAGTGATATGGTGGTAAAGCCTGTTACAAAAAGCACTGAAGAGGCAGGGCTGCCTTTAAAAGTGGTCATGTAAAATATCAGAAGAAGTGCCATTACTGAAAGAACAATAAGCAGTGCAACTGAATTGTTCACTATCAGGGCAAGCCATCTTCCCCCACTGGCTTTTGTCCATAGCAGGATATTGTAGAGGTATGAAACAGGGTGTATGTCAGTGTTTATGTCATTGCCTTTTTCAAGTAGTTGCTGAAACATCCAGGACTTCTCAGGTGAAAACATATCCTCCAGAATGGAGCTGTCAAGATAAAGGGTATTAAGCCTTTGCTCAGAAAACCTAAAGGCCAGGCTTTCAGGGTTTACATCAAGGGGATGGGTTGATGCCAGTACAATGGCATACTCCATCGAGGTTACCTTCAGGTATGGAAAGACCCTCTTAAGTGTGATGAATATGGAGGAGTCTGCCATTAGCATCTCATCACTCATATACCCGGGCACGGCCTGTAATTTCAGGAAGAAAAGACCCTCTTTTTTTAGATGATGTCTGAGCACCCTGAAGAACTCCAAAGTATAGTACCTGTTCAGGCCTGCATTTGCAGGAAAGGGCTTGTTAAGGACAATAAGATTAAATCTCTTTTTTGTCTCCCTCAGATAGGCCCTCGCATCGCGGGTGATAATGTGAATGGATGGGTTGTTTGTGAGTCTTTCTCTATCAGCAGGAGACAGAAGGTTCATGGAAAGAGAAAGCAACTTTTTATTTAACTGAATATATGTGATGTCGGAGCCGTACTTTAAAAACTCCTTTATAAGCAAGGGAGAGCCACCGATAATTAGCACATCATCAGGAACTGTAAAGAGAGCTGGAACATGAGAGAGCATTTCTTCGGTCTGTGGCTCGGGTATTGAAAAGGAAAGTTTACCGGATAGATATATATTTTTCTGGCCTGATGTTTCTGTTGCAACAATCAGTCCCTCAGGGGATTGGGCACGATAGAGAATCCTTCCCTTTACAACCAGCTCAAGTGAGTGGGGCAGGAAAAGATAAAGTACAAGAGGGATGGTAAAGAAAAGGTAAGCCCACTTTTTTTTCAACAGAACTACTGCTGTAACAACTGATAAAAACGAAACACAGAATGAGGTAACCCGGTCTGAAATATAACCAGCCATAAAAAAACTGAACAACGAACCAGCAAAGAATGCCCCGAGACTTTCAAGCCCATAAACAACTGAAGCCGAGACATTAAATAGCCTTACAATCATGGGAAAGGCAGCGCCGAACAGGAGACATAGCGGCATCATAAGGACAATCAGAAACAAAAGTGTAACAGGAAGCGGTATTACCTCACCAAAAGAAAGCCCTGCCACAGGGTAAACATACCAGGCAGTGGAGTTTATCAACTGAAGGAGACACCCTGAGAGGACAAATAACACTGACAAAAGCCTTGAATCCTGAACGAGCAGGTTTGAAAGCATACTGCCTGTGGCAACAAACAGTATCCAGAGGCCAAGCACAAGACCGATTATTAACTCATTTCCAGAAAACACAGACAGAAGTGTCCGAATCACGACTACCTGTGCAAGAAGGGATACAAAACCAAGCAAAAAGGCAATGAAAACAGGTATGGAAAGGTTTCTATAAGGGTGGGCTGCCATATTGCCTGCAAAGACCTTCTAAAAAGGACTCCAGTTCCTCAGGTGAAAGCCGTTTCTCTGGCAAAGAGGCATTAAGCATTATGGCCTTATCCATCTTTTTAAGCAGGTTTACCACTGCATAATCAAGTATCTCTTCCTCAAACCCATCTGGCGGATCTTTTATTAATAACCCTTCGGAATACCAGACATCTGTAGTTGGGGCAATTCCCTGGCATTCTGCTCCATTATAGGTTATAGGTGTGGCACCTTTAAGCAGTGCCATGTCCCTTATATCAAGGTTTACCAGTTGGAGCCCCCTTACTACAGGATTGTTCATCGACTTGTGACGCCCCTTTGTAATTGGAAGAAAGGGCAGGACATTTACGCCCGAGCAGTAGAGGATGTCATTTCCATCTGCAGGCTCTATAACGATATAAATAAACCTGTTTAGATATCTTATCTCTCTTTGAGCCACTATTTATTGTAACACAAAAATTATATAGACTTGTTGATTTAAAAAACAAAATTTGTCATAATATGGTAGTTTATTTCGAGCGAGGCTCGTAAAAGAGGGGTGTAAAATGTCTAAAAAGCTTCTTTTGGCTGACGACAGCGTGACCATTCAGAAGGTGGTGGAGCTGGTGCTTGCTGATGAGGACTTTGAGATTCGTACAGCATCTGATGGAGAAGAGGCAATGAATATCCTGAAGGAATTCAGACCTGACATTGTTCTTGCAGATATAGAGATGCCCAAAATGAATGGATATCAGCTTTGTGAGAGTCTTAAAAACGATGAATCAACAAAGGACATCCCTGTGGTGCTTCTTGCAGGGGCATTTGAGCCAATAGATGAAGAGCTCTTCCAGGATGTAAAGGCCGATGATTATCTGATAAAACCCTTTGAGTCAGAAGAACTCATTAGCAAGATAAATGCATTGATTGCTGAAAGAACAATAACCACTGAAGAACCTCAGGAGGCTGTCTCAGCAAAAGAAGAACAGACTGCAGAATGTGTGGTGGCTGAGGAGATTACCTCTGAAGAACCCCTGGAGGTTGCAGAGGCAGTGGAGGTGTCAGAGGCAGAAGGTGTTGAAGCGGTTGCTGAGATTGCTGAGCCTGTGGAGACTCTCGAGTCTGCAGAGGTTGCTGAGGCAGTAGAAGAATCAGGTACTGCAGATGATAAAGAGGCTGAGGAGATGGCAGAGGAGCTTGGAGAGGAGTTGAGTTTTGCTGAGGCTCCTGGTGCAGAAGAGGCAGAGGTTGTAGTTGAAGAGACGACAGAGGAGCAAGCATCGGCTGAACAAGCTGAGGAGAGCACTGAGGAGACGGTCTCAGAAGTGCCAGAGGCAGAGGTGGCTTCGCCTGTTACAGAAGAGCCCGGGGAGTTAGAGCCAGTTTCAGCCACTTCCGAGGAGCCTGCCCCATCTGAAACCGCAGGACCTGTAAGTGCAGAAATTGAGGTCCCAATGCCATCAAAAGAGGAAGTGCTGACAACCATTGAGTCAAAGTTAAACGAACAGGTCAGTCAGTTAGTTGAGGGAATAGAGCTTGATGAAAATATCTTGAAAGAAGCCTTTGAAAAGGCAGTATCTGACAGGGTGGCTCAGGTGGTTGGCTCAATAGGTGCTGAGGATATAAAAGACAGCATTACAAATAGTATAGATGAAAAGATAACAGAAGCTGTAAGCCAGCTTGTTCAGGGTATAGATTTAAGAGGAGCAATTGATGAGAAGCTGGATAGCCTGCTCAGGGAAGATCTCAAGAGGATGATAGAAGAGATAGCACCCGAGATAATAGAAAACACGGTTAAGAAGGCTATAGAGGAGATTAGCGAATCCCTGAAACAGAAGATAGAAAATGTTGTCTGGGAGACAGTTCCAGACCTTGCCGAGACAATAATAACAAGGGAGATAGAGAAGATAAAATCTTCATTCTGATTTCTATTAAATATAAATACAAACCGACCAAAAAACTACAAATAAATATCTGGAAAACCTGAGGCAAGCCACCTGGCTTGCTTCTTAATGTTAAGAGGCAAAAGAGGTATTTTATGAACAGGTTACCAAAGACATATGACTCTTCAAATGAGATGCGATGGTATGAACTCTGGCAGAAGGAGGGTTATTTTCAGCCAGAAGTAAACCCTGATGGTGAACCCTATTGTATTGTTATCCCACCACCAAATGTAACAGGTTCTCTTCACATGGGACACGCACTAAATGCCACGCTACACGATATTTTAATCAGATGGAAAAGGATGCAGGGCTTCAAAACGCTCTGGCTTCCCGGAACAGACCATGCTGGAATCGCCACTCAGAATGTGGTTGAAAGGGAAATTGCAAAGGAGGGACTCGACCGTTATAGTCTTGGACGAGAAAAGTTCATTGAGCGGGTATGGAAGTGGAAAGAAGAGTTTGGTGAAAGAATCATTAATCAGCTAAAAAGGCTTGGTGCCTCCTGTGACTGGAGCCGACAGAGGTTTACACTTGATGAGGGTCTTTCAAAGGCTGTTCGGGAGGTCTTTGTAAGACTCTTTGAAGAGGGGCTTATCTACCGTGACCACAGGTTGATAAACTGGTGTCCCCGTTGTCACACCGCTCTTTCTGATCTTGAGGTTGAACATGAGGAGTTAGATGGCAGGCTCACTTATATAAGATATCCTTTTGCAGATGGCTCAGGATATATTGTGGTTGCAACCACAAGGCCTGAAACCATGCTTGGTGATACAGCAGTGGCAGTGCACCCTGATGACCCGAGATACAGAAAATACATTGGTAAGATGATAAAACTCCCACTTACAAAAAGAGAAATCCCGGTGGTGGCAGATGAAAGAGTAGACCCTGAGTTTGGAACCGGCGCTGTTAAGGTTACCCCTGCTCACGACTTTAATGACGAGGAGATCGCAAAGAGCCAGAACCCGCCCCTTCAATTTATAAAGGTAATAGATGACGATGGTAAGATGACCGAGGCAGCAGGAAAGCGTTATGCAGGTTTAGACCGTTATGAATGCAGAAAGCTGGTATTAGAAGACCTAAAGGAACTTGACCTAATAGAAAAGGAGCAGAAACATCGTCACTCTGTGGGACATTGCTACAGGTGTAAGACCATTATAGAACCCTACTCTACTGCACAGTGGTATGTGAATGTGAAGGGACTTGCAGAGGAGGCCCTTAAAGCCGTAAAAAACGGTGACATAAGGATAATTCCAGAGGGATGGGCAAACAGCTATTATGCCTGGATGGAGAATATTAAAGACTGGTGTATTTCCAGACAGATCTGGTGGGGCCATCAGATACCTGTCTGGTACTGTCCATACTGTAAGACAGAGGAAGGACAGCACCAGGGTGACTTAATCTTTGTGAGATTTTACAAACCTGTAGAGTCAGGTGGAGAGAAAATCCAGTCAGGCACCTATACAGAGCTACGGCTCCGTGGTATTTCACCTGAAGAAATAATAAAGTTTGCCAATACAATAGAGATAGACCAGTCTGTTAGGGCCCTGTGTTCAAGAGATGACCTCGAGGCATGTCCTCACTGTGGAAGCACTGAACTACTGAGGGACCCGGATGTGCTTGATACCTGGTTTTCCTCAGCACTGTGGCCCTTTTCCACCCTTGGCTGGCCTGAGAAAACCGAAGACCTTGCAACATTCTACCCAACCAGCGTGCTGATAACAGGATTTGATATCCTGTTTTTCTGGGTTGCCCGAATGATCATGATGGGCCTTAAGTTCATGGAGGATGTGCCTTTCAGGGATGTTTACATACATGCCCTCGTGCGGGATTCAAAGGGACAGAAGATGAGTAAGTCAAAGGGCAATGTGATTGACCCTCTTATCATGATTGATAAATACGGAGCCGATGCCTTCAGGTTCAGCCTTGCTGCCTTTGCTGCACAGGGCAGGGATATCAAGTTTTCAGAGGACAGGGTAGAGGGATACAAGAACTTTATAAACAAGCTCTGGAATGCATCAAAGTTTATCCTGATGAACATACCAGAGGGCTTTTCTTTTCAGCAATCTCCTGAAAAGTGGATAGACGACCTTGATATTACCGGAAGATGGATCCTGAGCCGACTCTCAAAGACCACACAGGATGTTCAGGAGGCACTGGAGCAATACAGGTTTAATGATGCTGCTTCTTCGGTATATCAGTTTGTGTGGCATGAGTTCTGCGACTGGTATATTGAGCTTGCAAAGCCAGTTCTTTATTCTGATGGCGAGACTTCTAAAAAGTCTGCCACAAGGCAGTGTCTGCTCTATACCCTGGATAACATCCTGAGACTTCTACACCCCTTCATGCCCTTTGTTACTGAAAAGATCTGGCAAAGCCTTCCACACACAGAAGGTAGCATCATGGTAAAGAGTTATCCCTACTATAATGAAAGAGACAGAGATGTGGAGTATGATATGGACATCGTGATGGATGCCATAGGCGGAATAAGAAGTATCAGGGGAGAGCTAAACATAGCACCCTCAAAAGAACTGGATGTAATACTGAGGCCCGATGATGAGCATTCAGAGAGGATACTGAGGGAAAACAGTATTTATATCTCAAAGATGGCAAAGACATCATCAATACAAATAGCTCAAGATGCTCAAGCTGGAAAGGGAATCGCAACTTCGGTAAGGGAGCATGTGGAGGTTTACATACCACTTGAGGGACTACTTGATGTGGACACTGAGCTTTCAAGACTCAATAAAGACCTGAAAAAGGTTTCCCAGAACATCATGAACCTTGAGAAGAAACTCCTTAACGAAGACTTTATATCAAAGGCACCAAAAGAAGTTGTGGAAAAGGAAAAAAACAAGTATAATGAATTAATGGAGAAAAAAGGGAAACTGCTTGAAAGCATCGAGAGGCTCGAAGAGCTGAAGGGAGATTGAGCATGGGTGAAGAAAAAATACAGAAGCGAAGCCTTGATATTGCTGAAGGAGATGTGATCAACATCACACAGAGCACGGTAAGGTCAGTAGACGGTGACCATGTTGAGCTTCAGCAGGTTGGTGCACTGAGTATTGATGGGGAACGGATCAGCATTGACCAGGGTGCATCCTGTGTAATAAAAGGCGAAAACATTAACCTTAACCAGAGTATCATTGGCATGGCAGCTTCGTCGCAGTTAAACATGCATTCCTCACTCTCCACACTGACTCTATCAAGAGACAGCATCGACATAAAGGATTCTGCTTCTGTGGTGGTGGCTGGCAGGGATGTGAAGGCTGAGAATGTTAAAACCCTTTTTCTTGCTGCTTCAAGGATTGAGGGTAATGTAAGAACCATCTTTGACTGGCGTTCAGCTCTAAGCTTTGGTGCTGTGCTTGGTGGACTTATAGGACTGCTTGCACTCCTAAGAAAAAGATGATAGATAAAGAACACCTCAGGTCATTTATAAAAACAGCACTTCAGGAAGATATAGGTCATTCTGATATTACCACAGAGGCCATTGTCCCTTCAGAACACAAAAGCAGGGCAAAGATAGTTGCCAAGGAGGCCTGCGTTCTGGCAGGCCTGGATGTGGCCATTGAGGTCTTCAGAACCCTTGAATCTGATGTTACCACCATCATTCATCACAAAGACGGCGAGCATATAGGGGCAGGCGAGACCATATGTGAATTAGAGGGCCCTACCAGGGTGCTTCTTTCTGGTGAAAGGCTTGCACTGAACCTTCTTCAGCGACTAAGCGGCATTGCCACACTTACAGCAGAGTTTGTAAAAAGGCTCTCTAATACCAGCGCAAAGGTGGTGGACACAAGAAAGACCACCCCTGGGCTGAGGGCACTTGAGAAATATGCCGTGCGGGTAGGGGGAGGGACGAATCACCGCTTTGGCCTGTTTGACGGGATATTGATAAAGGACAATCATATCGTAGCAGCAGGCTCTATAAAAGAGGCGGTGCAGAGGGCAAGAAGGACCACTCACCATCTTATGAAGGTGGAGGTAGAGGTAACGAATATGGCAGAGCTAAAAGAGGCCCTTGAGGCTGGTGCAGATGTGGTAATGCTTGACAATATGGGGATAGAAGAGATGAAAGAGGCTGTAGAATATGTGAGGTCTGTAAAGCCGAATGTAATTGTAGAGGCATCGGGAGGGGTTAGCCTTGATAACATTGAAGAAGTAGCCTCGACAGGAGTGGATATTATATCCGTTGGTGCACTTACTCATTCAGCAACTGCAGTGGATATAGGCATGTATCTCTCACCACTCACTCTTTAGTGACCTTTCCACCTCAGACCAGTTTTCCCTCATGTTATCTATGGCGTCCATTGCAAGTTCAATGTGGGTGCCGGTGTATTTTTCAAATATCAGATTGGTAAGCTCCTTGCTCTTGATTCCTCCTTTTCGTAAAGGCATATCAGAGACAAGCATGATGGAGCCGATAGGCACCTCGTATCTGTAGGCAACTGTAAACAGAGTGGCAAGCTCCATATCAATGGCGAGGATTCGTTTGTCTTTCAGGTACTCAACAAAATTCTCGTCATACTCCCAGAGACGGCGATCAGTGGTATAAACAATACCGCATCGTGGTGAGATGCCGTATTTCCTCAGTGCCCCAATACAGTAAAGATTTACCGAAGAGGCAGGAATTGCCGGAAATTCCTTTGGGAGATAATGACGGCTTGTACCCTCTCCTCTGATGGCTGCCGAAGGAACCACGAAATCGCCTATTTCAAGTATATCATCGATCCCTCCACACATACCAAGCATTACTACCGCCTTGAGATTGTCAAGATAGGCAAGACAGTTCACTATCAGGGCAGCCTGGGGTGAGCCTATGCCGAAATCAACAATACTGCAGTCTTTCTCAGGTAGATGCACAACCTGAAAGTTTGCTTCATGGTGGGTGCCACCATAAAGCTCCCTGAAGGTGTCAATATATCTTCTGAAATTTGTGATAATTACAAAACTGCCAAACTCATCAAGCGGTGAGCCTGTGTATCGTTCAAGGGTCTGCCTTATGTATTCGTATTCTCTAAGTGCCATTGTAACTATACCCTATACGCTCCCCCCTACCCCCTGTCTTTATGTCATTTCTATTAATTTTTCAGCAATCTGTATTGCGTTAAGGGCTGCACCCTTCCGAAGGTTGTCAGCCACAATCCACATATTGAGACCATTTTCAATGGACTCGTCTTCTCTTACCCTTCCCACATAGACCTCGTCCTTTCCTGCCACATCCACCTGAAGTGGATAGACATTCCTGTCAGGGGCATCAAAGACCACAACTCCCGGGAAGTCAGCCATAAGGGCACGAGCCTCATTGGCAGTGAGCTTCTTTTCGGCCTCTATATTTACGCTTTCAGCATGTCCTCTGAACACGGGCACCCTGACCGTTGTGGCAGTTACCTTTATTGAGTCGTCGCCCATAATCTTTTTTGTCTCATTTACCATCTTCATCTCTTCCTTTGTATAGCCATTTTCAAGAAACTTATCTATGTGGGGCAGACAGTTAAAGGCAATCTGATGTGGATAGACATTGCACTGGATGTCTCTGAAGTTAAGGAGGTCAGATGTCTGTTTCAGCAGTTCATCCATTGCCTTCTTCCCTGTGCCAGAGACTGCCTGATAGGTGCTGACCACAATCCGTTTAATCCGTGCAGCATCATGCAGGGGTTTTAGTGGAACCACCATCTGTATGGTAGAGCAGTTAGGATTTGCTATGATGCCCTTGTGCCATTTGAGGTCATCAGGGTTTACCTCTGGCACCACAAGTGGAATCTCAGGGTCCATTCGCCAGGCCGATGAGTTGTCAACCACAACACAGCCAGACTTAGCAGCTACAGGTGCCCACTGCTTTGACCTCTCTGCACCTGCTGAAAAAAGTGCTATATCTATCCCTTTAAAGGAGTCTTCTTTGAGGGTTTTTACAGTGATTGACTGTCCTTTGAATTCAATCTTCTTGCCCTCTGAGCGCTCAGATGCAAAGAGATGAAGCTCCTCAATCGGAAAATCCCTCTCCTCAAGTATGGAGACCATCTCCTCTCCCACAGCACCTGTTGCCCCGACAACAGCTACCACATATTTATCCTTTCTCTTTAGCATAGTTAAACACCTCCAGAGTTAGATTGACAAAATCCAATCTACAATTTTACCACATAGTCTGCCACAAGGTCACCGACCTCTGTAGTGGAATACCCCATTCTTCCTGCTGCAAGGCTCTTAAGGTGTTTCCCTGTAACCTCCATTACTGCCTGTTCAATGGTTTCTGCTGCAGCAGTCTCACCAAGATGTTCAAGCATCATTCCACCTGCACAGATTGCAGCAAGGGGGTTTATCACATTTTTGCCTGTATATTTTGGTGCCGAGCCGCCTATTGGTTCAAACATGCTTACACCTTCTGGATTAATGTTTCCGCCTGCAGCTATGCCCATTCCACCCTGAATCATGGCACCAAGGTCTGTAATAATGTCTCCAAACATATTATCTGTAACAATCACATCAAACCACTCGGGGTTTTTTACAAACCACATGGTTATGGCATCCACATGGGCATAGTCTGTCTCAATGTCAGGATAATCGCCTTTTACCTCATTGAATGTCCTCTGCCAGAGATCCCATGCAAAGGTAAGCACATTGGTCTTGCCGCAAAGGGTGAGCTTTTTATCTTTATTTCGCTTCTTACAATACTCAAAGGCAAACCTTATACAGCGCTCAACACCATATCTGGTATTTACTGACTCCTGTATGGCAACCTCCTCTGAAGTGCCTTTGCGGAGGAAGGCACCGCCTCCCACATACAGACCTTCTGTGTTTTCCCTGACCACAACGAAGTCTATGTCATCCGGGGTCTTATCTTTGAGCGGACAATCCACTCCAGGGAAGAGCTTGATAGGTCTCAGGTTTATGTACTGGTCAAGCTTAAACCTGAGGGTAAGAAGTATCCCTTTCTCCAGTATCCCGGGCCTTACATCAGGATGCCCAATTGCGCCAAACAGGATTGCATCGTGTTTTCGTAGCTCATCAAGTGCTCCCTCTGGAAGGGTCTCGCCGGTTTTCAGATAACGCTCTCCACCAAAGTCATAATGGACAAAGTCAAATTTAAAGCCAAACCTTCCCGCTGCTGCCCCAAGCACCTTTATGCTTTCTCTTATAACCTCAGGGCCTGTTCCATCTCCGGGTATCACAGCAATGTTGTATGTCTTTGACATAGTACCTCCTTGTATTTATAGATTTTACAGGCTATAGTAGGGTGTAGTGAAATAATAATCCCCTGCGAACTTCAGAGTTAATAATTATAACATAAGTGCTTTCATTGAGGATTACCTTAATAGAAAAAAGCCTGTGAAAAGTAATATAATTTTGTTGTTATGAATGATTTCATAATGAATCTAAGGGAAGACTGGGATATTATAGGGCCGGTGCTTTACCTTCTTGTGCCTGCCACGTTCTACATCCTTGCACTTTTAGGCGGAAGAAAGGGAAGGCTCTTTTTTTTTCTTGGACTGATAAGTCATCTTACAGGAATGGCACTCAGGTGGAAGAGCATCGGGATGCCACCGCTTACAGATAAACACGACAATATCTCCTTTATGGCGCTGATGATGGCCCTTTTTTATCCATACCTTGACAGGAAATTAAAAGACGAGCGGATCTCTACTGCCATCTTATCGCTTGTTTGCCTTTTCCTCTTTGTCTCCGTAACACTGAGACCCATAGACACTATCTCTCCCTTTATGCGCTCTGTGTGGTTTTTTATTTATATAATCTTTTACTTCACAGCCTATGCCCTTTATGGATTATCTGCATGCATTGGTGGTTACTATATTTTCACAAAAAATGACTACCATGAATCACTACAGTACAAGCTGGCAATGGCAGGCTGGGTATCCTTTACACTGGGCATAGTGGCAGGCAGCATCTGGTTCTTTGTTGCCTATGGCATGTACTGGCTCTGGACTTCAAAGGAGCTCTGGGTTACGGTGACCTGGTTTTACTATGCCATATACATCCATGCAAGATACATAAAGGGGCTTAAGGGAAGACCTGCAGCAGTGCTGGGTGTCCTGGGCTTTGCAGTTTCACTGTTTACCTACTTCGGCATAGGGCCAGGAAAGATTATCCAGAGCCCTCCGACTCAATTTTAGATCATGAAGAGACTATACGACATACTGCTTTCTGTAAAGACCGCCTTTTATCTGATGGTGGCCTTCTCTGTAATTGCTGTTACAGGCTCGGTGATACACCCACGAAATCTTTCTTTTTTTTCAGGCATAGACTCCACCCCTCTTTTTAAATGGTTGAGCCGTTCTGACCATATAGAGATTACCTGGTGGATATACGCAATGATACTTGTGCTTGCCCTTCTTGGGATAAACACCCTTGTCTGCACAGTGGATGCACTGATAAGACGGGTAAAGCTTAAAAACCTGATGCTGAAGCTCTCACCTCAGTTGATCCATATCGGGGTAATGATGATAATGATTGGCCATCTACTTACTGCATCACTTGGCCTGAAGATGGACCTGTTTCTTGAGAAAGGAAAGGCTGTCAGGGTCACAGCCAACAGGGTTGTGGGGCTTGATGCTGTAGAGGTGGTGACCAATGAGGATGGCTATGTGGTTGACTGGACCACCCACATATGGTTAAAGACTGATAAAAAAAGATACGACCTTATACTTAAACCTTCACGGCCTGTTTACAGGGCAGGGCTTGGTTTCTTTGTTCAGGCAGCCACCCGGGACGAAGAAGAGACAAGCAGCCTTGTAAGGGTAACCGCTGACCCTGGAGCACCATGGGCATTCATTGGTGGTGCCATAGTGGTGGTTGGAGGGATAATGTTTTTGTTTGCAAGGCTCAGACAATAGAAAGCCCCTCAAAGGCCCTCTGAAAACGGGTTACTGCCCATTTTCTGTAAAACTCCTCTCTGTAATAGACAGCTATACGGTCTCCTTTCTTCTCTATGAGCAATTCCTTTTTGAACCAGAAAAACCTGAGGACCATAAGGAACACAGATAGCACCAGGGCAATCAGTCCTCCCCGCAGGAAGGCATATGCAGGGTTTTTCACATAGAGAACCCTCGCAAAAAGCCCCCTGTTTTTTATCATAATGCTCATGTGGGATAACTTAATCTCCTGGCCATCTTTCAACACCGCCTTTTTAAGTTGTTTCTTCCCCTTTGCCCTCTGTATCACCACATTAAAGGAGGGCTGTTTCAGATTAAACTGGCTGCCCGTGAGTATGCCCTTTCGGATGGTTCGCTCAGGAGATAGTGTAACTGTAATGAAATAATCTCTGTTAGATACGGGAATGATAGCAGTCTTTCCTGGCGGCAGCAGGTCAAGCTCTCTGTTTATCCTGAAACCACCCTTTTCGTCAGATATGATTATCTCACGGTAGTAGCCAAGGTGGTTAATCCTCATGTAATAGGCCCCAACCTTCTCGGGCATCAAAGATGAAATGCGATACACCCTGCCTGCCTTTTCAACCAGGGCCTCTGCCTCTGGCAGACTGTAGGTGCCCTCTTCACCTATTTGCAGGAAATCTGCCTGAAGTGGAGCCTTTATCTCTTTAATCTGAATACCCTCAAGCTGTTTAATATCCTCTCCGTCGTGGGCAAGAAATTCTGTTCTCCTTTCTGTACGAACCGATATAAGCAGTGACAGAAGCACACACACTATGGATAACCTGAATATGGTGCCAGGCAAAAAGGACCATCTTCTAAGTTTTTTATAAAACAGACCTTCTGGTGCCTTCTCTGGCAGGGAAAACTCCCTGAGGGTCTCTCTCACTTCTGACCACTTTTTAAGTTCCAGAACCACCATGGCATCCATCTTTTTCCGCTCCGGAGGTTTTTTTGCAAGGGAATCAAAAGCCACTCTCACCGAGACAGCAAGTAGATTAAGAATCAAAAGGCCATAAAGAAAAAGCCCCGCTGGACTGTAAAACAGCTCCCTGTAAAACTCCCTGCAGGCCTGCTGCGAGCCCTGTGATGTGCTCAGATAAAGCCCGAAGAGACAGAGCATCACAGCCACAGTAAACCACCAGGAGGCAGGGATTTTTAATAATCTCCTTGTCATTACATACCCCTTTTGTCGAGTTTTTCGGCTGCAGAGTAAACCCTTACCAGGTCGTCAACCTTTATCAGCACTCCCTTTCTGGTCATCTTAAAAGGCAGTGGGATGGGGTTACATCCTCCGGGCTTGTTCACCGTATCAGGCAGAACCGGTGTCATACAGTACTTGCAGACCAGATACTTACCCTTCTGTGCATATCCCTGTGCATCCTTGTTCCACTTTGCAGGCCGACAGATTATACACTGGTCGAGGGCCACTCCAACGCTTCCATCGGACTTAACAATTGCAATAAACACTATCTGCTTGTTTCCCCAGAAATAGACATACTTATGGAGCTTTCCATCAGTAAGGTCTCCAAGTTTTCCCTTAAAGGGTATAAAAATGTTTTTCTGATCTTCAGCCCTTACTGTAAGTGGTGTTGGGTCGTAAAGTGGATTAATGGTAACACTTGAGGTATGAAGTGTTACAAGCACAACAAAAAAACTCACAAAAGGAAGAATTGACCTGTAGGCAGAAAGCATTCTGAAACGTGCAATCTGAAGCCTCTTTTCCGCCCTTCCCTCTATACTGAAAACAAGCGGATCTGGTAGGGAAAAGAGCCTTATCAACACAAACACTGAAGGTGCAAGAAGCACTATAACCGTAAGTGTCATTGACATTCGGTCTGAGGAAAGAAAGTCAAAAAGCCAGCTATAGGAAGTCTGCAAAAAGGCATGTTTTTCCAGTATTAGCTCCTTCTGAATCAAGCCCACAGTACCCTCTAAGAACCTGCCAAAACCATTGTTTAGTGTAAGCACAATGTCCTGACTGCTTAATTCTCCAAGCCCTCCAGTGGCTATCCTGAATGCACCTGCAAACACAAGCGCCACAGGCCATGTAACAGCCCTTTCAAGAAAGTTGAGCTTCCTTCTATATAGGCTGTAAAAGATTAGAGGAGAAAAACCCAGAACAATAGCCAGCAGTGCAACACCGAGGGCAGTACTTATATTTTCCTTCAGATAGCCTGAATTAAACACATAAAACCCCAGCGCCCTGATGTCAAAAAACATAAGGAAAAATACCAGCAGGAATACAAACACTCTGTTTAATAGCTCGGAGGGATGATTGTTTAAAAGCATAAAGGGAATACAGAGATAGTAAATCACAAACTCGCTGGCAAACTGCCAGAAATTCCATCTGGCTATGTCTATCTTGATGTCCCTTGCAAAAAACACATAACTGAGTATAAGTGCTCCTGCAACTGAAACCAGCAGGCCGGAAAAGAAGCTGAAACGGAGTTTTCTGTCTTCAAGCAGGCTTCGGTGGGTCAGGATCAGATAACAAAGGAGCAGGCACTGAAAGGCCTCTCTGAAAGAAACAAGAAATATATCAAGCATCTCTTATAGTATCTTTTTTATCTCCTCTTCAAGTCTTTGCGGAGAGAATGCCTTTGGTATCCGTCCCTTAACAATACCCTGTCGGTTAATAAACACAATGCCACCGCCGTAGGTCATGCCGAACTTTCTTGATACACTATCGTCAGGGTCAAAGATGTAATCGTCAATACCGTTCTTTTTTATATATCTATTGAGCTTTCTGACCTTATCCTGATGTGATATCCAGATAACCACAAGTCCCTGGTCTTTGTATTTTGCCTGTGCCCGCTTCACGAGCGGTATCTCCTCGGTGCATCGTACTCACCAGCTTGTAAACCAGTACATGATCACAGGTCTGCCCTTATAGTCTGAAAGACGCACCGTCCTGTTTGTTACCGGGCTTTTCAGCTTAAAATCAGGCGCAGGAAACTCCTTTGGAAACCTGTCTCCACAGGCAAGAACAAGCAATGTAAAAAGAAACACTATACTCAACACCCTTAATCTCATAAACACTACCTCTTTCCTCTTTTATATAGTGCCACTATAAGACCTATCAGTATTCCCAGTGTCAGACCTGATACATCATGAATATAGGCCATGGGCGCTGTAATCTGTCCTGGCCCGAAATAGATTATTCCAAAAAGCATTCCACATACAAGTCCGATCACTGCCCCGATTACCACGGTTCTTAACATAGCATTACTCCTTTCAAACTTCTAACTTTTTTCTCTTAAAAATCTTGAAAGCTTAATCCAGTAATATGAAAGGGCACCGACCAGTGCAAACATCAGCACATGCTTTATCCCTATTGCCACGATCTGTGCATTGCCTGCCATGTACGACCATTCAAGTGTCCTGTAAAAAAGGGTGCGTGGAACACCTGCAAGCAATATCCAGATTAGTGATACCTCAGCAATAAGCTTTATTCTTCTATACAGGGTGTATAATGCATCCATTGATGCCTCGCTTAGTGTCTCCCTTTTTTTATAAAGCAATACTATCAGCACACCACTTACTGTTAGAAAGGCAGTGGCAATGTCATGTGAATAGTTAAGCAGTAATAGTAAAACCTTAAGCATAAGATAAAAGAGATAATGGTGTTTTGCTCATAAAGCATAAAAATTATAACAAAAGACCCCATCCTGGGTCACCTTGAGGTGTGTCTTGCCAGGGAGATTGTACTATTGTGATGGATTGAACTTAAGGTATGTTTCCCAATGCAATAGAAGTTCCCTTGTAGCAAAGAGGTCTCTTGCACAGTAGCGGGCAATGTCAAGGTATCTGCCTTCTCTGAACAACCGCTGTACATCCTGTCCTGTTATTCCCTCAGCCTTGGGGCTTTTGATTCCAAAGGCCCTGCACCACATATCCAGGCTGAATCTTCTCCTTGTGGCCCCATAAAAGGTGAGCTGGTCAAGCAGGTCGATGTGGGGTCCATTGTATCTATTAGGCATCAGTTCCCTTGTGGGCTTTATCCTGTTTATAGCTGAGCGGATCATTATGAATGGACAGTCAAAGGTTCTTCCATTGAAGGTAATGAATTGGTCATAGCTCTTGATCACATCCCAGAACCTCTCAAGTATCTCCCGCTCTGTACCAGTTTCGAATTTTATACCATTTTCTTCAAAGGATTCGATTTGCAGATCTGGTGCCTGAAAATACATCACCCCACGGAGGGAGTCAGGATTAAGCATCCCTATTGCCACTATCTCGCCGGTAAGAGGATAAAGGGCAAGGCTGTCCTTTACCTTCTCTTCATCCTCTTCTGTCTCTGCATATCTGAGAAGATACTCCTGCTGTGCTGGTTCAAGGCTTTCAAAATCAACCCCTATGGTCTCTATATCAAAGATAACCCTTGACATCAGGCAACCTTTTTCTTAAACACCCTCCAGCTTTTAAGCACATCTATTGCACGCTGAAGCTGTACATCGTCTTTTTCGTCTATCTTTATAGGAACAACCACTGGTTTTGACTCTTCCTTTCTATTTTTCTTTTTGTCCTTAAGCTGTTCATTTGGAAGATGTCCTCTGAGGTCCTTTTCTCTAAGAATAGGATGCCCCTTACCGTTTTTGGCAATTAGTCTGACCTCAATGTCAGGCTCAATGCCGGTGTTCTGTATAGATATACCTTTCGGGGTATAGTATTTTGCAGTAGTAAGCCTCAGCCCTGACCCATCACTTAAAGGAATAACACTCTGAACAGACCCCTTTCCAAAGGTGGTAACACCAAGGATTACAGCCCTGTTCCAGTCCTTCAGGGCACCGGAGACTATCTCAGATGCAGAGGCACTTCCATAATTTACAAGCACTATCATTGGCCAGTCGTAATGCCTTCTTTTACCCCTTGTATAATATTCCACTTTGTCTCCTGAGCGACCCTTTATGTAGACCACCAGTTTGTCAGGTGGCAGGAACTGGTCAGCCACCTCAATGGCGCTCTTCAGTAATCCACCAGGGTTGTTTCTGAGGTCAAGTATCAGAGAGTCAATGCCCTTGTCATCAAGTGCCTTAAGTGCCTTTGCCAGTTCATCAGCGGTGTGGTCCTGAAACTGGTTTATCTTTACATATCCAATTCCATCATCAACCACCTTGTATCGGACACTCTTAATCTTTATTATGTCTCTTACTATGGTGAAATCCTTGAACTCCTTCCAGCCCTCTCGCATAATTGTAATGGTTACCTTTGTCCCCTTGGGCCCACGCATCTTCTTTACTGCCTCAAAAAGTGTCATGTCTTTGGTTGGCTCACCATCGACCTTTATTATCTTATCACCTGCCTTTATCCCTGCTCGCCAGGCTGGTGTATCCTCAATAGGTGCAATCACTGTAAGCACACCATCCCTTATGCCAATCTTTATACCAAGACCCCCAAATTCACCCTTTGTGTCTATTTTCATCTCCTTGTAGGCATCAGGTGGCATAAAGCCCGAATGGGGGTCAAGATTCCTGAGCATGCCATTTATTGCACCATAGATAAGGTCTTTTGTATTAACCTCTTCCACATAGTTTTTCTTTACAATCTCCAGCACCTCTGTAAATAGCTTCAGATACTCATAATCATCAGAGGAGTCAGCTATGGCGCTTGGCATTGACCATTGAATAACCAGAGCCTGTGCTACAAAAAATATGGTAACAACTGTAGCAACAATGGCTAACATCTTTATTTTTCTCATACAGAACCTCCAGAATCTATTTTTTTCTCAACCAGCGAAGGGGATTAATGGGACGGCCCTTGTATCTGACCTCAAAATAAAGATCAGGGGCATTTATGTTACCCGACTCCCCTACCCTTCCAATCTGGTCACCTTCTTTTATTATATCTCCTTTGTTCAAAAAAATCTCGCTCAGGTTTGCATAAACAGTGTGATAGCCTTCTCCATGATTTACAATTACAACCTTTCCATATCCTCTAAACCAGTCAGCAAAAACAACCTTACCACCGTAAACCGCCCTCACAATGGCATCCTCTGAGGTCTTAATATGAATGCCATTGTGAAAGACAGGGGTATTGAACTTTGGGTCGCGATAGCTGCCATAGGGAATCACCACCTTTCCTTTCACAGGCCATATCAGTCTGTGTCTCATCTTTGAAAAACCCTTGAAGAGAAACTTCTGTTTTTCTGACTCTATTATCATCTTCCTGAGTTTCCGAGACTGTGCCTTTAGCTCAGAAATCATCTTTTTATATAGGGATTTCTCTTTTCGGATAGAGGCAAGGAGCTGTCTCTTTTTCTTTTTACTTCTCCTCAGTGCCGCTTCCTGTTTCCTTAATTCAGTCTCCTGCTTTGAGAGTTGCTTAAGCAGTCCTGAATATTGCTTGTTCTGTTTCTCAAGTCGTGCAAGGTTTTTGTTGTAGGTGTTCAGGATTTGATATTCATAGTCTGCTATTCTTTTTAAATAATGCCAGAGTCTTAACATCTGCGATAAGTCTCTTGAGCTGAGAAAAACAATTAGCGGGTCAGGTTCATATCTTTCAGGAGACTCTGGATTTACCATAAATGATTGATATCCGTATCTCTGCATGGCTATTATCCTTCTTTTTAGCCACCTCTTTTGTTGATCAATCTTTCGACCCAGCTCGCCCATGTTTTTTCTCAGTTTTGCAAGGGTCTTTTTTGTTCTGTAGATTTTTCTTCTCTGTACTTTTATTTTGCGTTTTATGCTGTTTAGTTTTTTATTTGTTTGCTCAAGTTCCTCAAGGATGGAATACTCCTTCTTCTTTGCCTTCTGAACAGCAAGTTGCCGCCTTTTTAGCTCACGCTGAATCTTTCTGTATTCTTCTTTCGGATTTTTAATCCTTGCCTGAGCAGGCAAAACCAGGAATGCTACCAGAAAGAAGATACCCAGGTAGAAAAGCCTTTTTGATGCAAACACCCTGTCCCTCAATACTTCAGTCTTCCTATTGCTATAACAGAGCCAATAAGTCCAAGGAGCAATCCAGACACTGGAATAATAGCAATTACAACGGAAGGAAGCTCCAGCATTCTCATCAATGGTATCTCTGGATTTCCAAGCCCCTTCAGCAGATTAAACAATCCAAAAAGTCCTGCTGAAGCAATAATTCCACCCAGAAGCCCTATCAGTGTCCCCTCAAAAATAAAGGGGCCACGAATAAAAGCCTTTGTTGCGCCAAGAAGTTTATAAATCTCTATTTCTTCAGAACGCTTGAAAAATAAAATCTTAACAGTGCTGTAGCAGACAAACACAATGGCAATGGAAAAAAGCACTATCAGTGCAATAGATATTATCCTGAAGTTCCTGTACAGATTTCTTATAGAGCTGAATATGTCTTCACCATAAAACACATCTTCAACCACATCCAGCCCTTTGAGCCTTTTTATGAAATAGTCCACATCCTTTCTATTAAAGGCATCCTCTCTGAGTTTAATCTCTATTGAAGGGAATAATGGATTTTCATCCAGCCCCTCAAGCACATAAGCAGCATCTTTAAGAGACTCCTTCAGTTCCCTCAGGGCTTCATCCTTTGATATGTATTTAACCCTGCTAATAAGTTTTTCATCTGAGAGCCTGTTAACCAGTGATTGTATCTCGGACTCCTTTGCCCTGTCTTTCAGGAATACGGTTATGGTGAACTTCTCTGGTGCCCTGCGTGTGGCCTGCTCTATGTTGTAAAGAGAAAACAGAACCACACCAAAGATGAAAAGACCTGTGGCAATAGAGAGAACAGACAAAAGATTAATCCATCTGTAAAACCAAAGGCTTCTTACTGCTACCTTGAAAGAATAAAGCATTCCTTACTCCATGTCATCATAAACGATGTTTCCACTGTCAAGTTTGATTACCCTTTTTCCCGTGTTTCGATAAAGGTCTCTGTTGTGTGTGGCAAAAACTATAGTAGTTCCCTTTGCATGTATCTCACTGAATATCTTCATAATGCCTGCTGCATTGTCTACATCAAGGTTCCCGGTGGGCTCATCTGCTAAAAGGACAGTAGGCTCTCCCACAATGGCCCTTGCAATAGTGACCCTTTGCTGTTCACCGCCTGACAGTGCAGAGGGCAGATTGTCTGCCTTATGACGAAGGTTTACCATCTTTAGTGCCTCATGCACCCGCTCTCTGATTTCTTTTTCACCAACTCCTCTGATTCTCAGGGCAACAGCTATATTGTCATAAACGGTCTTGTTTTCAAGGAGTTTAAAGTCCTGAAAAACCACACCTATGTTTCTTCTTAAATAGGGAATTGCCCTCTCTTTCAGTGTATCTGTTGAGTAGCCTGCTATGGATATAGAGCCCTTATCAGGCTTTTCAGCAAGATAGATGAGTTTCAGAAGGGTGCTTTTACCTGCTCCACTTGGGCCTGTTACAAAGACATACTCACCTTTACCAATGGAAAAAGAGACCTTTCTTAGCGCAGTTATATTGTCATATATCTTGGTGACTTCCCTGAATTGAATCATCATGATATTATAAATGAACCCTGCTCAGGATTCCAAATTAATCTTTCATTGCAGAGTAAGGCCCTCGGCACACACATACCATCAACATGAATCCAGAGATAGATGTTTGTTATAATACTTCACGCCCTGTCCTCCTTAATTGTGGCTCTGAACCAGGGGTTTTTACCTATAGTTTAAACCACGGCGGTCAAGGATGGACAGGTTAAATACATTAATGTATAAAAAAGGGATCAATGAGAAAGATTTTATCAACGATAATTTTAATATTCTTATTCGCACTGCCCTGTTATGGCCTTAATGTCAGGGAGTTTCACCTGAAAAACGGCCTGAAGCTACTGGTAATTGAAAATCACAAGGCCCCGATAGCAACCTTTCAGATCTGGTACAGAATTGGTTCAAGAGATGAACAGAGGGGTAAAACCGGCATTAGCCACCTGCTTGAGCACATGATGTTTAAGGGCACTAAAAATTATGGTCCCAAGACATTCTCACGCATTATCCAGAAAAACGGCGGCATTGACAATGCCTTTACCACCAAGGACTACACCATGTATTACGAAAATCTCTCCTCTGACCGTATAGAGCTTGCCATGAAACTTGAGTCAGACCGCATGCAGAACCTGCTTTTACGGCCAGAGGATGTTAAGTATGAACGCTCAGTGGTGATGGAAGAACGAAGGATGCGCTACGAGGACGACCCACAAAGCTTGCTTTATGAGGAGGTGCTGGCAGCAGCCTTCAAGGCACATCCCTACCACAACCCGGTGATAGGCTGGATGGATGACATTGCCTCACTGAATGCCGATGATTTAAAAAGACATTACAGCCAGTACTACAGCCCCGACAATGCTGTAGTAATAGTGGCAGGTGATGTTCAGGCAGAAAGGATTTTTAAGCTTATAAAGAAATACTTTAGTACAATCAGGCCAGCGGGTAGGACTTTCTGTAAGACAAGAATAACCAGAGAGCCCAAACAGCAAGGAAAGAGGGTGGTCTATCTCAGGAAGGAGGCACAGCTACCCTATCTGCTTATGGCATATCATGTGCCCAGCTATCCGGAGAAAGACTCAGCCGCCCTTGATGTCTTAAGCAGCATTGTCTCTGGCAAAAGTGGTCTTCTTTACAGGGACCTGGTGCGCAAGGACAAGATTGCCCTCAGTGTCTTTGCCTCCTATAGTGGTCTTTACAAAGACCCTTTTCTGTTTCTGTTCGGAGGCACACCAGTGCCAGGAAGGACTGCGGAGGAACTCCTTTCTGCCTTTGAAAAGGAGATAAAGTATCTGAAGGAGCATCCCCCCACAGAGCATGAACTGCAAAAGGCGCGCAATCAGGTGGAGGCGAGCTTTGTGATGGGGCAGGACTCCATATTTTTTCAGGCAGAACTTGTGGGTATGTTTGAGATGATAGGTGACTGGCACCTTATCGACAAATACCTGAAAGACATCCGTTCAGTAACTGCTGAGGATGTTATGAATGTTGCAAAAAAATACTTCAGAAACAAAAATCTCACCATCGGCATACTGGTGCCAGAGAAAAGGGGTAAGGAGAAATGAAAAAGACAATCACCATGATTATGCTTCTACTTTTAAGCAGCACCTGTTTTGCCTTTCAGGCTCACAGAGAGGTGCTTCCACAGGGCATGGTGCTATTGCACTCAGAGCAATCCTATCTGCCCGTGGTCCATGTGGTGGTGCTCCTTAAGGTATCGCCCTTTGACGAGCCCCCAGAGAAGGCAGGGCTTGCCAATCTCACGGCAGAGCTTTTGATGGAAGGCACAAAGACGAGAACATCTGAGCAGATAAGCGAGGAGGTAGAGTTCATAGGGGCTGAGCTTGATGCCTCGGCATCAAGAGATTACACCATTGTGTCTCTGTCGGTATTGAAAAAACACCTTAAAAAGGGAATGGAGCTACTGTCTGATGTGCTACTTCACCCAGCATTTCGCATGGAGGAGATAAAAAGGAAAAAGGAGCTTATCAAGGGTGAACTCAAGCGTTCTGAAGACAACCCCTCCTTCCTTGCCTCCAGGGCATTCAGGAAGGCCCTCTATGGCAGCAGTCATCCCTATGGAAGGCTTGTAAGGGGCTCTGCTGAAAGCCTTGACCGCATCAGCAGAGAAGACATAGTGAACTTTTACAGGACCTTCTACAGGCCTGAAAATGCCATAGTGGCAGTGGTTGGAGACATTGGGCTTTCCGGGGCTGAAGAGCTGATAAAAAGCTATTTCTCGGGATGGAAAAACTCTGGTAAGCCTCACCAGCCAGCGGTAAGGGTCAGAAAGAGATTCAGGAAACAACTTATTACCATTGACCGTGACCTCAAGCAGGCAACTATCCTCATTGGGCATCTTGCTATCAAAAGGTCTAATCCTGATTACTATGCACTTCAGGTGATGAACTACATACTTGGTGGTGGCGGGTTTGCCTCAAGACTGATGACACGCATAAGAGAGGACATGGGGCTTGCCTATGATGTTTACAGTTTCATAACATCCAGTAAGGATGTGGGCTTTTTTCAGGTTGGTGTTCAGACCAAAAACCCTTCAGCAAGGGATGTAATTAAAGTGATTGTTGAGGAGATAAAAAGGATACAAAATGAACCCGTAAAGGCTGAAGAACTTTCAGATGCAAAGGCCTACCTGACAGGAAGCTTTCCAAGAAGGATTGACACCATGGGCAAGATTGCCAACTTTCTTGTTCTTACCGAGTTTTACGGCCTTGGTCTTAACTACGACAAAGACTACATAAGGCTCATCAACTCGGTAACCAAACAGGACATACAGCGGGTTGCCAGGAAATACCTCCACCCCGATGGTTATACCCTTGTTGTGGTTGGTAAGATAAAGGAAACAGGAATAGAATAGTTTTTTACTCCTCCCTACCCCCTACCCCCTAAAAATGTGGTGGCGGTGGAGGGATTCGAACCCCCGACTCTGCGGATATGAGCCGCATGCTCTAACCAACTGAGCTACACCGCCAGGCGTAAAATTCTAAACTCCAAGCTCTAAATCCTAAAATAAGACGAAGCCCCATACTCTAACAATCCAGGGCTGAAGAAGATATAGAGCAGCTTCCCCATTTAACCAAAAGGAAAAAGCTGCTTAGAGGTTAATTATTATATCAAAATGCCCCTTTTTAATAAAAGAGCTTATAACGCCTCATCCTTATGTTAATCAGCAATCCAATAGCCATGAAGTTACTCATCAATGCTGTCCCACCATAGCTGAAAAAGGGAAGTGGTACCCCCACCACGGGCATAAGCCCCATGGTCATTGCAATATTAACAAAAACATACAGAAGTAGCATAAGGCTTATCCCTGTGGCCACGAGGCTGCTGAAGCTATCCTTTGCAATATATGCGGTCTCAAATCCTCTAACGATAAGCAGCAAATATAGGGCAAGTATAAACACTGAGCCCATAAATCCCCATTCCTCGGCAAAGACAGAAAATACAAAGTCCGTATGCTTTTCTGGAAGAAACCTGAGAGGTCCCTGTGTACCCTTTAGATATCCTTTGCCTAAAAACCTCCCCGAACCTATTGTTATCTTTGATTGCTCAATCTGGTAGCCAATCTTGAATGGGTCTCTTTCTGGCTGAACAAAGGCGATAAGCCTGTTTTTCTGATAAGGCTTCAGTGTCTGCCAGAGGAGCTTAACAGAAACAGGAGAAATTATTAACATAACAGAAAGTGTGGTTACCAGAACCCTTCTTCTTACTCCATAAACCACCACAAGGGCTGATATAATCATTAGAAGCATAAGGGCGGTGCCAAGGTCGGGTTGCTTAAAAAGCAGAACAAAAGGTATAAGACCAAAGACCATTATGCTTATAAGGAAGGTCATACCATCTATGGGTGAGCGTTTACTCTGGAGATAATTCGAAAGTGCCACAATCAGTAAAATCCTGAATACCTCTGATGGCTGAAACCTGATGGGGCCAATTTTAAGCCACCTCTGTGCCCCCATACCAATGTATCCCTCAAAGATGGTAAGAAGCAAAAGAAACAATCCTATCATGTAGAGGTAATAGGAAAGTCTCTGTAACCATCGATAATCAAAGGCAAACATGGCCACCATTGCCACCAGACTTATCACCAGCCATATACTCTGGCGGATGTAAAATGGCGGGTGTGACGGCTCAAATGCAGGACGGGTTCCACTGTAAATGGTCAGTATCCCTGTTATCGTAAGTAACAGGGGCACAAAAAACAGTATCCTGTCTATCTCTTTTAGCTTTTTAAGGGGTATTTTTTTCATTGCTTTTTATATACTGCTCAATGGTCTCCTTTGCGATGGGTGCAGCGGTTTCACCACCGTGTCCACCATGCTCAACAAACACAGAAAGTGCTATCTCAGGTGTTCTGACCGGTGCAAAGGCAACAAACCAGGCATGGTCTTTTGGGAGCCACCTGTTTGTCTGGTCATCCTCTGGTCTGCTTACAACCTGGGCAGTGCCTGTTTTACCAGCAATTGGCACTAACCCTGAGCGAGCCCGCCAGCCTGTGCCTTTAGGGTTTACTACCACGCCATACATTGCCCTCTTTATAAACCTCAATGTGGATGGCCTAAGTGCAAGTTTTCCCACTATCTGGGGCTCTTCGTCCAAAAGCACAGAGGGTCTAAAGATAGTACCGCCATTGGCAATTGCTGCGACCATTACAGCTGCCTGAGCAGGTGTAATCGTTACATAACCCTGCCCTATTGCTGCATTAAAGGTCTCTCCCAGATACCAGGGTCTGCCCCTGACCCTCCTTTTCCATCGGGTGGTGGGAATAAGCCCCTTTCTTTCTTTACAAAGCTCAAGTCCTACTGGTGAGCCCAGCCCCAGGGCATGGGCGTATTTGGCAATACGGTCTATACCGAGAAGTCTGCCAAGCTCGTAGAAATACACATCACAGGACTCTATTATGGCTCGTCTAAGATTAACTATACCATGGCCTGTCCTTTTCCAGCACCTGAACTTCCATCTTCCCACTGATATTACCCCCTTACAATTAACAGTGTAATCCGGGTTAATCACAGCTTCTTCAAGCCCAGCAATAGCAACCACCAGTTTAAAAACCGACCCGGGAGGATACTGACTCTGCAGAACCCTGTTAAGCATTGGGTGCCCGGGATGCCTTAATAGCTGTCTCCATCTTTTTGGGCTTATACCAGATACAAACTCATTAGGGTCAAAGGAGGGAAGGCTTACAAAGGCAAGTACCTTTCCGTTTTTAGGGTTAATAGCCATTAGGGCACCTGAGCGTCCTTTAAACGCCCTCTCTGCTGCCATCTGGGCATTTATGTCAATGCTCAAGGTGATATCGTTTCCCCTTCTTGGAGGGACGATGTTTACCGTCCTTAACTGTCTGCCCAGGGCGTCTACTTCAATAAACTTTCTGCCAGGGATACCTCGAAGGGTCTCATCATAAAGTGCCTCCACTCCCCATTGCCCTACAGGTGCGTTCTGAACTATCTCTCTCTTTGTCTTCTTTCTAAGTTGTTTTACTGTTGGTAGACTCAGATATCCGATCAGGTGGGAGGCGGTCTTCCTGAAAGGGTAATACCTTGTCACATCAGTCTCTATTATCAGCCCTGGGAAATCAGACCGTCTTGCCTCAATCCTTGCCACATCATCGAAACTGAGCCCTGCCTTTAGCCTTATTGGCTCAAGGGCTCTGGTATCATGCCGGGAGATGAGTCTTTTTATCTCCTCAACCTTCATACCAAGAAGTTTTGATAGACCCTTTATATCAAGACACTCTTCTGAAATACCTGGCAGCAAAGAGGCAATAAAAAGGGGGGCATTTTTTACAAGCTTTACACCATTACGGTCGTAGATAATTCCACGGGGAGCAGGTATCTTAACCACCCTGATACGGTTCTTTATGGACTGGACAAGATAGTAATCTCCCTTCAGGATCTGAAGCTGCCAGAGCCTGAGCACAAGGATGAAAAATACTGTTATCGTAAGGTATGTAAATACCTGCGCTATTTTCCTTTTATTACTCATTTGTTCTGTATCTAAAAAAGAGACCAAAGGGTGCGTTAAATAATGACCTGCCTAATGTTAATGATACAAAATCTGCAACAGGAACAGGCTGTCCAGTAAAAAGACTCAGACAGATATAGACCACCAGATCATCAAAAACTGTAATCAACACCATGGCAACCAGACCTATCATGGGCCGCCAGTAGTAAAACACCCCCGGAATGTTAGAAACAATCATACCCGAAACTCCTTTAGCAAGCAAAGAGGGGCCAATTATGCCACCAGAAAGCATGTCCTCCAGGAGACCTGTCAATGCACCAAAGGCCGTGCCCTCTGCAGTGCCCCTCTTTAAAGAAATAAAGTAAACAGGCAAAATAGTAAGATTAAGTCTTATTCGCCAGAGTGAGAGGAAGGTCTGAAATATTACAGTGGCAACTATCACACATATCATTACTACCGTATGGATAATTTTTTTCTTCAATTACCTTCTCCCGAGCACCATCACATTTTCTATCTTATTTAACTCTACAAAGGGCCTTACCTTTACTATATAAAAAAGCTCGTCTGCACCCTCTATGGAGGAAATCTTTCCCACAGGTATCCCCTTTGGAAACAGCCTGTCAAGGCCTGATGTTACAACGGTCATCCCTTCTTTGAGCTCTTCTTCCTTTGATATATACTTCAGTGTGCACTCCTCGGTGCCAGTTCCTGAGACCACACCTTCTACCCTTGTTTCTTTAATCCTTACCGAGGCAGAAAAGTTCACATCCGATATTAACAGAACCTTTGAGTAACCACCAAATACCTCTATTACTTTGCCAGCAAGACCATCAGCAGTAACCACTGCCATATCCTTTTTTATTCCGTCTCTTCCTCCACGGTCTATAACCATTATTTTAGGCCAGGGTCTTGTGCCCATTGATATAACCCTTGCAAGTGCAACAACCCTGGTGTATCTGTTTTTCAGTTTCTCAAGCTCCTTTATTCTTTCCTTTTCATAAAGCATCTCTTCAAGCTGGCTGACAAGCAATCTCAGCTTCTGGTTTTGCTCCCGTAGTTTCAGGTTTTCCTTCTTCAGTTTCCTGTACGACAGGATGGTGGATGTAGCAGTTTGTTTTAAAGATGTAAGATTTTTTTCAATCCATAAAAGAGGACGCTGAACCAAAGCAGGTCCCTGGAAGGGTTTCCTGGTTGACTGAAAAACCATCAGGGCTAAGATGCCAAAAAGAAAAAGGAAAAGCAGGATAATCTTTTTATTAATCATAAATCCTGAACTACAGGGTACCTGAATTTATCATCTTCTTCCTTTCGCTAATATACTAATATACACCGATATACCGATACCCTTCGAACCCCCTTAAGGGTTTCATGTTTTTAATGGCCGCCGTAATAATGAACTCGGATGGCTTAATTACCAAGGGCAACGCATTGAAGCAGGTCTATCTCATCAAGCATCTTTCCCACCCCTCTAACCACTGCTGTCAGGGGGTCATCAGCCACTATCACTGGGAGCCTGGTCTCTTCTTTTATCAGCAGGTCAAGCCCCTTCAGTAGGGCTCCGCCACCTGCAAGCACAATCCCCTTGTCCACTATGTCTGCAGCAAGTTCGGGCGGAGTGTTTTCAAGTGCACTCTTTATGGTATCCAGTATAACGTTTACAGGCTCTTCCAGTGCCTCTCTGATTTCATCACTTTTTATCTCAATGGTTTTTGGGATTCCAGAAACCATGTCTCTTCCCTTTATCTCCATGGAGTCAGGGACTTCCTTTACAGGATAGGCTGAGCCAATCTCAATCTTTATCTGCTCGGCTGTGCGTTCTCCAATCATCAGATTATATTTTCTCTTTATATAGGCAAGGATGGTCTCATCCATCTTGTCACCACCCACCCTGACCACCTTGCTGTATACAATACCATCCAGCGATATAACAGCCACATCAGTTGTTCCGCCTCCTATGTCAACTATCATATTTCCAGATGGCTCTCCAACAGGCAGCCCCACACCTACAGCAGCAGCCATTGGCTCAAGTATCAGATAGACCTCACGGGCACCAGATGCCTGGGCAGCATCCTTTACTGCCCTTTGTTCAACCTGTGTTATGCCTGATGGAACACCAATAATGATCCTTGGTGATATAAAACTTTTACGATTGTGAACCTTGGTAATAAAGTATTTAAGCATCTCGCCAGTTGCATCAAAATCAGCAATAACTCCATCCTTCATAGGACGAAGTGCTGTTATGTTTGCCGGGGTTTTCCCCAGCATCTTTTTAGCCTCTGCACCCACGGCAATGGTCTTTCTGTTGTCCTTACGAATAACAACCACAGAGGGCTCATTGCAGACAATTCCCTTTCCCTTTACATATACAAGGGTGTTGGCTGTACCTAAATCTATGGCAAGATCATTTGAAAACAGACCGAGTATTTTCTGAATAAACATCTTTCCTCCCTGTAAAAGGCTTGAGATTCCTCTTCTGAGGATAGTGTCTTAATAGTATCAGATAAAACAGCGGATTTTCAACATTTTTACATATCTGAAGCAGCTCCCCTGTTAAAGCAGCTGAAAATTAATGAAAAGGAGAGTATAATCCCAGGTTCTAACCTTTAAACTACGCTGAAAAACTGTCTTGAAATTAGAAAAATTGTAAGTTGGAAATTATACCCCCATGGAAAGCCTACTGGCAATATACTTACTTGGAATAATAAAAGAGGGTGGCTGAAAGCCACCCTCTTTTTTCTTCACCAGATTACCTGTTCATTTCTTCCAGCACTATCAGGCTCAGAGTTTCAGCTTAATAGGTAGTAGGTCTTCCGTAGTTGTATGTCCAGCCTTTACTACCAGTCTTTCCATCATGTTTGTTACAGCTTGCCCACTTAGTTGTTGATGAGCTTCCATAGCAAGTTGTATTGTTAGCAGCAGAGTTCCAGCTATTGTTACCACCTGGATTTGGATAGATATATGCACCTCCCATAAACCTGTATGGTGGCATATTACTCCTTGGGCCATTATTATTCATACCATGGATACCACCATACTGTTCAATCTTGTTGGTGAAATCACCTGAACCACCTCCGTGACAGAGCAGACACTCCGAATTATCCCAATAAGATGCACCTTGTTGTACCATCACCCCACACATCCCCTTCATTCTTGTGGTCCCATCTGCCGCCTGTACCATTTACATACACACTTGCACTATGACACTGGGTACAGGTCTTGTCAATAGTTGAATTGGTATTGCTTGTGCCCTGTGCCGTCAACATGAAGATATTCCCGCCACCGTGAGCGTTCTGGTCAACCGTATGGCAGTCTGCACAGTGTAACTGTGAGGTCTCCCTTGAGGTGGCAAGGTTCTGGCCTGACTTCAGTGTCCTGCTTACCCATGTGTTCCAGTTATTATCAGTGGTGCTGTATCTCGGACCCCTTACTGCATGCTGTGATGCATTACCATTGTAGTTCGTGCCATTAAAACCACTTGGCATGATTCCATCACCTGCTGGCCATGTGTAGGTTCCGGGGTTGAACTGGTCATAGACATCCACCACCTGGGTCCTTGTGGTATGGTTCGTTGGACAAGAGGCATATAGCCACCGTCAGTATCATTAAAGGGTGCAAGGGCCTCCTGATTTGAGGGGTTCAGTGTAATCCTGTCGTTCGTTGAGGCAACGGCAATGCCGCTTGCACCGTTTGCGTCATGACAGGTCATGCAGAAATCATCAAGACCCTTCTCCATTGCCGGGGTTATGTTGTTTTTATCCCACGGGATCACCACCTGTGAGGGGTTGTCCACATTTCTCAGGTCAACCACAGGTGTGCCTCCATTATGATGTAGCACGCTATCTTGTGTGGCTGTGCCGTTTGCTGCTGCGTTTGCATCACCCTCAGCATGGCAGACTATACAATCCCAATTTGTCACAGTTCCCCCCATCACATGACGGGATGCCTGCTGAAAGTCTGATCCCACTACATCCCTTGTTACATAGGTGGCACCAGAAGGCACTCCTGTATGACAGGATATACAGCCGCCTCCTGCACCACCACCTGTGCCAAAATCACCATATTCTACCGTGAGTCCAGAACTTGAAAGCTGGTGGTTAGCATCGTTTGAGTGACAGGCATTATCACATCCGTTGTTTGTCGCATTATAGCCAGCACCTGTATTAGGAGAGGGGCCATTCATTGTGATTTTACCATTGGCATGCATTGTATTTGGATCGTAATTTTGATGGGAAGAGAAATGCCCCGTACCATCATCCTTTGTGCCATGACAGGTCTGACATTCATTGTGGTTAGCTAAGAGCGTTGCACCACCGTTATTACTTTTATCGTGATTTACAGGGGTAGCACCTGGAGCATGTTTATCATTGGTACTTCCATTTGTTAAGGGTGGATAGCCGTGACAGGTATTACATGCTACCTGAGTTGGTTCGAGGGTGTTGTTCATATGTGTTGCAGGTTTTCTAGTTGCCTGGTGTGGATGACAGGATGAGCACTGATTGGGTGTAACGTTATTATGATTATAAAGTGTAGATGCAGTAGGAGGATTGTAATGACACATATCACATTGACTGTTTAGCTTGGTGCCCCAGGCAGGATAAGGAGAATATGTGGGATTTTTAGCTTCAGTGGTGAGATTCGGTGAATCGTGACAATTAGAGCAATTTGTCCAGACCACATCTACATTTCCATCTGCATGTGTACTCTGAGTTTTGTTATGACACAAATCACAGGCCTGTGTCTGGAATGCATTTGTCATATCTGTATTGAAGTGTGCAGTATGAGAGCCGTCAGTATTTGGCGGTGTAGTTCCATCTGGGGGATAACCGTGGCAGGAGGTGCAGTTAGTGTTGGTTAAAGGATTAGACCTGTGACAACTATAAATTCCGTTGTTGAAACATCCAGGGGCATTGGCTCCACCGGTTAGATCTATTCCGTGACACAGAGTACATGCATTGGACATATTTCCAGCGGTGCTATGTCCAATCCAGCCCTCTGGTGCATTGGTGTCAACCGCGTGCGCAGTATAGGGAAGATGACAACCAGGGCTTTCACATCCAGCAGTAAGACTTCCAATCTGTACATTAAACCTCGGATTGCTGCCCGGACCACCTGTTGGATTGTCGGCATGACACTGCTGAGAGTAAGTTAAGTCTTTCTTTGCCTCTGGCTTGTGTAAGGCTGGATCAGTAAAAGGCACCTGATGTGGAGCACCGACATTTCCATGACAGAGGGTATTGTTAAAGCATCCTGATGGAGTGCCAGGTGGAGCTGGAGGTGAACTCTGCCCTCTATGGCAAATGGCACAGACCGAGGCATTTTGAGTATTAGTATTAGTATGTCTTCTGGTGGTTCCTCTCCATGGAGCAGGTGGGTGGGGAGCGTTTACCCCGTGACAGGTATAGCAGGAAACACCTACCAATCCACCTGAAAAATCCTGACCGTGGCAGATCTGACAGGTGCTGAATCCTGTATGAAGTCCAGGAGCTGATTTTGCTGCTGCACCATGTTTGTCAGGATTGTCCCAGTTGACAGGATGTCCTGAGGGGCCATTTGCATGGCAGGATGTCCCATCAAAAATACCTTTAAAACAGCTCACATCAGAGATGCCTCATTTAAGGTCATCACCATGACATTCCATACATACATCAGGATTACCAAGAAACTTTACTCCGTGAATCTCTACCCAGTCAGAAGGATGTCCTGTGTCTGAATTAAATACCGAGTCAGAGTTGGATGAGCTGTTACATGACCATATAATAGAAATTAAAAAAAGAAAAAACACTAACCTGTGTATAGCTTTTCCTATTTGTGGCATCTTTCGCACCTCGCATCGTTCTTCTGGCCATGACACCTTACACAGGAGGCCGGGTTGATTTTACCATCTATACTGTGTCGAGTCAGGTAATCTCCCCTGTGAGGCATAAATCTCTTCGGCTCATCTCTGAACTTACTCGAGGGTTTTATCTCCTCCTTATTTGCATGACAGTCTGCACAGAAGGATTCCCTGTGACAGAGTGCGCAGGTCTCGGAATGCTGAAAGGCATAAAATTTGTGCCTTGTCTTGAAGTCAAAGTTGTGGTCAATTGATGCCCTGTAGTCATCATGACACTGACTGCATACAGGCAGTTCCGTTATCTCAACAGGATGCTCCTTTGCTGCCCATACCCTGGTAGTTAATATTGAAAACAAAAGCAGGTTTATTAACAGCGCCAACAGGACAAATCTATTGATTGACTGTATCCTCATAGTCCACCTCCTTTGTAAGAAGCAGAAAAACTATACAGTAGCTTCAGGAAGGTTCGCAAATCGCTATCGAATTCAGAATTGTGTGCATAGGACAGGTCTGCTCCGAGTCTTAAATTATCCGTTAGATCTTTGGTTGCAGCAAATGCAATCTCATAAGCATTTTTCACATCGTTTCTTTCTTCATCGTAGTGATGATTTATCATGTCAAAACTTAAGTCTGTATTCCAAATATTTGCATATAAATATGCTCTTGCTTCAAGGTATTTAAGCTCCTCTTCGTCTCCATCCATTCTGTGCACTGAAATTCCTGCACCCCAGTTTTCGGTGTTTTCATATCGAACCTCTGCTCCATAATAGTCTGCGTTACCCTGTATATCGTAGCTGTATTTTTTATAATCAACTACTATATTAAGACCATCCAGAACGGAATAGCCAATCTTTCCTCCCAGTACTAACAAGCTCCTCATCAGGATTGATAAGGTCTTCATCGAATTTAAATGCCTCATTGGTAGTGGCACTGAACTGGTTTTCATAATCATACCAGGAGACCTCGGCACCAAGGTTGAAAGATGAATAGGTATATTTATATAGTATGAGTGCTCCATCCAGCCGGATGTATCAACATTGTAAAAGGAACGTCCGTAGATATCGAGATTTTTAACTTGTTAATTCCCCGTGGTCTTGCCACGGGGTACTTCATTGCCCTGTGTGAGAGGTACCAGGGAGGTTATCCCTATTTCATGAAGGAACTGAAGAGCAAGGCTGAGAAGTATTTCAATTTTCTGAGGTATCCTGAAGAGATCAGGAAGTACATATACACAACGAACTCAGCGGAGAACTTCAACCGCAGGATAGAGGAGATAAGGCTGAGGCTGGGAGGGTATTTCCAGTCAGTGGAGATACTTGAAGTGAATCTGTTTCTCCAGAGGGAAAGACTCCTCCGGGGTCGATGGAAGAATCCTGTCCCTGCACTCAAGGCCCATGCCTATGAACTCAGACAGATTTTTAACAGAAAATTCTACGCCCAGACACAAGATTCTTGACAAGTGCCCACTTTAGGTATAGTTATTAAAATGTGGGGATTTTAGGATATATATACATCAGGGTAATTTCAAATCGATAACACCTTGTTATTGCCAATTTGTCCTTTTTTTCTCATGAGTTACTCGACTATGACTTAATTTATTTCGGACAGCAGTCTTACCTCCTAACTTACGATGATGGGAGAGATGGGAGATTTTCTAACTTTTCTACGTCGGAAGTTGGAAGATTGGAAGAGCTAAATCCCTTACCTGTTAAGTGCCTTAAGGGCTATATCCTTTCTGTAGTGCATACCATCAAACTCTATCATTCCGATTGCCTGATATGCACGGTCCCTTGCCTTTCTTATGTCTTCCCCAAGCGCAGTCACCCCAAGCACCCTTCCGCCAGATGTTACAATCTGGCCATCCTTAAAAGAGGTACTGGCATGAAATACCACCACATCCTTCAGCTCTTTTACCCTATCCAGTCCCTTTATGGTCTTACCTTTTTCATAGCTTCCAGGATAACCACCAGAGGCTGCTACCACACAAACAGAGGCATCCGGTTTCCATTCAAGCATCATGTTTGAAAGCTTCCCTTCAGTGATTGCCATTGCGATCTCAAGCAGGTCTGTATCAAGTCTTGTAAGAAGGGGCTGTGTTTCAGGGTCGCCAAATCGACAGTTAAACTCAAGCACATAGGGCATACCGTCTTTAATCATAAGCCCGGCATAAAGCACACCTCTGTACTTTCTACCTTCTTTTTTTAATCCCCTGATGGCTGGCTTCATCACCTGTTCCATTATTTGTTCTTCCACCTCAGGACTTACTACAGGGGCAGGACTGTAAGCACCCATTCCACCTGTGTTTGGACCCTGGTCGTTGTCAAAGACCCTTTTATGGTCCTGAGAGCTTGCCATGGGAAGGATGGTCTCGCCATCTGTGAATACCAGATAGGATGCCTCCTCACCTGTGAGGCACTCTTCAACCACTACCCGTTCACCAGCATCACCAAAGGCCCTTTCTTTCATGATTTTTTTCAATGCCTCAATTGCCTCATCAACAGTTTTTGCCACTATAACACCCTTTCCTGCTGCAAGCCCGTCTGCCTTGATGACTATTGGGGCTCCCTTCATGCGTACATATTCCTCTGCGTGCAGATAGGAGGTAAACACTCTGTACTCAGCGGTGGGGATGTTGTACTTCTTCATGAACTCCTTGGCAAAGACCTTGCTTGCCTCTATTTCTGCTGCAGCCTTAGAAGGACCCATGATCCTGAGGCCATTTTTTTCAAACATATCCACTATGCCCTTTGAAAGCGGGTCTTCAGGGCCAACTATGGTCATGTCTATCCATTCGTATTTTGCAAAATTAACAAGCCCCTCATGGTCATTCGGTGATATGTCAATACACTCTGCAATCTCAGAGATGCCGGCGTTGCCAGGTGCACAGTATATCTTTTCTACCTTTTTACTCTGTGCGAGTTTCCATACAATAGCGTGCTCTCTTCCTCCACCACCGATAACTAAAACCTTCATGGATTTACCTCCTTTATTCCATGAGACTGTCCGATTTCCCTTAAAGGTCCCTTCTTGAGTCAGATTTAACCACGAGCCAGTAAACCACTCCCAGTATCATTATAGCAGCCACCAGATAATAGGCCATATCAAGTTTTTCATGTTTCAGCGTTGCCACCATAAGGTCACGGATAAATGCTACAAGGGCTACTCCTATGAAGACACTTATATTAAACTTTCCACCCTTAAGATGGGCAATCTCTGTGTTCATAAGCTCTATTAGCACCCATAAAATCAAAAGAGAGCCAAGAGCCGTGATTATTCCATGAGATAGATTTTCATGAAACATCTTTACAATGTCGTAAAAGAAAAGTCCAACGACTCCAAGGGTGATTAATATAAGTGAAAAGACAAGCACCAGATTCATGGTACTTGAGAATTTTTCAGCAAAGTTTACAAGGGAGCTCTTCAATTTATAGGCGGTTGAAAACTGCTCTATCTCCTCTTCCACATAGGCACTTGTGATTACATCTAAATTAATGTCTAATAATTTGTGTACAGCAACCTTTAACCTGGTTCTGTATATCCTGTCGTCAAACTCCTCAGAAAGCAGGTCTATAAGTATGCGTCTGATCCTGTTCATTGTGGCACTTACATAATGAGGGTTTATCTCTTTATCAGCATGAATCTTTCCTACTTTTAAGAGCCTGTAATAGTAGTTGTTATCATAGGGGCCTTTAAAGAGATTAAGAAGCCAGTGTTTATGTTTAGCTGGAAGGTCAACATATTTTTTAAGTTTCTCGTGTATTGCTTCATCCCCTATTGAGACAATATGATCTTCTATGTCCTCTATAATACGGGTTGCGTTTTTTTCTATAAGAGGATACAGGCTCCTGACAAGCTCCTCATCTGTAGGGCGGAAATTATAATGCTCCTTAATCCTTGTAAATGATTCCATATTTTAACCTTGAATTATCTTATTGAGGTAATCAGCAATCATACCATCATAACGGGATGTATGGGCAAATACCTTTTGAGCAAGGCGGAGTCTTGTTTCGTAGGAGACCTCTCCCTTTTGCTCTCTCATCTCCTGAAGGACGGTTTCGTAATCAGCCGGGTCAACCACGACCACCACATAACGGAAGTTCTTTGCCGCAGCCCTTATCATGGTGGGGCCACCGATGTCTATGTTTTCTATTGCCTCTTCAAAGGTGACATCAGGCTTTGATATGGTCTGCTCAAAGGGGTAGAGATTGACCACTATCATATCAATCTTTTTTATGCCGTGCTCTGTAAGTGCATTCATATGTTTGGGGTTGTCCCTTAATGCCAGTATACCACCATGTATCTTTGGATGGAGTGTCTTTACCCTGCCATCCATCATCTCTGGAAAGCCTGTGTAATCAGATACCTCGGTTACAGGCACTCCGGCATCCTGAATCTTTCTTGCTGTGCCACCTGTTGAGAGTATCTCTACGCCCATTTCATGAAGTGCCTTTGCAAACTCCTCGATACCCGTTTTATCAGATACACTGATAATAGCCCTTTCTATTGTTGCCATAAAACCTCCTTAAACTTAAAAATTCTAAATCCGAAGCGCTAAATCCTAAACTAAAGGGCGTAGGCAGTAGCGTGTAGGGTGTAGTATTTATTCCCTACTCACAGCTCCCTATTCCCTGTCTTTTAACCTTCAGCCCTTCCTCCTTCAGCACTATTTAAACCACAGAGAACACCGAGTGCACAGATTTTCTAAATCATAAATCTAAAATCTGAAATCTGAAATCTGAAATC
>CAZEYP010000008.1:46428-61706 GCA_964515925.1 uncultured Nitrospirota bacterium
AAATCTGAAATCTGAAATCTGAAATCCTAACTATACTACCATCTTGCCTTTCCATTGGTAAAGACATTAAGATAAATCTATGCCCCTTTTTGTATATGAAGCAGTTGACAGGGCGGGCAGGAGGGTAAAGGACAAAAGGAATGCCCCTGATATGGATGCCCTTAAAGAGGGCCTGCGTGCAGAAGGTTATATCCCGATCAAGATAAGCCCTTACAAACCAGGAGGGCTCAGTTTCCTTAAACGGGTTAATACCAAGGATCTGCAGGTCTTCACTGATGAACTTGCCAGCCTGCTCGAGGCAGGTTTACAGATAGACAGGGCTATCGGGGTGCTTGCTGAGCATAGTGAAAAGGAGCTCATGAGAGAGACCCTGATCGAGGTGAACCGTGACCTTAAAAGAGGGATGACCCTTTCGCAGGCACTTTCAAAGCATAAGGTATTTCCAAGGCTATATATAAATATGGTAAAGGCTGGAGAGGCAGGGGGCATTTTGGAGCCAGTTCTCAGACGAATTGCCTCTTTCCTTGAAACCACTACCACATTCAAGGAAGAAATACTCTCTGCCCTTGTATATCCAATACTGCTTACCCTTGTGGGCTCAGGTGCAATTGCTGTGTTGATGCTTTATGTGATTCCACGATTTGCCGTGATCTTTGAGGAGATGGGACAGACCCTGCCACTGCCAACCCTTATTCTGATGAACTTCAGTAAAACAGTTGCTTCCTACTGGTGGATTGTGGTGGGTGTGATAGTGTTTGCCGTGTATGCTCTGAAAAGGTATGCTGCCACTGATGATGGGCGCCTTAACATAGACAGGGCACTGATCCGCATACCGCTTGTAAGTAAACTTCAGATGCGTATTTATATTTCGAGGTTCTCAAGGACAATGGGCACCCTTCTTAAAAGTGGAGTTCCTATACTTACAGCCATCAGGATATCCAGAGAGGTGGTCGGTAATCAACTTATATCTGAAAATCTCTCAGTGCTTGAGGAAGGAGTTAGAAAGGGAAGGGGGATTACCATTCCTTTAAGGGAAAGTGGAGTGTTTCCGGAGGTGGTTCTGCAGATGGTGGCAGTTGGTGAGGAGGCAGGACGGCTTGAAGATACCTTTATAAAGATTGCCGAGAGGTTTGAGGCAGAAAGCCGTGCAATGATAAAGAGGCTTATCAGTTTTATTGAACCTGCCATTATACTGGTTATGGGCCTTGTAGTAGGATTTATTGTGGTAAGTATGCTCATGGCAATATTCAGTATCAACGATATACCATTATAAAAAATCAAATAGCTCTATTAAAAAATTAAAATTCCCCATCCTTGACAATTCTACTTTGTATTTGTAATATATACCACTTACAACCATATCTCTAAGTTCTGCGGAAGGAGGAATATCGTGGAAGAAGCAGGGTTTTTGATTAATATACCGGGTGTTCCAGAGTATGTCACCTATTCATGGGTTGCAATGATAATCTTAATCATTGCAGGTCTTATTGTCAGAAGGTCAATCAACATCGTCCCAAGGGGCCTACAAAACTTTATAGAAGCCATTGTTGAGGCTCTATACAACCTTTGTGAAGAAACAATTGGACATAAATGGGCAAGAAGACACTTTCCACTTATAGGAACACTTGGATTTTATATACTGCTTTGTAATTTTCTTGGCATGATTCCCGGGTTTGCCACACCAACAGCAAACATAAACACCACTGCATCCTGTGCAGTTCCTGTCTTTTTTGCAACCCATTACTACGGAATTAAGGTTCACAAGGCAAAATATATCAATCATTTCCTTGGACCTGTTCGTTCAATATTTGCAATTCCTCTGATGTTGATCATGTTTTTTGTTGAGGTAATCGGACATTTTGCAAGACCCCTTACACTTTCTGTCAGGCTTTTTGGAAACATGGTTTCTCATGAGCTGCTTATTGCGGTGTTGATGGGGCTTGTTCCTGCCTTTATACCGATTGTAGTGCTTGGTCTCGGAGTGCTGGTAAACATCGTTCAGGCCTTTGTCTTTGTATTGTTAAGTACTTTGTATCTTGCTGGTGCCGTTGAAGAGGCACATTAATTTAATACCTTCACGAAAGGAGGCGTAGTAATGAAGAGAGTACTTACAGCAGTTCTTCTCTCAATGGTACTGATTCTTGTAGTTGCTCCTGTTGCCTTTGCAGCAAGCGATGCAGCAGTGGGCTATTACTCAACAGCGGTTCTTGGCTGTCTGATCGGAATCGGTATTGCAGCTTTTGGAACAGGCATTGGTCAGGGACTCGGTGTTAGCAAGGCCTGCGAGGGTGTTGCACGAAACCCTAATGCTTCAGGTAAGATCACCACAACTCTCATCATCGGTCTTGCAATGATTGAGTCTCTCTGTATCTATGCGCTGGTCGTTGTGCTCATCGTTCTGTTTGTGAACCCATTCAAGGCCTTTTTAGGTTAATAATCGTCACCAGAAGGGCATTTGCAGGTGCCCTTCTGGTGCTTTTGTTTTTATCTCCGCTGCTTCTCAGCTGTAAAACTCACAATAGAGGAAAAATCAGGATGCAGATAAGGTCTCTTGTTGTAGGCCCACTTGAGGAAAACACATACATCATCTTTGACTTCTCCACAAAGGACTGCCTTGTGATTGACCCCGGAGACGAACCGGACAGGATCGAGGAAATAATCCGCTCTGAAGGTCTTAATGTTAAATACATTATCTGCACCCATGCCCACTTTGACCATGTTGGGGCAGTGCCAGAGCTAAAGGAATCAACCGGTGCCCCTGTGCTCATACACAAAGACGAACTTCTGATATACGAGGCAGCCCGTGATATGGCCAAATTCTGGGGGTATGATATGAAGCCCCTTCCAGAGCCTGATGGGTTTTTAAAGGAAGGTGATACCGTTGAGGTAGGTGCATTGAGATTTACTGTGATGCACACCCCTGGGCACAGTCCTGGTGGTATATGCCTTTATGGTGAGGGCACAGTTATAACCGGCGATACCCTCTTTTCTGGTTCTGTGGGTAGAACCGATTTTCACGGTGGAAGCCTGCTAAAACTAAAGGAGTCCTTTAAACGGTTGATGTCACTTCCTGATGATACGGTGGTGCTTCCAGGACACGGCCCAAAAACCACCATTTCACAGGAAAGGACTAACAAATTTTTTATACACGAGCTTGAGTGAACACAGAGGTTGACCAAAAGTACAACCACCTAAGATAAAGTTGTCAGAGAGACCACGACAGTATCATAAAACAGGTTCCCTCACCCTGTATCTAAAATCTAAAGTCCAAAATCTAAAATCTAAAATCAAAAATCAAAAACTGTCTCCCCTTACAATTTCCTGAGTGCTCTCTATAACTTCTGCCACAGAGGTGGTATTTCTTGCACTGATTATACGGATTTTTCCTATGGGTCTTTTGGGGTTATCTGTGGATACAACGGTTAACACATCACCAGGTAAAAGGCCATCGTTTACACCCCTGTCTAAATAAACAACATCGAGTCTTCCCGTTAGATATCGTAGGTCTTTTCCTGCCACAATCACACCATGGGCCTTTCCTTCACGCTCTCTGGTAATATCTAATGGTTTAACATCATAGTAGTTGTCAAGATAAGAGCCAACCTCGATTTCAGAATAGGATTTGATAACCAGTGCCTTGATATAGTTTCCTTCTTTTCCAGTTACCTCTATTATGCCGGTGATTTCAATCAGTTCTCCAAGGGGCTGTTTAGTAACAGGATGATTAACTATTCCATAGGTTTTAAAGGTGTAAAACTTTTGCCCTTCATTAACCGCACCATTAACAGTTATGTAAACCTCATCGTCTTTGCCTACCATAGACATTCCAGATGGGGTGGCTATTATACTCCCAACTTTGTTAATCTGCTCTTCAATGTATCCAGCGCTCAGAATTAGATCTGGCGAGAGAACTTTTTTTGGTTGTTTAACTGGTTCTGAAACGGGCATACGTACCGCTTCTTTATTTGTTCTTTTTTGAGGTGGCAGCACGACCTGCTTCTGTATTAAATCCTTTGGGATCCTTATTATCTGCCCTGGATATATGAGGTCAGGATTTTTAATCTGGGGGTTTTCCTTCCATATCTTGGGCCAGGCAAAGGGATCGGTAAGTTTCAATCCAGAGATGTCCCAGAGGGTATCGCCTTTTTTTATGGTATACTTTACCACATCTGCTGAAAAGGCTGTTCCAGCTATAAGGATAAAGGCTATACAGAAAAATAGAATCCATCTCTTCATGGCTTCACTCCTTTGTTTAAAGTGTTTTATAAAAAAATCAAGATAACTACCTAATAAAATAACCTATTTTGCCAAAACTGTCAACAGAAATAATTAGCAGGAGATCCCCCAATTTTTTCTGAATCAAGGGCCTGATGTAAATAAAAGACATTGAAATTTCATTTTCCTATATACTGAGGGTGGCACAGGCCGTCCTGGATGACGTTCAAATATGCTCCTGAGTCCATCTGATATGGCATAGTAGTGAAAATCAGCAATGCCAAAGACTCTTTTGGCTGCTTTTAATACATATCCTGCCATAGTTCGGGGGAGTTAACCAGAAAATTGTGTCAGTTAGGGTATAAAATATTAAGCAAAGAAACTCATAAGACAGGAGGTGTAACTATGGAAGGAGTTCTGTCCAGAGGTATGACAACCTTAAGGAGTGTGTGATTCATAGACATGGTTTCAATGTATTTCACTTTTCTTGGCGAGTATACACAAGATACTGAAGCGTCATAATAGGCCACCACTAAAAAGGAAGAGAAGAAATAAGAAGGGAATAAAGAGATACACAAGACCATTACCAGGAGAACGAGTGCAAATGGATGTATGTAAAATAGCTCCTGGTTTATACCAGTATACAGCGATAGATGATTGTACCAGATACAGGGTATTAGGGCTATATCCAAGGAAGGCTGCCAAGTACAGTATAGAGTTTTTAGAGAAAGTGGTAGAAGAGATGCCTTTTTCAATACAACGAATACAAACAGACAGGGGCAGTGAATTTTTTGCATATAAGTTTCAAGAAAAGCTTATGGAGTATTGTATAAAGTTTCGACCTATAAAACCTGGTTCACCGCACTTGAATGGTAAGGTAGAGAGGTCACATCTGACGGACCTGCAGGAGTTTTATGCAGTGGTTGATGTAAATAGTCCTGATATACATGATAGGCTTGCAGAGTGGCAGCATTATTACAATTGGGAAAGACCTCACAGTATGCTAAATGGCAAAACACCAATGGATAGAGTATGCGAATTAATTAAGAGAACACCTCTTTGGGAAGAAGTAGAAGCAAATTATGATCCTGAGAAGGAACGAATTCAAGACCCCAACTATTGGATAGATTCGAGGTTAAGAAAATTGAAACGATCTATGTGAATCACACAGATTAGCCTTTCTTCGGTCTTCTTTATACTTATCCTCTCCTCTAACTTCCGGCTTATCTTCGTAAGCACTACTGATTGCGATGCCTGTATCCCATAAACCATCTCTGTTATAAACCTCTCACATACCTTCGCTAATCCTGCCGAAAGTTCCCCCGAAAATATGCTTATCCTCTTTCTCAATTTCCTCGCCATTTTGGTATAATTCATATGACCTCCTCAGGTTATTCCTTTGTTTTTTCCTTAAGTTAGAAGGTTATACCAGAGGAGGTCTCCTGTTTTCAATCCCTTGCAAAAAGTTCCCCCATTTTTTTGAAATTCCTATAAGACCACTTGCTAAATCCATTTTCCCTTTGTTTTTCAAAAAGTTTTCTCTCTTGCAAGATGTTTTTGGGGGAACTCCTGAAATAATTAGTTCGCACGTAAAAAGGTCAGGTAAAAGTGCCCCCCTGGGATAAGGTTGAAATACAAGGGAACAGTATTTAAAAAAAGTTAAAAGCGTTCAAAGGGGAGAAATTCGGGAAATAGAGGAAGAAGGGCTTTCTTACATGAGCTGTTATGGACTTTTAAATGGAGACCGTCATTATTATATTCCCTCCGCTGCGAGGATGAAAAATGCAATCATTCTACCCAGAACTGCCTTATTTTACCCTGGAAACATGCACTTATTAAGTGCATGTTTCCAGGGGCTCTTCTATTTGCCTTTAGAGTGTATTCCCTTTGCCAACTGAGATGCCCAAGTCCTGTCTTTGTTTTTATGGCAACTGAGGCATGCAAAGTCTAATGTAACAAAACCTTTAGCAAAGGTCTTCTTCTTACCTTTTACCTCTTCTGTATAGAACATCTCTGCATCTGAGGCTGTATTGATTTTGAAAAGGTGTGTTCTTATGTCGCCTTCGTATTTACCAAATTTAACTGCTGATTTAGTAGCCTTTGGCATGTGGCAGTCAATACACCTTACGCCTACCTGTTCCATGGTGCTACCCTGATATGCCTTAGCCTCTGAAACATGGCAGCTTTCACATTTAGTCTTTATACTGAATTTGGCTGTCTTGTGAGGATTATGGCAGGTAACACAATTCAGTGACTTGTGAGGGCTTGCCAGGAGCTCATTGTACTGTTCGTGGTGTCTTATAAACCCACCTTTTGCAGGTATCTTATTCTTAGAACCTCTTATATGACACTTGCCGCAGAAGGCTGATGATCTGTCAACCAAAATCTTTGATTTGTCACCAGTCTTTACATGCTCACCTCCTGGGCCATGGCATGCCTCACACTGAATGCCAGGGAATGCCCAGGTGCCTTTGATACCTTCAAGCCCATCCTGATGACCCTTGTTTTTAAAACCAGTTGTATGGCATTTTCCGCATGTATATGGTTTCTTCTTCCCCTTGTGGTAGTATGACCATGTGCCTGTTTCAAGATTATACTGGGTTTTTAGATCAGAACCATCCTTTGCAGCGGTAATAATATAGCCCTTTTTGTCAATATATCGTGCCTTCTTATAAGCGCCACCTATCACATAGGAGATGTCATCCCAAGTATATCCTGGTGGAAGTGGAAGTTTCCAGTATTTAGCAGTTTCGGCCCTCTGGAGTTTGTAGGGATGGCCTGATACCTTGAAGTCGTTATATTCAACTGGATGGCATTGGAAACATGCATCAGAGCCAACATAACCTTGTCCTGCATGAGCAAGGCACACAAAACCTGTCAAAAAAACTACTGAAAGGATAGTTACCCATACTCCTTTCATCTGTACCCCCTTTTGTTTGTTTGGTTTTTAAGTTAAAACTCTTAAACCTGACTCCACTCAGAATAGGATCTCGAAAACAATTCCCCCAAACCTAAAAGAATAACGGCTTTTCTATCACCCCCTTTCTTTTCAAAATTCCTCTATCACCTCTTTTACTAATTCCCTGATTTTTTCCTTCACCTTATCTAGGCCTTTTTCTCCTTTTTTTGTGATAGTGTAATACTTTCTTACCTTTCCGTTAACCACCTTCTTTCTTGATTTAATAAGTCTATCCTTCTCCATCTTAGAGAGTATAGGATATAGTGTACCCGGGCTCAGTCTGTAGCCATGGCGTGCAAGTTCATTTATCAGCCAGAGACCATAGACAGGCTCCTTTGAGGCATGATAGAGGATATGTATCCTCACAAACCCTATGAAAAAGTTTCTAAACATCTTAAATATATTATCTGAAACCGATATCGTATTTCGATAAGCAATATTCGTGCCTGATACCTGTATACAATATATAGTTCTTTTGTTCTGTATATTACCAATATATTGAATCTTAATGCACATATTTTGACAGTGGATAAGTAATTTTACGCAATTGAGGTGTGTGAAATATCACATATACCCGCTACAATGAATTTGAGCAAAAAAGGGGGGCAGGTCTTGCTTTTTGCTTTAAAAATATGCAGTCAAGGTTTGAAATGCAAATTTATTGAGATATGGAGTCGTTATGAATTGTAAAACATCCATTGAGAGTTCCCTATTGTATTAGAACTTAAAGGTAGAGAAGAACTAAAAATCATAAAAGGTCAGATAAAAAATCTCCCCCTGGGATAAGTTTACAATGCAAGGCGACAGTGTTCAAAAAAGGTTGAAAGAACTCAAAAGGTATAAATTCGGTGAATAGACAGGAATCAGAGGGGGCAATCATGCGGATACTGAAAGAGCATGGATTAACGATGCCCAAATGTAGGTAAGACAGCGTGGGAGGTTATTAACAAAGACTCAAATTATATTTGCCTTACTCCCCCCACTTTACAATACCTTAGAGATACCTTTACAATTAATAGACCCTGAGAAAGGAGAGTCTTCAGGATGAAGAAGGCATGGTCTGGAAGGTTCAGAGAAAAGACCGCCTCTGTGGTAGAGGAGTTTACGGAGTCCATTTCCTTTGACTGGAGGCTATGGCCCTATGATATAAAGGGTAGCATTGCCCATGCCCGCATGCTTGCCCGCCAGAAGATAATATCATCTCAGGAGGCAAGGGCAATCATAGAGGGTCTTAAAGGCATTGCCAGGGATATAAAGGAGGGCAGGTTTCAGTGGAAGGCAGAGCATGAAGATGTCCACATGAACATAGAGGCAGAGCTTATAAGGCGAATTGGACCTGTGGGAGGAAAACTCCATACAGCCCGTTCAAGAAACGACCAGGTGGCACTGGATATAAGGCTTTACCTGAAGGACCAGATTAAGGAGATAATGAACAGCCTGCTCAGGTTGCAGAAGGTCTTCCTCGGGCTTGCCAGCAGGTATGCTGAGGCAGCAATGCCAGGTTATACGCATCTTCAGAGGGCTCAGCCGGTGACTATTGGACAGCATATGCTTGCTTATGTGGAGATGCTTGAGCGTGACCGAGAGCGTTTTGCGGATTGCCTTAAAAGAACCGATAGCCTCCCCCTTGGTGCCTGTGCACTGGCCGGCACAACACTTCCCATAGATAGAGAGTATGTAGCAAAACAGCTTGGTTTCAGTCGCATTTCCATTAACAGTATGGATGCAGTGTCGGACAGGGATTTTGTTATAGAGTTTCTGTCCTGTTCATCTATCTTAATGATGCATCTAAGCCGCCTTGCCGAGGAACTAATCCTGTGGTCAACAGAGGAGTTCGGTTTTATAGAGCTTCCTGATTCATTCTGCACGGGCTCAAGCATAATGCCCCAGAAGAAAAACCCTGATGTGGCCGAGCTGATAAGGGGAAAGACAGGTCGTGTTTACGGTGCACTGCTGAGTCTTCTTACCCTTATGAAGGCGCTTCCGCTTGCATACAATCGTGACATGCAGGAGGACAAGCCCCCCCTGTTTGATGCGGTTGACACGGTAAGGGCGGTACTTCAGGTCTTGATAGAGATGCTACCAAAGACGAGGTTTAACACCAGAACAACCCCGGGTGCTGCTTCTGGCGGCTACAGCCTTGCCACTGACCTTGCAGAGTATCTTGTAAGAAAGGGTGTGCCCTTCAGGAAGGCTCACGAGATAACAGGTCAGATAGTGAGGTATGCCATTGACAATAACAGGGCACTTGATGAGCTTACCCTTGATGAACTTAGAGGGTTTTCAGACAGGATAGAGGAGGACATAGCGGGGCTTTTTAACTTAAAGGATGCCCTGAGAAGGAGGGTTTCTGTAGGCTCAACATCACCGGATGAGGTGAAAAAACAGATAGCACTCTGGAAAGAGAGGCTTAAGAGATGAGATTGCTGACACTGGCATTTATTATAGCTTTTTTGTCAGTCTTATTAATTTCCGGGTGTGGAAAAAAGGGCCCGCCCACTCTGAAAGAAATTAAGACAGGTGTGATGCATGAAAGGACTTATTAAGCAGGTCGTCAAAGACTCGTTAGCCCTGAAGGAGGCTTTTTTTAATGAGTATGCCGACAGGATTATAGAGCTGTCCAGGCATATTGCCGATGCCTTCAATGAGGGCGGAAAGCTCCTGCTTTTTGGAAACGGTGGTTCAGCCACTGATGCCTCACATATAGCTGCTGAGTTTGTAAACCGATTTAAAAAGGAAAGGCCCGGGCTTCCTGCAATTGCACTTAACACCGATATGGCGGTTATCACATCCATTGCCAACGATTATGACTACTCAGAGGTATTTGTCCGTCAGCTTAGAAGTCTTGCACATGAGGGCGATACGGTGATTGCCATAAGCACAAGCGGTGGCTCTAAGAATGTCCTGAAGGCAATGGATGCTGCAAAAAAGAAGGGCCTTACAGTGGTTGCCTTTACAGGTGCAAAGGGTAAAAGGATGGCATCCAGAGCAGATTATGCCTTTGTGGTTCCCTCTACAGATACACCACGAATTCAGGAGGTCCATATCACTCTGGGGCATATAATATGTGAGCTTGTTGAAAAGATCCTCTTTGAGTTTGCAGCAAAATGAGCACTACCAGGGTTATTGGCATAGACCCGGGCAGTTTCTGTTGTGGTTATGGCATAGTGGAGAAAGACGAACGGAAGAACCTGAGGTTTATTGATGCCGGTGTTATCAGGCTTCCCAGAAAAAATGCCCTTCCTGAGAGGTTAAGATTACTTTATAAGAGATTGGTGGAGTTGCTTGATCAGTTTTCTCCCACAGAGGCAGCCATTGAAAAGGTCTTTTTTGCAAAGAGTATAAACGGTGCCCTTGGTCTTGGCCATGCAAGGGGAGTGGTGCTACTTGCCCTTGCCACAAAGGGAATAGAGGTAAAGGAGTATTCGCCAAATGAGGTGAAGAAGTCAGTAGTAGGCTACGGAAGGGCGGAAAAGTTTCAGGTTCAAAAGATGGTAAGGACAATACTTACAATTAATAATCATGAACTAAACAGCGACAGTGCCGATGCCCTTGCAATTGCAGTGTGCCATCTGAACACTGTCAGGTTTTAATTTTTAGGATTAATTTAACCACAGAGAACACAGGGTATCTAAAAAATAGGGGGTAAAAAAGACAGGGTGTAGCGTATAGCGTGTAGGGAGTAAAAAAGACAGGGTGTAGGGTGTAGCGGGTAGGGGGTAGTAAAAATCCCTACTTCCTTGAATCCTCAAGCACCTATTTTTAAATCCTAAATTCTAATATCTAAATTCTAAACAAATTCTAATTTATAAATTCCAATTTTCCAAACTATAATAACAGTGTTTTCGGCAAATCGAAGCTGATAACAAAAAATATCAACGCAATTAACGCTATAACGCGACTAACGCGATTAACGCAAAGAACGCAATTAAGCAAGGGATATTTTGAGGGCCTCTTTGTAGCTCATTGGTTTGAAGCCAAAGTGTTTCTCAATGCTGTCAGTTCTGGTAATGTTATCAACCTGAAGAAGTTCTATCTGTTCTGAGGTAATGGATGGAGTCTTAATTCCTATAAATGAGGCAAGTTTTCCTAAAGGCAGACCTGCTTTTACAAATGACTTGGGAATATGCATAATAGGTTTGCTAATGCCAAGGGTAGCCATTAAAATCCTTAATATTTCATTATAGGTAAGATGTTCTGGTCCTCCAAATTCTATTGTTTTGCCAACGAAGGCATAATCTGTCATAGCCTTTAAAAAACATTGCACCCAGTCATTAATTGACAATGGCTGAAACCTTGCCTCTCCCTTGCCAGGCACAGGTATGAAAGGGAATCTGTTTATAACATCAAGGAGGCTTTTCGTAAAACCATCGCCCTTTCCGATAATGAGGGAGGGGCGAAAAATAATATAAGGAATGCCTGATGCCTTTACAATCTCTTCTGCCTCAGCCTTGGTTTTAGAGTATTTAAAGGTGGAGTTCAGATCAGCTCCAAGGGCAGACTGATAAAAAAAGAGTTTTACATCTGAGTTTTTTGACTCCTCTATGAGGTTGAAAGTGCCTTCCACATGGGCCCTGTGGAAGCTCAGGTTAGGTGTTTCCTGTATTAAACCAACCAGATTTACAACCACATCTACATCATTTAATGCTCCCTTGAGTGATTCCCCTCTGGTGATATCTCCAAGGTGTGGTCTGTACCCCTCTGCAATGGCCTGCTCAGCCTTTTTTTCTGAACGGACAAGGAGTTTTAGTGAACATCCATCTTCTTTCAATGCCTTACATAGATGTTTACCAACAAAACCAGTTCCTCCAGCAATAAAGAACTTCTTATATCTCATATTATGATTATAATGGATTTAACAGAAGAAGTGAAGGCTTTATTTAAACATTAGCAGGCACAGGCTCTTTTGGTTCAGTCTGCCCCTTCATGTAATGATAAAAATTGCATTCCTTGCAGTTGCCCACCTTTTCAGCAAAGGCTCCCTGAACCTTTCCACCGCACATGGTGCCTGCCACCATCCAGCAGATATGTCCGGTGTTTTCTCTGACGGCAGGACAGTCGCCTGTCTTTTCTCTTCCGCATTTTTTAAATTCCCAGCAGTTAAGCTTTTCTTCCACTTTCTGAGTATCTATATTCTGGGATAACAATTTTGGGATCTCTGAAATCCTGATGTCAGTGGTGCTGTTTTTTACCTTTAAGCTGTGCTGGATGAGCATTTTTAGAGAGTTCTTCAGCAGATCAAGGGTGTCCTTTGAGATCCTTGCAAGGTCACATACATTTTCCATGTGCATGGAGATCTCGGAAAGCACCTTTGTCTGTTCCTCTGTTGCCTTATAAACAGCCCTGACACTGGAAGTAGATTTCTTTGATGAATCAATTATATTTTCAAGTGAAAGCCTTGCCTTTTCTGATTTGTCGATTCCATCTTTAACTAACTCCAGACAGCCCTTCATGCTCTGAACAGAGTTTCCCACATAGCGCTGGGTATTGTCGATTATACCCACTATCTTTTTTGTAGCTGTTGTTGTTCGTTCAGCAAGTTTTCTGACCTCGTCAGCAACTACCGCAAACCCCTTACCATGCTCTCCTGCCCTTGCTGCCTCAATAGCGGCATTTAGTGCCAGAAGATTGGTGTGCTCTGCAATTTCATTTATCACTGTAATAATGTCTCCAATTTCCTTACTGTTTGCTCCAAGTTGCTCAATCTGGTTTGCTACCTCCTGCACCGCAGTTGATATCTCATGCATACTGAAGACCGTATCCTTCACGATATCCATTCCCTTTAAGGCAAGGGTAGCAGTTTCTTCAGTGACCTTTTCTGCATCCTGAAGGTTCTGCACCATTTCAGCAGCCGCGTTTGCAATTATAACGGTACCGGTGGTGTACTGCTCTGTCTGCTTTACCTGCTGCTGCATGCCTGTTTGAAGATAATCTACTGAGCGGTTTAGTCTTAATAATTCATCGTAAATAAGTTTAATATGTCCTGATATAGCAACCATTGCATTCTCTGCCTGTTTAACAATACCATAGAAAAACTGCTCGGTATTGGTAAGCAATCCCTTCTCAGTGCCATCTGATATTTTAATTCCATAGGACTCTAAAATCCTTGATATTCTGCTTCTCATCTCCAGTGCATCTTTGCGCAAAATAAAGAAACCGGCAACTCCACATAACAGGATAGAAACAGCCGTAACAGGGATGGTTACCGGTAGTATTGTAAATGCCTCAGGGTTTTTTGCTCGAAGCAGAGTAGACAGTATAAGAGATGAGACAATCTCTCCAGCAAGTAAAATACCTACCATAAGGGCACCTGTAAGGTATACCCTTCTTTTTAAATAGGACATCATTTCAGACCTCCTTAAAGACCCCTCTTTTTATCCTCTTTTCGGACATCTAAGAGAAAACTTTAATTTCTATTACATACTGTCTCTTTCCGTTCAGGTCAGTATCATGCGGAATGCGGCATAGGCATACTTTGGCTCATCAGGCGGCATCAGGGGAAGGTACGCATTAACTTGGTCTTTTTGCTATACTTTATTATAGACTAAACTTAAAGGAGAAGGGATGTTTGATATTGGCTTTCCAGAACTCGCAATTATACTTATTATTGCCCTGCTGGTTTTTGGTCCAAGTAAACTCCCTGCATTGGGCAGTAATATCGGTAAGGCCATCAGAGATTTTAAAAAGGCTCTTCACGACAATTCATCTGATGAAAAGGCTGAGATACAGAAGTAGTCTTATCATTTACATCGACTAACTCTACCTCGGGTTAATGCTCACGACCACCAGGATTTTGATAACCGTAAAGAAATATGGACTGCTTACAGTTTTTGTAGGTACCTTTTTCGAAGGAGAAGGCATATTAATTACTGCAGCAGTTTTGGCTGGTGAGGGGTTTTTAAGTCCCTTTGGTGTCTGGCTAACCGCACTGCTGGGTGCCTGGACAGGTCATTTATTCTGGTTTTTTATTGGAAGGACACTGGGCACCAGATATATCTTAAAAAGATTTCATAGATACAGGTCTCATTTTGAAGAGGTCAACAGGATCGTTCTCAGACATCCAAAGACATCCATCTTTATACTACAGTATCTTTACGGTATGCGTATTATAGGTGCACTGGGGCTTGGCCTTACAGAGCTTCCCTTTGGATTGTTTTTAATCTTTGAAGCGGTTAATTGTGCTTTTTGGGCCCTGGTAATCTTTACAGTTGGTTATATCATGGGCGAAACCTTTATGCATATACTTCATGGATGGCTACGGTGGTTGTGGTTGGGTTTAAGTCTTTTAGTGCTGATACTTTTTTTTCATCGACTGCAGAACTTACTTCATTCAAGGATAAAAGAGCTAACAGGAAAGCCTCACGATGAGGCTAAGTAGAATCTCCTGAGCAGAAGCGGATTTTCACACAATTGTGTGTGAAAACACACAATACATATAGAGCCTTCAACTTTACCTACCCGGTAGTGGTTCTTAGGGCAAAATGGATATCCTGAATAATCCTTACAGACCTTAAAGAAAATATCAAATCTCCTTGAAAACACTTAAAAAATAAATGGTGCATTATGTGTGAAGCTAAAAGAGTTCCGTGATCTTTCTCACTGATTTTTTTACTTCAAAGTAATACCAACTATAATTTTAATTATAAGATGGCATGGTATATGCATTGACCAGAGTCAGATACATACCAAACCATCAGGCTCCGGGGGCAGGAGCTGGGGGCGCAGGAAGTGGGGGTTCGGAAATGAACGGAGGAAGTTTTCTCACCTTTTTGGCGGAGACAGATGGTGAGGGGAAAAGCACGCTCTTCCTGAATCTAAATGTAAACAAATCAACTTTAACCTGATAACGAAGTTAGTATTGTCTTAAAAATACATTTTATTAAAGGAGGAGCTTGCCATGAAGAGGGGCAGTGGTAGTTTTTGTAAGGTTAAGAAAAGGTTAAGGGAAAATGGGACATTATTTTGTCTTGAGTTGTTGAAAAATGCTTTCTTATTTAGTATTACCGTTTTTCTTATTGCTTTTTTGTTTTCTTATAATTTTAAAGCTGAGGCAGCAAGCTATACCACCCCTTCAGGCGGTTATAGCGAAGGCAACACAAGTGCA
>CAZEYP010000009.1:0-22109 GCA_964515925.1 uncultured Nitrospirota bacterium
GAACCGTTTGAACCGTTTGAACCGTTTGAGCCGTTTGAACCGTTTTGATGCCTATGGATACATTGTATCGGATGGAAACAGTAAATAGGGTATAGGGGGTAGCGTGTAGGGAGTAGGGGGTAGGGGGTTAGAGGTTTATGTTGTACTCTTTAAGTCGTTTGTAGAATGCCTTGCGGGAGATTCCAAGCATTTTGGCTGCCTTTGACTTATTACCATTACATTCTTTTAGTGCAGTAATTATAGCCTGCTCTTCAAGTTCTTTTAATGTCTTCAGTTCCTGCTTATCTGTGGAGGTCTTTCTTGGTATAAACTTTTTCCTTGGTGGTCTTAGTTCATCAGGCAACTCACGGAGGGTTATCCTGTCGGTTCTTGCAAGCACCACGGCCCTCTCGATTATGTTTTTAAGCTGTCTGATGTTACCAGGCCAGTGGTAGGCCCTGAAAATGTCTATTACCTCATCTGAAAATGATAGTTTTTTCTTCTCTCTTATAGAGAATTCGTTGAGGAATTCCATTGCAAGTAGAGGGATATCTTCAACCCTTTTCCTCAGTGGTGGAACATTGATTTCCACAACATTAATCCTGTAATAAAGGTCTTCTCTGAAATTGCCTGACTTTACTTCTTCCTTGAGGTTTCTGTTGGTTGAACATATAAGACGAAAGTCTACCTTTATTGTTTTGTTACTTCCAAGTCTTTCAAGCTCCCTTTCCTGCAGAACCCTTAGTAGCTTGGACTGAAGGGGAAGCTCAAGCTCTCCGATTTCGTCAAGGAACAGGGTTCCACCAGATGCCTCTTCAAACTTACCTATTCGCCGTGAAGTGGCGCCTGTGAATGCTCCTTTTTCGTAACCAAAAAGCTCAGACTCGATGAGGTCCTTCGGGATGGCAGCACAGTTTACAGGAACGAAGGGCTTTTCTCTTCTTGAGCTATTGAAGTGAAGAGAACGGGCAATGAGCTCTTTGCCTGTTCCTGTTTCTCCAGTAATCAGTACTGTGCTTGAGGATTCTTTAACTGCATCTATCACCTCAAATATCCTTTTCATTTCCTGAGTGGTGCCTATAATGTGAATATGATTGTCCTGCTCAAGGAGACGCTTTCGCATCAACTCAAGTTCCTTTTTGAGTTTTCTTTGTTCAACTGCCCTTGAGAGAATTCCCTTGAGCTGAGTGTAGTTTGGCGGTTTCACAAAGTAATAATAGGCTCCCCTGTTCATTGCCTGAACTGCTGACTCAACAGTACCAAAGGCGGTAAGGAATATTACAGGTATGTCAGGGATATTTTCCTGTATGTAATCAAAGAGAAACATTCCATCTTTGCCAGGCATCTTGAGGTCTGTTATTACAGCATCAAAATCGTTGCTTATCAGAAATTCAAGGGCATCGTCAACATTGTCTGATCTGGTGACCATATAGCCATCCTCCTCAAGGATGGCTGACAAAACCTTGAGTGCATTTGGTTCGTCATCCACTATTAATATGTTTCCAACCGATAATCCCATAGACATTCCTAATTTTTTGATTTTTCTGGTAAAAGGATCTTTACTACAGTTCCTTCCCCTTTAAGGCTCTTTATTTCAATGTCCCCCTTATAAAACTGCACTATCTCTCTTGTAAGAAAGAGACCAAACCCATGAGACTGTCCTTTTTCAGGAATACCTCCATAACTGACTATATTGTTAGAAAATCCCGGGCCATTGTCGGAAATCTCAACCACGGCAAACTTGTTGTTACCATCTATCTGAGTGAAGGTTTGTATCCTGATTTTACCATTTTCCTTTACAGCTTCTATGGCATTGTTCAGAAGATTAAGTATCGCATGCTCTATATGAAAAGGGTCAACCTGCACCATTGGTATTTTATTGTACATGAATTCTATCTCTATATTTTTTGTTTCTCTGGGGATAACGGTATAGGGTTCTAATTTTTTTATTAATTGATTAAGGTCTACATTGACGATTTCACCCTCAGGATTCAATACACCAGTAAGGAATTTAGAGACAAAATTGTCTAACTTGCCAATCTCTTCTTCAATTATGTCGATGAATTCGAGGAGGGGTTTTTCGTCAGGGTAACGGTTTTTAAGGTAAACAGCGGCGCCTTTAATTGCATTTAAAGGGGTGCGGACTCCATGTGCAAGGGTGGATGCCTGTTTACCGATGTCGATTAGTCTTTCACAGGAGTTAAGTTTTTCCTTGTATTTACAGTTATTTTTTATGCACAAAGAAACAGAAACCCTGTTGTTTTTAGAGGGACTGATTGAGATATCGGCAGACTGGGCCCCGGTGAGACATCTAAAGGTGAAATTTTTAATTTTTACAGGTCTATTTTCCTGAATCGCTTTTTTTATAAGGTCCTCACTTTCTTTTAGAGATAACCTTGGAATTACCTCATGATAATAACGTCCTTTAACACTGCTGGCAGGCTGTCCTGTTACCTCAGATATCTTCTTACCCCAGGAGACTATCTTGAGGTTTTGATCAATTGTAAAGCCGATCCGCCCCTTCATCAAGCCCTCCGTATACTTGAATAACAGGTCTTCGTTGAAATATGTGTTAAATATTTTGTATCTAAAAGAGACAAAAAGTCAAGTAAATTATGATAATTGTGTTAATCGGGGGCAGTTGCGTTGATTGCGTTAATTGCGTTTATCGCGTTGATAGCGTTAATCGGGTTAATTGTGTTCTTTGCGTTAGTAGGTTAGTTGGGTTATTGTGTTGAGGGGGGTAATGAGGAATGGGTATGTGATTTGCATAAATATTTTACAGGCAATCGAGACAGGGAGGTTCAGGATGTGCGGAATTGTTGGATATATTGGTAAAGAAAGGGCAGTTGATGTGTTGATTGATGGGCTTAAAAGGCTCGAGTACAGAGGATACGACTCTGCAGGCATTGCTGTACAGAATGGAAATGGCATAGAACTTTATAAAATCAAAGGAAAAATACGAGATCTGCAGGAGATTATCCCTGCCAGAGCAAATAATAACATCATAAAAGGCATCGGACATACCCGATGGGCAACCCATGGTCCACCTTCTACAAGAAACGCCCATCCCCACTTTGTTGATGGTGTTTGTGTTGTGCACAATGGAATTATAGAAAACTACCGTGAGATACGCCACTTTTTGTCTGAAGAAGGGGCGAGATTTTATTCTGATACAGATACAGAGGTGGTGCCTCATCTGATAAGTTACTATTTGAAACAGGGGCTTGATGAAAAAGAGGCAATTCTTAAGACACTGAGGCATTTAAGAGGAAGCTATGCCCTGGGAGTGATGATAGAAGGCTCTCAGGACAGGCTTTATGCGATAAGAAACGGCAGTCCCCTTGTGGTTGGTATTGGGGATGGAGAGTACTTTTTTGCCTCTGATATTCCAGCACTTTTGCCCTATACAAACAGATTTGTTTTCCTTGAGGACTGCCATTTTTGTTGTATTAGTGCAGCGGGGATAGACATAGAGTACATTGGTGATGGGCTTTGCCATAAAGTGGACATCCAGGGGCTGATACAGGAGATTGATTGGTCGCCCTCTGTGGCAGAGAAGGAGGGGTATGAGCATTTTATGTTGAAAGAGATTTATGAACAACCAAGGGCAGTGCGTGACACAATAAATGAATGGATAGATGATCCCCCTGGTCTTCTTCATGAACTCGGTATTACCACAAAACAGATGCTCGAGATTAACAGGCTTCACATTGTTGCCTGTGGGACCTCCTATCATGCTGCACTGATTGGCAAGTATATAATCGAGAAACTTTCAAGGATTCCCGTTGATGTGGACATTGCCTCTGAGTACAGATACCGTGAGCCAATAATCGAAAGGGGCACGCTTTTCATCTCAATAACCCAGTCAGGGGAAACTGCTGATACACTTGCAGCCCAGAGGGAGGCAGCCTCTCACGGGGCAAGGACACTCACCATCTGTAATGTGGTAGGAAGCACTGCTTCAAGGGAGGCAGACTCGGTGCTTTACACCAGGGCAGGCCCTGAGATAGGTGTTGCCTCAACCAAGGCATTCACAGCACAGCTTGCTGCCCTGTCTCTACTGGGTGTTGCTCTGGGTATAAAGAAAAAGAGATTGACCAATGGAGAGGTCTCCACGCTGAAGCTTCAGTTAAGGAAGGTGCCTGATCTCATAGAGAAGGCCTTAAGCGTTAGCAGCCACATAAAAGAGATTTCCCGCTCCCTTATCTATGCTAAAGACTTTTTATATCTTGGAAGGGGAATTAATTACCCCATAGCACTTGAGGGTGCATTGAAGCTTAAAGAGATATCCTACATCCATGCTGAGGGGTATCCAGCAGGTGAGATGAAGCATGGCCCAATCGCCCTTGTGGAAGAGGGAGTGCCGTCGGTTTTTATTGCACCGGTTGACGAGCTCTTCAACAAGACACTTTCAAACATGGAAGAGGTAAAGGCAAGGGGAGGAAGGATAATCGCTGTTACAGATGAGCCTGACTATATAGAGGATAAAGTGGATGATGTAATAAATGTCCCATCAGCACATCCGCTATTTGCACCAATAGTGCATGTGATTCCCCTTCAACTTCTTGCTTACCATATTGCAGTAATGAGGGGCTGTAATGTTGACCAGCCAAGAAATCTTGCAAAGAGTGTGACTGTGGAATGAGATTAGGGAGTAAAAAAGACAGGGTGTAGGGTGTAGGGGGTAGGGGGTAGGAGATAAAAAAGACAGGGTGTAGCGTGTAGGGAGTAGGGGGTTAGGATTTCAGATTTGGGATTTAAGATTTAGGATTTTGCAGCGAACGCAAAAAACGAGATAAACACAGCTAACGCAATAAACGCAAATAACGCAATTTACCAACTTATTCCATCCATAAATTTAATTTCATTTCTTGCTTTAATATTTTAACTCCTTGTGGTATAATGATTTTGTTGAAAATGGGGCTTAGTGATGAGTTTAACAGAATTGTTAGAGAGGTATGGTAATTTCCTGTTCAGGGGGCTTTATCCTGTGGTGGGAGGACTGGTTTTCGCCATGCTTGTAAGCTCGGTTATATATTACAGTCAGTACAGGCCAGTAATAAAAAAGATGAATTACAGGCCTGAAGGTAAGACTGCCTCGTTCAATATTAACAGGGCAATTGCGGAGATATTAAACAGTGATGTAATGAACCTGAAGATAACTGAGGTGGTTAACAGGAAGCCTGATGGCAGGGGGCGGCCTCCTGTTTCACTAAAGAATCTGACACTTCTTGGTGTTTTTCTTGGTGATAAAAAGCTTGCTGTGATTAAAAACGGAGATGAGCTTTTATACTTGAAGGAAGGGGATAGGCTATCAGGATACAGGGTATCAGACTTAAGATTCAACAGTGTTGTTTTAGAGGGAAAAAAGGGAAGGTTTATACTTACCTTTCCTGAGGAAAAAAATAAAGAGAAGTTCAATCAAAAAAGGGCTCCTGTAGTAGCAAAAAATGAGGCAATTGCAATACAGGACAGGGTAATTGTAAAGCGTCAGGAGGTTCTTGAGAAGGCAAAGGATCTGAATAAACTTCTCACCACATTAAGAATTGCCCCCTATTATTTAAAGGGTGAGTTTATTGGATATCGTCTGGCAATGATAAAGAGGAATTCTTTTTTATATAAGATTGGACTGAGGGCAGGGGATATAATAAAGAGAATAAATGGCGAGGATGTAAGCTCTCCTGAAAGATTGGTTGAGATGTTATCAAAGCTTGATACAGTAACAGCGGTAAATATTGATATGTTAAGAGGGGGAAAAAAGAAGACCCTTTTTATTGAGATAGAGGATTAAAATGAAGACAAAAGCAGTGATTACAATATTAATGTTTCTTTTTGTTTTCAGTATTACTTCGGTGGTCTTTTCTGAAACCACATCCAGGGACTCCAGAGAAGTGGGCATACATTTTCAGGATATGGAGCTTTCTGATTTTGTGGAGTTTGTTTCAGACGTCACTGGAGTGAACATGGTATATAACCCAAAGACATTACGAGGAACTGTCACCATCAAGGCAAAGAAGAGCTTTTCCAAAAACGAGCTTATTGAGATACTAAAAACAGTCCTGGAGATAAACAACTATGGTATGAACAAAAAGGATGGGATTATATACATTATAGATAAAAGGGCAGCCATAAGACTTGCACCAGAGTTTAGAGAAAAAAGTGAGATCAAAAAAGACAGGCTCTCTGTAACCGTATTTCAGATGGAAAACATTGATGCCAGGGAGATAACGGGCTTCCTCAATATCATAAAGTCAGATGTTGGCAGGTTTGTGGTAATGCCCAAGTTGAATACGGTTGTCGTAAGAGACAGGGGAGAAAATCTGCAAAGTATGTCAAAGGTGATTGAGAGCCTTATGAAGATGGGTAAAGAGGTGATGATAAAGATTTACAAGCTCAGGTATGTTCAGGCCTCTGACCTTCAAAACTCACTGAAGGGTTTCTTCACTGGTCTAAATAAATTAAACTACACCATGGCGGTTCCGGTGTTTATGGTTGATAACTCATCCAACTCTCTTGTTGTTGCCGCACTTCCAAAGGACCTTGAGACCATAGAAGGTATTATTGAAAAGGTCGACAAAGAGGAAGAGTCTGCAACCTTCCCCAAGGTTTTTAAGCTAAAGTATGCAAGGGCAGAAGATGTTGAAAAGATAATAAACAAGATGATAGCAGGTATTATGCCCGGGAGGGCAAAGGGGGCGGCTCCAAGTCCTGGCAAGGTGATTGTGGCTGCAGATAAGGCTACCAATACTATATCAGTGATAGGTGATCCCGATACCTATGCAAAGGTGCAGGCACTGATAGAAAAACTTGACATACCGAGAGACCAGATATTTGTTGAGGCACTGATAATTGAGACCACACTTGAAGAGGGTGCTAAGTTCGGGGTTGAATGGGTTGCTGGTGGTGGCAATGAAAACTTTGTTGGCACTGGCACTTTTATCAACGATGGCAATGTGATAGACCTGCAGGCACCTGTGCTTGAGGGCAAACCACCAAACCTGTCTGCCTTGCCAAATGGTTTTTCACTTGGTGTGCTGGGTAATGTAATTACTTACGAAGGTGTTAAATTCCCGACCTTGAGTGCACTGGTAAGTGCCATCAAGACAAAATCAGGCATTAATATACTGTCGAAGCCTCAACTGCTTACACTGGACAATGAAGAGGCAGAGGTCTTTGTTGGTGAAAACAGACCCTTTCTCATAAGCACAAAATTTGATGCAAATAACAATCCTGTGCAGACCTTTGACTACCGTGATGTGGGCATAAAACTAAAGATTCTCCCCCATTTAGTGGATGACAATACCATTTTGCTGAATGTATATCAGGAGGTTAAGAAGGTAGTTGCTTCTGCTTCTAATGAAACCTCGGCACCTATCACTCTGACCCGTAGCACAACAACTACGATAAAGGTCAGAGACAACACCACTATAGTAATTAGCGGGCTTATAAAAAATGATGAGTCAGTTACTGAGAAAAAGGTACCACTTCTTGGTGACATACCCATACTTGGAGCGCTTTTCAGGACACACGAGAAAAACTCTGAAAAGACAAACATGATGGTTTTTATTAATACCCGTATCATCAGGACAAGAGATGATATAAGGAAACTCACCAGAGAAAAGGCAAACTCTGTTGGTAAAAAAGGTGAAAAGGAGATAAACCAGAAGCTAAATCAGGAAGAGAAAGACCAGCAAAGCAGGGAGAAAATAAACAGAGAAAGCAACAACGAAGGCATTGCTAACGAAAGCAGGCATGAATTCCTGCTATCAGCAAATAGGCCCTCGTCTGAAATCCTGCCCACTTTAGAGTTTAAAAACACCATAGTATTTGATAGTTCACTTATGGAGAGCCCCTCAAAGAAAGAGGTGAAACCTGTTATGCCTGTTTACGCTGTGCAGGTTGGATACTTTCTTTCAGAGAAAAACGCAAGGACACTTTTACAGCTCCTTGAAAGCCATGGTTACACGGGAGAGATAAAAAGAGAGGGAAGGGGCTACAGGGTGTTGATAGGGAAATATAACAGCCTTGCCCCTGCTACATTTATAAAGCATCGCCTTCAGAAGAAAGAGGGGCTTGAGGCCTTTATTTATCAGATGCGTTGATTTGCGTTAATAGCGTTTATTGCGTTTGTTGCGTTGGTTGCGTTAATCGCGTTTATTGGGTTGATATCGTTGATGAGGTGGGGTTTTTTACTACGCCCTAAACCCTACACGCTACACCCTATTTTTAGAAATTAGGATTTAGGATTTAGAAATTAGTTATTTGGTTATTGAGGTTTGGATTTGTGGGTGTATTGGGTTAAATCTGGTTATTGCGTTACAATAATATAATGGCTGAGGTATCCGTTGATATAGAGAAAATAAACGAAGATATCCTGGAACTTTACAGGAGATTCAACGACAGGTCTGACTTTTTGCCTATCAGTGTATATGACGACAAAATATACTTTCTTGTAAGCTCCACAAGTGGTGCAATGAAGGCAAACCTGCTTGCAACAAAAACGGGAAGGTCTGCTAAGTGCAGGTTTGTTCCCTCTGAAGAGTTGCTTGAGAAGGCTGAACAATACTCTCATTTGCTGACAGAGGATGTTCATGTGGAGGCTGAGATGGAGGGGATCAGTGCAGAGGGCTACGATATTCTCAGCAGTGGTGGTGAAGATGCGCCGGTGGTTAAACTTGTTAATCAGGTAATTATGGATGCAATTCGTTCAGGTGCAAGTGACATCCACATTGAGGGAAGAGAAAAGGGACTTACTGTTCGTTACAGAATAGATGGTCGACTCAAGACCGTGAAAACTCTTGATAGAGGATTGCTTGAATACATTGTTGCAAGGTTGAAGGTAATGGCTAACATGGATGTGGCCGAGACAAGAAGACCCCAGGATGGGAGAATAAACATCCAGTTTGGTACAAAAACGATTGATATAAGGGTATCAACAATTCCCACCTCATCAGGTGAAAAGATTGTTCTAAGACTGCTTCAGCGCTCTGAAGAGGTTTTAAGCCTCAATACACTTGGTATTGATGGAAGCAGGTTAGATTTGCTAAGAAGGCTCCTTAAGTCACCAAATGGCATTATAATGGTAACCGGACCCACGGGAAGCGGTAAAACCACCACTTTGTATGCCTCAATAAACGAGATTAAAGACGAATCTATTAATATTGTTACTATAGAAGATCCAATTGAATACAGGATAGATGGTATTGTGCAGGTTCAGGTGAATCAGGCTACGGGGGTGACCTTTGCAAGGTCTATCAGAACTTTTTTAAGGCAGGACCCCGATGTGATACTGGTGGGAGAGATAAGAGACGAGGAAACTGCAGAGGCTGCCATACAGGCATCACTTACAGGACACCTTGTGTTGACAACACTTCACACATCAGATGCACCCACTGCTGTTGCCAGGCTTATTGACATGAACATAGAGCCCTTTTTGATATCCAGCAGTCTTTTACTTGTTATCGGGCAGAGGCTTGTAAGAAAGATATGTCCTCACTGCAGGCAGAAGGTTCTGATGTCTGAGGAAATCTCCTATCTTTTTAAACAGAGGGGAATTGAGATTGATTACTATTATAAAGGGGCTGGCTGTGATGAGTGCCTCGGTACCGGATACAAAGGAAGAACCGGTATTTTTGAGTTTCTGCTTATAGATGATGATGTGAGAAAATTGATTATGAAGAAGGCTAATTCTTCGCAGATAATGGCTATGGCAATAAAGAAACATATGAAAACCATGTTTGCCAATGGAGTAGAATTAATTCGTGGTGGAGTTACAACACCTGAAGAGGTTCTCACTGTAACAACACAGGGTTATAATGGCTCTTTATAAGTACAGGGGATATGATAACTCAGGTAATCTTGTTGACGGACTGGTAGAGGCTCCAGACAGAAAAGAGGCATTAAAGAGCCTTCAGAAAAAAAATATCCTTCCCTTTGAGATTGAAGAGAGCAGAAAAGCACGGCGCTGGTATCTGAAGAGAAGAGTTGACAGGGGATACCTGTTTTTTCAGCTTGGGGTTATGTTAAGATGTGGTCTTCCTCTGACACGAGCACTTGAGATTAGTGCAAAGGAAACATCAAACCGTTCCATTGCTGGAGTGCTTACAGAGATAAAAGATGATGTAACCAAAGGAATAAGATTCTCTGATGCCCTTTCAAAGTTTAAACAGTTGTTTCCTCTGGTATATGTAAACATGGTAAGAGTGGCAGAGGCTACTGGAGGGCTTGCAGAGCTCTTATTAAGTATTGCAGAGTACGAGGAAAGAAGAAGAGAGCAGGAGGCAAGGCTTAAATCAGCCCTTGCCTATCCACTGGTGGTTGCCCTTATTGGAAGTGGAGTTGTTGGATTCCTGCTGATGTATGTAATGCCAAAGATGATAAGGATCTTTAAAACCGTAAAGGTAGAGCTTCCTTTAATAACAAGGGCACTCGTTACGGGTGGCGAGTTTCTAAGGAATTACGGGCTTTTTGTTGCTATAGTAGCTGGTATTGCTACATTAATGCTTTACAGGGATTATAACAGAGGAGGAAAAATAAAAGGGGCTGTTGACAGGTGGTTACTAAAGATAACACTTTACAGAAAGGCTATAATGGTAAGGTTTGCAGAGTTGCTTGCATTTCAGCTTAAAGAGGGTATCCCCCTTGTGGTGGCTCTTCAGGGCTGTAAAGGTGCGGTGACAAACCTTTACTTTCAGTCAGAAATTGAGAGAATTTCCAGTGAGGTTCAGAAGGGAAGAAGCCTTTCTGATGTTATAAGGAACTCTACCATCTTTGATGATATGTTTAAGGCCACAGTGGTTACAGGGGAAAACACCGGTGAGCTGAAGGAGTTTCTTTTACGGATTGCCTATTTTATGAGGCGTGATGTGGAGAGGCTTACCTCTCGAATAGTTTCCATGGCTGAGCCTGTGCTGATTATGGTTCTTGGAACTGTGGTTGGCTTCATAGTGCTTTCAATCATGATGCCTATATTTGAGCTGAATCAGATGGTAAGATAATAAAGACAGGGGGTAGGGGGGAGGGGGATGAGTGTTGAGTTTTGAGTGTTTAGTGTTGAGTTTAGGAATTAGAATTTAAGAAATATGGAGGTATAAAGGATGAAGAGATTTAAGGGACAAGATGGTTTTACGCTTATTGAGCTGATGGTGGTGGTCATAATTCTGGGCATTCTGGCCACATTATTAGTGCCAAAGCTTCTTAGCAGGCCAGATCAGGCAAGGGTGGTAAAGGCAAAAAACGACATCAAGGCAATCGAGTCGGCTCTGAAGATGTACAAGCTGGACAATGGATTCTACCCGACCACTGAGCAGGGACTTATGGCACTGATAAAAAAGCCAGACATCGAGCCCATCCCGGAGCATTATAACGAGGGCGGGTATCTGGATTATGATGATGTTCCCCTTGACCCCTGGGGGCACAGGTATATCTACAGAAGCCCTGGAGATGAGGGCAGAGACTTTGAGATAATCTCTTACGGTGCTGATGGAAAACCAGGCGGCAGTGGCTATGATGCTGATATTAAAAGCTGGGAGATAAAGTAAGGGGGTAGGGGGTAGCGTGTAGAGGGTAGGTTGTTGGGTTGATTGCGTTTATTGCGTTATTTGCGTTCATTGCGTTTATCGGGTTGATTGAGTTTATAGCGTTATTGCGTTGGTTGGGTTGATAGCGTTGATGAGGTGGGGTTTTTACTACACCCTACACGCTACACGCTATTTTTAGTTTTATTATGGAGATGAAATTATGAGACCTGGAGTTACAAATACATCATTACACCAATATTCAGACTCCCGTGGGTTTACCTTCATTGAGCTGATGGTGGTGATTGTGATTATCTCGATCGGGATGTTTGTGCTCGTGCCCAAAATAGTATCTGGTATGCTTGACAGACAGGACCCAACAACACAGGAGCTTAACACCGTGCTTAAAGAGGCAAAGGAAAGGGCAATGAAGGAAAGACAAAAGATAGGTATCAGGTTTATCATGGGAGGGGTGCATTTTTTCCTTGAGGGCAAAGAGCACACACTGCCTGGAGATAAATATGTTAATAGGGCATGGATAAACGAAGAACCGGCAGAGGGGATAGATTTTACTGTTAATGCCTATCCTGATGGTCTGTGTGATTATTTTGTGATTGAGCTTTCAGGTGGGTTGAAGATAAGAAGCATTCCGCTTTTGTGTGAGGTAAGGGTTGAAAAGGGCAGTGAATAAAGAGGGCTTTACCCTTCTTGAGGTACTGATTGCTACTGTTGTGCTTGCAATATCACTTTCAGGGCTTTATGTGCTGTTGCGCTCTGGTATAAGAACTACCGATGCGATGCTTACAGAAGTAGAACTCCTTGAGGCATCAAACGATATGCTTTACAGGGCCTATCGTGGAAGGATTAGTACCACTGAGCTGGGTGTTTATAGGGAATTAAGGGGCTACAAAAACCTCATGTACAGGATCAATAGAACTCCAACAGGCATTGAAGATATTTATGAATATGAACTTTACATAAAAAAAGATGGAAGAGAGATTGTCTACAGGTATTACAAATAGGGGACTCACTTTAATTGAGGTCCTGATTGCCCTTGCCATTGCAGGTATTACCATTGTTGGACTTTACTCTGCCTTTGTTACAACTATAAACACAGAAGAGGGGCTTAAGAAGAGGACAGAAGGCTTAAGAGAATACCTGGCGTTTTCAGAGCTCCTGAGAGCTGATATCAGAACACTATTGGACAGGGGTGTAACTGTTGAGACAGGATTTTATGGCGACGAGATGAGCTTTAACACAACCCATTCGCTTTATTATGTCTTTTCAAGACCTGTAAGGGTCAGATACTTTGTGAGAGAAATTGAAGGCAGAGAAGTACTGTTCAGAGAGGAAAGCGATTTAGATGGTGCTGAACTTTTAAGGTTGAGGTTGCTTGAAGATATTGAGAGTTTTGATATCTACTTTAATGTTAATGGTGAGTGGAAAAGAAAGACAGGCTCTGACGACTTTTTCAGGGTGGCCTATTCATACAGGGGACACAAATGGACAATTACTGCAGGAAGACTGATTTAGGGAACAGGGGGGCTGTTCTGGTTCTGGTACTCCTGGTGGTTTCCGCCCTTATTACCCTTACCGTAATGCAGAATGAAAGGGCATCGGCAGACTATGGCGAGGTGAAGATGGTTCAGATGAGGATGCAGGGGTATGTGTATTGCTCAACCGCTCTGAAGGCACTGGTTGAGTTACTCAGGGATGATGATAATTTATACGATAGTCCAGATGAGACATGGGCATCGCTACCAGTAATACCCACACCGGATGGTACTATCAGCATAAAGATAGTTCCACTTAACAGCAGGATACCTCTTTTGAAACTACTTGATAAGCAGTATGCCACAAGGGTGGAGGATGCGCTTTTAAGGATTAACCCTGATATGGATGTGGATGGACTGAAGGAATATCTAAAGAAGAGACGGCCCTACAGTCCTGCAGAACTGTTTTTAATGAGAGACAGTTTTAAGATAAGGGCATCGGATATGGCACTGCTGAACACTGAAGACACTGATGGAAGGGTAAACATAAACTTTGCTTCCCAGGATGTAATAAATGCCTATCTACCTGAACTGGAGCCTTTTTCAGAGGAGATAGTAAAATACAGACAGGAACATCCCTTTAAGGATGTCTCTGAACTGAGAAGGGTGCCAGGTATTGACGACCAGCTATATCTCAGTGTTCAGAAGTTCATCACAGTAAAGAGCAATCGTCTGTATGTGCATGTGGTCTCAACAATGGGAGACACTGAGGTAGATGTGTCATCTGTTTTCAGCAAGGCACCGTCAAAGGCGAAACTCATGAAATATCTTGAAGGGGTAAGATTTTTCTATGGCAATGCCTGATATAGTGTTATGCATGGAAGAGCAGATTTTCCTCTATAGAGCTGATGGAGGAGACCCTGAGCCCCTGTCCTTAAAGGCTTTGCAGACATTGAAACAGGGCTATATTCTTGTGCTTCCTGACAGCCTGATCACGCTGATTGGTACGAACATTGAGCCTGTTAAAAAGAGAAGACTTAGAGAGATGGTAAGGCTTTATATAGAAGGTCTGACGCCTGAACAGCAACTCAATGAAGATGATTTTTGCTACTTTTCAACTACACCGGTCATTGCCTGCCTATTTACTATTAGATTCAGAGAGACATACAAGAGACTGAGGGAACTCTTTGAAAAAGCCTCATTGATAACCACTCCATCAGCAGTGGCTCTTATGGCTCAGAGTGGCACTTTCTTCTTGAAAACAGAAAAGACCTGCCTGATAAAGGATGAAAAGGGGTTTGTTCATATTCATGGCGATGTGGAAGGATATGATACCAGCTCTTTAGAGAAGATAATAAACCTGCCAGAAGAGGGTTACCACTGGATTGTCAATAAAGTAAGGGAGCTTTACACTAACAGTGCACTTCAGAAGATCGATATCAAGAAGGCACTGGGTCATGAAAACAAAGGTGTTCTGGCTTCAATAAAGAAGGACATCCTGATCTGGATTGTACTTTACCTCATTCTACTTTCTTCCATTTTTTTAAGGGTGTTTCCTGTTAAGAAGGAAACAAAGACATACCGGCAGGAGATAGAGAAGATATACAGACAGGCTGGTGTAGCTGAAGAGGCAGACCCCTATGGTATGCTTTTGTTCAGGGTTAAGAAACTTAAGGACAATATGGTTTCGGGCATTGAGCCTCTGAGGATAATGCTGGCAGTAACAGAGGCCTTTTCGAAGAAGGCAACTGTGGAGTCAATAAGTCTGGGAAGGGAGTATCTGAGAATAAAGGGACAGGTTGATAGCCTCGAGGCCCTTGATAGTGCAGTTAATGTCTTAAAAAGCAAACTGAATCTGGAGTTCAAGACCGAGTCGGCAAAGGTTGGCAAGCAGGGGGTTTCGTTTTCAATAGCAGGGAGGCTAAAGAAGTGAAGTACAGGGCAATTGTTGCTGCTGTTTCCATAGTTATTTTCATCGTAACCGCCATTTCAGGAAAAGGCATGCTTGAGGGTAGTCTTCAGAAAAGGGATGAGATCAAGACATCCTATCATAAGGTTGCAAAACTTGGTGTGGAGTATGCTTACCTGAAGAGGATTTCAGAGAAAAATCGTGCAAAGGTGATAGAGGGTGGGGTGCTTACCTTTATTGAGGATATAAGCAAAAAACAGGGTCTTTCAGATAGAATAGACTCTATAAAGCCTGTGCCGGGTAAGAAGGATGTGGTAGAGGTGATATACAAAAAAGTGACCTTAAGGGAGGCTGTGGATATATTTGCACAGATAAGGTCTTTTAGCAATCTGAGGGTAAAGACCTTCTCCATAACGAGGAGGTTTGACGATCCCCAATACGCTGAGCTGAGGGTGCAGATAGAAAAGATATGAAAACCAGGATTGCACTTTTTTTCTTTTCCTTCCTGCTTGGTCTTTATTTATGGTTTCCTTACAGGACGATTTACTCGGGTCTTATTGACAGAATGACCACAGAGATACCCCTGACCATTTACTACAGCATTGATCATGCCTCTCTAACAGGTGTTACCCTTAAAGATTTAAGGCTGAAATATAATGGATTCACTATCAAAGAAGACGCACTGAGTATAAAGATAAATCCACTTGGATTCCTTGTAAGCCGTGACCTTTTTGCTTTAAAGAAAAAGGGGCTTTTTCTAAAAATTGGATACAGAAAACCCCTTTATTATGTTCAGGCAGTCATAAATCAGTATAAAGATCCGAATCTTGATGGCACCACTTTATCGGGCAGTTTTGCTCTGGTGGTGGACAGAAAGACAGGGCTTCTTAAAAGCGGAGTGGTGGATATAACTGCAGAGGACCTGAAAATAAATGCCTCTTCACTGAGGATGGGATTTAAGAAGATTATCCTTAAAGGCAGTATCAAAGAGGGTATTTTTGAGATTAAGAGACTCACTGCATATGGTGATATTAACGCACAGATTACAGGAAGACTCGTGCAGGATGTAAACAACTTCGGTAACTCAAGGCTTAACCTTGAGATCAGATATCAAATTGGAAAGCAGAGCCTTTCAACTACCTACAGGGCACGCCTTGGACAGCTTTTGAATATGCACAAATAGCGCATCCCTCTGAAACGGCTCAAACGGCTCGAACGGTTCAAACTGTTCAAACGGTTTAAACGGCTCAAACGGTTCGAACGGTTTGAACGGTTCAAACGATCTTTAATCCCTGAAATCCTCATGTTTTAATAACTATGTCATATCAGGCAATGGAACCTCCAGGGCTTCATAAAGGCTCCTTTGTCTCTTGGTCATCTCTGTTAAATACCTCTGTCCGTTCATCATCTCCACCTGCCTCAATTTCTTTAACTCAAACAACACCTCTGAAAGAGTATACTTCTTATACAGCTCCTTTTCCCTCATCTTGTTACTCAATGCCATGTAGACAATTAAGGCAATAAACATAACAAATAACCTGCCTTCAAGACTGTCCTTGTCTCTTACCCTCAGTCGCCCACCGTCTATTTCATTCTTCATTACTTCAAAAACCTTCTCAAGAAAGTCCTTCTTCCTGTAGGTGCTTAAAACATCCACCCTGTCTTTTGTCCCATCACTACAAAGCAGTATCATCTTACCCATCCTGTTTATCCTTCTGGCCAGCGCCTTCTGCTTCCTCTGAAGAACTATCCCCTCCGAGGTCTCTGTTATACTGTAAAATCGGCTTCCCCCCTTCATCTGCTCCTCTATAAAGGCTTCCACTTCCTGCACACTCTTAAGTTCCCTCGCCTTTACCGCATCCTCTATCGCTGTCAACCTCCTCAGAAGCCCCTCCACTGCCTCAGCCCTCGCCTTGTCATTGGAGTAAATATGATACACCACCTCCCTGCTCCCTACCTCTACTGTCCCCTGGGCATAAAAATATGCCTGCCCCTCATATACAAAGGCATTCACCGTTGAGTCCAATTCCCTCAGATGTCTGCTCAGCACAGCCTTGGCTAATGCAGTGCTAAACGGCACGGGTATTATAAACTCTATCCCTTCATCTGCCATCATATTCAGATTCCGTTCACTGTAAAATCCCCTGTCAAGCACAAAACAATACTGCCTAAGCCCCTTTGCCCTTAAATACTCCATGAGATTCTTCAAAGTCACCACATCCGTTATGCTCCCTGGATATACCCTATACCCTATCGGTAACCCTGAGGGCCTGCCTATCACTACTCCAAAATTTATCTGCCTCAGATGCTCCCCATCACGATTGTATCCCCATTCAAGCAGTTCAAGCCACTTTGAGTAAGAACTTACTGAGGTTATGTCAAACACTATAGCCTTTATATCCTTCTGCCTGTAAATCCAATCTCCAAAAAAACTCTCCCTCAATGCCTCTTGCCTGCCCAGATCCTTAAGTAATCGGCTTATCTGCTGAGAACTAAGCACCCTGGCCCCGCCCTCTAAAGCCGTCATCTCTGCCCACTGCCTGTATAAATACAATGGCCTGCCCTCACTTACACAATAATAGGCAAGATTGAGGATGTCATCGGCTTCTGCTCCAAATACCTCCTGAAGAGCCTCCTTCAGTCCTGTCTCTTTTGCTATATGCTTAAGTAGATACACATGTCCAAAATCCCTGCTTACCCTCGGTAGTTGTTTGCTCTTACGAGGAGTAATAACCTCTCCAGTCTCTGGGTCCTTCTTACCAAGATACCTTCTCCTCTGCCTCGGTTGTTTCTTCTCTGAATCCCAGTAACTTTCAACTTCATAGACATAGATGTGTTTACCTATTTTTTGCTCGATGGTGTAACTCATAGTTATTAATAATAACTATTATATAATGATTTTGTCAAGTGTTTATGCGAATCAAATGAACTTAGTTATTAAAATGTGGGGATTTTAGGTTAATCAGGATTCTTCAATCAATCGTCGCTATTTCTGCCATAGGTGTCGTCGAACCTGACGATGTCGTCTTCCTCAACATACTCACCGTTTTGAACCTCTATGAGTTCAAGCGGGATCTTCCCCGGGTTTTCAAGCCTGTGAAGGGTTGACTTGGGCACATAGGCTGATTCGTTCTCATGGATATAGACCTCTCTGTCTCCAATCCTGACCCTTGCAGTGCCCTTAACCACTATCCAGTGCTCAGAGCGATGATGATGCATCTGGAGACTGAGCTTAGCCCCTGGTTTAACAACTATACGTTTTATTTTGTAACGATGCCCCTCTTCAAGAATGGTGTAATTGCCCCAGGGTCTGAAGGTGGTGAGATGTTCATCTGCCTCTTTTCTGTTCTGAACCTTCAGTGTCTTAACCACATCTCTTACCTTCTGGGCATCGCCTTTTTTTGCAATAAGTATGGCATCTCCAGTTTCTACTATGAGGCAGTCTTCAAGCCCAATGGTGGCGATGAGCCTTTTATTTCCAAGGATCATGCAATTTCGGGTATCAAGTTTCAGGGTGTCACCAAAGGAGACATTGCCTGCTTCATCCTTATCTACTGTCTCATAGATGGCATCCCACGAGCCAATATCGTTCCAGTAAAGGCTGAGAGGTATGTTTACCACCCTGTCTGACCTCTCTGCAATGGCATAGTCAATTGAGATATCGGGCATTTCAGAGAAGTGCTCAAGCATCCCTTCATACCCAAGGTCGTAGAGCCTTTTGATATCAGGTGCGTATTTTTGTAGCTCTTCCTCCAGTGTCCTGATACTGAAGGCAAACATCCCGGAGTTCCAGTAATATCCGCCTTCAGAGAGGTATTTCTCTGCAGTGGCCCTGTCAGGTTTTTCTGTGAATCTCTCTACCACAAAGAACCCGGAATCGGATTGTCCATCCTGCCTTACCTTTATGTAACCATAGCCAGTCTCTGGCTTTGTGGGCACCACACCAAATGTGACGATGTTGCCCTTTAGTGCAGCTTTCTCAGCAAGGTCAAGAAACCTTGAAAACTCCTCCAGGGGCCTGATTATGTGGTCTGAGGGGCTTACAAATACCACCTCGTCACCTGACATACCAAGCCTGTCAACACAGTACCTTGCACCAAGGGCAATTGCAGGTGCAGTGTTGCGACCCACAGGCTCAAGGATTATGTTTTCAATGCCCTCAAGCTCCTCTTTTATATAAAATCTGTACTTTTTGTTTGTAAGAACAATCAGGTCATCCATGGACAGTTTTTGGAGTAGTCTGTCAGCAGTTTGTCTTAGAAGAGAGCTATTTCCATTAAGTTTCAGGAACTGCTTTGGAAAGCCCTTTCTTGAAAGGGGCCAGAGCCTTGTGCCAGAGCCACCTGCAAGTATTAATGCCTTCATACTGCCTCCATTGCCTTTTTAAATTCTTCTTCAATAAAACCCCTGTAACGATTCAAAGCCTCTTCAGAGGTTGCCTCCACCCTCATTACCACCACTGGCTGGGTGTTACTCATTCGTAAAAGTGCCCAACCCTTTTCAAATCTTACCCGTACACCATCTATAGTGTTCAGGTCCAGCACTTTCAGGGGAGCGCCACAATTTTTCTGATAGTCCAGGAAGGTCTTTACCACCCTCTCTACTACAGGCTTTTTTTTGTCTTCATCGCAGGGTATCCGTATCTCCGGTGTGAAATAAAGTTGTGGAATGTCCGAGAGTAATTCGGATATGGCTTTACCTGATTTCTTCATTATCTCCACAAGCCGCACGGTGGTGTATATGGCGTCATCGTAGCCAAAGTATCGTTCCTTTATAAATATATGACCGCTGAACTCACCGGCAAGTGCTGCTTCTTCGTTGCGCATCTTTTCCTTTACGAGGGAATGGCCTGTCTTCCATATAATTGGTATGCCGCCGTGAGCCTTAATGTCTTCAAAGAGGATGTCAGAGCACTTTACATCTCCTATTATTCTGGCTCCAGGGTTGCGAGACAGAATGTCACGGCTCAGGATAATCATCAACTGGTCGCCCCAGATTATCCTTCCCTCGGTGTTTACCACACCGATACGGTCAGCATCACCATCATAGCCGACTCCCATGTGGGCACTTTCCTGCCTGGTTGTTTTTATCAGGTCCTGTATGTAGTCAACTACTGTGGGGTCGGGATGATGATTGGGAAACCTTCCATCAGGCTCAGAATAAAGCTCCACCACATCACAGCCAATGCCTCTTAGTATTTCAGGTGCTACGAGCCCGGCAGTGCCGTTTCCCGAGTCTACCACAACTTTAAATCCTGGATATTCATCGCTGCTTAAATAGGAAAAATCCTTTAGTATAAAATCCCTGTAGGCAGACAGGATGTCATAGCCCTGAACCGATGCTTTCTTTTCAGGTAAGAAATCTCCCTGGATGATAATCTCCTTTATCCGCTGGATGTCTGTGCCAAAGATGGTCTCCTTGCCGATACTCAGTTTAAATCCATTAAACTCAGGTGGGTTGTGGCTTCCTGTGACCATAATGCCACCGTCCAGGTCAAGGTGATGAATTGAAAAGTACTGAAGCGGAGTGGGGCAGACTCCAATATCAACTACATCAATCCCTGATGAGGAGATTCCTTCAACAACTGCATCTTTAAGGGCTGAAGAACTCAGCCTTACATCACGGCCTACACTCACTCTTTTAGCCTCAGGGTTTTTCTCCTTAAGGAGTCGGGAAAATGCCCTTCCAAGGACAAAGGCAAACTCCTCGCTCAGCTCCCTGTCAGCAATCCCTCTTATGTCGTACTGTCTGAAGATGTGTTCAGGATACATTTTATCCCTCCATCAAGCAAGCACTACCTTAGAATTATACCTTTTTCTGATGGATTTTGTGGCATTTCGGGTGTCCACCACCAGTTTTGAATGCTTGAGGATGAACTCATAGTCATAGCTGGAGTGATCAGTGGCAATCACCACACAGTCGTATTTACCAAGATTCCTTTCTGTAAGTTTTATGGACTTCTTTTTGAAGTCATAGAGTCTCATTTTGTGGGTTCTGGGTACATAGGGGTCGTTGTAGTCCACCCTGGCTCCCTTTTGCTCGAAAATCTCCATAAGCTTAAGTGAGGGTGACTCCCTTATGTCATCAATGTCCTTTTTATAGGCAAGCCCCAGTATAAGCACCCTTGCACCTTTTATGCTCTTTCCTCGCTGGTTTAATGCCTCTGTGGTCTTATTGACCACATAATAGGGCATGGATGTGTTGACCTCACCTGCAAGCTCTATGAATCGAGTGCTCAGGTCGTACTCCCTTGCCTTCCAGGTAAGGTAAAAGGGGTCAATGGGTATGCAATGTCCGCCAAGTCCGGGGCCAGGATAGAATGCCTGAAAACCAAAGGGCTTTGTCTTTGCAGCCTCTATCACCTCCCAGACATTCACCCCCATACGGTCAAGCAGTACCTTCATCTCATTTACAAGGGCAATGTTTACTGCACGATATATGTTTTCAAGGAGCTTTGTTGCCTCGGCAACTTTGGTGGATGAAACAGGCACAGTCTTTACAACGATTGAACTGTATAATGCCTCAGCCACCATCAGGCATCTTTTTGTGTATCCTCCTACAACCTTTGGTATTGTCCTTGTTGAAAAATCAGGATTGTTGGGGTCCTCTCTTTCAGGAGAGTAGGCAAGAAAGAAATCCCTTCCTGCTTTAAGCCCTGTGGCCTCAAGTATCTTTTTCATATCTTCATCCGTGGTTCCAGGATAGGTGGTTGACTCAAGCACAATAAGCTGTCCTTTCTGTAGATAGCGGGCAATGGTCTCTGTGGTGGAAAGCACATAGCTCAGGTCAGGCTCACGGTGACGGTTAAGAGGTGTTGGAACACAAATCACAATGCAGTCCATCCCCTTAAGTAAAGAAAAGTCAGTTGTTGCCCTGAATCTATCTTTAATATCCCTGATCTTTTCTGAGGGTATGTGTTTAATGTAGGAGTTTCCTTTGTTGAGGGCCTCGGTCTTTTTGGGGTCAACATCAAAACCGGTGACAGTGAAGCCACTCTGGCAGAACTCTATTACCAGTGGAAGCCCCACATAGCCAAGCCCGATGATACCTACCTTCGCCTTCTTATCCCTGATCTTTTCAAGCAGATCCTTTTCCAATGACATTCACTCCTCCCTTTGTTTTGTTGCCAGTAGACACAATATCTTTAATGTAAACTAATGAAGCAAAAACCATGCCATAACCCCCTACTCCCTACCCCCTACACCCTAC
>CAZEYP010000009.1:22209-61224 GCA_964515925.1 uncultured Nitrospirota bacterium
CCCTACCCCCTGCCTTTATATGCTCCACAACCTCTGTGAGGCTGTGAACTGTTCTGTCAGCCATTGTGGATTTCTGTTCTTGTCCTGTGGTTATGAAAATGCCCATACAGCCAACAGCCCTGGCAAGCTCCATATCAAACTCCTTGTCGCCGACCATGATGGAGTTTTTCAGGTCAATGCCCAGCTCAGCCCTTGCCCGAAGAAGCATTCCCGGAGAGGGCTTTCTGCAGGCGCAGTGCTCGTCAGGGTGGTGAGGGCAGTAGTAGAAGGAATCAAAACCGTATTTATTAATAAAGATATCATTTACTTTCTTTACGAAGGCCTCCTCTATCAGACCCCTTGCCACGCCAGATTGGTTTGTAACACCCACAAGCATGTAGCCTGCCTCTTTGAGCCTGGCAAGTTTTTCAATGTCAGGGAATATCTCAAGGTCTTCCATACGGCTCAGGTAATGGGCATCCCTGCAAAGGGTGCCGTCGCGGTCGAAAAACACCGCCTTTCGGGAAGGCAGTATCTCCTTCAGGGCATCAAAGACCTCTTCAGCCTCAATTAGTGCAAGGCATCTGGTATGTCCTTCGGGACAGGTCCTTTTAAAACAGGGAGAGCATTGCAGTCTCTTTGTTATGACCCTGTCTCCAAGCTTGAATTCGGTATCCTCTCTGAATCCTGCCTTTTCAGGTTTTACGAAAGATGGTGGCCCTGTAAGCTCAGGTGATGTGGAGCCAAAAAGCGCAACAAGAGGCGTTCCAACAGCATAGGCAAGGTGCATTGGGCCTGAGTCGTTGGTGACCACAGCATCAACCTGACTGAGAAGTGTTATGAACTCTCTAAGGGTAAGGCTTCCTGCAATAACCTTAACCACTGCCCTGAGTTCAGGGTCTTTGATTTTGCTTACTATCTCATCGGCAATGGGTTTTTCCTTTTCAGAACCAGCAATCAAAACAGAGCCACCAAGTCTGGTGATAATCATCTCAGTCAGCCCTGCGAAACGCTCAGCAGGCCATCGTTTGGCTGAACCAAAGGTGGCACCAGGATTCAGTAACACGAGAGGTCTTTTTTTATCTTTAAGATAACCCTGTGCACGGAGCCTTTCATCAAGGGTAAGATGTATCCAGGGATGTCTGTAAAGAGGCTCAAAGCCCATGTGTTTAAGTATGTTCAGATAATAAAGGCTGTGGTGAAGCTTCATTGCCCTTTTATCAAAGGGCACGGGTTTTGTAAGAAGTACACCCCGTCCGTCTCTTGAATAACCAACCCTCTCAGGTATCCCTGCCAAAAAGGCAATCACCGCTGCATCAAGGGCATTTTGAAAAAGCACAGCCCTTGCGAAATGCTCCCTTTTAAGCCTCTTTGCGGCCCTGAACTTGCCCGTGATGCCTCTGAACTCATCGGTATAAAGGATCGTCTTTTCAATGAAGGGATTTTTTTCAAAGACAGGTAATACCCATTTTTTCACCATCAGGCAGAGTGCTTCATCTCTCAGTGCCTCTTTGAGAGAGCGAATGGCTGGAAGGGTCATCACTGCATCGCCAATCCAGTTAACCCCTCTTATCAGGCTTTTTTTCATGATAAGATTATAACCAAAACCTCTATTTTCCTGCTATTTTCGATATTCTTTGAGAAATGAAAAATTCAGAATGTATTGAAGATACACTGAGGTCTTACCGCTTGGTTCTACATTTAAGCAATTTCAGAAGGGTGTTGGTATTTTATCGTGCCAGTTTTTTACTCTTTAAGGCAGAGTGTTTTGCGATTATATCAAAGTGTTTATCTAAATGGTATAGCGTGGTGTCATAATTAATAGCAGAAGAGGCTATAATGAGGTCTGTAGATGGAACTGTTTTACCCTTTGCTCTTAGTTTGGAACCTAACAATGAGGCATCAATAAATTCCTTTTCTGAAAGAGGAAAATAGTGAAAACCCTTGAAATCTGACTTTACTTTTTCAAAATCAGCCCTGTGTGATATTCCACTTAATACTTCTACCATGATTATGCCGTTTATAGCAACAAGGTCATGATAAATTGCCTCTTTGAGAATTTCTTTTATTTTGTTGCTGCCATCTGCTCTGTAGTATTCAATAAAAATTGAACTATCAACGAGTATCATTCCTCTTTCCTAAGTTTGAGTAACTCATCAACTGTTATGTCAATCTTTATTTTTCCTGCATGCTCAATAGCCTGCTCACGTCGCTTTTTTCTTACCAACTCCCTAAGTGCCTCCTCGATGACCTGTTTTTTTATTTTTTTCCCAAGTAAAGCCTGTGCCTCTTCTAAGAGTTCTTTGTCAACTGTTATTGTCATTCTCATAATGCACCTCTAAATGACACCTTTTTGATACACCATTATTTTACATCAATATATGAAATAAATCAAAACAATCTTAGTTGGCTTAAAAAATAATACATTCCATCATAGAGCTTTTTTACAAAAGTAGTCTTGTCTACATAGCAATAAGGATCGGTCTGGTGTTGCAGAAGATTCCCTGCCATAGATACTGCCTTGACAGAGAACAAAAAATTAATTTAATATCAATAGGTTTCAAACTATGCCGGAGTGGCGGAATTGGTAGACGCAAGGGACTTAAAATCCCTCGGGGCGTAGCTCCGTGCCGGTTCGAATCCGGCCTCCGGCACCATCTGACTCCGTTGTGCTTCGTTAACTGATGGATAGCCTTGGAAAAAGGGAACTTATAGAGTTCTACAATCTGCACATCAAAAGGTTTGGCCACTCCCCGGAGGCATTAAGATGGACTGAAGATGGACAGAGTGCCCGTTATCAGGCAATAACAGAGCTCCTTAAAAAGATTAATCCCGGCACCCTTCTTGACTTTGGCTGTGGCTTTGGTGACCTTTACGAACACCTGAAAATGAAAGGGTTTAAGATTAACTACACTGGTATTGATATAAACGAGGCTGTAATAAAAAGGGCACAGGAGAGATTCCCTGATGCAAGGTTTATCTGTACTGATATTGAAGAAGATGAAATCCCTGAGCGGTTTGATGCAGTGGTTGCCTGCGGGGTTTTTAACTTAAGGGTGGCAGGTATTGACGAAAGTTTTAAGGGCTCTCTAAAAAAACTCTATAACCTGACTGACAGGGTACTGATAGTTGACCTCCTTACAGGGCATCAAAAAACAAGGGATGTTCAGCTTAACCTCGTAGAGCCAGGAGAATTCCTTGACTTTGTTATTAAAGAGCTTTCCTCAAATGTGATGATTATACACCAGTATGTTGAGGGAGCCTTCCTCACATTGATATTCAGGGGTAGAAAACCGATGGAAAATGTGATATAGTCATCTTATGGATTATACGGTTTTGATTGGTGGCGAGGCAGGTCAGGGAATACAGACCATCGGAGGGATGCTTTCAAAGGTTTTTGCCCGTGCAGGCTTTCATGTGTTTACCCATCAGGATTACATGTCAAGAATAAGAGGGGGACACAACTTTTATCAGATAAGATTTTCTGACTCGCCGATTCATTCCTCTAAAAAGACCATTGACCTCCTGGTTGCGCTTAATCTTGAAAGCATTGAGATTCACTCAGAAAGGCTGAGTGAGCACGGAATAGTGGTTTATGACAGGGATTTTATAAAAAAGAGCTTTGAGGGGGCTCCTTTCCTCCATGTCCCCTTTGAGGGTATATCAAAGGAGAAGACCGGCACCACAGTGATGGCAAACACTGTGGCAACTGCTTCAGTGCTTGGTATGCTCGGGATGGAGCCTGACCTCTTTGAGGAAATAATCAAAGAGACCTTTAAGAAGAAGGGCGAGGATGTGATAAGTAAGAATATAGAGGCATCAAGGGCTGGCTATGATTACACCGTAACAAAATGTCTGAAATGCAATTTCTCAGTTCCCCTTAAAGCTGGAAGCAGAAGAATGCTTATAAACGGAAACCAGGCAATAGGACTTGGTGCAGTGGCAGGTGGCTGCAGGTTTTATTCTGCCTATCCCATGACACCATCTACGGGGATAATGATTTATATAGCCTCAAAGGCAAAGGAATTCGGGATAGTGGTGGAGCAGGCAGAGGATGAGATTTCAGCTATAAATATGGCACTTGGCGCCTCTTTTGCAGGTGTAAGGGCAATGACAGGGACCTCTGGCGGTGGCTTTGCCCTCATGGTTGAGGGGCTTTCCCTTGCGGGCATGACTGAAACGCCTATTGTGATTGCAGAGGTTCAGAGACCTGGGCCGGCCACTGGGCTTCCAACAAGGACAGAGCAGGCAGACCTGCTGTTTCTGCTTCATGCAGGACATGGAGAGTTTCCCCGTGTGGTGTTTGCACCAGGAAGCCCCGAGCAGGCGGTTTATTTAACCAACAGGGCCTTTGAACTGGCAGAGAAATACCAGATTCCGGTCTTGATACTTTCAGACCAGTATCTTGCCGATTCACAGTGGATTTACGAAGAACTTGATGTTGAGGGGCTTAAGTATAATGGCTACAGGATACAGGGTGAGGCTTTCAAGAAATTAAAGGAATACAAAAGGCATCAGATTACCGAGACAGGTGTGTCTCCACTTGCAGTGCCAGGGGATGCTGAGCATGTGGTGGTCACCGACAGTGATGAGCATGACGAAGATGGCCACATAATAGAGGATTCTGAGACCAGGATAAGGATGGTCGAAAAGAGGCTTAAAAAGTTCGATGCATTAAAAAAGGAGATTTCACCGCCAGAGCTTTATGGAGCAGAGTCTCCTGAGTGTTTGCTGATTGGGTGGGGCTCAACTTATGGTCTTTTAAGGGACTGCGTAGATGAGCTCAGAAAAGACCATTCCATTGCCATGATGCACTTCAGCGAGATCTATCCCTTTCCGGAAGACAGGGATTTTCTTAAGTTGATTATCAATGCTAAAAAGACTATAGCCATTGAGCAGAATGCAACTGCACAGTTTATTAGATACTTCAGGGCTGAAACAGGTTTGAGCTTTGATGAGTATATACTAAAATATGACGGCAGACCTTTTATGATCGAGGAATTCCTTGAGGAGGTTAAAAAGAGGGTTTAAGATTTAAGATTTATGATTTCAGATTTCAGATTTTAGATTTGTGATTTTAGAATTCAGGACTTAGTGTTTATATGATTGAGAAAGCAGTGTATAAGGGACAGGTGCCTGCATGGTGTCCGGGATGTGGGAACTTCCCAATACTGGAGACCCTTAAGGATGCACTGTCAGAACTTGAGATTAGGCCCCATGAGATTACCCTTGTCTCAGGAATTGGACAGGCTGGAAAACTACCTCATTACCTGAGATGTAACACCTTTAACGGGCTACACGGAAGAACCCTACCAGTGGCAACAGGTATAAGGCTTGCCAATCATGAGATGGATGTTATTGCAGTGGCAGGTGATGGAGACTGCTATGGTGAGGGCGGAAATCACCTGATTCATGCAATCAGAAGAAACATAGGAGTAAAGCTCTTTGTCCACAACAACCAGATATATGGCCTTACAAAGGGGCAGGCATCACCCACATCGGTTGAAGGCATGGTTTCAAAGACACAGCCCTTTGGAAGTCTTTCTGAACCACTGAACCCCATTGCTCTTGCAGTGGCACTTGATTGTAGCTTTGTGGCAAGAGGATATGCAGGAGACAGGGAATATCTCCGGTATCTTATGATTGAGGCAATAAAACACAGGGGCTTTGCACTTCTTGATATCCTTCAGCCCTGTGTTACATTTAACAGGATAAATACCTATCAATGGTATTCTCAGCGTGTTTACAAACTGCCCGATGATTATGACCCCACTGACAGGATAGAGGCCTTTAAAACAGCCCTTCAGTGGGGTGACAGAATACCAACTGGAATTATTTACAGAAACCACAGACCTGCCTTTGAGCAAAGAATACCTGTCATCAGGGAAGAGCCACTCATTAAAAAAGAGGGGAAAGTTGAGGGAATTGAATTGCTTATAAAAGAACTCTTCTGAGGGAATCCTTAAAAAAGTCGCATAAAATAAAGAAAACAGGAGAAAAAAACTCCAAAATAAAATTAATCGATTGTAACCAGAATTGACAATGTCTTCTAAATAGGATAATATTACTCCTAAAAGACGGGGGCTGAAGTGCAGATAACCAGAGAGACCGATTATGCCATAAGGTGCATACTGTATGTTGCCGGAAGTGACAATGGCACTGCTGTTGTGGGCGAGATATCAAAGGCACAGCAAGTTCCAAGGACCTTTGCTGCCAAGATAATGCAGAAGCTTCAGAGGGCAGGACTGGTTCAATCGAAAAGGGGGGTTAAGGGTGGTTATTCGCTGACCCGGTCACCTTCTGAGATTACGCTACTTGATGTTATAGAGGCGATCGAGGGACCTCTTTCCTTGAACATATGTGTAGTGGACCAGAGTAGTTGCGACAGAGTTTCGCATTGCACCATACATCCTGTGTGGGTGAAACTGAGGGATGTGTTTGCAGAGCATTTAAGAAGGTATTCGCTTGAGGATTTAATGAAATAGATTTTTAGAATTTATTGCGTATGATTTAGAAATTTTTTTTTATAAGGAGGATGGGCATGAGGGAAAATGGTTATGATTACTCGGTGGTCAGGGGTTTTGCCTATTCTGCCATGTTCTGGTTGATTATTGGGCTTGTAGGTGGGCTATGGCTTGCTGCTGAAATGGTGATGCCAAAGCTGAATCTTACCCCCTGGCTGACATTTGGAAGGTTAAGGGTAGTGCACACCAATGGATTAGCCTTTGGTTTTGCGCTTGCAGGTATATTCTCCTGCACCTATTACATGTTGCAGAGATTAACGCGCACAAGGATTGCATATCCAGGGCTTGCCAGGTTTCATCTTTATCTATTCAACATCGCAATTGCCCTTGCAGCACTGAGTCTCTTTGCAGGGATGAACACATCAAAGGAGTATGCTGAGCTTGAGTGGCCCCTGGATGTGGTGGTTGTAATAATGTGGGTCATATTTGCCATTAATGTCTTTGCAACTCTTATCAAGAGAAAAGAAAAACAGATGTACATCTCTCTGTGGTACATTATTGCAATGACCGTAACCATTGCAGTTCTTTATATCGTTAATAACCTTGAGGTGCCGGTGAACCTTTTCAAGTCCTATTCCATTTATGCTGGTGCAAATGATGCAAATGTGGAATGGTGGTATGGACACAATGCAGTGGGATTTGTTTTTACGGTTCCCATACTTGCAATGTTTTACTACTTTCTGCCTAAATCAACCAACCTGCCTATTTACAGCCATCGACTATCTATTATATCCTTCTGGTCACTGGTGTTTGGCTATCTCTGGACAGGTGCACATCACCTGATGCTTACCCCTCTTCCTGAATGGATTCAGACAGTGGCTATTGCCTTTAGTATCTTTCTGATAGCACCTTCCTGGGGCTCTGTGGTGAATGGTTATTACACCCTGAGGGGAAGATGGGACCTGATGAGGTCTAATTATCTGACCAAGTTTTTTATATTTGGAATAACCTTCTACGGGCTACAGACCGTTCAGGGACCAACTCAGGGATTACGAACCCTTACCGCCTTTTTCCATTACACAGACTGGGTAATAGGTCATGTCCACATGGGAACCATGGGATGGGTGACCATGATTATCTCGGCTTCCATATACTATATGTTTCCAAGGATTTACAATAAAAAGGAGATTTACAGCGTAAAACTTGCAAACCTGCATTTTTATCTTATCTTGATTGGTCAGCTTCTATACACGGTTACACTCTGGATAGCAGGTATTCAGCAGGGTGCAATGTGGAAGGCAACAAATCCAGATGGCTCACTGGTTTATAGTTTTGTGGAGGTTGTAGCAGCCATGAAACCCTATTGGATTATACGATTTGTTGGTGGACTGATTTACTTTGTGGGCATTCTGGTTTTTGCATACAACATGGTTATGACAGCTCGCAAGACACCAGAGACTATTACTGAACCAGAACCACAGACTGTTTGAGAAAGGAGGTTGCCATGACAATAGAAAGCAAACCCATAACCTTTGCTATACTATCTGCAGTGGTAATCATGATTGGAACCTTTGTTACCATGTTTTTGCCTCTTATGCTTCCCTCAACTCAGCCTGTGAGCGATTACATAAAGCCTTACACTGCAGTGGAGCTCGAAGGAAGGGATATCTATATCAGAGAAGGATGTAACAACTGTCACACACAGACTGTCAGGCCACTGAGAACTGAGGTGGCACGTTATGGAGAGTACTCAAAGCCAGAGGAGTTTGCCTACGACAGACCCTTCCTCTGGGGCTCAAGGCGCATAGGGCCTGACCTGAACAGGGTTGGTGTTAAGTACCCTGATTCCTGGCATTATGTGCACTTTAAGAATCCTCAGGAAATGTTTCCAAAATCCATAATGCCGTCCTACGCCTGGCTTGCAAAAAGAAAGCTTGATACAACATACAGTTTTAAGAAGGTCTCTGTGCTTGGCTATGGTTATACAAAACAGGAGGTTCAGAAGCAGATTGAAGATTATAAGGCAAAGGTTACCTCACCTGATTATCCTGCAAAGAAGGCAAGAGATGCTGTCACTCCACCTGAACTGAGGAATGAGCTTACAGAAATGGATGCCCTTATTGCCTATCTGCAGAAACTGGGAAGGGATGTAAAGCATATTAACGAAAGAAAGATTGTAAAACATATTGCTCAGACATCCCCTGCAATGGTGAAAAACCCCTATGCTGGAGATAAAAAGGCGGCTGAGAAAGGAGAAAGGATATTTAAGAACAACTGTGCCGTTTGTCACGGTGAGGAAGGCTCAGGTGGTATCTGTCCGAGTTTGAGAGACAGGGTGTGGAAATACGGTAATACTGATGCAGATCTGTTTGTGACGATTTCAAAGGGAAGGCCGGGTGGCATGCCAAGCTGGAGCAATAAACTGGGAAGAGACAATATATGGAATGTAATAACCTATATCAGAACCCTTGGAGAGGAATGATGGACTGGCATGGATGGGCTTATTTGATATTTGGTGCTACCCTTGTTATCACATTTATTTGGATAATACTGCATTACTACAGGCCAAAGAGGAAGAAAAAGGTGGAAGAGCCTAAGTACAGGATGCTTGAAGACGATGAAAAGGATGGATGATTTAAGATTTCAGATTTAGGATTTAGGATTTAGAATTTAGAATTTTCTACATGTATGGAGGTGAAAGGATGGCAGAATGTGATGGCATTAAGGAATCACATAACAAGATACCAAGGGGATGGCTTGCGTTTTATATAGGTGTTATAGTATGGCTTGTGTGGTACATAATAAGTTTTACACCACAGATTAGCGGATGGTCATATTACAAGATATATGAAGAAGATGTTAAAAAGCACAAAACTGCTAAGGTGGAAATACCCACAGAGAATCCCTATGAACACAATGAAAAGGCAATTGCAGAGGGTAAAGGTATTTTTATAGCAAACTGTGCAGTTTGTCATGGTGAGGATCTTAAGGGTGGTGTTGGTCCTGACCTGACAGGTCATCTTAAATACGGAGAGACTGACGACAAAAAGTATCTCACAATAGCAAAGGGAAGGGGCGGAGGTATGCCACCCTTTGAGCAGCAGCTTGGCAGAGACAGGATATGGAAGGTGCTTGCATACATTGACTCTGTAAGGGAATATGGAAAGAAACACTAAGAGGCTAAGATTAAGGTGGGAAAGGGAAACACCCCTTTCCCACTCAGTTGGGAATTTCTCATCTTCAAATTCAAAGGAGGTTCGGGGCAGTTCCGAGGAAGAGGTGAAACAGGATTGTGGAAAAGGTATAGAAGGGCAGTTGAGCTACTACAGGCCATTATTATAATAGGATTGCCTTTTATAAAAATAAAGGGGCATAGCGCTCTCAGGTTTGACTTAAAAGGGCTTAAACTTCACTTTTTTGGCACAGTTGTCTGGATAAAGGAATTCTATCTTGTACTTGGGCTTATTATACTGCTACTTTTGCTTATCGTTTACATAACAACCATATTTGGCAGGATATGGTGTGGATGGTTGTGTCCTCAGACAGTACTTCTTGATTTTTCATCAGACATAGCAGGTTTTTTCCGACTTAATCCTTACAGAAGGGAACTACTTCAGAAAATAGTTCTTCTTCCTCTTTCTGCTCTGGTATCGATGACACTTATATGGTACTTTGTTCCACCTGCTGAAATGATAAGCTCCCTGTTTGTATCAAAGATTATAACTGGCTTTTTTATCGCACTCTGGGCAGTTATCTATGCAGAACTTGCCTTTCTTGGCCGCACATTCTGTAAAACCATCTGTCCTTACTCGATGCTTCAGAGTGGACTGTTTGACAGTGATACCCTGGTGATAGCCTTTGAAGACAGAAAGGATGAGAACTGTATGGGATGCGACAAATGTGCACGGGTATGTCCTGTGGGAATAGATATAAAGAAGGGCCTGAGAAGGGAGTGTGTTGCCTGTGCTGAGTGTATTGATGCCTGTGTGAGCATGACAGAAATGCGAGGTATAAAGCCTTTTATTGCATACAGGGGAAGGCCCTGGAGGATTAAAAACCTTATCCTTGCAGGTTTAACCATGACTGTTGCCCTGGTGCTGGTAGTGCTTTTTATTACAAGACCTGATGTGGAGTTTGTTGTAGCAAGAAACCCAGATGCCCCAGCCAGGAACGTAAACAGTTACACCTATTCTTTATACAACAACACTGCACGAGATTTCACTTTTAAATTATCAGTAAAAGAACCCTTTATGCTGGTGGGCGACTCAGTAATTCTGCTTCCTGCCTTTTCATCGAAAAAAGGAAGGGTAATGGTTAGAAGTACAAACCATTTGGGAATAGTAACATTTGTTCTTGAGGGTGATAACATAAGGATGGAAAGAAAGGCAGGTTTTCTATGAAGAGATTTATCTACATTATATATTTTGTATTTGTGGTTCTCATGGCCTTTACCTTTTATATGGCCTTCAAGGTGCATGATGGCCTGATAGAGGAGCATTACTATGAAAAATCTGCCAGATATTTTGATATCAAAAAACAGGAAGAATCATTGGGTCTTAGAGTGAATGTTCTTCATGAACCAGACGGAAAGAACAACCAGTTAAAGGTACTTATAAAATCAAAAAAAGGGGTATTAACTGGCGCAAAGGTAATACTTATTAGAGAATGGGTTTCAAACAAAAAAGAAGACAAAGCCTTCCTGTTAAAAGAAGAGGTACCAGGAACATACATAACCAATGTAGATTTTCCACATGGTGGTAAGTGGTATATGAGATTGATAATAAAACACAGAGTCATAGAAACAGAAAAGATATGGAAGCTCAATATAAAATAGCCGTCATATTAGCCTTTGTTATCGTTGTTTCTTTCTTTTCATGCTCTAAAAAAGAGCCCCCTGTTGATTGTGATATTAATAAAGGTGCCTGCACAAAGGTTTTAGAAAAAGGAAAGATATCCTTTGAGATTACTCCTCGTCCTGTCAGGACAATGAGGCGATTGCTGTTCAGAGTGAGGTTAACAGATATTGATTATAACCAGGACAGAATAAAACTGTTTCTTGAAATGCCCGGTATGGAGATGGGGGAAAACTTTGTTAATCTTAAAAGGGTTAGTAAAGGAGACTATGAGGGAACTGGAGTTATAGTTAGATGCCCAAGTGGAAAGACCCTATGGAGAGTTAGTGTGATTTTGGATGAATTTGGTAAGGTTAGCTTTACATTTGACCTCGGAACTCAGGGCTGATATGGAAAAAAGCATCTATGCCATGATGTTTCTTACGGGGCTTGGGGGAGGGTTCGGTCACTGTATAGGAATGTGCGGGCCCCTGGTTGCCACATACTCAATGAAGATGAAAAGGCAGGCACTGCTTTCGCATCTAATCTATAACACAGGCAGGGTTTTTACATATACCTTTCTTGGTGCCCTTGTAGGTTTCAGCGGCTCCTTTTTAAAGGTTGCATCAGGGATTGAACCTCTGCAGAAGGCCATTATGGTTGCTGCAGGGCTTATGATAATACTTATGGGGCTTTCAATGGCCGGTGTGTTCAGGGGGTTGCTAAATCGTATTGAAAATAATGCACTCACAGGAGTGGTTACCAGGATTTCTGGCCTTTTAAACAGTTCTCTTACCGAGGGAACCCTTTTTCCCCTCGGGATTGTGATGGGCTTCATTCCCTGCGGGCTTGTTTATACATCGCTTCTGGTGGTTGTAAGGACATCAATGGATATAAGCTCTCACACTACAGCCATGCTTGAGGGTGCGTTGCTAATGGGGCTTTTTGGCGTGGGGACAATGCCGTCTCTTTTACTATTTGGCCGGACGGTGGGCTTTCTCAAGCAGCGATTTAGAGAGTCTTTATACAGGATTTCCTCCTTTATCATAATAGCCCTCGGTGTCTATTTTCTACTAAAGGCCCTTGTTTACACTTCGTAGGTGTAACGAAGGGGTGGTTGCCGCAGAAAGTTATATTTTCATATAATCTGTTATGATAAAATAAAAATGTCCAAAAGGAGACGGATATGGCCACCGCTAAAGAGATAATGGCAAAAATTATTAAGGAGCAACCTGATGATGCTTCTTATGAAGAAATTTTGCGCGAACTGGTTTTTGAAATAATGATTGAAAAAGGTTTGGAAGGTTCACGCAAAGGAATGCTAATCAGCAATGAGGAGATGAAGCAGAGAATTAATTCATGGCAAAAATAAGATGGAGTTCTGAAGCTGAAAAGTGGCTAAGAGAGATTTATGAGTATATTGCTCAAGATAATATAAAAACAGCCAGAAAAGTTGTTGTCGGAATTTATAATAAGGTTCAACTTTTAAAGAGTTTCCCTAAAATTGGTTATAAATACAGAGAAGAGAAGGAGGGAGAGATTCGGATATTGCTTTATGGACATTATCGGATAGCATATCTTTTAAGGGGAGAAGATGTGATAGATGTTTTAGGAATTTTTCACGGAGCTATGGATTTAGATAGATATTTAAAAATCATTTCATAAAATCCCTTTCCTGCGGACGGCTAAAGCCGCCGCAGAAATTAGTATTATGATATAAAGAACACTATATCAATCAGGAGAGCGGATGAAGACACTGAGACTTGCCCTTGCACAGATAAACTCAACGGTTGGTGATATTGAGGGTAATACTAAAAGGATAATCCAGCTAATCAATGAGGCCACAGATAGAGGGGCAGAGATAGTTGCCTTTCCTGAGCTTGCAGTAACAGGGTATCCACCGGAGGACCTTCTTTTAAAACCTCAGTTTATTGAAGACAACCTGCAGGCACTGAAAGAGATAAAGAATTCGGTGAAAGATACAATAGTGATAGTTGGGGCAGTGGACAAAGACAGCGATATATACAACGCTGCCTTTGTAATGAATAATGGAAGGATAGTTGGTGTGTACCACAAGATGTTCCTGCCTAACTATAGTGTTTTTGATGAGATGAGATACTTCCAGAAGGGCAATTCGCCAGGAATATATAAAGCCGCAGACCTGTTGTTTGGTGTAAACATCTGTGAAGATATATGGTATCCTGATGGACCAACAAGAGTGCAGGCACTCTGTGGTGCTGAGTTGATTATAAACATAAATGCCTCTCCCTATCACATTGGAAAACCTGCATTCAGGGAAAGGATGCTTTCAACAAGGGCATCGGATAATCTGGTGATTGTGGCATACCTCAATACCGTTGGTGGCCAGGACGAACTGGTCTTTGATGGCCATAGTATGGTTTTTAATGAAAAGGGTGAGATGGTTTACAGAGGAAAACAGTTTGAAGAGGAACTCATTGTCCTTGATCTTGACCTTGATGCTGTTTTCATGAGCAGGCTTCATGACCCAAGAAGAAGGCAGGAGGTCTTTTATCTTAGAGAGGTAAACTGCCAGATGACTATAGTTCATGAAAGAGGACCCTCTGAGGTGGTAAAAAAAATTCAGCAACATACACCTGCAGAACCTCTTTCTGAGGAAGAGGAAATATACAGTGCACTGGTGCTTGGCACACGGGATTATGTCAGGAAAAACGGCTTTAGCCGCGTGCTGATAGGTCTAAGCGGAGGTATCGACTCTTCACTGGTTGCTTCAATTGCAGTGGATGCACTCGGGAAGGAGATGGTTCAGGGTGTTTTTATGCCATCGGAGTTTACATCAAAAGAAAGCAGGGAGGATGCCTACCAGCTTGTTGAAAACCTTGGAATTGAAATTTTTGAGATACCTATCAAGGATATATTTCATCAATATCTTAGTTCACTAAGTGAGATTTTCAAAGGCACTGAACCAGGTGTTGCAGAAGAAAACATTCAGGCTCGTATCAGGGGAAATCTCCTTATGGCACTTTCTAATAAATTTGGCTGGCTTGTGCTTACCACTGGGAATAAGTCGGAGATGTCAGTTGGTTATGCCACTCTTTATGGTGACATGGCTGGTGGCTTTGCGGTGATAAAGGATGTTCCAAAGACGGTTGTTTACAGACTTGCTGAGTGGAGAAACAAAAAGGCAGGTTTTCCTCTTATACCTGAGCGGGTGCTCTGGAAGGAGCCTTCTGCTGAGCTTAAACCAGACCAGAAAGACACGGATACTTTGCCTCCCTATGAGGTGCTTGACCCCATACTGAAGGCCTATGTGGAGGAGGACAGAAGCTTTGATGAGATTGTAAACCTTGGATGTGAGGTGGAGTGTTCAAAGAAGGTGATAAGGATGATAGACCGTAGTGAATACAAAAGACGACAGGCTCCTCCGGGTATAAAGATTACACCCCGTGCCTTTGGTAGAGACAGACGGTTCCCTATTACGAACAGGTACAGGAGTTATTGAGGCGTATTGATTATTGGGTTAATAGCGTTTATTGCGTTAATCGGGTTGATTGAGTTGATTGCGTTCATTGCGTTTATTGCGTTGATAGCGTTTGTTGGGGTTGGGTTGGGGTGTTTTTACTACCCCCTGCACGCTACACCCTACACCCTGTAAGATTTGGGATTTGATTAGAACTTAGAAATTAGAAATTGGTGTATTAGGAAACAGGATGGGAGAGGGAGAAATGAATAAAAGGATATGTTTGTTAATGATTGTCCTTTTATTGTTAATGGTAGGGTGTGGGTATAAAGGTAGTAGTGGTGATGACGAAACCTTTAAGGAAGACAGGGAAAACAAGATATTACAGGTAATTCCTGAAAAACCGGTTCGTATTGAGCTTAGAAGAAACTCAAAGGGTGCCTATAGCTGGAGCATAAGGGGTGAGAAGGCTGATAAAATAATTTCTGCAGACAAAAAACTAAGGGCCTATATTAAAGAACTGAACAAATAGAGTATTATATATACCAAATTAACCAATTAACTAATTAACTAATACACCAATACACCAATAAACTAACGTATCAGGAGGTTTTTATGACAGAGAAGTTTTCCGTAAGAGAGGTAGTTGATCAGGCTGTTAGAACCGAAAGACTTGGCTATGACTACTATTCCGAGATGGCGGAGAAATTTAAAGACAATGAACAACTTGGAAACCTCTTCAGGACCCTTGCCGACAAGGAATTGGTTCATGAGCAGAGATTTAAGGAGCTTTTTGAGATAATAGGGGATGAGGAGCCTGAGGGCTGGGATGATGTATCAGAGTATATGAGGGCCTTTGTTGAGAGTGAGTTTTTTCTTGCCTCTGGAAAGGCAATGGACAGGATAAAGAACATTAAAAGTGCTGATGAGGCAGCAGATTTTGCCCTTCAGTTTGAAAAGGAGACCCTTCTTTATTACATTGGTTTGAGGGATGCAGTTAAGGAAAGGGAAATCCTTGATGAGATTATAAACGAAGAGCAAAGCCATATAATGTGGATAAACAGGTTTTTAAGAAAGGCAGGGAATAGATAAAAAATTCTAAGTACGAAGCACTAAATACTAAAAAAACCACAAATCGCAGAAGAGCTGAAGCGATGAAGTAAGGAAGGTTTTTGAAATTTAAATACCGTGAAAAAAGGGATTTTATACATTGTCTCAACCCCTATCGGAAACCTTGAGGATATTACACTAAGGGCATTGAGGGTACTGAAAGAGGTTGACCTCATAGCTGCTGAAGATACCCGACATACAAGGAAACTGCTTACTCACTATGATATCTCAAAGCCACTGATAAGCTATTGGGGAGCAAAGGAAAAGACAAAGGCTGAAGAGGTCTTACGGTATCTTCACGAAGGAAAGTCCGTTGCACTGGTTACAGACGCTGGTACACCAGGCATTTCAGACCCCGGTGAGGTCGTGATTAAGAGGGCAATAGAGGATGAGATAGCTGTGGTGCCTGTGCCCGGGACATCGGCAATCGTTACAGCCCTGTCGGTTTCAGGACTTTCGACCAGAGAGTTTCTGTTTATTGGCTTTCTTTCAGCCAACAAAAACGCAAGAAAGAAGAAGCTGAAGGAGCTTGAGTTTGAGCCGAGGACCATGGTGATTTATGAATCACCACACAGGATTTTGGATACCCTTGATGATATTCAGAAGGTGCTGGGCGACCGAAAGATAGCCCTATGCCATGAGTTAACCAAGTTAAATGAGGAGGTGTTAAGAGGCAGGGTAAGCGAGGTGCTCAGGAGTCTTGAGGATAAGGTGGTGGCAGGTGAGTATGTAGTGGTGATTGAAGGTGCTGAGGAGAAATCTCTAAAACCAGAGGAGGCAGTTTCCGAGGTCCTGGAGCTTATGAAAAAGGGCATGAGGAGAAAGGATGCTGTAAAGAGGATATCTGAGCAGTATAATATAAGTAAAAAACAACTCTATGACCTTAGCCTTTCAAAACAGAAGTAGGCAGCCATGAAGCTAAGACCTGTAGCCCTGGGAATAGCCCTTGGCACTGTCTGGGGAGTTTCACTTTTTATAACAACCTGGATAAGCTATTACACAGGTTATGGGGAGCTCTTTTTAAAGACACTCGCAGAGTCCATTTACCCTGGCTACAGTATATCTCCCACTGGCAGTTTCCTCGGGCTTGTTTATGGCTTTGCCGACGGTTTCGTAAGTGCATCAATAATAGCGATTATCTATAATAAATTAAGAAACCCTAAAGGTAACAATGGAGAATTGCAATAGTTGTATTTTGAAATCCTTGGTAAGATTGAAAATATAGAAACAATTGCAATTGGAAAATCCATACGTCAACTTAAAAGGCTTGAAAGAACATATGGAAAAGGCAGATGGCGAAAACTTAAAGGAACTGCTAAAATAAAATTAAGGAATGCCCAGATTTACATAGCGGAAATTCATTGGTACGAGGCACATGGAATTGGAAAAAAGGAATTCAAAATCAAAAGAATTTTAGATGAGTTATGAGAGCAATGAATAAATTTGTTTTATGCATAGAAAATAAAGATTATCCAGCCTCATTAGAGAAGTGGAAGATATATCCTGTGTTGAAAGAAGATGAAATAAAAGGACATATCAGGATTATAGACGAAAGCGGAGAAGACTACTTATATCCTGAAGAATATTTTGTAACAATAGAAGTTCCCTCTGGTGCAAAAGAGAAAATAGAGAAAGAATATATAAAGACTTAGATTCTAACGAATCGCTACATCTGACCGAAAATGCTACCACATTTTTCAGTAAATGAGTTAAGACGGTAGTTAAGAAGTGGGGTTAGTCAGAATAGTAAATTTTTAGGATTTCGAATTTAGGATTTAGAATTTCTTTTAATGTTGGGGGTAAAGATGCTAAAGCTTGGTATTATGGCTTCTGGAAGGGGCTCGAATTTTCAGTCAATAATAGACTCCATAAAAACAGGTTATCTCAAAGCACAGGTGAAACTGCTTATCACCGACAACCCCTCTGCACATGCAATAAAAAGGGCTCAGGAAAACGGAATAGAGCACCTCGTTATGAAACCCTCTGATTACACATCAAAGGATGAATACTGCAGAAAGGTGGCAGAGGAGTTTAAAAGCCGTGATGTGGAGCTCGTGATACTTGCCGGGTTTATGCGGGTAGTAGGAAAGCCTCTGATAGAGGCCTATCCAATGAGGATCATGAACATCCATCCTGCTATATTACCCTCTTTCCCCGGACTTCACGGACAGAAGCAGGCTGTTGATTACGGAGTAAAGGTATCAGGCTGCACGGTTCACTTTGTTGATGAGGGCGTAGATACCGGGCCAATTATCATCCAGGCAGTGGTGCCGGTATATCATGACGATACCGAGGATAGCCTTTCAGAGAGGATCCTGAGGCAGGAGCACCGAATATTCCCCTATGCCATAAAACTCTTTTCCGAGGGGAGGCTCAGGGTGGAAGGAAGAAAGGTAGTGGTGGATGCACCAAGGGATGAACTGCAGTTAATAATAAATCCACCCATTCAGGACTAAGGGTATGAGGATTACTGCAGGAAGTGCAAAGGGTAGAAAACTGAAGGCAGTTGGAAAGGAGGTAAGACCAACCTCGGCAAAGGTGAGAGAGGCATTGTTTAATATCCTTGGCTCAAACATTGTAGGCGCCACCTTCCTTGACCTTTATGCAGGCACTGGTGCTGTGGGTTTTGAGGCACTGAGCCGTGGGGCCGGAGCCTGCGTATTTGTTGATACAAATCCCTTGCGGATTTCACTTATAAAAAAACTTGCCAGTGAGTATGGTTTTCATGCCCGGGTTAAGACTTACAGGATGAAGGCATTCAGTTATCTGAGAAAGGCTGCTGCAGGTGAGGATAGATTTGACTACATTTTCATTGACCCCCCATACCAGTCAGAGGAGATTATGCTTGTGCTACCCTATGTTGCAGAACATGCACTTTTAAAGGATGGGGGAATGGTGATTGTGGAGCACTTTTCAAAGAGAAAAATAGATGACGAGATTGACGGGCTTGAAAAGATAAAGGAGTATGTTTATGGGGATACAACATTAACAACCTATGGAATAAAGGAGAGTTAATGAAACGAACTGCAATCTGTCCTGGTAGCTTTGATCCAATAACCAACGGTCACATAGATATAGTAAAGCGCAGTCTCAGGATATTTGATGAGGTGATAGTGGCAGTGGCAGTAAACCTCAAGAAAAGGCCACTTTTCGATATTGAAAAGAGGGTGCAGCTGATTAGGCAGTCACTTCAGGGGGTTGACAATGTGACAGTAGAGTCCTTCAATGGACTGCTGGTGGATTATGTTCGGAAGAGGGATGGAGTTGCCATTGTGCGTGGGCTGAGGGCAGTATCAGATTTTGAGTATGAGATGCAGATGGCACTGATGAACAGACGGTTAGACCATGAGGTGGAGACCGTTTTCATGATGCCCTCTGAGGAGTATTCATTCCTTTCTTCAACCATGGTAAAGGAGATTGCTTCCTTTGGTGGTTCAGTAAAAGGTCTTGTGCCCGAGCCTGTTGAGCAGGCTCTAAGAGAGGTTTTCAACCTCAAGGAATAACTCATCCTTAATCAGTGAAGAACTAACCATGATAGAGACAAAGACCTTAAGGGTTTGCGAAACATTTACGAGTATTCAGGGAGAGTCGAGCTATGCAGGCTATCCCTGTTTTTTTATAAGGCTTTCAGGCTGTAACCTCAGTTGCAACTACTGCGACACAGAGTATGCCCGTACTGAAGGTGAAGATGTAGAGATAGGTGAAATCTTAAAGAGGGTATCAGACTCTGGCATCAGGCTCGTTGAGATAACAGGCGGTGAACCCCTTATTCAGGATGCCTCTTTCCATCTTATCACCAAACTTGCTGACGAGGGTTACAGGGTGCTGGTGGAGACAAACGGCTCACAGGATATCACCCCCCTTGACCCCAGAGTAATAGCGATAATGGATATCAAGACCCCTGGAAGTGGTATGTCTGATAAGATGGACTTTCAGAACCTTTACAGACTGCGCAGTCACGATGAGATAAAGTTTGTGATAACATCAAGGGATGATTTTCTCTGGTGTGTAGAGATTATTGAGCGATACGGTATTTCCTGTAAGAGCGTTTTGCTGTCGCCAGCTTATGGGAAGGTAAAACCAGATGAGCTTGCAATCTGGATGCTTGAAGAAAAAATAGAGGCACGGCTTAACCTGCAACTTCACAAGATAATCTTTGGTGACAGAAGGGGTGTGTAATGGATGAATTCGACAAAACTGTAGAGATAATGAGGAAGTTACGCTCTGAGCATGGCTGCCCATGGGACAGAAAACAGACCCATCAAACGCTTAAGTCCTATCTGATTGAGGAGGTCTATGAGTTGATGGAGGCAATAGACGAGGGGGATCCTGAAAAGATGAAAGAGGAACTGGGTGACCTGCTCTTTCAGATTGTGTTTCATGCACAGCTTGCCTCTGAAAGGGGAGAGTTCAACATCAGGGATGTGCTTGAGGGCATAAACCAGAAGATGCTCTCCCGTCATCCTCATGTCTTTGGAACAGAACAGTTAGACACAGCAGAGCAGGTCCTTAAACGCTGGGATGAATTCAAGAAAAAGGAGGGTAAGCTTCAGGAGAGCCTTCTTGAGGGAGTGCCAAAGGCCATGCCCTCACTGCTCAGGGCAAAGAAAGTTCAGGAGAGGGCATCAAAGGTGGGTTTTGACTGGTCTGAACTCAACGAGGTGCTTGAGAAGGTAAAGGAGGAGTTCAGTGAATTTGTTGAATCCCTTAGACATGATAAGAAGGAGGAGATTGAGGAGGAACTGGGCGACCTTTTTTTCTCACTGGTGAATCTTTCAAGGTTTGTAAAGGTTAATCCCGAGGATGCCCTACAGAAGACCACTTCAAAATTTATAAAGAGGTTTCAATACATTGAAAACAAGGCAAGACAACTGGGTAAAAGTCTTCAGGATATGAGCCTTGAGGAAATGGATGCCCTCTGGGAGGAGGCAAAAAGGGGCAGGCCCCTCAGATGATTAGACTCGGGGTTCATAACTCCATAGCAGGTGGTCTCTGGAGGGCCGTTGAAAGGGCAGGGGCACTTGGATGTAATACATTTCAGTTGTTCTGCCACAGCCCTCGCTCATGGAAGAGGCCCCATTACAGTAAAGAGGAGCTTAAAAGGTTTATAACTCTGAGGAAGGAAAGGGCAATTGAGCCAGTTTTTGTGCACTGCTCATACCTGATAAACCTCTCCTCACCTGAGACTGATGTAAGGAGAAAATCTATTGATATGCTTTCCTTTGAGCTTGAAATGGTGGAAGCCTTAGAGGCAGATTACCTTGTGCTACACCCAGGAAGGGCAGCAGGGCAGCCTTTGGAGCAGGCCATAAAAAAGGCTGCTCAGGGGATAAGAGAGGCTGTCAGGCTCTCTGGTGTAACCAGAAGTATACTGATTGAAAATACCGCAGGCCAGAGAGGAGATATATCCTCCACCGTGCCTTTGATTGCCGAGATAGTGAGCCTCACAGGCACAGAGGATGTGGGTGGCATCTGTATTGATACCTGTCATGCCTTTCAGGCAGGATACGATATTTCCTCCAGAGAGGGCATTGAAAGGATGTTTTCAGAGATAAAGAGATACCTCCACCCCCTGGAGATAAAGCTTATTCACCTGAATGACTCTAAAAAACCCCTCTCTTCAGGGCTTGACAGACATGAACACATTGGTAAGGGATACATAGGTGAAAAGGGGTTTTGCAGGTTTTTACAGAGCAGAAAGATAAAGGGGATTCCCCTGATCCTTGAGACACCAAAGAACTCGGAAAAAGATGACATGGAAAACCTATTAAAAGTTAAAGTATTACTTGAAGATAAAGACTGTTAGTTATCTTTTTTGTTATAAATACTCATTGCCCTATCAATGCCTGCTGTAACAATCTCAAGCACCGCATCAGCTGCCCTCTGAATTGCCTCATCTATCAATGTCCTTTCTGATTTGCTGAATCTTCTTAACACATAACCCTCTACAGGCTCATCCAGGGGCTTGCCTATTCCTATCTTAACTCTCAGGAAGGTATTATCGGAGAGCCTTTCAATGATAGACTGCACCCCCTTATGTCCACCTGAAGAGCCTCCTTTTTTAAGCTTCAGTCTTCCCACAGGAAGGTCAAGGTCGTCGTGAATTACAATGATATGGTCAGTGGGAGGCTTAAAAAAATCACTGACCAGCTTCAGTGCCTCACCGCTTAAGTTCATATAAGTAAGGGGCTTTACGAGGATTATCTTTTCATCCCCGTAAGCCCCTTCAGCTATCTCGTAAAGGCCTCTGTCTTTAAATCTTATCCCGAGCCTTTCGGCTATTAGCTCAGCGACTTCAAAGCCAAGGTTGTGTCTTGTCCTGTGGTATTTTCTGCCAGGATTTCCAAGCCCTGCAACAATCCACAATGCAGATTATTCCTCTTTTGTCTCTTCGGTCTTTTCAGCTTCCTCTTTCTTACCCTTCTTGATCACCTCAGGTTCTGCTTCTTCTATTACCTCTTCCTCAGCTTCCTCAATCTCTGCTGTAGGCTCGGTCACAGTAGCTATAACCTCTTTAGGGTCTTCAAGCACCCTGATACCCTCTGGAAGCTGAAGCTCACCAACATGGATAGATTCTCCTGCCCTCAACTCTGTGACATCCACCTCAAGATGAGGTGGGATAGCCTCTGGCAGGCATTCAATTTCTATCTCTTTTAATCCATGCTGAAGGATACCACCATCTCTTTTTACTCCAACAGGCTCGCCTTTCAGCACCACCTCCACTGTTACCCTGACCTTTTCTTTCAGTGATACCTCAAAGAAGTCGGTATGAAGCAGCTCGTTTTTTACGGGGTCTACCTGATAGTCCTTAAGTAGGGCAAGTTTTTCACCATCAGGAAACTTCAGAGTAATCATCACCTGCTCACCCATGGTTGAGTTGATAAACTTCACCAGTTCCCTTTTATTCAGCTTGATAGGTGTTGAGCGACCAGCCCTGTATAGAACGGCAGGTGTATAACCAGCCCGTCTTAATGCCCTGACAGGTCCTTTCCCAAGCTCTGACCTTACCTCTGCTTCTAAAACCACCCTTTCCATTTATTCCTCCTTAATCAGACAAAAAGTGAACTTATTGATGTCTCTTCATGTATTCTCTTAATTGCCTCTGCAAATATCTTTGCAATACTTAGAACTGTTAGTTTACTACATTTTTCCTTTTTACTGTCAAGTGCTATGGTGTTGGTAACAATTACCTCTTCGAGGGGAGAGTTGTTTATCCTATCGATAGCCGGGCCTGAAAGCACGGCGTGGGTACAGGCAGCAGAGACCTTTCTTGCTCCCCTCTCAATAAGCACCTGTGCTGCCTGAACTGTGGTGCCTGCTGTATCAATCATGTCGTCAAGCACAAGGGTATCTTTTCCTTTCACATTTCCTATAACATTCATAACCTGCGAGACATTTGCCCTTTCGCGTCTTTTATCAATAATAGCAAGAGAGCATCCAAGCCTTTTGGCAAAGGCCCTTGCCCTTTCCACACCACCTGCATCGGGTGAGACGATTACCAGATTTCCATCAGGGTAATGCTCCCTTATGTACTCAAGAAGCACCGGTGTAGCATAAAGATGGTCAACAGGTATGTCAAAGAAGCCCTGAATCTGACCTGCATGAAGGTCCATTGTGAGTACCCTGTTGGCACCTGCTGTTTCAATAAGGTCAGCCACAAGCTTTGATGATATGGGAACCCTGGGTTGAACCTTTCTGTCCTGACGGGCATAGCCGTAATAGGGAATAACTGCGGTGATTCTTCTTGCCGAGGCCCTTCTCAGGGCATCAATGATAAGCAGCAGCTCCATTATATGGTCGTTCACTGGTGAGCAGGTGGGCTGGATGACAAAGGTGTCGGCACCGCGGACATTCTCATTAATCTGAACCATGGTTTCACCATCGCTGAAGTGTGAGACTGTGGCATCGGTGAGTGGTTCTCCAAGCTCTCTGGAGATTTCCTCAGCAAGGGGCCTGTTTGCGTTTCCAGTAACAAGCTTGATTCCTTCAGGCATTGGTGTTTGTCTCCTTTCAGGTAAAGGTCGAATTTTAAGCCTAATATTTTAACTATTATTAATTATTTCTTGCAAATCATCATATTTCAGTAGGTAATCTATGAAATACATACCCCGGCATGGACAACGATATCAGTTTATATGCTGATTGCTATAATGTAGAGAGGCTTAAAATAAAATTATAGCCTTACAGAATTCAACAGATTATCCCATCAAGCATCTTATCCAGGGTTCTTGGGTCTTTACAGACCAATAATGCCCACCTACCAAATCCACCATGATAATTAACTGCTTTTACCCACCTTTCAGCAGCGGCCTTCTTCTGTCTGTCCTGCTCTGACTCATAGCCTTTTACCTCAAGAATTACAGTAACCTCTCCACTGTCTGTTTTGTATCTGACAAGGAAATCAGGATAGTAATAGTGCCTGATTCCAAGATAGTCATAGGGTATTGAAAAATCCAGATGGTCGTTTTTTACATAGGAAATCACATTTGGATTTTCCTCAAGAGAAAAGGCCACTGTATGCTCCCATGAACGATTGTCTGTAACTACATGGCTTACATGGCTTTTCAGGGTTGCATGTGCTGGCCTAACTGTACGAAACAATACCTCTGAAGTTGATCCCTTTGGTCTGAATTTCTCGATTATCGGTAGTATTGGCGGCTCTCCTTCGTCTGTATCAGGCTCTATGGCAGCAAGTAACCTTTCAACTATAAGCTGTATGTACTTCTCAAGGGCTATCTCATTGGGCTTAGCATCTATAAACCTAACCTTTTCAGATATAAACTTCCTTACAATTGCCAGCACCTGAGGAAAAAGTGTCCCACGCTCCTGCCACTTAAACCTGTCTTTATCCTTCAAAGCATTGGTAATACGCTTTGCAATCTCATAGAATGTTTCCTGCAACCTCTTTGTCTGATGGAATGGATTCCTGTCCTGGTAAACCTCCTCACCTGGTCCAAGCCTGCTTGGTGAGCCAATTCTGTATCCAACCATTCCTTTGGCTACCACTCTGGTTGGCTCCTTGCTTGGATCAACAATAATTTCCTTCATTCTGCTTATATCAGCCTTTATCCTGCTTTTTACATCAAGGACATAACCCTCAACTCTGGGAAATTCAATCTTCAGATGTTCTCTCTCTTTTAAAGCCTGAATAAGGGTTGACCTCTTTGGCGGTTCTGGAATTCCAACCCCCTTTTTCTTAACAGGTATCACTTCAAAGGGTATACCATAGACATCCACATACTCAGGTGGTAGCATTCCATTTTCATCAAGGGTGTAGTTCATTCTTCTGAGTCCTCTGCCTACCACCTGCTCACATAAAAGTTGTGATGAAAATGCCCTTAAACCGAATATCTGTGTTACATTGTTTGCATCCCATCCCTCGGTAAGCATTCCAACCGACACAACACATCTGACATCCTTTCCAGGAGGCTCACCCTCTCCATCCCATTCGGTCTTTCCAACTGTTGCCACCTTAAGCCTCAGGTTTTTTGCTACCTCCTGTTTGCTCTGGGAGCCGTCTTCGCTTTTGGCCTCGTTCAGGAGTCTGGTATCAATCCTTATGGTGGGCTGGAAAGTTTCGCTATTTTCCAGTAATTCAGGAAAGAGTTTGCCTTTTGTAAATATACGCACTTTCTTCTTTGATGATTTGTCCTCAACCATCTTCTCGCCACTTATATGCTCAAAGACAATCTCTGCAAGGTCTGTGTTGTCACAAACACAGATCATTACAGGTGGCACTAAAAAACCATTCTCTTTGAATGCCTTGAATGTCTTTTTCCACTCACTTGCAAGAATAGCAAGTGCACCTTGTGCCTCCCTGAATACAGATTCAGGCTTTGGCTTTCGTCTCTTTGTTGCCCTCTCAGATGCAGGCAATGCCTCATTAATGGTCTTCCAGAGATGAAAATATTTAGGAATTGGCTGCCCTGAATTGTCATCTACAGGCACCCTTGGTATCTTCACAATACCGCATTCTATTGCATCCACAAGCCCGAAATCCGACACAAGCCATGGAAAGGGGGAACCCTCTGGGTATCCACTTCCCTGAATATAAAACGGAGTTGCTGAGAGGTCAACGCAGAAGTTGATCTTTCGTGCAAAGTTAATCTTATCAAGCCCACCAACCCAGATAGTGGCCTCTTCCTTCTCCTCTTTTATCCTTTTTCTTTCCTCTGCAGAAAGGTTCTTTAATTCTTCCTCAGCCTCATAAGGAGCTGGCCTGTATGCATGATGAGCTTCATCATTAAACACAAGTATATTCTCTTTTCCCCTGAGTTCTTTCAGTACTCTATTACAGAATGCCCTTTCGCTTTCCTCTCCCCTCTGGATAACGCTCTTCTTCTTGCTATCATCAACAGGCAGAAATGCATGCCAGTTAGTAACAAGGAACTTACCCTTTGACAGCATCTCCATCATTGACCCTGGAACAAGGTCAAACTTTTCATAATAGTTTTCTGGATTTGATGGATAAAGAACGGAAAGCCTCTCTTTCACTGTAAGATTAGGACATACAACAAGTATGGCATCAGAAAACCTCTTATCCCGTTTGTATTGCACCTTGTTTATTACAGACCAGGCAGCAAGCATCGCCATAACAATGGTCTTACCACTGCCTGTGGCCATCTTACATCCATATCGTTTTAGAGGTTTATATCCTTTTGCAAGGTCAGCCTCTGAAGGCACATCCAGTGGAATGCTGAGCCCTTTCGGATTTTTTGGCATTATCTCTGTGAGATAGATTATCGTCTCAACCGCCTCTCTCTGGCAGAAAAAGAGTTTTCTTTCCCTGTCAGGAGAGTTCCAGTGCTGAAGCAGCCTTTCTGTAACTCCCGTAACACCCTTGTACCCACCTTCACGCCACTCTTTAACCCTCTGGCGGATGGTGTTTACCAGTTCAAGTTCTCTGAACTGTTCTTCTACAAATAAGCCTATCTGTGCATCCGGTCTTTTGCCTGTGCGGAAATAGTATCCCGCAGGCCGCCTGCCCGACATCCTCTTGGGCTGCCCTTCATCATATATCCAGTACTCCTTGGGCTCCTCAAAGGGATTGTTTAATATTGGATTGTCAACTATTAAAGACATAACTCTTGTTTAGGTCATAAATATTTTTTATATAATTCATAAAATATTTTTATTGCATTTTTTAACAAGATATAGTTTAATATAATTAATCCAGCTTGCTGGAGGTGGATGGTCCGAATGGGCCAGCGTGGAAAGCCGGTTCGCTACCGGCTTTTTCATTTTATAAACACCAGCCCGTAGCCATCCACACATCCGTCACCCTCTCTACAATCTAATTTTGGTTTAACCGCTTCAACAATCCTTACCCAAAACCGATCACTATATTCTGGCTCTGACATCTCTCCATTACGAATTAATGTATATTTTCTCAACGGATTGGCCAGTATATCAGCAAGTTGAAGCCCAGCCACATTTTTCTCCTTTGGTTTAATTTTTATCTCCTTGGAAGTCAAATACTGTTGAAAAAACTTGTCTGATTTAAACCGCGTTCCATCTTCGTAAACCCGTTTATATGCCTTTTTCAATTCATTGTCCTCTGTTTTTCCTCTACTTTCAGCCATGACATCACCCCTTGCCCTGTGTTTACTGAGAAAAAGACAATATCTTTCAAGCAAGACAAGTAAACAATAGTGATAAGGATGCCAGGCTGATTCACCATATCTTTCTATATGACTTTTCTTATCTATTACAACATTTATAACTCTGTAATCAGCATTTGAAATGATATCAATTAACCCGGCATCAAAACGCGCTGCTATATCTTTACTCCGTAATATATGAAAAGCTACACGACGCTGTATTATATCTTTAGCATGCAAAATCACCTGCTCATCAGGATCAAAAAAATCTCTCTTGAAGGATTCTAATGTTGGAACAAATTCTTCTCTATAGTAATCAAGTTTGAAAATGCAACCAGTAAGGCCAAGATATCGTTTGTCCCTCTTTTCAAGTCGAGGATACCGTTCTTTTTCCTTTCTTCCGTATGAATGATCCCCTGACTCATCTATATAAAGTCTATAAATGGGTCGCAATTTTCAACTCCATTTATCTGGTCACGAAGGGTGTATTTCCCCTTGAATTGCAGCCTCTCTGTTGAGGCATATATCTTTTCGGCTAATTCAATAGCCGCCTTCCATACCGAAAGGTCTTCAAACCTCTCGTAAGTCATTTGGTTTCAGATTTCTTTATTCTATAAATTGTCTTGTTAGTTCATCTAAGAATCTTTGAAACCCTTTATCTTTATTTTTTACCAATTGCAAATCAAGATTTTCTACAACTTTTTCTGCATATTCGGCTCCTCCTAAAAGGGTCCCAACTGGTTTTAATGCTTCTCCAAGAATATTCTTATAATAATCCTTTTTACATTTCTGTTGTGGAGGTGGTGATATCCTGACAGGATATTCTATAGCCTTTTTGAGAGCATGTAAATCAAGTAAGTACCATCGTTCAATATGAGGGTCGGGGATGCAGCATATAGTTTTATCTTTTAAATTCTCGGGTATGTTTTTCATTATTTGCCTTTCTTTTTCAAAAGTTCCTTTACAATTTCCATCAATGGATACCACTAATAAATCAAAGGATGCTGGTTCTAAAGTTTTTACAAATTTTTTTAATTGATTTAAAACAGCGCCACTACCACCACTGGCAGAAAATACCTCATTACTAATTGTTAATTTATATTCACCAGCAATACGATTTACCAGAGAAATTATAAAACTTTCCTGCATTCTATCTTCTAAAAAATATATGATTGAAATCATCCTCCGAAATCACCTCGTAATATCTTTTCAGTCAATGCTTCCTCGATTTTTTTTCGCTTAAAAAGAGGACCTCCATGGTGAAAAGGCTTTATATTTGTTTGAGCTTTTGTTTTCTCAAAAACATAAATGTAATCACTATCAAACAATTCTGCAAAGAGAGGAGAATGTGTTGTAAGAATAATTTGTTTGCCGTATAATTTTGCTGCTGTTTTAAAAAGTTCTGATATATGCTTTAATCTAACTGGATGCACTCCATTTTCTGGCTCTTCATATGCAATAAGAGTAGAAGGATTTTTAGGATGAATAGCTGAAATTAATCCAATAATTCTTAGTGTCCCTTCAGAAATTAATCTTGCAGAAAATGATATCCCATTTTCTACAATGGTTAAACCTACACGACCTTCTTTATACATTTCAATATCAATCTTTGGCTTAAACGGCAGAATTTTTTGAATAGTTAAATTGATATTTTCAAAACTCTTTGGATTTTTTTGCTGTAATGTATTTAAAAAGGCTGCAAGGTTTTCACCTCTCGGACCAATGCTATTAATTTCAGATATTGGCACATTTTCTCTCATTAGTTTTCTGGGCTCTAAATAATAAGTTCGCCATTTTTCTAATTCTTTTCTAAAAGCTATTATATGCGGATAATGTGGTTCATACAAAGCTGTAGATACAATGGTGTGATCCAAGCCTATCTGGAAATATGTAGGATGAGCCTGCCCTTCCATCCTTAAGTGTAATCTTGATTGGCCATTAATATTCTTTTTTTCTATAAAGGGATTCCTTGCTTTCGGCTTGCCATCATGTTTACGAATAGCAACAAGTTCTTCGTCTTCAATTCTTAATATGCCAGATCTTGGCAAACCTTCTATGCTAACTTTATATCTTAACCGCTTTTCAGTTACATAATTGCGCTGATTTTCATCTGAATCTAACCCTTTTCTTTTTTCTCGAATAATCTTATTTACTTCATCTATCGTTTCCTGTGAGAGTTCTATATCTATTTCAAATCGACAAACAACCCTGTCTTTTTTTAGCATTGCATCAAAACCTTCATCTCCATAATAGAAACTTTCCAGGGGATCACCTCTATGTTCTCTGAAGGCTTCCTGTAAATTTTTAGATGTTACTATCTTGGATAATAGAAAAATAGCATCTATAAAATTACTTTTGCCTACGGCATTAGGTCCCAACAAAATGCTTATTTTTTGAAGTTTAACTTCTACATCTTTAAAGGACTTATAATTCTGTATTCTTATTCTATGAAGCATTTGTACTCCTTTCCACTTCCCTCACCACCATCACCTCATTCCCCCTGTGATCAATGACTTTGACGGCGATGCGGTTTTCAGGGCCTGGTTTGAATGGGATGGAGCGGGTGCTGGTGAGGAGTTCCAATTTATCTTCATCAATTGAACCTTTAAGTGCCCTTTTTAATTTATCCCATGCCTTTTTGTCAGGGAAGAATGCCTGAGACACGCTGAAGGTACGTTTATCATAGTCTGTGTCAATGAACCATGCAGCGATACGGTCACCATTGTCTGAATATACCTCACCGGTAAGAGGGTCGTAGATGTCAACTCCTCTCAGGATAACCTCATATTCATCAACCTTCTTTTTGATCTCAATATCAGGCTCGCCAAAAACTGTAAACAACTGGCTTGCTGCTGTGGTCTTAAGCAGGTCACCCATCAGGACATCAGGTCTTATGTGGGAATAGAAGACCTTTATCTTTGGATGCTTAACATCCTGTGCAGCAGCATCAAAGGCAAAGCCACAGAATATAATCGCATCATATCCACTGAGGTAGGCATCGTGGATTCCATCTTCAACCTGCCTTACCGTAACAGGGCCATGTGGTGGGCCAAAGGAGACTGCGACCCTCCGCAGTAATTTCAAATTTGAAATTTGAGATTTCAGATCATTTTGAGGCTCTCCCTCTGCATGGATAAATCCTCCGCTTACGGGAATGAGGTCTTTAAATTTCATCTTTTTATTTCCGGGAAAGGTTACGCCATCTTTGCGGAGCAGTTCAATAAGGGTGTGTATGTGGTTTTCAGCATCAACAGGTTGTTGTTCAGGTGCTTCTTTTTTTGCAACAAGTTCTGCCTCTGTTTCGTAATTTACCTCTTCAAACTCTCTGACTGAATGTTGAGGGATACCTTCAACTGTGAAAGGCCCTGCTACCCTGACCTTTTTTCTGTCAATCTCTGGTTTGTCAAAGAGGATTTCCTTTTGCGGCGGTCATTCTGTGCAATGGATTTAAGGGTAATATGGGGAACCTCTTCGTATATGAAACCACCCATAACACCCATCTTTTCATCTGCAAGTTTGTAGTAAGGAAATACTGCGGTCATAAGCCTCTGTCTTGCAAGGGCAAGGGCCACTCTTGAGGTATCGCAGGTTATCCACCGTCTTCCCCATTGCTCAGCAACATAGGCAGTGGTGCCACTTCCACAGGTTGGGTCAAAGACTAAATCACCGGGATCGGTGGTCATGAGGATACAGCGTTCTACCACTTTATTATTAGTTTGAACTACATAGATTTTATCAGTCGCTCCAATTACATCATCCCAAATATTATTTAATGTTGAAACAGGATAATCAGAAAGATAAAATTTGTATCTTAATTGGTTTCCAGAAATTAATAATCTATTTGCTTTTGCTAATCTTTTCATGCCATCTAAGTTTGTTCTATATCTTCCTTTAAATTTTTTTCCTTTATACACAAACTCAAACTCGGGATTATGAGGACGAATCAAATTATCAGACATGAAGGATTTCAATTTAATTTTAGGTTTTTCTTTTAAAAGTTTTTCTCCTTCGGTTTTAGTATAAATGTTTCCTTTATCATCTTCATAATGTGATACTAAATTATAATTCTCACCAAATTTAAATAGTTTCCTAACTTTTATGTTGTTTTTATCTTTTGCATACCAAAGAAGAAAATCAGCAATCGTTGTTAAGTATTCAGATGATACCAAAGACCGTGTCTTAGTAAAAGTTATCAAACTTACAAAATTCTCCTTCCCAAACACCTCATCCATCAAACACCTAACAAGATGAACATTTTCGTCTGAGATCTGGACGAAGATGCTTCCGCTGTCAGTAAGGAGTTCGCGGCAGAGGAGGAATCTGTCTCTCAGGTAGGTCAGATATGAATGAATCCCAAGTTGCCAGGTGTCGCGGTATGCCTTTATTTGCTCTGGCTCACGCACCATGTATTTATCCTGCTCTTTTACATCTCTCTGCTTTACAGAAGGCTGAAAATTGGATGAAAACTTCACTCCATAAGGTGGGTCAAAATAGATGCACTGCACCTTGCCAGCCATCATCTCTCGCTCAAGAAGAGAGTTCATAACGAGAAGGGAGTCTCCCAGTATCAGCCTGTTTGTCCAGTCCATCTCATGCTGATAGAACTCAACCAGTTCTTTAAGAGGCAGATCCGGCTTTGCAAAGAGGTCAATTTGAGGGTCCTGTCTTTTTAATGAACGGACAATTGCCTCCGGAGCTATCCGCTCATGGATGTGCAGGGATACGGTAGGAACCTCAAAGGATGTATGCTCGGCCTTACCTGCCCAGACCAGTAGAGGGTCAAGGTGAGGGTCATATTCGTATTTCTTGGGTTTTGGTTTTGATGTGTCGTAAGAGGCAAGACCTACGGGCACAACATTCTTTCTTTTATCCTTTTCATGCCTGTAGGCTTCAATATCCCCTTTTTTCTTACGAGACCTTTTAGCCAACCATCCCCTCCATTGAGATTTTAACTATAAACTTATTAAAAACATTGATATAGATGTCATTTCAGAAAATTATAACATATTAAATCACCTGATTTTTGTGATATTATATAAAAATCCTATCTGGAGGTATGAGGGTGGAAAGATATATAGATACTGCTAAGCTGGCTGCACGGGAGGCATCAAAGATACTTATTGAAAACCTTGGAAGCATCAGCTCTGAGGAGATAGAGAAAAAACAGGTTGCCGACTTTGTAACCAGAGTAGACAGGGAGTCAGAAAACAGGATTATAGAGATTATAAAAGGTGCATTTCCTGAGCACAGGATTCTTGCAGAGGAGACAGGCGGACAGTCACAGGGTGATGGGTATCTCTGGATAATAGACCCGCTTGATGGAACCACAAACTACATCCACTCCTATCCCATGTTTGCCATATCCATAGCATTGCAGTTCAATGGAGATATAATCGTCGGGGTGGTTTATGACCCACTGAGGGATGAGATGTTCTGGGCAGAAAAGGGTAGGGGGGCATTTTTACATGAAACCCCTCTTAGCATTGCTGAAAGGTCAGTGCAAATGCAGAGTGCCCTTATTGCCACCGGGTTTCCCTTCAGGGCAAAGCACCTTATAGATGATTACCTTGAACTCTTTAAAGAGATATTCAGCTCATGCAGTGACCTCAGAAGGGCTGGCTCTGCTGCACTTGACCTTGCCTATGTGGCAGCAGGAAGATGTGACGGCTTCTTTGAGATTGGACTAAGTCCCTGGGATGTGGCTGCAGGCAGTCTTTTAGTGGAAGAGGCAGGAGGGGTTGTCACTGATTTCCGTGGCGGTAGTGAGCATGTATGGACAGGGAATATCGTTGCAGCACACCGGGGCATACACGATGATTTAATTAAATTTACAAGGAGGTTAGCTCTATGAAGATACGCTTTCTTCTGGTCTGTTTGATTTTGCTTGCCTTTTTCAGTACCGCAGAGGCCGTGGTAAGGATTAAGTGTGCCTCAACCACCAGCACTCAGAACTCGGGGCTCTTTGAATATCTGCTTCCTGAGTTTGAAAAGGACACGGGTATAAAGGTTGATGTTATAGCTGTTGGAACCGGTGCGGCACTTGAGCTTGGCAGAAGGGGTGATGTGGATGTGGTCTTTGTCCATGCAAAGGAAGACGAGTTAAGGATGTTAAAGGATGGCTGGTTTGTAAACAGACACGATGTGATGTACAACGACTTCGTAATCGTTGGGACGCCTGATGACCCTGCCTCTGTGCACAAAGCCACCTCTGCAGTGGACGCCTTCAAGAGGATAGCAAGTGCAAAGGCAAGGTTCATCTCAAGGGGTGATAACTCTGGCACCAATAAAAAGGAGGTTAAAATCTGGAGAGCCTCTGGTATTAATCCAAAAGGTCAGAAGTGGTATCTTGAGGTTGGCCAGGGCATGGCAAAGACCCTTCGTATTGCCTCAAACATGAATGCCTATACCCTTACTGACAGGGGAACCTATCTCTCACTCGTTGACAGAGAAAGCCTTGGCATGAAGATACTCTTTGAGGGTGACCCAATGCTTTTTAACCAGTACGGTGTGATGGCAGTAAACCCGGAAAGACATCGCCATGTGAGATTTAAAGAGGCTATGAAGTTCATAAACTGGCTGGTCTCAGAAAGGGGACAGAAGGTGATAGCCTCATTCCGTGACAGAAGGGGTCACCAGCTCTTTCATCCTGACGCAAACTGATGGAATTCCTCCTTCAGGCAACTCTCAGGGCAGTAAAGATCATACTTTCTCTTGACAGGGAGTTTCTCTCCATAGTGTGTCTTTCTCTCAGGGTGTCAGGGCTTGCTGTGCTTACAGCCACAGTAACGGGGATCTCCCTTTCTCTTTGCCTGTACCACATGAAGGGAAGGCTTAGGAGATTTATCCTACCCCTGATAAACACATCAATGGGGCTTCCGCCTGTTGTGGTAGGACTTTTCCTTTATCTCCTTTTTTCACGCTCAGGCCCCCTTGGTGGGCTTAATTTACTTTACACACCAACGCTGATGGTGATTGCCCAGTGGGTGCTTGCAACCCCGATTATTGCAGGGCTTTCCTACTCTGCCCTTGAGTCTGCAGACCCTGACCTGAGGCTCACGGCCCTTGGGCTTGGTGCAACCCGGTTTCAGGCAACCCTGAAGGTGCTTAAAGAGTCGAGGTATGCCCTTTTTTCGTCCATAGCTGCAGGGCTTGGAAGGGTGATTGCAGAGGTGGGTGCAGTGCTTATAGTGGGGGGAAACATTGCCGGGTACACCCGTGTGATGACCACTGCTATTGCCCTTGAGGCAGACAGGGGTGATTTCGTGCTTGCCATTTCGCTGGGTATCATACTTCTTGGTCTTTCTTTGTTGATTAATGTGACACTTTACATCTTTCAAAAAAGGAGCCTTGGGGATTGATTGAGCAGATTGAGGCAAGGGGGATTGTAAAGAGCTTTAACGAGCGGTTCAGGCTTGAGTGCTCTCTGAGCCTTGAGGCAGGCTGTGTCCATGTCCTGATAGGGCCAAACGGTAGTGGAAAGTCAACGCTTATGAGGATACTTGCACTTATTGAAAGACCTGATTCAGGCACACTGATATACAGGGGAAAGAGGCAGTATGTAGACCCCTTTTCAGAGATAGAGCTTAGAAGAAGGGTCGTGCTTGTAAGCACAAGACCTGTGGTGTTTAGAGAAAGTGTGCTTGAAAATGTGCTTTACGGGCTAAGAATAAGGAAGGTTGCAAGGGCTGAGGCTCTGAGGAAAGCAGAGGATGCCTTAAAGAGGGTTGGTCTTTATGAAATGAGGAATGAATCTGCTACAGGGCTTTCATCAGGAGAGAAGCAGCGGCTCAGCCTTGCAAGGGCTATTGCGGTGGAGCCTGATGTGCTTATGCTTGATGAGCCTACCGTAAACCTCGACCCTGAAAACACGGAGGTAATTGAGCAGGTAATATTTTCTTTGAAAAACCCACAGAGGATTATCCTCTTTGTGACCCACAACCTCTTTCAGGCAAGAAAGATTGCAGAGAATGTTATATTCATAAAAGACGGCAGGGTGCTTGAGCAGGGGTTAAAAGAGAGATTCTTTACCAGGCCCCTGACCGGGGAGGCAAGCAGGTTTATAAGGGGGGAGCTGTATTAGTTTCTTAGCCTTGCCTCTAACTCTTCGATTAATGCAATCTGCCCAGGGTTTATCTTTGCTTTTGCATCCTTAAGACCGAACCACTCACCACGGTCTATCTCAGGAAACTCTCCAGTCTTTCCGCTTTTTGGCGGCCACTCCATCTCGAAGGTGTTTGAATGGAGTTTTTCCGGTTCACAGTCACCCTCGATGGCAAAGGCATAAACAATCTTACCACTTTTTTGTTTTACAGGATTAAGCGGTATAACCTCTCTGGCATCTATGCTGAAACCTGTCTCCTCCTCAAACTCCCTTAAGGCCGTCTGAAGCAGGTCTTCCCCCTCTTCGACAAGCCCCTTTGGTATAGACCATACACCCTCGTCCTTGTTCTTCCAGAGCGGCCCTCCTGGATGCACGAGAAAGACCTCGAGCAAGTCTCCTCTTTTTCTGTATAGCAAAATGCCTGCACTCCTTTTGGGCATGATATACTTAAAAAACCTTAAACTTAATCACCTTTCTTATCCTGTCATAGTCTGCATCATTATGTAGAAGGAAAAGAACCTTTTCTATTGCTATCTGAACGCCGATATCTGCGGCGGCTTTAGCCGTCCCCAGGAAAGGTTTGATAGAATCATTCTGTCTCAAATTCTTCTTTTGATATTCCTGATTGTCTTAAGATAGACATCAATGTGCCTTTTTTATCTCTTTATGGTCTGGAACGGGAACAGTGATGGTGCAATTCTCTATTTGTTTTTGCATTACTATATGGCTTCCCTTTTGCCTGATTTTTTGAAAGCCATGTTTTTGAAGTATCTTGCAGACCTCCCTCCCAGACAGAATTTTCAGTTTAGGCAACTGCTACCTCAATAGGAGATATGTATATATCCTCTTTTAACCTTTCTTTTATTTCTTCAGGGGAGGCATGTTCAAAAAACAGGGTTATTGCCTCTTCTAAATTCTTCTTTGCCTCTTCAATCGTATATCCCTGGCTTGCTATGTCCAGTTCTGGACATAAAGCAACAAACATATCTTCTTCCTTTTGAATTATGGCTGTAAATCTACGCTTCATAACAAATACTAACTTATAAACCTTTTATTAATCAAGTGCCTGTGATGATGCCTTTTTAACTATTAGACATTCAATGAGGTAAAAACAAAAATAATCCCCTGATCAATTATATGTTGAAGCTTTTCGATTTGTGGATTTATAGCGCCCTTTAGATAATCTATCAGGACATGGGTATCAACTAATACCATGTGACTTTCCAGCCCGATTCTTACCTGCTCTTAATTTTTTATAATCAAATTATATCTAATAACTACATGGCAATCATGATTCTAAATCCTCTAATATGATAAAATTTAGACATGAAATCTATCGGGATAGATACCAACAGTAAAAGATTAGATGAGATTTTTGATCGCTATCTCTACATTGTTGCAGCCTACCTCTTTGGCTCCTATGCACAGGACAAAGAGGGGCCTATGAGTGATATTGATATCGCCCTCCTCTTAAAGAAACCTCATCCAGAGGGCAGAAAACTGATTCATGAAATAGACTACCTTGCCTACCTGCTCTCAAAGACCCTTGACAAAGAGGTCGATCTGATCGTCCTCAATCACCAGGGACTGGTTTTTCAACACAATGTCCTGAAGACAGGCAGGTTGATATACGACATCGCACCGGATATCAGGATAAGATTTGAGACAGGAGTGATTACCCATTATTGCGACTTTGAGCCTACCCTTAAATTTATGGATAAATACTATCCTGACGGATACAGAAGAAGGCTGGCAAGGATATGAGAAGACAGGACATACAATCAAAGATAGATGTAATCCTGATCAATCTTGAAAAACTCTCCCAACTCAGGGCAATGCCATTTGAAGAATTCACCTCTGACTTCAGGAATATAGACTCTGCACTTCATAGACTCCAGACCTCCATCCAGGCCCTACTGGATATTGGAAGTTATATTATTGCATCGCTCGGGCTCAGAACCCCCAGCACAAATGCTGAAATAATTGAAATTCTCAGGGATGCGGGCTACATTACAAAAGAAAATGCAGATACCTATATAAGAATGAGTCAATTCCGAAACAGGATTGTTCACCTGTATAATCACATTGATACAGAGACCCTTTACGATATCCTTGTTAATGAACTTGATGATATCAGGACCTTCTTTGAAAATCTACTGGAGATTATAGAAGACTGATCAAGGTTTTGTTTCAAGCAGGCTTTTATAGAATTTATATAAACAGCCTGTAGGAAGAAACTGTACAGATGGATGGCTCTGTAAGTTTTTATGCTTCATCAATCACCGCATTCCCTACATCCCTGTGCTAAAACTCTGTGGGAATAATCCTTAAGGCATCTCTGTTTTCAGGTGCATCAAGATTGATGTATCTACACTTTTCCCTGGCGAGAGTGGTTTTACCTTTCTGCCTTGCTCCAGCAATAAGGAATATCCTCTTTCTCTTTGATGAATACCTGGGCAAGAATAACTCAAAAAACGATATATCTGTAGATTATCGCTCATCATCGTAAGTATAACAGTAAATTATAGTATCGACCTGGATAAATCTAAACTCATCTATTAGAGTTTTAAGTAATGAAGGAGTCATCTTATCACCATGGCAAGACCAAGGGACCGTGTCTCTTGCCGTAGGGTACGAAGTGTCTCGTGGCAAGAATGGAATTAATTTATTCCTTACATTGAGTGTCTGAAGAGGTTATGCGCTCGCTATGCATATCCATAAAATCTCATGCACAGGACATTTAGCACCCCTGTGCTCAGCAGGTCAGTTAAAATAAGATGAGATAGCACTGGAGGTGATTTTAAGTATCTAAAATGTGGATTATGCCACTTGCCATTTTCAGGCAGTTTTATGCAATTATAAGTATGCAGGAATAAGGAAATTAACAAGGAGATTTGTTGGGTAGACGGTACTGATACTTATGCAACAAAGGTTTCAATTGAAAATGGCAGTATATCATCGGCCTGCACATGTCCCTATCATTTGGGTTGCAAACATGCTGTAGCAGTAATTCTTGAATATCTTGAGCTTATTAAAGGACATCGCAAGGTGCCACGGGCGGGAAAGGATGAGCTTCGCATAAAACAAATTAAGAAAGTTTTAACTTCAAGGGTGAGCCTGACTCTGCACTGGTAAAGAGAATAGAAAACGAGATAATCAATGCTACCAGTGAGCCCGGCTGGTATGATTACAGGCGAGGCTGTGGTTATCGGCCAGATTATTCAAGAGTCCAAACAGGTCTTAAAGAACCACTCTCAGGATATCGTCCGTCTTGGAGAAAAACTATTCTCCCTCGGAACAGAGCAGGTGGAGATGTCCCATGATGATGGAGAAACAGCATACGATATATCGGTCTGCATGAATGTTGTATTCAGTGCCTTGAGGAAATCATCCATGCCTAATCCAGAAAAAATGGAAAAGGCTGTTGATTTTCTACTCAGGGATGAATACGAGCTATGCTCCGGGCTTGAGGAGTTCTGGAAACAACGGT
>CAZEYP010000010.1:0-19622 GCA_964515925.1 uncultured Nitrospirota bacterium
CGGTTATAGGCCCATTGGTTGAGGTGCCTGTGCTGATAGGGCTTGTCAATGTGGCCCTTTATTTTCAGAGGAAATACTATCCAGAGGAGTACTGCAGAATTGAGGCAACAGAACCACTATAGTGTAGCAATGACAGGTAGGTCAATACATATTCTTTGCGTATGTAAATTTACCGCTACAACTGAACATCTTTTCATGGCAGATCTTGAGTTTCATAACCTCAAACTCCCTCTGATAAAAGACCTGCCTTCACAGACGGGCTGGAATGATGTGCCGACTCCTGTGTTTTAAGAAAGACTTTAGTGGCCAGAAGTTCTGGCCACTCCCATCATCTTAACTCGGAATTCCCAGCACCTTGCCCGGGGATGAAATATGGTTGTAGAAGCCAGGCCGTCCTCTGTCAGAACAGAAGAGGACAGAACTGACCCCTAAGCAGTCTAACATATTGAAAAACTGAATATTTCTTCACCACCAAAGCTCTACAGGGCAGAAACAGCCCCCTGAAAATGTAGTAACACGCCATAATTCTGACATTACCCTAACTATTTGAATTTACATTGTATTTCACTATTCGTTATTCTACAACTGTCGTCGAATATGCTGAGTGATAAAGAATTAGAATTACTTAACAAGATTCAAAGAAAGTCTGTATATGAAAATAAATTTTTTAAAAAAAGATCAGAACTTAAATGGTTTGATGAGCTAAAAAAGCGTGGTTATTTTAATCCTAACCTTGATACACGCCCTTATGAAGTTAAAGAAAAGGGCTATTATTTTATTCCACAATGGAATGTTCTAACCTATCTTGAACGAGTATCAGAGCAAGTTAATATTCCCGGGAATGAAAAATACATTGAAGAGTTATTAGAAATTCACTACTGTCCGAAATATTTTAAGGCACAATTGAATAACTTATTAAAATAAAATAAGAAAACGCCAAATATGAGGTGTTATCGATTTGAAATTATCTTAAAACATATACTAAAACTGTGCGATTCATAGACATGGTTTCAATATATTTCACTTTCCTTGGCGAGTATACACAAGATACTGAAGCGTCATAATAGGCCACCACTAAAAAGGAAGAGAAGAAATAAGAAGGGAATAAAGAGATACACAAGACCATTACCAGGAGAACGAGTGCAAATGGATGTATGTAAAATAGCTCCTGGTTTATACCAGTATACAGCGATAGATGATTGTACCAGATACAGGGTATTAGGGCTGTATCCAAGATGTTCAGTTAAGGTTCTTTTCAGGTTCTGTCTTTATTTCCCCTGCAGTGTTACCTATAGTGGCTTGATAGCCTTCATGCAGAGTAAAGCCCTCGGCACAGACATACCATCAACATGAATCCAGAGATAGATGTTTGTTATAATACTTCACTTCCTGTCCTCCTTAATTGTGGCTCTGAATCAGGGATTTTACCTATGGTTTAACCCACGGTGGTCAAGGATGGAGAAGTTAAATACATTAATGAAAATGACCTTTAATAAAGTAACCATCATAGGCGTCGGGCTTATTGGAGGAAGTCTTGCGCTTTCTCTGAAAAAGCACGCACTGGTTGAGGAGATATGGGGCTGGGGCAGGTCAGCGGAAAGACTCAAAAAGGCTACAGGCAGAAATATCATCGACAGGGCAACCACATCGCTTGAAGATGCTGTCAGGGATGCCGACCTCGTAGTGCTTGCCACACCTGTAAGCACCTTTGAAAGGCTTGCCCATGAAATGAAAGAGTCTCTGAAGGAAGGCTCTGTTGTTACTGATGTGGGTAGTGTTAAGGGCAATCTTGTAAGTAAGCTTGAGGGTATTGTTTCGGGGAAGGGAAGGTTTGTGGGTGCTCATCCCATTGCCGGGTCAGACCAATCAGGTATTGAACATGCAAGGGCAGACCTCTTTGAAGGTTCCACTGTTGTCATAACTGAAACAGAGCATACAGAGTCCAGTGCGTTGAATGCAGTAGAGTACATGTGGAGGGCCCTGGGCTCAAAAGTCATAATCACTTCACCTCAGCAGCATGACCTGATGCTTGCCCTTATAAGCCATCTTCCCCATGTTGTTGCCTATGCGCTTGTCAATACAGCCGATGCCTTTGACAGTGGATTCATCCTTCATTCAGGTGGTGGATTTAAGGACACAACACGCATTGCACTGAGTTCTGAAGAGCTCTGGGCAGACATCTGTCTTTACAACCGTGAGGCAGTGCTTAAATCAATAGATGCCTTTCAGGAACAACTTAATGAGATAAAGGCAGCTATTTCTGATGAAGACCGAACTACACTTATAAATATCTTTTCAAAGGCAAGGACATCACGCAGGAGACTTCAGAATGGCTGACTCCAGAACACTTAGACGGTCAGGTCCTCTGAAGGGGGAGCTTTCACCTCCACCTGATAAATCCATCTCCCACAGGGCACTGATCTTCTGCAGTATTTCAAAGGGACGCTCAAGGGTGAAAAACCTGCTCCTGGCCGAAGACCCTCTCAGCACAATGAATGCTATGAGGGCACTTGGTGCAGACATCAGGCAGAATGACAATGAAATAGTTATCACAGGCACGGGTCTGCATGGTCTCAGGGAGCCAGAGGATGTTATAGATTGTGGAAATTCTGGAACCACCATGAGACTCCTTACCGGACTGCTTTCTGCTCAGCCCTTTTTTTCAGTGCTGACAGGCGACAGCTCACTTAGAGGCCGTCCAATGAAAAGGGTTATCACCCCTCTTTCTATGATGGGAGCAAACATATACGGCAGAGAGCAAAACAGCCTTGCCCCGCTTGCTATCAGGGGAAACAGGCTAAAGGGTATCGAGTTTTCATCTCCGGTGGCTTCTGCTCAGGTCAAGTCAGCAGTGCTTCTTGCGGGTCTGTATGCTGATGGCACAACCACCGTGGTGGAGACAAGAAAATCACGAGATCATACGGAAAGGATGCTTCCTGCCTTTGGAGCAAACCTTAAAGTGGATGGACTCAGAGTGTCTGTTACACCCGTAGATGAGCTACATCCACTGGACATTACCGTGCCAGGGGATTTTTCGTCTGCAGCCTTTTTTCTTGTGGCAGCCCTTATCATAAAGGGCTCTGAGGTGATGATCAGAAATGTTTGCATTAATCCCACAAGGACAGGCCTCATTGAGGTAATAAAGCTAATGGGTGGTAGTATTGAGATACTGAACGAAAGGATTGTATCGGGTGAGCCGGTTGCAGATATCCTTTGCAGATACACCGATCAGTTGAAAGCAGTGGATGTGCCAGAGGAGCTTGTGCCTTCCATGATAGATGAATTTCCCATATTTTCCGTGCTTGCCACACAGGCAGATGGGGTTACCACAATACGAGGTGCTGAAGAACTGAGGGTTAAAGAGTCTGATCGTATAAAAACCATGGCAACAGAGCTTGCAAAGATGGGGGTTGAGGTCGAGGAGTATCCTGATGGAATGAGCATAAAGGGACCTGTTAAGCTCAGAGGCGCTACCCTTCAGAGCCATCATGACCATCGCGTGGCCATGGCACTTTCTGTGGCAGCACTTCTTGCAGAAGGAGAGACCACAATACTGGGTACCGAGGCAGTGGACATCTCCTTTCCAGGTTTCTATGATGAACTGAAAAGACTATCCACTTAAGGTATAAAAAAATATACAATCTGAACTACCTGGAGAAGCTGTGGGGTGGTTGATTTTAGAGGAATTTTAATGGTGGAGCTGAGCGGGATCGAACCGCCGACCTCGTGAATGCCATTCACGCGCTCTCCCAACTGAGCTACAGCCCCACACTTGATATTTATAAATTACTCTTTCCTGTAAAATATTGTCAAGACGCCCTCAAAATTTTGTGGTTACCATCTCTGTTATTTGACTTATTTTCAGACAATATGTTATCAATATAAGGTGAAATACGGAATCGGGGTATTTGGGGTGTTAAGGGATAAATTCGACAAACTCTATTATAAAAGGCGTATCCGTGAACTGGAACACCAGGTTCAGGCATTAAGAAATTATATTGATACCAAGCTCGACCATATTGAAAAACATTTTAACGAAAGAATAGCTCAACTTGAGTTCAGGCTATCTCAGCTGGAGGAATTTAAAAAGGCCAACGAGCATCTCTGTAAGGTGCTCGACTCCTGTGACCCTGAAACAAGAATAAATTAGCCGAGGCCGCTTTATTTATTATAGTTCAATATGCGGGCGTAGCTCAGCTGGTAGAGCACGACCTTGCCAAGGTCGGGGTCGCGGGTTCGAATCCCGTCGCCCGCTCCATTTAAAATTTTAGCGATACCCTGTAGCTTTCAGGGTTTATGGCGGCGTACCCAAGTGGCTAAGGGAGAGGTCTGCAAAACCTTTATTCGCCGGTTCGAATCCGGCCGCCGCCTCCAGAGAAAACCTGCTTTCCGACAAATTCCCGAAAGACCCACCATCAGGTGTTGTATTTTGTGTTAAGATATTTCAGTTTCCTTATTGCAAAGACCCTGTGAATCTGTCTTTTAGAGTAAAATGGCAAAGATTACCTTTTGTGGTGGTGTTGAAACAGTTACAGGTTCCTGCTTTCTACTTGAAGCCGCAGGACTTAGGATACTTATTGATTGCGGTATGTTTCAGGGAGAGGGAAGGTGGGAAGAGCTGAACCATGCCCCCTTTGCCTTTGCCCCCTCTGAGATTGATTATTTGATATTGACCCACGGTCACTTAGACCATACAGGAAGAGTGCCTCTGCTTGTTAAGCAGGGGTTCAATGGCTCTATTGTATGCACCCCTGGAACCTACGATATTGCCAAGGTGGTTATGATGGATTCTGCAAGGGTGCAGGAGGAGGATTATGCCCACTGGAAGAAGATATGGCTGAGAAAGGGAGAAAAACCCAAGCCACCACTTTATACAACCATAGATGTGCTTGATGCCATAAGGCTCTTCAATAATACCCCTCGATATGATGAGCCCCTGAGTCTTAACAGCAGGGTAACCATTACATTTAAAGATGCAGGGCACATCCTTGGTGCCTCATCTGTGGTGGTGGATATAAAGGGTGAGGGAAGAATCATATTTTCAGGAGACATCGGAAACAGAAACAAACCCATTATTCGTGACCCCTGGATACCCGATTCAGCAGATGTTGTAATTATGGAAACCACCTACGGAGACAGGGTACACAGGGGCTTTGATGAGTCAGTTGAGGAACTGAGGGATGTGATAAATAGCGTATGCAAAAGAGGGGGCAATGTGCTTATACCAGCCTTTGCAGTGGAGCGGGCACAGGATCTACTGTTTGTTCTGAGAGGGTTAATAAGAAGTGGTGAGATACCACCCTGCAAGGTCTATCTTGACTCCCCAATGGGTATATCGGTAACGGATATTATGAGGAGGCATCCTGAGTGCTTTGATGAAGAGACCAGAAAACTTATACTCGCGGGTGAAGACCCTTTCTGGTTTGCAGGCCTTGAGTTCACCCGTGAACCTGAAGAATCAAAGAAGATAAACTTCATTAAAAGTCACGCCATAATAATTGCAGGCTCTGGTATGTGCACAGGCGGCAGGATCAAACATCACCTGAAGCACAATATCTGGCGAAAGGAATGTGCAGTGGTCTTTGTTGGATATCAGGCGGAGGGTACCCTTGGAAGAAGGATTGTGGATGGAAAGAAAAAGGTAAAGATTTTTGGAGAGACTTACAGGGTAAATGCAAGTGTACACACAATAGGTGGTTTTTCCTCACATGCTGACAGGGGGATACTCTTTGAGTGGCTCAGGGGGTGTACAGGGTTAAGGGAGCTTTTTCTGGTGCACGGTGAGGATGGCCCAAAGGTCGCCTTTAAAAGGGCAGTTCAGTCTGAGGGAATTATAAAAAGTGTCCATGTGCCTAAATATGATGAGACCTTTTTAGTGTGACGGAGTGGTGTCAAGGAGACTCTCCAGTATAAGCCCAAAGAAGCTATCATCTCTGCCCTGATAAAACCAGCCAAGATGCGTAAGGCAGCCTGCACAGTGTGCATAGTTCCACTGGTATCCTGCAAACCAGGTAAACTCTGAGGTGGGAACACCATGAATCAGACATCCAGGTGCATCTGAAAAACAGCCGATCTCAAAGGTTATGCCAGCAGGGTTTGTAAAGGTGTGTTTATGGCTTCCATTTATGCTTATAATATTTTCTGGCACGGTTATCAGATAGCCACACTGTCTGCAGATTATACCTTTTTTTGGTTTTGAAACAGTAAAAGACTCATCCTCGGGCAGAGGTGGCCTTTCTGGTTTGAATCCTGTTGTCCTGCAAAGCATAACTAAATTTTATCATAATACATTATATCCTTCCTGCCCTATCCATAATCCTGTATAATGTAAGGAGATTATAATTTGAGACTGTTCAGGAAAATAAGGGCTTTACGCTGGGGGCTCCACCCCAGAGCTCCGATTGAACAGGCTAATAATTTTATAAGGAGGTGCAAGATATGAAGGTGATAGCATTCAATGGAAGCGCAAGAAAGGGTGGCAATACCGAGGCACTGATTAAGATTGTCTTTGAGGAGCTTCAGAAAGAGGGCATTGAGACAGAGCTAATAAGCCTTGCAGGCAAGAACCTTTCAGGCTGCATTGCCTGCTTCAGGTGCTTCAAGGAAAAGGACAGGAGATGTCATGGTGTGGATGATGAGATTAATGAATACATTGATAAGATGCTTGAGGCTGAAGGTATTATCCTTGGTTCACCCACCTACTTTGCTGACCTCACAGCCAACATGAAAGCCCTTATTGAAAGGGTTGGCATGGTGGCACGGGCAAACGAGGACATGCTAAGGAGGAAGGTTGGTGCATCTGTGGTGGCTGTCAGGCGAGGGGGGGCAACCCATGTGTTCAGCTCCATGAACTACTTCTTCCTCATCGGGCAGATGATCGTGCCAGGGGCAAGCTACTGGAACCTTGGAATAGGCCGTCAGCCTGGTGAGGTCCTGAAGGACGAAGAGGGCATAAAGACCATGCGAGACCTCGGTCAGAACATGGCATGGCTTATTAAAAAACTCTATTAATTAATGAAGAAAGCAGAGGCCATAAGGAACTATCTTGAAAGGATTATGCACAGGATCGGGCGGCCTGTCAGGCTGATGGAGGTCTGCGGCACTCACACGGTCAGCATATTTCGCCATGGTATAAGGTCTCTGCTGCCTGATGGACTTGAGCTTTTAAGCGGGCCTGGTTGTCCTGTTTGTGTTACATCCATTGAGGACATAGACAGGGCGATTAAACTGGCAGAGGATGCTCAGAACATCATTACAACCTTTGGTGATATGATGAGGGTGCCTGGTTCTTACAGGAGCTTTCAGGAGGCAAGGGCTGATGGTGCAGATATCAGGTTTGTGTATTCTCCTTCCGATGCCTTGAGAGTTGCAAGAGAAAACCCGGGGAAAAGGGTAATCTTTTTTGGTGCAGGTTTTGAGACCACCTCACCCCTTGTGGCCTCGGTAGTTAAAGAGGCTGAGGCAGAGGGTATTGGAAATTTCTATGTATATTCGGTTCATAAGCTGGTTCCTCCGGCTTTAAGGGCACTCCTTCGGGATGCCGAGGTGATGGTAGATGGTTTCATACTGCCTGGGCATGTAAGCACGATAATCGGCAGAAAACCCTATGAGTTTCTTGCCTCTGAGTATGCCATGCCAGGCGTGATAACAGGATTTGCCCCTGATGAGATTATAGAGGGTATCGGGATGCTTCTTCAGCAGATTGCCTCAGACAGGGCAGAGATTGAAATCCAGTATAAAAAAGTTGTAAGACCTGAGGGAAACCCGCAGGCCGTTAAGGTTCTTTATGATGTCTTCCAGGAGGCTGATTCCTACTGGAGAGGCATAGGTAACATACCTCTGAGTGGACTTGAGCCGTCAGAGGAGTACAGCCAAATGGATGCAAAAAGGGTATTTGAGATAAAAATTGAGTCAAAGCCTGAGCCAAAGGCATGCTCCTGCGGTGAGGTGCTTAGGGGTGTAAAGAAACCAACAGACTGTTCCCTTTTCGCTAAGGCATGTACTCCTGAAAGACCAGTGGGTGCATGCATGGTGAGTACCGAGGGCAGTTGTGCCGCCTATTATAAGTATATGGGGAATTTGTAGCAGGTATATTGGTGTGTTGGGTTAAGGAGTTCTTTTTTGCGTTCATTTACTGCAGAGTTTGTTTATCCTGTGGGCAAGACATCCTGCAGAAAAGCCATTGTCGATATTAACCACCGCAATGCCTGGCACGCAGGAGTTTAGCATTGAAAAAAGTGCTGTAAGCCCCCCAAAAGATGTTCCGTAACCTGTGGATGTGGGCACTGCTATAATTACCTTGTCTGTAATCCCACCCACCACAGAAGGAAGGGCACCTTCCATACCTGCTACCACAACCAGCACATTGGCCTGGTCTATTTTCTCCTTATAGTTAAAAAGCCTGTGTATTCCAGCCACTCCCACATCCAGGATGGTTTCAACACTGCTTCCAAGGAATGAGGCAGTCAGTGCAGCCTCCTCTGCTACTGGCAGGTCAGAGGTGCCGGCAGAAAGCACGAGCACTGAGCCTGTCTTTTCCTTTTCCTCTCCAGCCATGATTATACGGGAGGCAGGATAAAACCTTGCAGCCCTGATGCGTAATGCCCTTTTAATCTCCTCTGAGGCGCGGGTGATAAGGAGTCTTTTAGATTTTTTATAGATACTCCTTGCAATCTTTACAACATCGTCGGTTGCTTTACCCTCGGCAAGCACCACCTCTGGGATGCCCTGACGAAGTGCCCTGTGATGGTCAACATGTGAGTTGGGAAGTCTTTCAAAGGGCAGGTCTTTCAGCTTCTCAATGGCCTCCTTTTCAGAGATACTCCCCTTTGCAACCCCTTCAAGAAGCCTTTTTATTTCGTTAATGTCCATAGATTAATGCAGGGTGTAGGGTGTAGCATGTAGGGGGTAAAAAGACAGGGTGTAGGGTGTAGCGTGTAGGGAGTAGCGTGTAGGGAGTAGTAAAAAACACCCTAACCAGGCCCCCAACAAAAGCAATCAACCCTATTAACGCAATAAACGCAATTAACGCAATCTCTACCATTTGATAAGGGCTGCTCCCCAGGTCAGTCCTCCACCGAAGGCCTCAAGCAGTATATAATCGCCATCCTTTATGCGGCCTGTTCTGACTGCCTCATCCAGTGCAATGGGAATGGATGCTGCCGAGGTATTGCCATGGCGGTCAAGTGTGAGCATAACCCTGTCGAGCCCGAGACCAAGCCTTTTTGCTGTGGCTGCTATTATACGGTGATTAGCCTGATGAGGTATCAGCAGGGAGAGTTCCTCTGGCTTTACCCCGTTTTTCTTAAGTGTATCAACAACCAGTTTCTCAAGGGTCCGTACCGCAACCCTGAATGTCTCGTTCCCGCGCATCTTTATATAATGAAGACGGTTTTTTACAGTATCCTTTGTGGCAGGCATCCTTGAGCCACCTGCAGGGATATGAAGCAGGTCCCACATGGAACCATCGGCATAGATATCCACCGAAAGCACTCCCCGTTTACCCTTTGTCCTCTCAAGCACCACTGCCCCTGCCCCATCGCCAAGAAGCACACAGGTGGTGCGGTCCTGCCAGTCAGTTGAGCGAGATAGTGTTTCAGCTCCAACGAGCAGTATCCTTTCGTAGGTGCCTGAGCGGATAAAGGCATCTGCCACTGAAAGGGCATAGATAAATCCGGAACATGCTGCGTTTATATCAAAGGCGGGTATGTTTTTTACACCGAGTTTGTTCTGAAGAATACAGGCAGTGGAGGGAAGCAACATATCAGAGGTTATGGTAGCAACTATCAGCAGATCAATATCCTTTGGCTTTAACCCGGCTGCTCTGAGGGCCTCTTTTGACGCCATAAGTGCAAGGTCTGATGTGGCCTCATCCTCTGCTGCAATGCGTCTTTCCCGTATGCCGGTTCGTTCCCTTATCCATTCGTCAGATGTATCGACCATTTTTTCGAGGTCGAAATTGGTCAGGACCTTTTTGGGTAAATAGGAGCCGGTTCCGATAATCCTTGCGTGTATCAATTATCCCTTGTGACCTCCTTATACTGGTTCTGGCTGCTCAGAGGGCTGAATCAGGATATCCCTGTAACGGGCAAGTTCAGCCACTATTTCCTGAGATAGCCTCTGTTTAGCAAACCTGTTAGCAAGCTTGATGGCGTTTCTTATGGCCTTTGAACTTGAACGGCCGTGGCTAATCAGACAGGTGCCGTTTATACCAAGGAGAGGTGCTCCACCAAACTCCGCATAATCCGTCTTTCGCTTGAAATTCTTAATGGCTGGTTTCATCAGCATATAGGCAAGTTTTCCAGTGACAATATTTGCAATCTCCCTCTTCAACATCTTCATAATCGTATCTGCCAGTCCTTCGCTGACCTTCAGTACAATATTACCCACAAAACCATCGCAGACAACCACATCTGCCTGACCTGTGAAAATATCCTTTCCCTCAATGTTTCCGATAAAATTTATCCCTGTATCCTTTATTAACTTGAATGCCTCCTTTGTAAGCTCATTGCCCTTTGTGTCTTCTTCACCAATGCTGAGAAGTGCCACTCTTGGGTTATCCACCCCCAGTATCCTCTTGGAGAAGGCCCTTCCCATCAGGGCAAACTGGAGGATGTTTTCTGGTTCAGAGTCAACATTGGCTCCGGCATCAACAAGCACAAAGGGTGTGGTAAGCGTTGGCATGGTTGTGGCAATAGCAGGGCGGTGAACACCCTGTGACTTCCCTAACATCAGAAGCGAAAGAGCCATCACCACACCAGAGTGGCCGGCACTTACAAAGGCGTCTGCCTCAGCATTTTTTACTAATTCGATGCCTTTTCGGATAGAAGAGTCCTTTTTCCTCCTTATTGCAGTAGAGATCTCGTCGTCCATCTCTACCTGCTCGGAGGCATGCAGAACTTTAAGCCTTCCTTCTGGATAGCGTTTTCCCTTCAGTTCTGCCCTGATGCGGTTGCTGTCACCAACAAGTATAATCTCTATGTCGTCAGTTTCTATAACGGTTTCAACTGCACCTTCAACTGTGGTGCGGGGGGCATGGTCTCCCCCCATTGCATCTAAGGATATCCTCATAGCTCTTCTTTTTCTACTATTTCAAGAACCTTTCTTTCCTTGTAAGTTCCACAACTGAGGCATACCCTGTGAGGAAGTTTGAACTCACCGCATTCAGGACACTTTACCATTGAGGGAATGCTACCCTTCCAGTTTGCCCTTCTTTTGTCTCTGCGACAACGGGAATGTCTGGAATGTGGATTTGCCATCTCAGTTCTCCTTTCTGCTGGATAAGAGTTTTTTTAGTATCGAAAAACGAGGGTCAACCTCGTCTTTTTGACAGTTACAGCTCTGTAGATTAAGGTCTGCACCACAGACAGGGCAGAGCCCCTTACACTCATCAGAACAAAGGGGCTTCATTGGCAGATTAAGAAGCAGTTGCTCCTTTACTACATCTGCGATGTCGATTTCATCGTCCTTATAATAACCAACCTCTGACTCATCTCTGCCTATTTCATGAATCTCTTCCCTGCTCATTTCTTCAACAGGCAGATAGGTAAGGTCAACATCCAGGTCAATGGCTTTATTAAATTCTGCGAGACAACGGCTACACTGTAGAGTGACCGTGACCGATATGTTGCCTCTGATGTTTAGCTCCTTATCTATCCTGTTGAGAGCAAGTTCAGCCTTTACATCTCCTACAGGTCTTAAAAAGGAGTTGCTTTCTATAGGCTCGTCAAAGGCTATGCTGAGCCCTTCATCCTCGATTTCTGATACTATGATTTTCATTTTTTCCTCTAAAAGTAAGTTCTTCATAAATCGGATAAATTCTGGTTAAGTATATTATTTTATCATTATTTCGTCAAATGAAGATACCCTTTTGGGGATTTGTGATTTTAAGGGAATTAACATTATAATTTTTAAGATGGCAATGTCAAGGGCTGAACTTTAAATTTCAGATTTAAGATTTTAGATTTCAGATTTTGTAATTTGGAATTTGTTTAGAATTTAGAGATTAGAATTTAGAAATTTTAATTATAGGGGGATTGTATGGGAAAAACAAGGGTGCATCTTTTTATTGAAGGAAGGGTGCAGGGTGTCTGGTACAGGGCATTCACCCGGGATGTGGCTATAAGAAACAACATCAGAGGCTGGGTAAGGAATCTGCCAGATGGCAGGGTGGAGGCGGTGTTTGAGGGTGAAGAAAGGGATATTGAGAAGGCCATAGCCGAATGTTACAAAGGCCCACCTGCTGCCCATGTGACAAAGATAGACATAAACCGCCAGCCCTACAGGGGTGAATTCAGTGGGTTTGAGATTAAATATTGATTGCGTTCATTGTGTTCATCGGGTTAATAGCGTTTATTGCGTTGATAGCGTTTATCGAGTTAATCGCGTTAGTCGCGTTATAGCGTTAATTGCGTTGGGCGGAATTGGATTAGGGTGTTTTTTACTACTCCCTACACGCTACACCCTACACCCTGTAATGTTTAGAATTTAGGATTTAGAGTTTTATATGGCTATGGATACAGTACAGAGGATACTTTCAGGTAAGGCTATAAATGATGAGGAGCTTCTGGACTTTGTAACCAATGCCCCTCTTCACAGGCTTTTTTTTGTTGCCTCAGAGTTGCGGTCCCGTTACAGAGGATATAGGGTTGACCTTTGCGCAATTGTGAATGCCAAATCAGGCAGATGTGCTGAGGACTGTAAGTATTGCGCCCAGTCAGTACACTATAGAACCGGTGTTGACAGTTACGGACTTCTTGATGTGGAAGAGATACTCCAGCATGCAGAACAGTCAAAGGCTGCAGGGGCAAAGAGGTTCTGTGTGGTTACAAGTGGCAGAAAACCATCGTCAGGAGAACTCAGGCAGATCGCCCTTGCTATTAGTGGAATCAGAGAGACAGGTCTGTTTCCCTGTGCAACCCTTGGAATCTTAAACAGGGAGGAACTGGAACTTTTAAAAGAGGCAGGTCTTAACAGATACCATCATAACCTTGAGACAGCAAGGAGCTTCTTTGCAGAGGTATGTTCAACACACAGCTACGATGATAAGCTCATGACCATTGAGGCGGTAAAGCAAACCGGGCTTTCCTTATGCTCGGGTGGAATATTCGGGCTTGGTGAAAGCTGGAAGCAGCGTCTGGAAATGGCCCTTGAACTCAAGAGGATTTCTCCTGATTCAATCCCCGTAAATTTTTTGATACCAATTAAGGGCACACCCCTTGGTGAACGCCCCAGGCTTGACCCGGTAGAGGCTTTAAGGATAATTAGTTTATTAAGGATTATACTGCCTGATAAGGAAATACGGGTCTGTGGTGGAAGGCTTCAGGTGCTTGGTGAGTTCAACTCAATGGTCTTTATGGCAGGAGCCGATGGGCTTTTGGTTGGCAATTATCTTACACAGAAGGGAAGAAGGGCTGAAGATGACCACTATATGATAAACTCACAGGGACTGTCCTTCAGGTGAAGCCCACCTTCCATTTCAGACAGGTAAATGGCCTTTTTGATGACCCGGTGCTTTATGTCCGGGTTATAAGAGAGGGCTATGCCATGCTTTTTGACTCAGGAGAGATATACGGCCTCAACACCAGGGAAATCCACAAGATAAGGCATGTCTTTATAACACATACTCATATTGACCACTTCATTGGTTTCGACAGGCTTATAAGGGTGCTTCTTGGCAGAGAATCCCCTCTTCATGTCTACGGACCCAGGGGGATTATTGATTCCGTAAAAGGGAAGCTTTCAGGATACACATGGAATCTGATAGAGCAGTATCCGCTAAGCATAAAGGTAGTGGAGCTTACTGAGGGCAAACTGAGGTGTAAGAGATTTTCAGCCACCAGGGGGTTCCTGGCCGTTGACGAGGAAGTTGGCTACAGGGCACCGGTTGTTTTTGAGAATGAACTTTTTGAAGTAAGGGCTATGGAGTTTGACCATGGCATCCCTGTGCTTGGATATTCGGTGCAGGAGAAGGAGCACCTGAATGTAGATACTGTAAGGCTTGAAAGGCTCGGACTAAAAGTAGGTCCATGGCTGAGCAGGCTAAAACAGTGTATAAGACAGGGGAAACTGGATGAGAAAATCAGGGTAACAGATGCAGAAAGGGTGGTTCTTGTCAGAGAAATGCTTTCAGAGAAGGTGGTAAGAAGGACGAGGGGACAGAAGTTTTCCTATATTATGGATTTGACACTTAGTGAAGAAAACATCAGGCGGGCTATTGATTTTGTCAGGAACTCGGATGCCCTTTTTATAGAGAGCTATTTTCTTGAGGAAGACAGACAGAGGGCACTTCAGCGACGGCACCTTACAGCGGCAGTAGCCGGGATGATTGCACGCAGGGCATCAGTAAAAGAGGTGTATACACTTCATGTATCACCTAAATACAGGGAGGCTGAGGAAAGTATTATAAAGGAATTGTATGAAAACTTCAGACATTGAATCGGAAGTTGATTATATCTCCATCCTGCACCTCATAGGTCTTTCCTTCAAGTCTCAGAAGCCCCTTCTGCCGTGCCTCTGCCATTGAACCCGTGGCAATGAAGTCATCATAGCTTATTACCTCAGCCCTTATAAACCCTCTCTCAATGTCAGAATGGATCTTGCCTGCTGCCTTCTGTGCCTGGGTGCCCTGTTTTATGGTCCATGCCTTTACCTCATCCTCACCAACGGTAAAGAATGAGATCAATCCAAGGTGTTCGTAGCAGACCCTTATAAGTCTGTTCATGGCAGGCTCCTTTATGCCCAGGTCATCAAGGAATGCCTCCTGCTCCTGGGGTGGCAACTGGGCTATTTCCATCTCTATCTTTCCTGAAAGAGCTATAGCAGGGTCTTTAAACCTCCTGCTGAACTCTGTTAGCAGAGACTTTTCCTCTTCTGTATTCAGTGATGATTCATCTAAATTAATCACCATTACTTCTGGCTTTATAGTGATAAACTGAAGATGCCTTAAAGATAGAAGCTCTTCATCTGAAAAATCCACATCTCTGAGCGGGCTTTCCTGCTCAAGGGCATCCTTGCACTTTTTAAGCACCTCTTCTTCTGCAGGGTCGGTTTTCCTTCCCTTCTTTTTGGCTTCAGCAATACGCTCAAGCCTTTTGTCAACCAGCTCAAGGTCTGAAAAGATCAGTTCTAACCCTATGGTTTCAGCGTCTTTCAGTGGATTGACTTCACCAAGTGGATGAAGCACTGACTCATCCTGAAACCCCCTTATTACATGCACTATTGCATCAACATCTTTAATGAGGTCAAGGACCTTTCGGTTCTGTGCAAGGTCACCCTTTGTTATTCCAAGGTAATCAACATACTCCACAGTGGCATGGGTGGTCTTTCGGGGATTGTAAATCTCGCTGAGCCTGTCTAATCTTTTATCAGGCACCTTAACCACTGCAATGTGCGGTTCTGCCTCGGTGGTTGTATAGATGGTGGTTGGCATATCCATGCCCGTTAGTGCATTGAATATGGTGGTCTTACCAACATTTGCTGCACCAAGGATACCTATTTTCATTGTTTAAACTCCCTTCCGTAATTATTGAGGGTGTAGGGGGTAGCGTGTAGGGTGTAGTTATTAGTTTTGAGTGCATAGTTTTTAGTGTTTAGTAAAAACCTTAACTTATAACTACCCCCTACACCCTCAGCCCTGTCTTCTTTATTTCAGCTTCTGACGCCCTTATGTAAAGGGGCGTTAATGTTGATGGGTCTGAAAACTCCTTTTTTTCTGCCTTTTTCATAGCTGCAAAAGCAAGCGATGACGGCAGTGGATGCATAAGAGGCCCATCTGCAAACTCTGCCATATCGGAGAGCCTATCTGTTATAACATCTCTGTACCGTTCTGCGCCAGTTCCAGCAAAAAGGGTTTTCTCTGTGACCAGAGAAATAATCTTATCCACTGACTGCACCATATCATCGGTAAGCCTCGATATTTCACCGCCTTCTGCCTTAAACAGCGCACCGTAAACCTCTTTTTTTCTTGCATCAAACAGCGGACAGATAACTTTATCAGCCCATCTTAATTGATGGGCAAATGCCTCAAGAGAGGATACAGCCACAAGGGGTTTTCCTGTGGCAAAGCACAGCCCCTTTACAGTGCTCAGGCCAACCCTCAAGCCAGTAAAGGAGCCAGGTCCAATTGAAATGCTGAAAAAATCCACATCTTCAATAGAAAGAGAGGTTATGCTGAATATATGAGATATTGCGGGCATAATGGAGGCAGAGTGCCTCTTCTGGCTACCAAAACGGATTTCAGCAATGATACCCCTGAGACTGTCGAAAAGACAGACTCCGCCAACCTCAGAAGATGTCTCAATTGAAAGGGTGATCATAGTTAAAACCGTTTGAACCGTTCGAACAGTTTGAGCCGTTTGAGCCGTTCGAACAGTTTGAACCGTTTGAACTTATTTTCTTAACCTTGCCATTAGAATACCTAAATATTTGTTCAAAAAGTGATCCCTTGATAAGAAGGGAATCACAGGGTTGCTCCTTATACCCAGAAGACTTAATTGCTCAATAATTGCCTCGTTTGATGGATCGTATCCAAGGCCCAACCTGAAAGACTTTATTGCTGCCCTTTTGTCACCTTTTAGCAACTGTACCTTTCCAATATGAAGGTAAAGCGTAGGCAGTATAACCTCTGAGCCAACGGCTCTTGATGCCTTTTTAATAGCCTTTTTACAGTGTCTAAGAGCCTCATCAGTAAGCCCCTCTTCAGCTAAAAGGTATCCATAATAGGAATTCAGCATCGGGTCATCAGGCAGCTCTTTAAGGGCATCCTTTGCAATTTCTCTTGCGTCATCTAACTTGCCCTGAAGTATAAGACGGTTAATCTCCCTGAAAATCGTCTCTCTTGCCTCTACGAAAAAGTGGTTTTTCTTTATCTTTTCCACCACGCTCTGGTGTTGTTTGTTCATCAGTTCTTCAAGGTCAGAGTTTTTATCAATAACCTTCTGGGTTATTGTTTTTATATGTTTGCCATTTTTGTAGACAGAGGTTTTTATGAGGATGTCCTCTTTTTCGTGCTTGTCAGTGATGATATAATATTCGCTTCCCTCATGTGAGAGTTTTGTGTTGTATTCACGGTCTCGTTTGGAGGTGATTTTTATTATGCCTCTTTTTTTCATTATATTTTCATTATATTAATTATTATAACCTTATTGGCAGTACAAATGTTATCCTGGTTCCTTTGCCCTTTTTGCTTTCAAGAAATACCTGTCCCCTGTGTTCATCAATGACCTTTTTTGTCATGGCAAGACCAAGGCCAAGGCCCTGCTGTTTTGTGGTAAAGAATGGCTCAAAGACCTTATGAAGCAGTTCCTCTTCTATTCCTTCACCAGTGTCTGTAAGAGATATGACAATGCTCTGGGCCTCTTTGTCTTCTGAAACATCTATTGTCAGGCTCCCTCCATCTGGCATGGCATCTATTGCGTTTATTAGCGCATTGAATAGACAGGTCTTTATAAGTTCCATGTCAAGCTCTGCCTTTACCTGTTCCGCAGGGTATTTTTTTATAATCTCAATACCTGCCCTTTCAGCCTTAGCCCTTATAAGTGACAGGGTGTCCTCCACAAGTGCCACCACATCCACCATGGAAGGCTTTATGCGTAAGGGTTTTCCATATTGGAGAAAGTTTTCCACAAGCCTGTCTAATCTCTTTATTTCCTGTTTTATATTCATCAGTAACTCTTCTGTGGCTTTATTGCAATGCCCCATCAGGTGGTCTATGCTCAGACTAATAAAATTAAGTGGGTTTCTTATTTCATGTGCCACAGAGCGCGAAAGCTCACCAATGGTGGAGAGATGTTCAGCCTCCCGTAAACGCTGCTCCATCCTGCGAAACTCTTTGAGTTTTTTTATCATCATGTTAAAGCTCTCTTTAAGCTCTCCAACCTCGTCCTTTTCCGTGATTTCAAGCTCTATGTCCAGGTCTCCTGACGCTACCCTTCCTGCAACAGATGCAAGCTCTTTTATAGGACGGGTATATCTTCTGGACAGCCACACAGTAATAACAAAACCTATAAGGAGTATGAAAAGGGTAACCACTATACGAAGCTCCAGATTCTTTTTCAGAAACGACAGTGTATCGCGGTTGCTAACCGTTACATGCACATACCCCTGATGCTCTCCCTTTATTACAATGGGCAGAATAATATGATAAAGGTCTCCCTCTTTGGTAACAAACTCTCCAAGCTCTGATTTGAAGACCAGCTCTGTAATGTTTTCAGGGGTAGGCTCTCCTACCTTGAAGGGATTTGTGCTTGCCTTTACTCTTATCTGACTGTCGATAATGCTTATTTCCTTGATCCCCTCGGTTCGTAGTTTTTTTAAATATCTGTAAAGTCCCATTATGTCCTGTCCCTCGGTCTTTGAGATCTCCTGTATTGCAAGGTGAATTGCCTCTGTTATCTCTGTGGTTTTTTTCTGGAGCTTAAGCAAAAGGAGCCTTTCAGAGTAAAGGCCAAACAGTGTCATCATAAGCAGTAAAGACGCACTTAGAGACAGGATCATAATAATCAGTTTCTTGTTAAGAGTCCATCTCATATTCTTCCTCTACAATTATACCACCACCAATAACAATATCCTGGTGATAAAACACTGCAGACTGTCCTGGTGCTGGTGCCCACTGGGGCCTGTCAAATTGCAGAATACATCTGTCGGACTGGATGTTCAGGAGATGGGCGGGTTCATCCTTCATCATGGATCTGACCTTTGCCGTAATCCTTTCCACTGGTTCAGAGAGCCAGTTAACATCCTTTACATATACGCTCTTTCTGAATGCAAGCTCTCTTTGGCCAACATAAATGGCGTTTTTCTCAGGTGATATCTTTATCACATAGAGAGGCTCTGTATGCGGTATGTTAATCCCCCTGCGCTGCCCCATGGTGTAGTTAAATATACCTGTATGGGTGCCAATCTGATTGCCGTGAATGTCAAAGATGGGGCCTGGCTTTTCTGCCTCTGGAGCAATCTCTTTTATAAAACCTGCGTAGCCTGTTTCACCAATAAAGCATATCTCCACACTCTCAACTCTGTTTGCTGAAGGCAGATGAAGCTTCCGTGCCAGTTCTCGCACCTCTGTTTTCTCCATATAGCCAAGTGGGAAGATTGTGTGAGCAAGGGTTTCTGGTTTTAGCACATAAAGGAAATAGGACTGGTCCTTTGCACTGTCAGATGCCTTCGCAAGAAGGCACTTTCCGTTTATCTTTACTGTCTTTGCGTAATGACCGGTGGAGATGAATTCTGCATCTACCTCTCTGGCAACCTGCTCAAGCAGAGGGAATTTTATGTGTTGATTGCATAAGACACAGGGGTTTGGGGTTACTCCTTTAAGGTAACCCTGTACAAAGGGGTCTATTACCTTCTCAATAAACTCCTCTCTTGCATTAACCATTCGGTGAGGTATATTAAACAGGGAGCAGGTCTCCTCTGCTGCCCTTACCGACTCAAGGCTGCAGCAGGTCCTCGGGTTAGTTCTTCCCCTGGTCTCAAAAAGAAGCAGGCTTACCCCCACTACCTCAAAGCCCTGCTCCTTTAGCAGATAGGCAGCCACAGATGAATCAACTCCACCGCTCATTCCAAGAACCACTCTTTTCATGTAATTAATTATACACTTATTGCGTTCTTCGCGTTTATTG
>CAZEYP010000010.1:19722-21565 GCA_964515925.1 uncultured Nitrospirota bacterium
AACCACTCTTTTCATGTAATTAATTATACACTTATTGCGTTCTTCGCGTTTATTGCGTTGATTGCGTTCTTCGCGTCTTTTGCGTTCTTTGCGTTTATTGAGTTTTTTGCGTTAATTAGGTTCTTTGAGTTATTTGCGTTGCTTTTTTTCATAAGCTTTGATTTTCAGACAACATTGGTATTGTAGTTTGAAAAATTGGAATTTAGGATTTGGAATTTGTTTAGGATTTAGAGATTAGAATTTAGGATTTAAAAATAGGTGTTTTAGGGTTCAAAAAAGTAGGAATTTTTACTACTTCCTACACGTTACCCCTCTACACCCTGTCTTTTTACTCCTACCCCCTAATCAGGGGCATTGCCCCTTTGTGCTTTCCTGTTAAAATAGACTAAAATACAGAGGAGTAAAAACAGGGGAAGATAAATTTGGTGCGATACCTTATTATAGAGGACGACCACGAAGTTGCCTCTGTATTGTCTGAAATTATAGAGATGATCGGAGGGAAGGTAATACACGTCAGTACTGCTTCAGATGCCTTTGATATTGCCAATACCTACAACATTGACATAGCACTTGTTGACCTTATGCTTCCTGACATGGATGGAATAGAGGTGATTGCAGAACTCAAGAAGATAAAACCTGAGGCGTTCTTTATAGTTATTACATCTGTTTTTGAAACTAATGCAATAGTAAGGGCAGTAAAGGAAGGAGCCTCTGAGTATATAAACAAGCCCTTTGAGGTCAATTATCTGAAAAAGGTGCTTACCACTTATCAGGAACTCGTAACGCTCAGGAAAAAGGAAAAGGGTCAGAAAAAGGATGTTCCTCCCCTTGAGGAAATTTTAGGCCAGAGTACTAAGATAGAAGAGGTAAAGAAACTGGTAAGGGATGTGGCACCCTTTGATACAACCGTGTTGCTTACAGGACAAACAGGAGTTGGTAAGGGACTGATTGCAAAGGTCATACACAGGCTCAGTAAAAGGGCTGAAGGCCCTTTTGTTGTGCTTGATTGCACAAGTCTGCCTGATACACTGATGGAAGCAGAACTCTGTGGTTACCGTAAGGGGGCCTTTACAGGTGCAGACAGGGATAAGGAGGGGCTTGTGGAGATAGCAGATGGCGGAACCCTCTTTATCGACGAAATCGGTGAGCTTCCCCTTCATCTTCAGCCTAAACTGCTCAGAATTATTGATGAGGGCCTGTTTCGCAGGATTGGTGATACCAGAGACCGGAGGGTTGATGTAAGGGTTATCTCAGCTACAAACAGGGACCTTAAGGCAATGGTCAGGGAGGGTAGATTCAGAAACGACCTCTACTATAGACTGGATGTGGTTAATATTTACATACCATCACTTTCAGAAAGGATTGAGGATGTATGGTTGCTGGCAAATTTCTTTTTATGTCATTTTGCAGGTAAAATGGGAAAAAGAATTAAGGGCTTTTCTAAAGAATCTGAAAAATTTCTCCTGTCTTATAACTGGCCTGGAAATGTAAGGGAATTAAAAAACCTGATCGAAAGGGCAGTGGTGATGGCAGAGGATGAGTGGATAAAACCCACCGATTTTCACGCCCCTCCTTTAAATAACCCTAAAAAGGGCTTTGACCTGCCTGAAGAGATTGTCCCTCTTAAAACCCTTGAAAGAGATTACATAAGATATGTGCTGAAGAAGACAGGTAATAACAAATCGAAGGCAGCACGCCTCCTTGGGATATCAAGAAATACCCTCAAGGAAAGATTGAGGGATTAGACTCTGGTCAAAAACCTGTCAAAACTGGTTAAAATTTGACCACTTTATAAATCCCCTTTCTTCACAAGATCTGCTGGAAGCCCTTGTTTAAAAGGCTT
>CAZEYP010000010.1:21665-58460 GCA_964515925.1 uncultured Nitrospirota bacterium
TTTATAAATCCCCTTTCTTCACAAGATCTGCTGGAAGCCCTTGTTTAAAAGGCTTTTTTGTTTCAGGCACAGTTGTTGCTTAAATTAATTTACTTAATGGGTAGGGACGTTATTGCAGAAGACAAAAAACAGGAAAGGGAGGTAAAGGAAGATGATGAACTGCTGGGAATTCAAAAAATGTGGCCGTGACAAAACAGGGGACTGTCCAGCATACTATAAGAGGGCTGGAAAGGTATGCTGGATTGTAGCTGGAACCATGTGTGACGGTGAGGTGCAGGGAAGTTTTGCTAAAAAGATACGCACCTGCACAGAGTGTGATTTTTATAATTATATCAACAGGGAGGCAAGAGACAGGTTATTTGGTGGTAAGTAGGATTGTTTTCAGGGTAGTATGCCGTGCTTTTTAATCTCTTTATATGTAAAGACCGGGCCGTCTTTACATATGTAAAGACGGCCTGCATAGCAATGACCGCACTTTCCAACTCCGCATTTCATGTGAGCCTCAAGGGTTGTTATAATCCTGTCTTCAGGCATACCGAAGAAGAAGAGGTCCTGCATTGCCGCCTTTATCATTATCTCTGGTCCGCATATATAAGCCACTGCTTCCCTGAAGTCAACCTCTGTTAAATGCCACAGAGTGGTTACCACACCTATATTTCCGCTCCAGCTATCACTGGCACGGTCAACCGTTAAAACCACCTTAACCCCCATCTTTTGCCAGTGCTCGGTTCTGTTTCGATATATTATCTCGTCAGGATTTCTGCTACCGTAAAGCAGTACCACCTTGCCCTTTTTCCTTCTTGAGAAATGCTCAATCAGGGGGCGCAAAGGGGCAATCCCTATACCGCCTGCCACGATCACAACATCCCTGCCCTTTGCTTTATCAAGTGGGAATGGCCTTCCATAGGGCCCACGGAACCAGAGTGTATCACCGCTTTTCAGCTCAAAAAGCCTTGAAGTCACCGCGCCTGCCTTCCTGATACAGAACTCGATGTTGCCATTTCCATCAGGAAGTGATGTGACAGAAATAGGCACCTCTCCTGCTCCCCACAGGGAGACCATAAAAAACTGCCCAGCTTTATATTCGATTGGTCTCTGTAGCCTCACCTTAAAAAGCCTGACACTAACTGTTTCTTCATTGACAGAAATTATAGTTCCCCTTTCAGGTATATAAATGTTTTCCTTCCTATGTTTCATCAGTAGCTTCCTCACCGTTTAATGAGATGCTTTTCAGTCTTGTGCACACGGTTGCCATGTCTATCCTGCCGGGGCAGGTGACCGTGCATCGGCCGCAGCCAACGCAGCCAAATTCACCTATGACCTCTGGATAATGAACCAGTTTATGGTAGAACCACCTTTTTGTCCTTTTTATACGCTCCCTATTTGATAGCACACCACCTGCCATCCTGGTAAATCCCTTAAACAGGCAGGTATCCCATATCCTTGCCCTTTCGATGCCTGCCTCTGCGTAATCACGGTCTACCACAGTAAAGCATGTACATAGAGGACACTCATAAACACAGCCTCCACATTCAAAACACCTTGAGGTAACAGTCTGCCAGAACTCATCCTTCACCCTTTCAGACAATATTAGCTGGCGGCTCTGCTGAAGACTTATTCTTTTTTGAAACCTCGCCTTGCTGCTCAGTATAACCTCGTATTGATCATCATAATCGGCTCTGGCAGGTCTCATGAACAGAAAGCCGTAGTTTTTTATAACAGAAAGGCCCTTTCTGGATTCAGCCTGCACAAAGTACCTGTTGCCAAGGTCTGTAAGCTGGATGTCAAAACCACTTTTCAGATAGGGGCCTGTATCAAGTCCTATACAGAAACAGGTGGGGGCAGGGTTGTTGCAGACCACTGATATTAGGAGTGTATTTTTCCTTCGTGCCCTATAATAGGGGTCGGGCATCTCATCAATAAAAAATCTGTCAAGTATGTTCAGCGAAGATACATCGCAGGAGCGGAGACCAAAGATAACCCTTTTTTGTTTGTCAACCCTTTCTTCAACCCTGTCTCCTTTGACTTTAAAAAGTGGTTCATACTGGGGCAGAAAGAATTCTTTAATAGATGGCAACAGTGCAGGGCCGTCAAGCTCAATACGATGTATCTCCTGAACAGTTCTGAAGACTATATCTGCCTCTTCAGTGCGCATAGGGGCAATAAGCTCCATCTGGTTTCTTAGCTGTCTTAACCAGTAGGACAGGTGATTTTTATCCAGTATCCATTCCCGTTTCATTCCTCTATCCTCAGACTCTCCAGGTCCACCTCTGGTGGATTTGGTTTTTGGGGTAACCTGTTTTTGTATAAAGATTCTATCTTTACTGCACATACCTTGTACTCTGGTATCTTGGCCTTTGGGTCTGTAGCAGGGTTTGTCAGCAGGTTTGCCGGTGATTCGGCGTAATGGAAGGGTATAAAGACAATGCCTCTTGCAATCTTTCTGGTTATTCTGGCCTTCACAGTAATAGAGCCTCTTCTTGAACTGACCTTTACTGGGGAGCCGTCCTTTATTTCTAACTCTTCGGCATCTTCAGGGTTTATCTCCATGAAGCAGTCTGGCTCTTCCCTTTCAAGCACCGAGGTGCGACGACACATGGTGCCTGTATGATAGTGAAAGTAAATCCTTCCTGTGGTGAGCAAAAAGGGATACTCTTCATCTGGTGGTTCATCAGGAGGCACGAAATCCACGGTAATGAAGGTGCCGAGTCCCTTTGTAAATTTCTTCCTGTGCAGGTAGGCAGTGCCAGGATGGTCCTGGGAAGGGCAGGGCCACTGAATACCAAAGCCCTCTTTTAATCTATGGTGAAGCATTCCACCATATGAGGGGGTAAGAAGGGCTATCTCTTCCATTATTTCGTATGTGCCCCTGTAGTGCATTTTGTATCCCATAAGATTTGATAGCTCCACAATAATCTCCCAGTCTGTCCTTGCCTCCCCGGGTGGTTCCACTGCCTTTGTCAAAAGCTGAACCCGCCTTTCAGTATTTGTAAAGGTGCCGTCCTTTTCAGCCCAGCTTGCAGCAGGCAAAACCACATGTGCATAGTTCATGGTCTCATTGGGGAATATGTCCTGAACCACCACGAATTCAATCCTCTCCATTGCCTTCCTCAGGTGTGAAAGGTCAGGGTCAGATATAAGAGGGTTTTCTCCCATAACATAGAGTGCCCTGAGCCCTCCCTCATAGGCCCTGTCCATCATCTCCATCACTGTCAGCCCGGGCCGTTCATTTAGTGGTTTTCGCCAGGTGCGGGAAAACTTTCTCCTTGCCCTTGGATCTGTAACTGTCTGATAACCTGAAAACACATTTGGCAGTGCTCCCATGTCACAGGCACCCTGAACATTGTTCTGTCCTCTGAGTGGATTTATTCCTGACATGGGTAGCCCTATATGGCCTGTAAGCATTACAAGGTTTGCACAGGCACGGACATTGTCCACTCCGGTGATATGCTGTGTAATACCCATTGCGTAAAAGAGCATGGAGCGTTTCTCCATTGCATATATCCTTGCAACCCGTCGCAGGAGCTGGGTCCTTACTCCTGTGATAGCCTCTACCTTTTGTGGCGAAAAGCCCTTAAGGGTGTCAAGGAAGGCATCAAAGTTTTCGGTTCTTCGCTTTACAAAGTCTAAATCTACAAGCCCCTCGTTTACGATTATATTCATAATGCCCATCAAAAGTGCCACATCAGTGCCTGGTCTGTGTTGAAGATGTATCTGTGCAAACTCTGCCAGTTGAGTTCTCCTTGGGTCTGCCACTATCAGGGTTGCCCCCCTGTCAACGGCCTCAAGCATGTGCATGGCTACCATGGGGTGCTGCTCTGTGGTATTAGAGCCAATCACAAATAGTACCTTGGCATCTCTGATCTCACCAATCGAGTTTGTCATTGCCCCTGAGCCAAAGGCTGCTGCAAGCCCACCCACGGTTGATGAGTGACACAGGCGGGCACAGTGGTCAATATTGTTAGTGCCAAGCACTGCCCTCGTGAACTTCATCATCAGGTAGTTTTCTTCATTAGTGCATTTAGCAGAACTAAGAACCCCTATGGAGTCACTCCCTGAGAGGTTTTTTATTTCCGTAAGACGGCTTGCAACAAATTTCATGGCCTCCTCCCAGGATGCCCTGACCAGTTTGCCATTTTTCCTGATCATCGGGTATCGGAGCCTCTCGGGGTGGTGCACAAACTCGTAGCAGTTCCATCCCTTAACACAAAGAGAGCCTTTGTTTACGGGGTGAAGTTTATTTGGAGAGACACCGGTGATCCTTCCTCCCTCCACATGGAGGAATAGACCACATCCACATCCACAATAGGGGCAGACCGTCAAAATCTTATCCATGATAAAGAATATATGCAAACTCTGTGCCGTTTATAAACCGTTCGAACTGTTTGAACCGTTCGAACTGTTTGAACTGTTTGAACCGTTTGAACCGTTCGAACTGTTTGAACCGTTCAAACCGTTTTTTATTCTACCCCCAACACCCTACACCCTGTCCCTACCTTCATGTTTCAAAATTCAACCACAACTGTAGAATAATTACACAACCATAAGATTTATAAATCTGACCATAATGAATATAAATTAACAGTTCTTGACTAAATCTATTTAGTAATGTTATTACTTATAGGTTTTTTTACCTACTCCAATTAACAGAGGAGGTCAAATGGCACTTCTTACATTTAAAGGTGGTGTTCACCCTCCTGATAACAAGGCACTGGCAGCTTCTGCTGCAATTAAAGATGCTCAGCCACCTAAACAGGCCATGATTCCGCTCAGTCAACATATTGGCGCGCCCTGTAATTGTGTGGTTGAGGTTGGTCAGGAGGTTAAGAAAGGACAACTGATTGGTGAGCCTGCAGCCTTTGTTTCTGCTCCCGTACATGCTTCGGTTTCCGGTAAGGTGGTAGCTATTACACAGGTGCCAAATGCCATGGGGCGTATGGTGCAGGCCGTGGTCGTTGAGAACGACGGTAAGGAGGAATGGACACAGCTTCAGGACAACCCTGATTACATGAATCTCTCACCTGATGAGCTCAAGGAAAAGATAAAGAATGCAGGTATCGTGGGTATGGGTGGTGCTACCTTCCCTACCCATGTAAAGCTCTCTCCACCAAAGGAAAAGCCCATTGATGTGGTTATTATAAACGGAGCAGAATGCGAGCCCTACCTTACTGCTGACCACAGGCTTATGGTGGAAAGGGCTGAAGATGTTATAGAGGGCTTAAAGATACTGATGAAGGTTCTTGGTGTGAGCAAGGGGTATATTGGTATTGAAAACAACAAACCCGATGCAATAGAGAAGATGACCGAGGCAGCATCAAGGGAGCCAAATATTGAGGTGAAGGCTCTTCAGGTCAAGTACCCACAGGGTGCTGAGAAGATGCTAATAAAGGCGATTGTTGACCGTGAGGTGCCTGCTGGAGGACTTCCCATGGATGTTGGGGTGGTAGTTCAAAATGTTGGTACAGCAGTGGCAATATTTGAGGCCTGCCGTTATGGAAAGCCCCTTATAGAGCGTGTGGTTACTGTAACAGGCAGGGGAGTAAAACAGCCAGGTAATCTGCTTGCAAGGATTGGAACACCTATTGGTCAGTTAATAGAGGAGTGTGGTGGGTTTACTGATAATCCAAAGAAGGTAATCCTTGGTGGGCCCATGATGGGTTTTGCCCAGTTCTCTCTTGATGTGCCTGTAACAAAGGGGACCTCAGGGGTGCTTGTTCTTTCTGAGAAGGAGTATGTATCGGCGGAAAAGTACGGTCCCTGCATTCGTTGTGGCAGGTGTATAGATGCCTGTCCAATGGGTCTTATGCCTGCTATGTTGAGTGTGCTGGCGGAAAAGGGATTTTATGAGGATACAAAGGATTACAATATTATGGATTGTTTCGAGTGTGGAACCTGCACCTATGTTTGCCCTGCAAAGAGGCCCATTGTTCAGCATATAAGGCTTGCAAAATCGTTAATTAAGAGATAAAAAACTTAAACATTAAGGAGTGATAGGATGGCTGTTACAGACAGGAATCAGGAACTTGTAGTTACGGTTAGTCCACATATCAGAAGTGAAGAGACAACAGCCAAAATAATGTGGACTGTTACCCTCAGTCTTTTACCTGCCTTTGCAATGGCCCTTTATTATTTCGGGCCAAGGGCTTTGTTTGTAACCGCTCTTTCAGTAGTAGGCTGTCTGTTCAGTGAGTGGTTGATTGAAAAGATGGCTGGCAGAGAGATAACAATCTCTGATGGAAGTGCCTTTCTGACAGGAGTGCTTCTTGGAATGAACCTTCCCTCCTCTGTGCCCTTTTACATCCCTCTGGTTAGCTCCTTCGTGGCTGTGGCAATCACAAAGCAGCTCTTTGGTGGACTTGGCTATAACATCTTTAACCCTGCTCTTGTAGGTAGGGCCTTTGCACTGATTACATGGCCAAGGGCAATGACCACCTGGTTTACACCAACGGCAGCCTTTGTGGCAATGGATGCAAAGACCACGGCAACCCCGCTTGGGATACTGAAGGAAGAAGGGATGCATAAGCTGCTTGAGGCTTTTGGTGATAAGATGCACCTGTATCAGAGCCTTCTTATGGGACACAGGGCAGGCTCACTGGGTGAGACCTCGGTGATAGCAATACTGATTGGTGCAGCATTCCTGCTTTACAAGAGATACATATCACTTCATATTCCTCTGTCCTTTCTTGCTACAGTGGCTGTGTTAACATGGATGTTTGGAGGAAAGGAAGGACTGTTTACAGGTGATCCAATTGTTCATCTTTTAAGTGGTGGTTTGATGCTTGGTGCCTTCTACATGGCAACAGATTATGTAACCTGCCCCTCAGTTAAGAAGGGACAGATAATCTTCGGTATTGGATGCGGTGCCCTGACCTCGCTTATAAGGCTGAAGGCAGGCTATCCCGAGGGTGTCATGTTTGCCATACTGCTTATGAACTGTTTTACGCCTCTTATCGACCGAACCGTCAAGTCAAGGGTCTTTGGCGCCAGAAAGGAGGCAGGTAAATGACATTCAAGGACATCCTGAAGATAACATTCAATCTGGTGGTACTTTATCTGGCAGGTGCACTTCTGCTGGCCGCTGTATACTCAAAGACAGCACCTGTTATATATCAGAAAGTGCAGGAAGAGAAGGCAAGGACGCTCAGGGAGATGATGCCAGAGGCTCAGAACGTCGTGAAGCTTGGTGTTTGGCATCCCCACGAAAAGGAGGCCGAGTATTTTGAGGCACAGAAATGTGGTCAACTGAAGGTCAAAAAGGTAAAGGATAAAAAGACAGGCAAAATTAAAGAGGTAAAGCAGTGTATAAATCCCGAGACCATTGGTTACATTGTGCAGACCTTTGCTAAGGGATACTCAAGTTATATAGATATCTTCTTTTCTGTTGATAAAAACTTCGTCATACAGAACCTCAATATCCTTGAGCAGCATGAAACCCCTGGGCTTGGTGATGCTGTCCAGAAGGACTGGTTCATGAAGCAGTTCAGGGGAAAGGATATAGACCATCTTGTGGTTGACAAAACAGGCACCAGAAAGGACTATATACAGGCCATCACTGGTGCAACCATTTCATCAAGAGCTGTAACAGAGGACGGCGTTAAAAAGGGACTTCAGTTCCTTATGAAAGCCCTGAAAAAAGGAGAGGTGAAACATGGAGCATAATGAGGAAAAAGTAAGCTATCTCCAACTTATAAAAAACGGTGTATTCAAGGAAAATACCATCTTCCGTCTGGTTATCAGTCTCTGTCCTTCTATAGCGGTTACAAACAGCGTGAGGAACGGATTTCTCCTTGGTGTAGCGGTTCTGTTTGTGCAAAGTATGGTTAATACCACTGTGGCTCTTCTGAGAAGATTTATTCATCCCCGTATCCGTATCCCCATTTTCATGCTCATCATATCAGGCTGGGTGAGTGTGGTTGATATGGTAATGGCTGCCTATGCAAGGGCTGCATACAAAGAGATTGGTCTTTATATAGAGATTATCGTTGCCTTTGCGTCCATCCTTGCAAGGGCAGAGATGTTTGCAAGTAAGAACAGACCACTGGCAGCCTTTTTTGATGGTTTTGGTTCAGGGCTTGGTTTCTTGATAGCACTGGTTGTGATCAGCTTCTTCAGGGAACTCCTTGGAAGTGGCTCACTTGCTGGCATTCCTATAATACACGCAAAGCCCCTGCTTATCATGATAATGCCAGCAGGTGGATTTATTGCAGTGGGGCTTTTGATGGGATTTTTCAACTGGATTGATATGAGATTTTACGGTGGTAAGGGTGCTGGCGGTGCAGCAGGACATTGATATTGAATTAAGTTTTCTGATTGTGTAATAATTAATAAAGTGATTTGTTTATAAAAGGGAGGCCATTATGAGTCATGAGTTTTTAAAGCTCTTTGAATTGTTTATAGCAGCATCAGTAATAAACAACTTTGTGTTTACCCGATTTCTTGGCCTGTGCATCTTCTTTGGTGTTTCAAAGAAGATGGAGACGGCTATAGGTATGAGTATTACATTTACAGCAGTCATGGTTATATCAGCGGCACTTAGCTGGCTTGTATTTACATATATCATGGTGCCTCTTGAGATAACCTTTTTAAAGATAATAATTTTCATTGGTATAGTGGCTGCCTTTGTTCAGGGTGCAGATACAATTATGCGAAAGGTAAGCCCCGGGCTTTATTATAAACTGGGTGTTTATCTTGCCCTTATATCCACGAACTGCATTATAGTGGCTGTGCCGCTTATAAATGCCGAGTCACATTACAACTTCCTTGAAAGTCTTTCCTTTGGGCTTGGCTCAGGCATAGGTTTTGCCCTTGCACTTACCATCATGGCAAGTATCCGTGAGAAATTAGAGCTTGCTGATGTGCCCAGACCCTTCAGGGGAATGCCCATTGCATGGGTTACAACAGCACTTATTGCTCTTGCCTTTACAGGTTTTTCAGGGCTTATCACCCTTTAATTAAAGATTGGAGGTCGGATAGATGATAGACCAAGGTTTGATTAAAGAGGTCTTAAATCTTATAGGAAACTTAAACCTGCCAGAGTTTATTAACCATATACCGCTTCCGCATATTGGTGTTGGTGCAGGTGTTGAGCCAAAGGAGTCGGTTGACCTTGCAGAGACTCTTAAATTTACTGCCTTTTTTATTCTTGGTGTGGGGGCGGTTTTTGGCTTTGGCCTTGCTTTTGCAGCAAAGAAATTCTCGGTAAAACGGGACCCTAGAATTGACCAGGTAAGGGAGTATCTGGCAGGTGCACACTGTGGTGCATGCGGTTATGCAGGCTGTGAGCAGTATGCTGAGGCAGTGGTGCAAAATGAAGATGTGCCACCAAACCTCTGCACTCCTGGTGGTGAGAAGGCTGCAAAGATGGTGGCCCTTATTACTGGAAAAGAGCCGGTGGCAGCAGAGCCAAAGTTTTCAAGGATAATGTGCCAGGGAGACTGGCAGAAGTCTGTTAAGAGGTTCAAATACGAGGGTGTTGAGGACTGCCGCGCAGCAGTGCTTGCAGGTGGTGGGGATAAGGCATGTATATACGGCTGTCTTGGGTATGGAACCTGTGCAAAGGTATGTCCCTTTGATGCAATACATATGAATGAAAACCATCTACCTGTGGTTGATGTGGGTAAATGCACGGGATGTCGTAAGTGTGAGGCTGCCTGTCCAAAGAAGGTCATTGAGGTGCTTCCTGGGAGCAAGGCAGTGGTGGTTGCCTGCCACAGCCGCGACAGGGGAGCTGATACCCGTAAGAACTGTCAGATTGGCTGCATTGCCTGTGGTGCATGCGAGAAGGTCTGCCCCTTTGATGCCGCAAAGGTAGAAAACAATGTTTCAAGGATTGATTACGAGAAGTGCCGTGTATGTGGCCTCTGCGTGAGAAAGTGCCCAACCAGGGCAATTGTTGACCACATGCCCACCAGGCCAAAGGCATTTATCATTGAGGACAAATGCATTGGCTGTAATGCCTGCATGAAGGTATGCCCGGTTAATGCAGCCTACGGTGAGCTTAAAAAGGTACATACCATAGACCAGTCAAAGTGCATCGGTTGTGGTATCTGTACAGCAAGATGTCCAAAACAGGCAATAGATGGCACCTTCAATGCACAGGAGGTCTTCAGAAAGGCTGAGGAGAAAAAGAAGGCAAAGGTAGCAGCCTAATAAAGTCCGCTTCTTGCAAGGGCATCGGTTCTGCCCCGTGGAAACTGATGCTTCAGTCGTCCCTCACGATACAGCAGGCATCCGATTACAATAGAGCCATAGAGGGCTATTATATAGCCCTCTTCCCACTCGGGTTCTACCTCCTCAAGGTATCCCCTTTTAAGTAACTCTGTGAGCTCCTCTCTGGAAAGTTCCTTTATGTGTCTGGTTGCCCTGCTGCCTATTATCTGAAGTCCATAGGTGGTGGGTTTTAGCCATCTTCCTACCTTTCTGAGTATCCTCAGTCCAGGAAACTCTATCCTTTTCATCTCTGTTGCCTTTCTGACAAGCTCATCATGCTGTGTGCTTGTTACCATCCATACACTTCTTCCTGTCTCAAAAAAGATGTATTCATTGAAGACAGTGCGGGGTATTCCGTAACGGTGGGTGAAAAAGGTTAAAATCCTCTCTCTGTCAGCAGGTTTGAGCATCAGTGAACAGGGCCCATTGACAGGAGCCTCTCTACCTCCTCAATCACTGCCTTGTAAGAGATGGCACCGTAGATGAAGGGTTCTCCATTAATCAGTATCACTGGTAGGGTAATCAGACCATGACTGACAAGCTCTCGTACCTCTACAAACCTGCTTTCATCCTCTAAAAACAGATCCACATACTCAACCAGAACAAGGTTGGGATACTGATAGTCAAAGGATGTCTGAAGTTGCTCAGCCAGGGCCTGATTGTTTACACCTTCATCAAAATAGCTTTCACTAAAGCTTACATCCTCAAAGGGATTATCCAGTATCTGTATGTGAATACGCTGTAACATCAGAGTTTATTACAGTGTGTAGGGTGCAGCGTGTAGGGGGTAGTAAAATTAAAAACCCTACACACAACTAAATCATTTAACGCAATCAACGCGATTAACGCAATTAACCCAATGAACTCGAATAACGCAATCAACGCAAAGAACTCAATTATCCCAATAACCAATACACCAATTACAAATTTTCTTTTAGTATTTAGATATTAGTGCTTAGAAACTTTCAAAGCTTCACTATAAGATTATCTATCAGCCTTGCCTTTCCGTATAGGAGGGCAACGGCGAAGACCACCTCTAACTTTGTATATATTTTAACATCAACATCTCTGAGATCCTCAAGGGTATCAGGGTCATAAACCGAGGCATACTGTACCTCTTTGACAAAAGGCGACTTCAGGAGTCTTTCATTTAACGCCTGAACAGCCTCTTTAAAGCTGCCACCATTTTTTATTATCCTTTCTGCCTCCTTCAGGGCCTGATAGATAAAATTAGCACCTGCTCTTTCTTCATCAGAAAGATAGCTGTTCCTTGAGCTCATGGCAAGCCCATCAGGCTCTCTTACAGTGGGGCATGGTACGATTTCTACATCAAGATTCAGGTCCCTTACCATGGTCTTTATGATTAATGTCTGCTGAAAGTCCTTAAGTCCAAAGTATGCCCGTGTAGGCTTTACGATGTTAAAGAGCTTAAGCACCACGGTGGTCACACCCCTGAAGTGGCCCGGTCTGAAGGTACCACAGAGCTTGTCTGAAAGCCATTCTACAGTGACATAGGTTTTGAATCCCTCGGGATACATTGTATCAGGGGTTGGAAGAAAGAGGGCATCCACTCCAAGGGCCTCCAACTTTGCACGGTCTCCTTCCAGGTCTCTGGGGTATTTGTTCAGGTCTTCATTAGGACCAAACTGTATGGGGTTTACAAAGATACTTACTACAGTGATGTGGTTTTCCTCCCGGGCCCTTCTTATCAGGCTCAGGTGCCCTTCATGAAGTGCTCCCATGGTGGGCACAAAGCCAATGGTTTTACCAGAGAGAATCTGGCTGTGTGAGTACTCCTTCATCTCGTTGACATCTTTGAAGACCTTCAACTCTCCCTTGCCTCCTCTATCATCTTTATAAGTTCATCAAGCATCTCCTCTTCTCTAACCTTTTTGACAACCTTTCCTTTCCTGAAAAGTACCCCCTCACCTCTGCTTCCTGCCACTCCAAAGTCAGCCTCCCGTGCCTCTCCTGGGCCGTTTACAACACACCCCATTACTGCCACGGTCAGGGGTTTCTGTATGCCCTCTACCCTTTTTTGGAGTTTCCTTGCAATACCCTGTATGTTAACGGTGCATCTGCCACAGGTTGGGCAGGATATGAGGTTTATACCATGCTCCCTTATCCCGAGACTTGAGAGTATCTCGTAGGCAACCCTCACCTCATCATAGGGTGGTGCTGTTAGAGATACCCTTATGGTGTCGCCGATTCCCTCTGAAAGCAGGATTCCAAGCCCAACGGCACTTTTTACAATTCCCAGCGGAGGCGGGCCTGCCTCTGTTATGCCGATGTGAAGTGGATAGTCAAACTCCTCTGCAAACAACCTGTAGGCATCAATCGTAAGGGGCACATCAGAGCCTTTCAAAGAGACCTTTATCTCGTGAAAATCAAGTTCTTCAAGCAGTTCAATGTGTCTGCTTGCAGCCTCCACCAGTGCACGAGGCGTGGGATGTCCATATTTTCTCAGTATATCCTTTGGCAAAGAGCCTGAATTAACACCTACACGGATGGGTATTCTTCTGTCCTTAGCTGCCTCTACAAGCTCCTTTACCTTCCAGGGCGAGCCAATATTGCCGGGATTTATCCTTAAGCCATCTGCTCCCTTTTCAATGACCTTAAGGGCAAGCCGCCAGTCAAAGTGAATATCTGCTATAAGCGGAATGTTTATTTTCCTCTTTATATCACCTATTGCCTCTGCTGCCTCCATATCCGGCACTGCCACCCTGATGACCTCACAGCCAAGCCGCTGAAGCCTCCGTATCTGTCTTACCGTGGCCTGCACATCCCTTGTGTCTGTCTTGGTCATGGACTGCACCACCACAGGTGCTCCGCCACCAACCTTAACTGCTCCAAGGGTTATCTGTCTTGTCTTTTTTCTTTCAAGCATGGTGATTTATTATAACCCAATTCTTCATCTTCCTTCCCTACCCCCTACACGCTACCCACTACCCCCTAATAATTATTTGCCTCTGTACCTCTTTATAGCCCTCTGGTGTTCGTGATTTGTTACCGAGAAATGGTGCCTTCCGTCACCACTGGCTACAAAAAAGAGATAGGGCACCTTAGCAGGATACAGGGCTGCCAGTATGGACTTAGGCCCCGGAGAGGCTATTGGGCCTGGTGGAAGCCCTTTTATAAGATAGGTGTTGTAGGGAGATTTTCTTTTCAGGTCCTTTTTGGTTATCCTTTCAGGTATGGGGACAACACCGTACACTGCAGTTGGGTCTGACTCAAGCGGTATACCTCTTTTAAGCCTGTTGTGAAATACTGCCGATATAAGGGGACGCTCTTCATCAAGCTCTGCCTCCTTTTCAATAATAGAGGCAAGGGTAAGTACCTGCCTTTCTGTGAAACCAAGCCTCTGGGCCTGTTTTTTCATATCCGGGGTAATATGGGCCCTGAGGTTGTCAACCATCTTTTTAATGACTCTTTCAGGGCTACAGCTTTTTGGAAACAGATAGGTATCAGGAAAGAGATATCCCTCTGCAGATGGTGCGTCGATATTTAGCTCGGAAAGTAGCCTTTTATCCCTTGCAGCAATAAGAAAGGCTTCTTTTTTAGTGATGCCAAGTCTGTCAAGCCTTTCGGCAATCTGCCAGAGGTTAAATCCCTCTGGTATGGTTACCCGTACAAGCTCAACATCACCATTTGTGAGTTTTTTCAGTATTTCGTAGTCCGAGATTTTGCCTTCAAAACGGTATATCCCTGACTTAATACGGTATTGAAGCCCCAGGAGCCGTCCCCAGAGTACAAAGATGTTACGATTTGCCAGTACACCATGTTTGTTGAGAAGTTGAGCCACGGCCCTGAAGGTCATCCCCTCTGGTATTTCAAGCTCAACAGGGTTTTTAATCCTGTGTTTAATGAAAAAGGGATTGGTAAAGATATAGACAAAGGCAAGCAGCAGTGCCAGTATAACAAAAAGTACCTTGCTTTTTTGCATAAAATATAATACTCCAAGAGTGCATAAAAAAGGCAGGCTCTGATGAGCCTGCCCTGTATGTATCGGTGAAAAAGGTCTTTCTATTAATACATATCCATGCCGCCGCCAGGTGCTGGCATCTTCTCCTCTTTCTCCGGTATCTCGGTGATCATCACCTCTGTTGTGATCAGCAGTGAGGCTACAGATGCAGCGTTCTGAAGGGCTGTTCTTTCCACCTTGGTTGGGTCGATAATGCCAGCCTCCATCATGTCAACATACTCCTCTTTCTGGGCATCGAAGCCATAGTTGATGTTGTCAGAGGCCTTGATCTTTTCAACCACAATGGCGCCCTCAATGCCAGCATTGCTTACAATCTGCTTGATGGGCTCCTCCAGTGCCTTTTTCACAATCTCCACGCCGATCTGCTGGTCACCTTCAAGGTTGAGTTTATCAAGTGCAGGGATACACCTCAGAAGTGCCACGCCACCGCCTGGGACGATACCCTCTTCCACAGCAGCCCTTGTGGCATGAAGTGCATCTTCTACCCTGGCCTTCTTCTCCTTCATCTCAGCCTCTGTAGCAGCACCAACATTGATCACTGCTACACCACCTGCCAGCTTTGCCAGACGCTCCTGGAGTTTTTCCCTGTCGTAGTCAGAGGTTGTCTCTTCAATCTGGGTCTTTATCTGTTTTATCCTGCCCTTGATCTTGGCTGGATCACCTGCACCCTCTACGATGGTGGTGTTTTCCTTGTCAATGGTGACCTTCTTGGCACGGCCAAGGTCCTCGATTCTCACATTCTCAAGCTTCATGCCTACATCTTCAGAGATAACGGTTCCACCTGTAAGGATTGCAATGTCTTCAAGCATGGCCTTTCTTCTCTCACCAAAGCCAGGTGCCTTTACAGCGCAGACCTGAAGTGTGCCTCTGAGCTTATTGACAACCAGTGTTGCAAGTGCCTCACCCTCTACATCCTCGGCAATGATGAGCAGTGGCTTGCCCATCTTTGCAATCTGCTCAAGCAGGGGGATCAGGTCACGCATGCTGGAGATCTTCTTATCGTGAAGCAGTATGAAGGCATCATCAAGTGTGCACTCCATCCTCTCAGGGTCGGTTATGAAGTATGGTGAGATGTATCCTCTATCAAACTGCATACCCTCAACCACATCAAGTGTGGTCTCAAGACCCTTTGCCTCTTCCACTGTGATGACGCCATCCTTGCCGACCTTGTCCATGGCATCGGCAATAAGCTCACCAATGGATGGGTCGTTGTTAGCTGAAATGGTGCCAACCTGGGCAATCTCCTTTTTGTCCTGCACAGCCTTGCTCATCTTCTTGAGCTCTGCTACTGCAGTCTCAACAGCCTTGTCAATGCCCCTTTTCAGGTCCATTGGGTTTGCACCGGCTGCAACATTCTTCATTCCCTCTTTGTAGATAGAGTAGGCAAGCACTGTTGCAGTTGTGGTTCCATCACCAGCGGCATCAGAGGTCTTTGAGGCTACCTCTCTGACGAGCTGGGCACCCATATTCTCAAAGGGTTCCTGAAGCTCAATCTCCTTTGCAACGGTAACACCATCCTTGGTGATAGTTGGTGCACCAAACTTTTTGTCGATCACCACATTTCTGCCCTTTGGCCCCAAAGTGGCCTTTACTGCATTGGTCAGGATTGTAACACCCTTTAGAATTGAATTCCTTGCCTCTTCATCAAACATTAACTGTTTTGCAGCCATAGCTTTCTACCTCCTTTCTTATTCTTCAACTATTCCCAGAATGTCTTCTTCCTTGATGATAAGGTACTCTGTACCGTTCATCTTTACCTTAGAACCTGAATACCTGTCGAACATCACCTCATCGCCAACCTTTACCTCCTTCACCTCTGTACCAACTGCCTCTACCTTGCCTCTCTGGGGCTTTTCCTTGGCAGTATCAGGCACATAAATGCCACCAGGGGTTTTTTCTACATCTTCAGTGTAGGATAAAAAGACCCTGTCTTTTAAAGGTTTGAACTTCATAGGCTCCCACTCCTTTCTTTTAGAATTTTTTAAGCCCCAAGGGGCCTGGACTCCTGTTTATTAGCACTCACTTCTATCGAGTGCTAATATAATGGTTTTGTTAGGCTAAAGGCAAGAGCATAAAAGGGCTGAAATAGGGCTAATTCAGGTAATATCTGGATTTAACAGCTAAAAACTAATTAAATCAGAAAAATTATCAGGAAATCTCCTGTTTCTTCTCTTCAAGAAACCTCTGTAGCTCCTCGTTGAATATGTCTCTCTGCTGTCTTATCTCCTGTGGAATACGCATATTATAGAGTTTCATGCCCTCGTTTAGCTGTGAGGCGAAAACCTCCTGAAATGTCCCGTTCCTGATGGCCTCTTTTACCTTTTCAGGGTTGTAAAGGTAGATGTCTGCAAGAATTGTTTTTACAAGTCTCCTTGCCCTGTCAAACCCTTGGTCTGCTGTGGCTGAAGCAGGGGAGGGCTGTTCTGAAGGTGTTGTTTCTGGTTGTGTTTCAGCTGGTTTCTGCTCTGATGGGGGTGGGGTCGTTTCAGGCCTTTCTCCGGTAACTATATATCGCACCTTTTCTGTGAGGAGTTCTTCAATCTCATGAGCCTCGATATAATCATCTGCTCCGTGAAGAGACTCTGGCCTTCTGCGGTATTTCTCTTTGTCATAGATATTACCCACTATGATTACCTTTATATCTGAGGTCTCCTTTCTTTCCTTTATTCTTTTGCATACCTCAAAACCGTATATTTTGGGTAAAGACACCTCAATTATTACAAGAAAGGGGTGCTCCCTCATTGCCTTGACCATTGCATCTATTCCATCTTTAGATACCAGCACATCGTATCCTTCGGCTCTTAGCACAGTGGTACACTTCTTTATAATTTCATCGTCAGAGTGGGCAACAAGAATCAATGACCTATTGAGTTCCTTGAACTTCTTTTTTGCCTTTCGTACAAGGAAAACGGTGGTGCACTTTGGGCAGCGAAACCGGCTGCCATCGGGTGATATTTTTTCATCAGGTATCTTTAACTTAACCTTGCATTTAGGGCAAACTACTATCACTTTTTACCTCCACCAGCCCCGGGGCCTCCGCCTCCTGGGTAACCAAATTTTAATGGTTAACAATCCAAAGAAAAACCCACCAATATGTGCAAACCAGGCAACTCCTGCTTCTCTGCCAGCGCTTAACAGCCCATTGACGACCTGAATCAATCCCCAGAAACCGATTACTATTACAGCTGGTATTGCAATAATATCGATGAAAAAACCAAAGAATATTAAAGTATGCACTTTTGCATGAGGATAAAGCAAGAGGTAAGCGCCGAGGATGCTTGCAATTGCACCACTTGCACCTACCATGGGGACCGTTGAAGAGGGTGCACTGAGGGCCTGTGCATAGGCTGCCACTGCCCCTGATACCAGATAAAACACAATGAATCTTAGATGGCCAAGACGGTCCTCTATATTGTTACCAAATATCCAGAGATAAAGCATGTTTCCAATTATATGAACAAAACCACCGTGCATGAACATGGATGTGATAACAGTAAGAGGCGCTGGAATTGGCTGGGGACCTGAGAGCTTAACAAGATAACTGGGCACAGCACCATAGCTGAAGATTATCCTTTCAATACCAGCAGGATGTCCGAGCTCTACCAGAAATACAATGCCGTTAATTACAATCAGAAGGATTGTAACAAATGGAAAGGTCTCAGTAGGATTATCGTCTTTAAAGGGTATCATTAGCTGGCCTGCTTATGTTTTTTAAATTATAAGTTAACAATTCCATTCTGTCAACTATTGTTGAAAAATTAATCATATTATTTCAATAGTTATGGTTGTATTTTAATGTGTTAATTTTAATTTTACGACTTATCTTATAAAAAATAAATATTTTTTCTTGACAAAATCATCAAAAAATGATTTAATTATATCTGAAATCATGCTAAAGGGTTTAACATTTCCAGTTACCCCCTCCGTTTTGATTGTGGATGATATACTGTCCAATCTGGAACTGGTTGAGGCAGTAATTACAGGGGAGGGCTATCGTGTTCTGAAGGCTACCAATGCCAGAGAGGCTATATCTATCTATGAACAGGAGCAGCCTGATATAGCAGTACTTGATATAATGATGCCCGAGATAGATGGTTTCCAGTTATGTCAGATACTGAAAGACATGGCTGGAAAGAGGTACTTTCCCATTATTCTACTTACTGCTTTAAACGACAAGGAAAGCCGTATAAAGGGTATTGAGTGTGGAGCAGACGATTTTATTTCCAAGCCCTTTGAGCCCCGTGCATTTCTTGCCAAGCTAAAATCCCTTCTGAGGATAAAGTTCCTCTACGACGAGCTTGACCACTCGGAAAACATCATACTGACCCTTGCAGTTGCCCTTGAGGCAAGAGACCCGTATACAAGGGGACACTCTACAAGGGTTGGTGACCTCTCAAGGGAGTTTGCCGAATACATTGGGCTCAGTAGTTATGATCAGGACATGATAAGAAAGGCAGGTCTTTTGCATGACATTGGAAAGATAGGATTAAGCGAAACCCTGCTCTTGAAGCCTGCACGGCTGACAGAGGAAGAACATGATGTTATAAAACGGCATCCTATTATTGGGGAAGAGATATGCAGGCCCCTTAATTCGCTGCAGTTCATTCTACCTGCAATCAGGCACCATCATGAACGATGGGATGGCAGAGGGTTTCCTGATGGCCTGAAGGGAGACGAGATACCCCTCTATGCAAGGATACTTGCCATAGTGGATGCCTTTGATGCCATGCTTTCTGAGAGACCTTACAGGAAGGGGCTTTCCTTTGATGATGTACTTCAGACCTTTGTGAAAGAGAAGGACTTTGGACAGTGGGACCCCGCACTTGTAAGTAACTTTATAGAGATGCTTAAGGTGCTTGGTGAGGACTACATGCTGAACAACAGGTACTCATTTACACTGGAGAGATAGATTGATTCGTATTGCTATAGTTGGAGGGAATATAGCGGGTGGGGCACTTCTGTCGCTCCTCAGGACTGAGCCTAATATAAAGGTTGTTGGAGTGTATGAGGAAAAGGCAGATGCCCCCGGGGCAATGCTTGCCCAGAAGTGGGGAATCCCTGTTTGTACGACCCTTGAAGAATTGGTCCATCACAACCCCTCTATTGTAATAAATGTCCTTTCAGAGCCTGAAATAACAGAAAGGATCAGGGATACCCTTGGTAAAGATGTAGAGATTATAAATGCCAGGGCTGCAAAGATGCTGTGGGACTTTGTAGAAAGACAGAAAAAGGCAAGGGTTGAAACAGTAAAGACCCTGCAGAATCTGAATAGTCTGACTGCCCTGACATCCACCGTGGCAAAATTGAACTTGAAAGGGTTCCTGAAAAACTCACTGAAAAAGGCACTGGAGATTGCAGAGGCACCGGCTGGCAGTCTTGTGACCTACTCTGAGGGAAGGCTCCAGTTACAATGTGCCTCGGGACTTAGCAAGAGGTTTATTGAGGGTACCAGCTGGGATATTATGTCGGGTGGGCTTACGGAAAAGATAGTGAAGGAAAAAAAGATAGTAGAGATTTATGACACCCTCACAAGTGAATACAACAATCCTTCCCTTATGATTGAAAACATAAGGGCTGTTCTTGCACTACCAATCATCTACGGGGAAGACTGCGAGGGTATCCTGTTTATAGATGATTTTAAACCAAGGAGATTTTCCACCCGTCAGAAGACCACCCTTATTCTGCTTACAAGGATTGTCGCCAACACCATAAGCTGGCTTTCAAGAGTGGAAGAGGCAATGCGCGTTCAGAGAGAGATAGATGCCCTGATGGACAGTGCAAATGTTCTCATCATTATTACAGACAATGAAGGAAGGATTACCGATTGTAACAGCAAATTCCTTGATTACAACCTGAGCAAAAGTGAGATGGCTGGCAGGATGATAGGAGAGATATTTGACGAAAAGCAGGGTGCCCTTATTGAGGAGATTATAAAGAAGGCATCCGTTGTGCATGAAATGAATGTAAAGTTTGACAGGGAACTAACCCTCAAGTCTGGCATTGAAGAACTCCTGCTTAATGCCACACCGATAAAATCAATTGAAGGTACTGTTGATGGATATATCTTTTCTCTGGAGGATATATCAGAAAAACTGCGGCTTGATAGAGAGTTGAGTGAGACAAAAAAATCCCTCGAGACACTTAATCAGATGTTAGAGCAGAAGGTGATAGAGAGGACAGAGACACTTGAGCGTATGAACAGGGAACTGGAGAAGGCAAACGAACTTAAAGGCAGATTTATTGCAAACATGTCTCATGAACTGAGAACCCCGCTTAATTCGATAATAGGGTTTTCTGATATCCTGCTGGAAGAGACCTTTGGCGAGCTCAACAATGACCAGAAGAGATATATAAAGAACATACAAAGCTCAGGCAAACACCTGCTTGAACTGATAAACAATGTGCTTGACCTCTCAAAGATAGACTCTGGCAGGTATGAGCTTCAGTACGAGACCTTCTTTGTTGAAGATGTGATTAATGAGGTGGTTGAAACAATGAAGCCCATGGCTGAGTCAAAGTCGCTTAATATTATTATTAACATAGACCCTGAAATTGACACCCTGACAGCAGACAGGGTAAAGGTCAAACAGATACTTTATAACCTGCTTTCAAATGCCATCAAGTTCACACCTGAGGGAGGCAGCGTATCAATCAGTGCAAGCAAAGACAGGATAAACGATGAGGAGGCAGTGAGATTTGCTATAAAAGACACTGGTGTGGGTATACCACCTGATGACCTGGACAGGATATTCGATGAGTTTGAACAGATAGACACTTCCCTTTCACGCCAGTATGGTGGAGTGGGGCTTGGCCTTACCCTTACCAAGAGGCTTGTTGAGCTTCACGGTGGAACCATCTCAGTGGAGAGCACCCTTGGCAAGGGCAGCACCTTCTATTTTTCACTGCCTGTGGCCAAGGAGGTAAAAGAGGAGGTGGTGGAGGAAAAGGAGGAATTCATAGAGGCTGTCCAGCTTAATTATCCCTGGACAAAGAAGGATGCTCCATTGATTTTGGTGGTTGAGGATGATAAGGCAACTATAGAGCTTCTTACAATACACCTTACACAGGCTGGTTACAAGGTGGCCCATGCATACAATGGTGAAGAGGCAATTGAGAAGGCTCGTACCCTCAGACCCTTTGCCATCACCCTTGATGTAATGCTTCCCAAAAAAGACGGCTGGGAGGTGCTTCAGGAGCTTAAGATCGATGAGACCACAGCCAATATACCGGTGATAATACACTCCATAGTTGACAACAAGGACCTTGCCTTTGCACTTGGTGCTACTGACTACATACTGAAACCACTTGACAAGGATATACTTCTTGAGAAACTCAATGAGATAGCAGCTACCAAGGTCAAAACAGGTCTTCCACCAACAGTGCTTCTTATAGAGCCTGATGAGGCAGAGGCAGAAAAACTGAAAGAGATACTTCAGGATTCTGGAACCATTGTCTATGTGGCTCGGGACCTGAAAAAGGGTATGGAGCTTGCCATCGCAATAAGACCGAACCTTATTATGGTGAATGTGGATGCAGGTGAAGAGACAGACGGTTTTGATATTATCGAAGAGCTCAAGTCATCGCCTGCCACCAGGGATATCCCCATATTCGTGTTATCTGAAAAGGACCTCTCCGTTGAGCAGCGCCTTGACATGCTTGGAAAGATAGACAGGGTGCTTAAAAAGAGGGCCTTTGACACCAAGGAACTCATCGAGCACATAAAGGAACTGGAAATAATCTATCCAAGAAGGGCAGGCCTGGTTGATGGTGTTACAGGGCTATTCAGCCACAGATACTTTCACATAAGGCTTGCACAGGAAATAGAAAGGGCAGAACGATACAAACTGCCTCTGATACTTGTGATGATAGATCTCGACCACTTTGGCAACTACATTGAAAACGCTGGACAGTACAATGCAAATACTGTATTAAAAAAAGTTGGAGACCTGCTAAAAAGAAATATCAGAGGCTCTGATATAGTGGTGCGCTATGGTGGCGACTCCTTTTCGGTGGTTTTACCAAACACGGTGCTTAATGCGGGCATTTCATTGAGCAATCGATTTAATGCTATAATTAAAAACTTTCCCTTTCCCCAGGAAGAGGTTCAGCCTAAAAAGAGGATTACTGCAAGCGTGGGGCTTGCATTTTACTCAGGCCAATCACCTGAGGAACTGATCCTCTGTGCTGAAAAGGCACTATCCTATGCCATTTCAAAGGGTGGCGACAGAGTTGAGGTATTCTCAAAGGAGATCGAAAGTTTCAAGGTCTGAGCTCTGTTACGACTGCCTGCAGACCCATCTGGGCCGCCTGTGCATTGTTTATACTGAGGCCGAAGATGCTCCCATAATCCTGAAGGTAATATTCGGTACCCTTAATGTAAAGGCAAGAAAGAAAACACTTCGGGCTGATATAAAGGACCAGTTCAGGGAGTTCTTGTCAGGCAGAAGGCGGGGTTTTTCTCTTAGATACATCCTTGAGGGAACGGACTTTGAAAAACAGGTATGGCAATTGACTGCTACCATCCCTTACGGTGAGACAAGAACATATAAATGGATTGCCGAAAGGATGAATAAACCCCGGAGCGTCAGGGCAGTTGGACAGGCACTTAAAAAGAACCCTCTCCCCCTTATCATTCCCTGCCATCGTGTGATAAAGTCCGATGGTGACCTGGGAGGCTATTCATCTGGTGTTGATATAAAAAGAAGGTTACTTGAGATGGAGTATTATAACAGTAGGGAGTAGGGTGTAGCGTGTAGGGGGGAGGGGGTAGGGGGTAGGGAGTTTTGAGTGTTAAGTGTTGAGTGTTGAGTTTTGGGTTAAGGTTTTTTACTAAACACTAAAAACTATGCACTCAAAATTAATAACTACACCCTATACGCTACACCCTACTCCCTATACAACACTGTCCTGTTTCTGCCTGAGTGTTTGGCTTTGTAAAGGGCCTGGTCAGCTCTTTCGATTAGTTCCTCCCTGGTGGTTGCATCATCAGGGTAGGAGGCGATGCCAAGGCTCAGGGTTACTGATATCTCGGTGCTTTCGGTTTTTATAACCCTTTTCTGTACCGTCTTTCTGAGACGCTCTGCTATCTTTTCTGCATCCTTTGCCTTTGATTTCAGTATGATCAGGGCAAACTCTTCTCCACCATAACGGGCTGGAAAGTCGATTTCTCTCACTGTTTTTCTTATAAGTGCAGCAAGTTTTTTTAGTACAGCATCACCTGCTGGATGTCCATAGGTGTCGTTTACCTTTTTAAAGTGATCTATATCAAGAAGGATAAGAGAAAGCGGCTCTCCGTATCGTTCTGCCCTCTTTATTTCTTCTTCAAGCCTTTCCTGAAACCTTCTGTGGTTGTAAAGTCCGGTGAGCCCGTCAGTAAAGGCCAGTTGCTTTATCTCTTCATGAAGCATAGCCTTTGATAAAGTCTCGGAAGCCTGATTAAGGTAAACCTCTATCTGTTCGATGTGTACATGATTAAAGGCCTCCTTCCGTTCAGATACTGCCATGGCTATTCCCTGTAGACGCCCATTAATGTATAAAGGCAAAGCAAAGATACTCAGAGGTTCAGGGAATCCATCGGGAAGAACTCTGGTTTTGTGATTGTAATACCTGTGCAGGTTACCAAAGTTCAGTCTGTTTTCACTTTGAGTGTGCAGTCTATCAAGAAGGGTTCCTCTGATTTTCTTGATGCTGACCCTGTCAACCTTTAAAGGCAGGTTCTCTGAAGTAAAGACCCTGTAGCTTGCAGCCTGACGCCACAGAAGTATTGCCTCAGCACCTGAAAGTCGTTGAATAGAGTTGGCTATTGTCTTAAGCATCTCCTCAACATCCAGGATTTTTGTAAGCCGGGAGCTCTCATTATGAAGTATATTCAGGGCACTATGTGAGAAATTCAATCTTGAAAGTACCCTCTGGCGACGAAGTGAAAGGGCAATGAAGTCTGCTATCCTATCCAGCAGTTCAAGCTCTTTTTCGTTAAAGGCCCTGTAACGAATGCTCTCGGCACACAACACCCCGAGTGAGACCTGTTCATCAACCACTGAAGACACAGCAAGAGACCTTATTGCAGTATCAGAAAGGTAACCTGTGTCTGTTATCTCTCCATCGTCTGAAAAGATCAGTCTTGAGCCCTTCTCTTTCATAATGTTATGTATCAGTCCATCCTCATCGGTTAGAGGTTTGTTGTTAGAGGTTGACAGATAACAGTTAAACCCAGTCTTCCTTAACAGAAAAAGATGAACATCGTCAGCAATTAACGCATCCCTTGCTATGTACAGGAGCCTGGTGACCTCCCTGTTGAATAGCTCTTCATTCAGCAGGAATGAAGATATGGCAAGGTCTTCGTTAATCTCTGATGGCTTTTCGGTTATATCCTCTGCTTCGGTTTTAAGGGTGTTCAGTTTTTCGCAGTAAGAGGTTATCTGTTTTTCTCTCCAGTAACTCATGGTAAATATAAATGTTGTAGGTAGATATATAAAAAGCAAAAGCCACACAGAGGTGCTATAGGTGTTTAATAAAAGCTCTTTCGTGTGTAACAATGGCTGAAGGGCCATAAGCAGTATGAAGGATTCCATTTTTGTAAAGGATGCCGTTATAACCAGAACCGGCAGGTGAAGGTTATGCAGTATTTCAAGCCCCTCATATTGAAAGAAGGTTTCCGTCAGAAACTGAAGGATAAACACTGAGAAAGCGAGGGTATATTTTTTATGTTTCCTGTCCCGGAAATGAAGATAGGATACAAGGGCAACAAACAGGGAAGCAAACAGGATGTTGTATATAAGTCTTTTGTTTGCGGTTTTGTAATATAGCAGAGCGCCTGAGAGGATAACGAAAAGGTAGGGCAGGGTTTTTTCGATTAGATGTCTCTTCCTCGCCTCTTCTCCTCCTCTTTAAAGAACTTTTTATACAATACCTCCCATTCCGGGGAGCCCTCTGCAAGCCTTTTTGACATGGAATTTATCTTTCTTCTTACTGCCTCATCAATCTCTTCGCCCAGTTTTAATTCCTCTACTATGCTTCTTCTTATCTGTCGCCTTATTTTGCCTTCATCTTCCAGAGTATCTATCAAGCCCTGCTTTTTTAGTTCCCTCAAAAGCACATGGCTCATGTGGGTGATCTTTTCATCGGAAAGCATCATAGTATCAGATTTCTCTCCCTCACGAGTTTCTGTTTTGTCAGGTCAAAAAGCCTCTTGTAATCTAATCGCTTGTTTTCTATCTCGTCTTCAAACTGCTTCAGTATCTCTCTTACCTCTTCGTTGAGCCTGTCTTCCACCATCAACTCATCAAGCAGGATGTCATGGGTATGATTTACGAGTTCCTCTTTGTCCACCTTTGCAGTGATGTACTTTTTCCTCAGGAGGTCATCCACTATCCTCCTTGCCATAGGTTGAACCCATGAACGAGGAATGCGCATATTATCTTTCCATAAATGGTAGAAGGGCAATGTTTCTTGCCCTCTTGATTGCGGTTGTCAGCTCTCTCTGGTGTTTTGCGCAGGTGCCGGTCATCCTTCTTGGCAGTATCTTTCCCCTTTCTGTCATATAGTTACGCAGGGTCTTGTAATCCTTGTAATCTATAAAAGGCACCTTATCAGCACAAAATCTGCAGAATTTTCTGCTATGATACCTTCTGACCATCTCTAACTCCTTTCTATAAAATTAAAATGGTTCTAACTCTGTGTTTTCCTCTGGCGGTACAATATCATCATCAATTCCAGCACTTGTACCTGAATCGCGCCTTGGCAAAAACCTTACAGTGCTTGCTATCACTTCAAACTTGCTTTTTTGCTGTCCCTCATACTCCCATCTTCTCTCTCTCAACCTGCCTTCAATTAGTACTGCCCTGCCCTTTGAGAGATACTGGGTGGCGCTTTCAGCCTGTTTACCAAAGACCACCGTATCTATAAATAGGGTTTCATCCTTGAACTCATCACCCTGCTTTACCCTTGAATTAACGGCTATACGCATTGTTGCCACAGCAGTACCTGAAGGTGCATATCTCAGCTCAGGGTCTCTGGTGAGGTTCCCTATAAGTATGATCCTGTTGAACATCTAAGCCTCTTGTTGTGCTTTTTCAGTTGATGTCTCTTCAGGCTGCCTGAGTTCTTCAAGCAGGGCCTTTTGCTGCTTTTTGTCTAATTTTACAAACATAAACTTAAACACAGGCTCATAGACCTTGTAAAACCTCTCCAGCTTTGCTATTGCATCACCAGGTGCCTTGAAGGTGTACAGGATGTAATAGCCCTGGGTTCTCTTGTTAAGTTCGTAGGCGAGCTTTCTTCTTCCCCAGTTGTCTTCTTTCAGGATGGTTCCACCGTACTTTTCGATGGTTTCTTTACACTTGCTGGAGACCTCAGTAACTTCCTCATCACCAAGCGAGGGCTCAACGATTACGATGTTTTCGTAGTAATTCATAATTTCTTCTGACCTCCTTCTGGATATATAGCCCTCCTTCAAAGAAGAAGGGCAAGGAGCCTCAAATCTACTCCTTAAGTTATTAAGGATAACCAATCATGAAAATAGAAGTCAATAGCCCATTGGTTCATTGGAAAATGCAATACAGCAGCAATCCTATTCTGTCAGGTTTCTTCGGTCGATCACCCTCTTAGCCTTTCCTTCAAACCTCTGCAAGGTCTTTTTTTCAACCAGTTTTACCTCAACCGATATGCCAAGCTCTGAGGCAAGACGGCGTTTTATGGTGTCTATAAGCTGGTGCTGTTTTTTCATCTCATCAAAGAATATCTCCTCAGAAACCTCCACATACACCGTAAGTTCATCAAGATGTCCTTTACGGTCAACAACTATCTGATAATGGGGCTCGGTGCCTTCAATCTCAAAAAGCACGGTCTCTATCTGTGATGGAAAGACATTTACTCCCTTTACAATGAGCATATCATCAGTGCGTCCAAGCACCTTGGACATCCTGTAAAAGGTCCTGCCGCAGGGACAGGGCTCTGTAATCAGCCTTGTAAGGTCCCTTGTGCGATACCGAATCATAGGAAATGCCTCTTTCGTCAGTGTGGTAATAACAAGCTCTCCAAGCTCACCTGGTTCAACAGGCTCGAGGGTATCAGGATTTATCACTTCCACAATAAAATGATCTTCGTTTATGTGAAGTCCCTTCTGCTGAAGGCATTCACCAGCCACACCAGGACCCATAACCTCGCTTAGTCCATAGTTATCAGTGGCTTTGATCTTCAGTTTCTCTTCTATCTCCTTTCTCATCTTTTCAGACCAGGGTTCTGCTCCAAAGAGACCATATTTCAGTGAGAGTCCATTAACATTTATTCCCATTTCATACATGGTGTCTGCTAATACCAGTGCATAACTTGGTGTGCATATAAGAGTGGTTGTCTTGAAGTCCTGCATTATCTTTATCTGGCGTTTAGTATTACCACTTGATATGGGTATAACCGATGCCCCCAGCCGTTCAGCACCGTAGTGAAGCCCGAAACCACCTGTGAAAAGGCCATAACCAAAGGCAATCTGCACCACATCATCTCTGGTAACACCCCCTGCTGTTAGTATCCTTGCCACCAGGTTGGACCAGGTCTTTATATCATTTTTCGTATATCCAACCACAGTTGGGGTACCGGTTGTTCCTGAGGAGGCATGAATTCTTACGACCTCCCTTAATGGAACAGCGAACATTCCATAGGGATAGTTATCCCTCAGGTCGTCTTTTGTGGTAAAGGGTAATCTGCGAAGATCATCAAGGCTCTTTACCTGATCAGGGTCTATACCTGCTTCATCAAACTTTTTTCTATAAAAAGGCACATTGAGGTAAGCCCTGTTTATGGTGGCCTCAAGCCGTTCCAGTTGAAGCTGTTCAAGCTCCTCACGGCTCATCTGTTCAAATTCTGGCTCCCAGATCATAACTACCTCCGTTGATTTTTATTTTAAACATTATAAACAACGGCGTTTCATAAGGCAAACTGTGATATTATATTATATGGTGGTTTGATGGACTTTCTTAAACAGTTATATGAAGCCTTTCTGCAGTCATATTTTTTCAGAATAGTAGTTATTCTGTTTGTAATCCTTTTTGTGCTGAGACTGGTCTTTAAGAAAGGTGTAAAAATATATTCTGAATCAGAAATGCTCTTTAATCTGTCAAGAAAACTCCATTGCAGTGAATACGATATTTTTAAGTACGCAGCAAAGGCATGGAGTTTCTCAGACAAAAAGGTTGAGGATGACTTCAAGCGATATCTTTCTTCTGGTGAAATACCTCGCTATGTGATTGACTACATCAAAAAAAGGACTCTCGAAGAAGAAAGCTAATCAAATAGGTGTACATCTGTGGGGAGTTGTTCATTGTTGACGATATCGATGAGACTGCCTTATCAAATACCTTTTTAAATCTGTACTCATCACCAATAGTATAAAGCCTCCACAGTGCCTCAAGCATAAGTGACACCTCTGATGGAATCACTGAGTCGAAGGGTTCGATTGGGATGTCAATCAGTTTTGGGTCATCTATGTAGGGGATAAATCTTTCCTGTTTTTCATTATAAAAAAGTTCAATGGCGCGAACACATAGGCTCTCAGAAATCCTTATGAGTTCTTTTTCACTGGTGAGGGAATAAAGCTCAAGCAGTGCCTTTATAAGTGAGGCATAGTCGCTAAGCATTCCTGTGGTATACAGCTCTCCGTCGTAGTAACAGTGACCGGTAATTTCATTTTTCAATCTCCTGACAAAGAAGTCACAGGCATGTCGGGCAAGTTCAAGTGGTTTCCAGGAAGCCGATGCCTTAACATATCTGCAGAGGGCACTTATCATAAGTGCATTGATGTCGCAGAGGACCTTTCTGTCAACAGCAGGCGGTGTTCTTTTCAGTCTTGCATCTTTGAGTTTCTTTAAAGCCCCTTTTGCTATGCGAACATCTTCTAACAGTTCATTCAGGTAAATGACATTTTTCCCTGTCAATCTGCCTGTAGATTCATCCCGAAAATTTCCCTCACGGCGGATGTCAAATAACCTGCAGATTTTCTCCCCTGTTTCATCCCCCAGAAGTTCGATTATTTCTTCTCTGCTCCAGAGATAGTATCCACCCTCCCTGCCCTCTGTGTCTGCATCTAAAGAGGTGTAGAATGTCCCATCCTCGGAAACAAACCACTGCTTAACGAACTCCACTATTTCCCCTGCCAGCTCAAGGAATAATTCATCCTCTGTCAGGCTGTATGCCTCTGAGTAGACCTCTAATAGCAGTGCCTGGTCATAGAGCATCTTTTCAAAGTGTGGCAGCCTCCAGAACCGGTCTGTAGAGTATCGATGAAATCCCCCTCCTACATGGTCGCGTATGCCACCGAGGGCCATTCTGGTGAGGGTATTACTGAGCATCTCCATGGTACTTGAGGCGGGATATCTCTTAGCGAACTCCAGAAGAAAAAGCAGGTTTGATGCCATGGGAAACTTGGGTGCCTTACCAAAACCACCCCACTCCGGGTCGTAGCTGTTTTTCAGTATGCCAAAGAGCCTTTCAGGCAAAGACGAATCAGGCTGTCTTTCTCCATAGGGTTCATCCTGATAGGATGTCTTAAGTGTCTGATAAATCCTTTCTGCCTCTTCCACTATAAGCTCAGGTTTTTTCTGCCACAGCTGTGCCATTTTGGGGAGGATCTCCATCATGCCAGGGTATCCATGGAGATTGCTTTTTGGGATGTAGGTAGCCGAAAAGAAGGGTTTTGCGTCAGGGGTAAGAAATATACTAAGTGGCCATCCGCCATGGCCTGTCATTGCCTGACAGAGGGTCATAAATACATCGTCAACGTCAGGTCTTTCTTCACGGTCAACCTTTATTGAGACAAAGTATTTATTAAGGAGTTCTGCAACTTCGGTATCTTCAAAACACTCTTTTTCCATCACATGACACCAGTGGCAGCTACTGTAGCCGATTGATAAAAAGATAAGGCGGTTTTCAGTTTTTGCCCTGTTAAAGGCATCCTCTGACCAGGGGTACCAGTTTACAGGATTGCTGGCATGCTGTTTAAGATAGAGGCTCTTTTCTCTGGCCAGACGATTCAATCAGTAGCCCTCAAAGAAGTCGTAATTTCTTGGGATTAGCCCGTCAGGATTCTTTTCGTCTAATATCATCTGGGCAATGGTCTTTTTGTATTTCTGATAATAGCAGAGTTTCTTCCTGAGCTCACCCTCAAGCGTGGCAAGCTCTGCATAAAAGGGGGTTCGGTCAAGTGGTCTTTCTGAGCCGGGAAAGAGTTTTTCAAATCGCCAGCATCCGCGAAACTCTTCTGTGCCACGGGCCGGACTCACCAGTTTGCCCGGCAGTCCATAAAGCCTGCAGGCAATAGGACGATATTCATAGAGGATACATAGCCCATCAAAATTCAGGGGGCAGAGTTCTTTGAGGTTTACCACTGGCCTTGAGGTTGAGGCATAGGCCCTGTTGTACTGTTCGGCTTTCAGGAATATCTCCTGTCTCTTGTCCTCTGAAAGCCTTCTGAAGCCATCGATAAGAAAGAAGTTTTCAGCCACTGTAAAGTGAATAAATACATTTTTACAGCAGAGGTCCTCGCATCCCTTACAGTTGAAGCCAAGAGATTCTGCAATCTCAGAGTAGGCCTTATCTACCTTTTTATAAATAGATGAAAGCCTCTCAAGGTACTCTGAAACATCAACAAACATTTTAACCTCCTGCTTAAAGCAGGATACGGTCGTTGATCATCTCGGCAATGGTCTTTTGAAAACGGATGAGATAGTTCATGTCACGACGAAGCTGGCTTTCAAGGGTGGCAATCTGGGTATAGAACTTTGTGCGGTTTATTAGTTTTTCCCTGCTTGAGTTGTTAAGGCGTTCAAACCTCTTACAACCGCTGAATTGTTGCATACCCTTTGTGGGATGCTTGAAGAATCCGGGAAGACCGTGAATCCTGCAGATTAAAGGACGGCTCTTGTATATCATGCAGAGGCCGTCAAAGTTAAGAGGGCAAAACCTTTTCAGCAGAGGTTCCTTACCCCTGTATTTATTCAACTCTCTTATGTACTCCTTTGCCCTCCTGAGGGCCTCTTCTTTTACATCATCTGGCAGGCTGTCAAAACCGTCAATCACTCCAAAATACTCTATCAGTGTGTGATGATAAAAGACCGTGCTGCAGCAGTTCTCCTCACATCCCTCACAACTGAATTGATAAAACCTGGCAGATTCATTGTAGGCGTTGTCAATTTCTTCATAAACCTCATAGAGGGTCTGAAGGTGTCTTGATACATCAATATCCTGCATAGCCTGCATCTTTGCAACCTCCTGATTCGATTATTTTGTTTCCCTCAATGTAACTACCGCCATTGCAACCACACCCTCTCCCCTGCCTGTAGGTCCCATGCCCTCATTTGTCTTTGCCTTAATGTTTATTCTACCATGTTTGATACCTGCTTCGTAATATTTCTTCTTCATCTCCTCAATATAGGGGCCAAGTTTCGGTCTTTCAAGTATAACTGTGCAATCAATCCAGTATGGCTCAAGGCCCAGGGACTTCACTTTGTTCAGGGTATCCCTCAGAAGTTCAATACTTGATGCTCCCCTGTATTTTTCGTCGGTGTCAGGGTAGTGCACTCCGATGTCCCCAAGCCCTGCAGCGCCAATTATAGCATCTATTATCGCATGGGTCAGCACATCGGCATCAGAGTGGCCACTGAGCCCCTTTTCAAAGGGAATCTCCACTGCACCGATTATGAGGGGGCGCCCTTCAGTAAACCTGTGAGAGTCGTAACCAATGCCAGCCCTCATGGTTTTTCACCCATCTCTCGGATAAAGAGCTCTGCAATCTTCAGGTCTTCAGGCGTGGTGATCTTTATGTTTCTGTAATCACCCTCCACAACGGCAATCCTGCCTCCCCTGGCCTCTACAACCTGGGCGTCGTCTGTGAAATTACCCGTTGTCCTCTGGGCTGAAAGATAGGCATCCATGAGTGCCCTGTATCTGAAAAGCTGAGGAGTCTGTATGTTATAAAGCACTCTTCTGTTAAGGGTCTTTACCACAATGTTTTCTCTGACCTCCTTAACCGTATCCTTTACAGGCACTGCAGGCACTACCCCATCCCTGTCTCCAAGGCCATCTATGAGCCTTTTTACCAGAGAGACATCAAGCAGAGGCCGCACTCCATCATGTATAATCACGAGGGCATCTTCTTCCTTTATAAGTTTCAGGCCATTGTAAACAGAGTGAAATCTTTCCTTCCCACCCGGTGCAACCTGTTTGATCTTCTTAAAGCCATAGCTGTCTATAAGTTTTACCGCATCTTCAAGTACCTCTTTTCTGAGTATGGGTATTATCTCTTCTATCTCTTCAATCTCTTCAAGTGCCATAAGAGTTCGTACAAGCACGGGTATGCCCTGCAGCTTCACATAGGCCTTGTCCCTGCCAAACCTCTTGCCAGAGCCTGCCGATGGCACCAGTGCTATGATCTTTGTAGCCATTATCTACCTGTCCTTGCCTCGGAACGGTCGTTGTCACCCTTTGGCCTTGAAAATATCATCCTTCCAGCCGTAGTCTGTAGTACGCTGGTTACCGATACATCAATGGTCCTACCAATAAATCTTCTTCCGTTTTCCACTACCACCATGGTTCCATCGTCCATATAGGCAACACCCTGATTGTGCTCCTTTCCTTCCTTCAGCACAAAAACCCTCATGGTCTCACCCGGAAGCACCACCGGCTTCAGGGCATTTGCAAGTTCATTGATGTTCAGTACAGTTACGCCCTGAAGGGCGGCAACCTTGTTAAGGTTAAAATCATTGGTCAGCACCTTGGCATCAAGCATCTTTGCCAGGGCAACCAACTTGGCGTCTACTTCCCTGATGTTAGGAAAATCCTCCTCCACGATCTTTACATGAAGCCCCGACATCTTCTGCATCCTGTGAAGCACATCAAGGCCCCTTCTTCCGCGGGCACGGCGAAGTGAGTCTGCAGAGTCGGCAATATGCTGGAGTTCCTGAAGTATGAACTGGGGCAGTATAAGGGTTCCCTCTATGAATCCTGTCTCACAGATATCAGCTATTCTGCCGTCAATAATAACGCTGGTGTCAAGTATCTTCTGATTGGTCTCCATTGGCTGTCCTTTGAGTACTCGAAGTATGCCTGATGCTGTAAGATTTTTTCCTCTGGTAAACCCAATCATCATACCACCGTAACCAAAGAGTGCGTTAAGGGTAAATGACACGGTGTTCACATAGTCTGGCAGGAGCGGCTTAAGTGGTAAAAGTAGCAGTCTGGCAAAGATTAAGCCGAAAAATAGACCTAAAAAAGCACCAATAAATCTTCCGATATTGACCTTCTGGAAGAAGCGGTCAATAAAAAGGGTTATGACTCCAAGAGCCAACCCTGCAAGGGCTCCCATAATCGAATAGCCATACTTACTGCCAAGAAGATAGCCGCCTGCCAGAAAAGAAAGGATAATCAAGGCCCTGAGCAGTAATAAAAACACCTCTTTCACCTCCTTTCATTATAATATTAAGGGTGTAGGGTGTAGCGTGTAGGGAGTAGTTATTAGTTTAGAGTGCATAGTTTTTAGTGTTTAGTAAAAAGCCTAACTCAACACTCAAAATTCAACACTCAACACTAACTACACCCTACACCCTACTCCCTATTTTTATGGTTTTATTGCCAGGTAGAAACGCCTCCCCCTTCTATTTATTAATATCACCACTGTATCTGTATCGCTTATCTGATTTACAGCCCCTTTCCATCCATCATAATCCTTAATAACTCGATTGTCAACCTCCTGAATTATATCACCCTTTTTAAGCCCTGCTTCCCTTGCTGGACTGTCAGGGGAGATATCCACCACAACCACTCCCTTTTCCTTTACAGACACCCCAATCTGGCGTGCAATAGCAGGTGTAATCTCAGTAACCGTTACACCATAGAGTGCACCTTCTGTTTCCTTTTCTGAGATGACTTCGTCTGAAAACTCATTAAATTCCTTTGGCAGCTCAGCAACTACCACGGTTAGTTTTTTCTTTTTCTTATGCCTGATCAACTCCACCTGTTTTTTTGAACCAATCGGACTCTGGGCAACCAGATTTCGCAGAGTTGATACATTTTTTACCTTATGGTTGTCAAAGCCTATAATCACATCGCCTCTTTTTATACCAGCCCTGTCAGCAGGGCTGCCCCTGAGTACATCGCTTACAAGGGCACCTCCTGTGCTTTCAAGGCCAAATTTTTTGGCAAGCTCCGGAGTAAGCTCCTGTATGGTCACTCCGAGCCATCCCCTTATCACCCTGCCTTTTTTCATCAACTGCTCGATAACCATCTTTACCATGTTGCTTGGAACCGCAAATCCTATTCCCTGATATCCACCACTGCGAGAAAATATGGCAGTATTAATCCCCACAAGCTCACCTCTGGTGTTAACAAGCGGGCCTCCCGAATTCCCGGGATTGATGGCTGCGTCGGTCTGGATAAAATCCTCATAGTCTGCAATGCCAACATTTGCCCTTCCCAGTGCACTGACAATTCCCATTGTCACCGTGTGGCTTAACCCAAAGGGGTTGCCTATGGCAAGCACAAATTCTCCAACCCTGAGTTTTTCAGAATTGCCCCAGGGGATGGTGGGAAGCCCTTTTTCGTTTATCTTTATCAGGGAAAGGTCGGTTTTGGGGTCAACGCCTATCACCTTTGCCTTGAAGGTTCTCCTGTCTATAAGGGTTACCCTTATCTCCTCTGCCTGCTCTACAACATGATTGTTGGTGATGATGTAACCATCCTGAGAAACAATCACTCCTGAGCCAAGACTCTGTTCCCTGTATTGCTTTGGTCCTCTGTGGAAGGGACTGAAAAGGTCAAAGAAACCCTCCCCTGCCGCAGAGCCATCAAACCTTCTTATTGTAGAGATGTTCACTACTGCAGGAGATACAGACCTGACAACATCTGCAAAATCTCTACTGGTCTCTGTAATGGTCTGGTTGACCTCTGGAGGGTGGTAATAGCTCTGAATCAGTGGGCTGTTTATGCGTTCGTATATTGTATAATAGGTAATACCTCCAAGGAGAAATCCTATAAGCAAAATTAATAGACCTAAAAGTATATTCTTTTTCATTAATTTTATTATAATAGTCAGGTTGTGATATTTGCAAAAGGGAGAATTTTGCTTTTACCGCTATTGTGTTCTTTGCGTTAATCGAGTTCATTGGGTTAATTGCGTTAATAGCGTTCTTTGCGTTAATCGCGTTGATTGCGTTAAATGATTTAGTTGTGTGTAGGGTTTTTAATTTTACTACCCCCTACACGCTACACCCTGTAAGTTTTAGGATTTAGAGATTAGGATTTAGGATTTTTGTTTACTATATACTCTGTATTCTCTGTGGTTTTGAGCAGGTTTGGAAATTTGGTGAATTGGTATTTAGAATTTGTTTAGATTTTAGGGATTAGAAATTAGAATTTTAATAGATATGGAGGACTAATATGCCGAGGGTATATAACTTCAGTGCAGGACCTGCGATGTTGCCAGTTGAGGTAATAGAGAAGGCAGCATCAGAGATGTCTGATTACCGGGGCACTGGCATGTCTGTAATGGAGATGAGTCATCGCAGCAAGGAGTTTGGCTGCATTGCTGAGAAGGCAGAGGCGGACCTCAGGGAGATACTCAACATTCCAGACAATTATAAGGTTCTCTTTCTTCAGGGTGGTGCATCAAGCCAGTTTGCCATGGTGCCAATGAATCTATTAAGAGGCAAAAAGACCGCTGATTATATTAACACAGGTTACTGGTCAAAGAAGGCCATTGCAGAGGCAAAGAGGTTCTGCGAGGTAAACATTGCTGCTACAAGTGAAGACACTAACTTCACCACAATTCCACCAAGGGATTCCTGGAACCTCAATCCTGATGCAGCCTATGTGCACTTTACCCCCAATGAGACCATTGGAGGGGTGGAATTTCACGAAGTTCCTGATGTTGGTGATGTCCCTCTGGTGGCTGATATGTCATCAACCATCCTGTCAAGACCAATAGATGTTTCAAGGTTTGGTCTGATCTATGCTGGTGCACAGAAAAACATAGGGCCAGCAGGAATAACCATAGTAATCGTAAGAGAAGACCTTATTGGCCAGACCATCACAAACACTCCAACCATGTTTGATTATGCCACCCACGCAAAGGCAAACTCCATGTATAATACTCCGCCAACCTATAGCTGGTATATTGCAGGGCTTGTTTTTGAGTGGATAAAGGGAAAGGGTGGCCTTAACAGGATGGCTGAGATAAACCGTCGCAAAGCAGAAAAACTCTACTCATTTATAGATAATTCTGACTTTTATAATAATCCGGTTGACCCATCCTGTCGCTCCTGGATGAACATACCCTTTACACTTAAAAATCCAGAGCTTGATGGTAAGTTCCTTGAGCTTGCAAAGGAGGAAGGACTTGTTAATCTCAAGGGGCACCGTTCTGTGGGAGGAATGAGAGCCAGTATATACAATGCAATGCCCGAAGAAGGCGTTGATGCCCTTATAGATTTTATGAAGAACTTTGAGGTGAAGTACGGGTAAAAAGGCAGGGCATAGGTAAGAAAAAATTCTAAGCACCAGGCACTAAATTCTAAATTGGTTATTAGTATATTGGTTATTGGGATAATTGAGTTCTTTGCGTT
>CAZEYP010000011.1:0-58271 GCA_964515925.1 uncultured Nitrospirota bacterium
GTAACAGGGCATAAATGGTTTATCGGGTTAATTGCGTTTATTGCGTTCTTTGCGTTTATCGGGTTGATTGCGTTCTTTGCGTCAATCGAGTTAATAGCGTTAATTGCGTTTATTGGGGGTTGGGGTAGGGTGTTTTTACTACTCCCTGCACGCTACACCCTACACCCTGTCTTTTTACACCCTACACCCTTTAATGTTTAGAATTTAGAAATTAGAATTTAGAATTTTTTAAAGGAGGAGGTTGTTATGATTAATGTAACTGTTGCAGGGGCAACTGGAAGGATGGGGGGCAGAATAACAGCCCTCTGCATTGAACATCCTGAACTTAATTTGGTGGGGGCCTTTGAGAAAAAGGGACATGAAAAGATTGGCCAGGATATAGGCACTATACTCGGTATAGGGCAGACCAATGTCAAGCTTACCGACGATATCACCTCGTTGATAGATAAGGCCGATGTTATAATCGATTTTACATCAGTTGGCTCCACACTTCAGAATCTCAGGGTTGCATCTGAACATAAAAAGGCCATGGTGATAGGCACAACAGGCTTTTCAAAGGAAGATATGAAGGAGATAGAGGCCCTTGCTACGGGTATTCCATGTGTGCTTGCACCCAACATGTCTGTTGGTGTGAACCTGCTCTTTAAAGTTCTTGCTGATGTAGCAAAGGTGCTTGGTAATGATTATGATATTGAAATAATAGAGGCGCATCACAGGATGAAAAAGGATGCACCAAGTGGAACAGCACTGAAGATGGCAAAGATTATAGCCGATGCCCTTGACAGAGACTTAGACGATGTGGCTGTTTATGCAAGGAAAGGACTGATTGGAGAGAGAGACCAAAAGGAGATAGGTATTCAGTGTATAAGGGCTGGTGATATAGTCGGCGAGCATACGGTTATGTTTGCAACAATGGGTGAGAGGATTGAGATAACCCATAAGGCATCAAGCAGGGATACCTTTGCAAGAGGGGCGATAAGGGCGGCTCTGTGGATTTATGGAAAGCAGCCCGGTCTGTATGATATGCTGGATGTGCTTAATCTGAAATAGCTATTCCTCTGGTGTAAAAAGCAAGGCGGACTGTAATAGCTTTGAATATTTAATTTTTCGTTTTTTTTCTTGCAATTAAACTGACCAGTCAGTATAATATTAATTAAAACTTACGCAAGGAGGTCAGTATGTCTGACAAGAAATTTGTATTTATTTTAAACCACTCCTTTGACAAGCCTGATATGGCAGCAGGGGCAATGCAGCTTGCAACCAACATGAAGGCCTTTGATATTGAACTGGATTTCTTTTTGATCAATGAAGGAGTGCTTCTGGCAAAAAAGGGATTTGCTGAAACAATCACATGGCAGAAAAAGGATGGCTTCTCCCCAATTCCAGAGCTTATAAAGACCCTTACCGAGGATTTTGATGTGAAGTTTTATGTTTGCGCTTCCTGTGTAAAACCCTACGGACTTGAAGGGGCTGAGTTAATAAAGAATGCAGAGATAAAACCAGGAAGCTTTCTTGGAGAGATGCTTCTTGAGAGACAGAGTGTGAGCTTCTGAAAGATTGATTTGACAGAGCAAGGGCAAAGTTTTTAATCTAAATAGTCGGGTCTATCCTTTGATAGCCTGCGGGCTTTGGGCAGGAGTATTATACCTGTGATTGAAGGAGGTGAACTAACTGTGCCTATTTACGAGTATCTCTGTCAGAAGTGCAATAAGGAACTTGAGGTTGTGCAGAAATTCAGCGATGAACCTTTAACCACTTGTCCGGAATGTGGTGGAGAGCTCAAAAAATTAATTTCTGCATCCAGCTTTATCCTCAAGGGTTCTGGGTGGTATCTGACAGACTATGCCTCTAAAGACCGAAAGAAGGCAATGGAAGCCGAGAAAAATGGTGGAAAATCAGAGTCTAAAAAAAATCAAAAAGCTGAAACAACCAAAAAATAAAAACCTTCATTTTCACATTCCCCTTAGCAGACTTAAAGAGTTTATCCACATAATAAATGAAATGAAGGTTAATCTTGAGTTGTATTTCAGCGCATCAGACCTTGATAACCTGAATGTAAAGGATTTTGAGGAGATAGCCTTTCTTTTTTCCTACTCCCCTTCACTTACTATTCATGGCCCCTTCATGGACCTATCACCAGGTGCTATGGACCCTCTTGTCAGAGATGTTACCTTGCAGAGGTTTACACAGGCCCTTGAGGCAGCCTCTTTCTTTAAAGCTGGCACCATTGTGCTTCATTCAGGTTATGATAAATGGAGGTACGATCATAAGATAGATGTATGGCTTGAGCAGAGCCTTAAGACATGGCCTCCCATAGTAGAGCTGGCTGAGATGAAGGGTATTCGTATAGCAGTAGAAAACATATTTGAAGACCATCCAGAAAACTTAGCCCTGCTTCTTGAAAGGGTCGATTCCCCTAACTTTGGGCTCTGCTTTGATACAGGTCACTTCAACCTCTTTTCTCGAATAGACCTGAGACAATGGTTTGATATAACAGGAACCGAAAGAATAATAGAGCTACATCTTCATGACAACGACACAACAAGAGATCACCACTGGGCTCCAGGGCTTGGTCTTTTTCCATTTGATGAATTGTTTGAGATATTAGGTCTTCCTGAACGAAAGGATATTGTGCTGACTATTGAGGCCCATGACATGGGGCATGTTCAGAAGAGTTTAGAGTTCTTTGATAAGAAGTTTCATTAAAATTGCGTCTTCACGGGGCTCCATGTAGTAGTCTTTTCTTAGGCCATATTCAATGAATTTAGCTTTTTTATAAAGATTGACTGCTATGATATTTGATGCCCTTACTTCAAGATAGACTGTTTTCACTCCCCTCTTCTTCAGTGCTGCAATTAATGCGGAAAGTAGAGAGTTTCCGATTCCCTTTTTTCTTGAATCCTTTCTCACTGCAAACTCAAGTATCTCTGCCTCATCAAGCACTGTCTTTGCCATAATGAAGCCTGATATGCTGTTATCTGTAACAGCCACAAGACAGAGGGAGTTTTTGTTTTCAATCTCTTTTTTGAGTGCTTCCTTTGACCAGGGCAGGCTGAAGGAGTCTTTTTCAATCCAGAAGACCTCTTCAAGGTCATGTATTGTCATCTGCCTTATTATAGGTGACTGAGACATTTTTCTTTCTATTATACAAACCGAAGTGTTAAAATAGCTTGGTATATTAGTTAATTGATTAATTAGTTAATTGGTTAATTGGGTTTATTGCGTTAATCGAGTTAATTGCGTTAATTGCGTTCTTTGCGTTTATCGAGTTAATAGCGTTCTTTGAGTTAATCGGGTTAATTGCGTTGGTAGCGTTAATCGCGTTTATAGCGTTTATTGGGTTGATTGGGTTCAGGGTGATGAGGGTTTTAACTACTCCCTGCACGCTACACCCTACACCCTGTCTTTTTACACCCTACACCCTTTAATGTTTAGAATTTAGAGATTAGAGTTTAGAATTTTATATTCAGGAGGTGAGTTATGCCAAAGAAAAACTACTACTTCACTTCAGAGTCAGTTACCGAAGGACACCCTGATAAGGTCTCCGATCAGATATCAGATGCAATACTGGATGCCATTATGAAAGAGGACCCCTATGGAAGGGTTGCCTGTGAGACCATGGTAACCACAGGACTTGCCTTTGTCTCTGGAGAGATTACAACCAGTTGCTATGTTCCGATACCAGATATAGTGCGCGAGACCATCAGGGATGTTGGATATACAAGGGCAAAATATGGTTTTGATTACGAAACCTGCGCAGTAATCACTGCTATAGACCGTCAATCAGGTGATATTGCAATGGGTGTTGATGTTGGTGGTGCAGGGGATCAGGGGCTGATGTTTGGTTTTGCCTGTAATGAGACAGACGAGCTCATGCCCCTTCCCATAATGCTTGCCCACAAACTTGCCATGCGGCTTGCAGAGGTCAGAAAAAAAGACATCCTTGGCTACCTGAGGCCTGATGGAAAGACACAGGTAACCATTGAATACCGGGACGGAAGGCCTTACAGAATAGACTCTATTGTAGTTTCAGCCCAGCATAACCCTGATGTGACCCTGAAGGAGATAAGAGAGGATGTGATAGAGAAGGTGATAAAGCCTATTGTGCCTTCTGAGCTGCTTGATGAGGAAAATGTGGTTTACCATATAAACCCTACTGGAAGGTTTGTTATAGGTGGACCAATGGGAGATACGGGCCTGACCGGAAGAAAGATAATCGTTGATACCTACGGTGGAGTAGCACGCCACGGTGGAGGATGTTTCTCTGGTAAGGACCCCACAAAGGTTGACCGTTCAGGTGCCTATATGGCCAGATACATAGCAAAGAACATCGTGGCTGCAGGAATTGCCGAAAGGGTGGAGGTGCAGATTGCCTATGCCATTGGCGTTCCTGAGCCTGTATCCATCTTAATTGATACTTATGACACAGGAAAGATTCCCTCTGACGAGATAGTAAAGGTGATACGGAAGGTCTTTGACCTCACGCCAAAGGGCATTATTGAGAAACTTGACCTGAGAAGACCAATATACAAAAAGACATCTTGCTACGGTCACTTTGGCAGGGAAGATGATGATTTTACCTGGGAGAAGACCGACATGGCAGAGACAATACGAAAAGAGGCAGGATTATAGTAAGGATTTAGAAAAAACTAAAGTTTAATTGGAGGTTAGATGAAGAACAGACATGATGTAAAGGATTTAAAGCTTGCAAAACAGGGCAGATTAAGAATTGAATGGGCCGGTATGGAGATGCCGGTGCTGGCACAGATAAGGGAGCGTTTTGAGAAGGAAAAGCCACTTAAGGGTGCAAGGATAGCTGCCTGCCTGCATGTAACCACAGAAACCGCTAATCTGATGGAGACCCTGAAGGCAGGCGGGGCAAAGGTGGCACTATGTGCATCCAATCCCCTGAGCACTCAGGATGATGTGGCAGCCTCACTGGTGAAGCATTCAAAGATACCTGTTTATGCTATAAAGGGTGAGGACAACAAAACATATTACAGACATATAGAGGCAGTTCTCTCCATAAAACCCCACATAACCATGGACGATGGAGCAGACCTGGTCTCTACATTGCATAAAGGGCACGAAGATATTATCAACGATGTGGTGGGTGGAACAGAGGAGACCACCACAGGTGTGATAAGGCTCAGGGCAATGGCCCATGACGGAGTGCTTCGCTATCCAATAATCGCAGTAAATGATGCCTACACCAAACACCTCTTTGACAACCGTTATGGTACAGGCCAGAGCACGATTGATGGTATCCTGAGGGCCACAAACAGGCTGATAGCTGGTTCTGTGTTTGTGGTATGTGGTTATGGATGGTGTGGCCGTGGTGTTGCAATGAGGGCAAGGGGCATGGGAGCAAGGGTGATAGTTACCGAGGTTGACCCTCTCAGGGCACTTGAGGCAACAATGGATGGTTTTGAAGTAATGAAGATCAAAGAGGCTTCAAAGATTGGCGATTTCTTTGTAACCGTTACAGGTGATATTAATGTAATCTCAAAGGAATGTTTCAGGGTGATGAAGGATGGGACTATTGTGTGTAACTCAGGTCATTTCAATGTGGAGATAGAGCTTGAGGGACTAAGTGGCATTACAAAGTCGAAAAGAAAGATCAGGGACTTTGTTGAGGAATATACCCTTAAGAATGGAAAGAGAATCTATGTGCTTGGCGAAGGCAGACTTATAAATCTGGCAGCAGCCGAAGGACATCCATCATCTGTGATGGATATGAGCTTTGCCAACCAGGCCCTCTGTGCAGAGTTTATCTGGAAGACCAGGAAAAATCTTGAAAAAGATGTCTATGGTGTGCCAGAGGAGATCGACAGGGAGATAGCATTGCTTAAGTTGAAATCCATGGGCATAGAGATAGACCGTTTAACAGCGCAGCAGAGAAAGTACCTCAGTAGCTGGGAGATGGGCACCTGATATAAATCGAGACATGCTTGTTAATCTCAAGGCTTTAACTGAGGATGAATTAAAGGACTTTGTAGTATCTGAGGGACTGGAGCCCTACAGGGCATCGCAGCTTTTATGCTGGATATATGAAAAGGCTGCAAGCACAATAGAAGAGATAACCGTTTTTTCCAAGGCACTGAGAAAAGAGCTTACCAGGAAGGCCTATATAAGCTCACTTGAAGTAATAAAGAGGGTAAGTTCAGAGGATGGTACTGAAAAATTTCTCTTGCGGCTTGAAGATGGCGAAACCATAGAGACTGTACTGATTCCTGATAACAACAGACTGACCCTGTGTATTTCATCTCAGATAGGCTGCGCAATGGGCTGTAGATTCTGTGCAACTGCGAAGATTGGTTTTAGAAGAAACCTTCTTCCCCATGAGATAGTTGATCAGGTAATCGCTGTTCAGCGTCTTATCACACCTCGTCGGATCACCAATATTGTGCTTATGGGTATGGGTGAGCCGCTTAAGAACTTGAAGAATGTTGCCGAGGCATTAAGAAGAATCACCACTTTACTGAGGATTTCAAAGAGAAGGATAACCCTTTCTACCTCAGGGATTGTGAACGAGCTGAGAAGACTTCCACAAGTAGCACCTTCAGTTAATATTGCAATCTCCCTTAATGCCACCAACGATACCACAAGAGATGCCCTGATGCCTGTTAATCGTGCCTATCCAATTAAGAAGTTACTCGAAGCCTGTAGAGAATATCCTCTTGAGCCAAGAAGGAGGATAACCTTTGAGTACATTCTTATTAGAGGTATTAATGATAGCCCGGAGGATGCAGTAAGACTAACCAGATTATTAAGAGGAATTAGGGCAAAGATAAACCTGATCCCCTTTAACCCTTTCAGGGGCTCGACATTTGAAAGACCCGACGAAGAGACAATAGCAGGCTTCCAGAACATATTAATAAAGAAGGGTTACACAGCGGTTATAAGGAAGTCAAAGGGGAATGATATATCTGCTGCCTGCGGTCAGCTGAGAGGAGAGTATGACCTGCAGGTTTAAAGTAATCATCAGTTTATTTCAAGATACTTCTTTACCAGCCTGATTAACTCCTGTGTCTGTATGGGTTTGGGAAGGTATGCATTTGCGCCTATTGCCATTGCCTTTTTCCTGTCTTCCTCAGCTCCTTCGGTGGTGATTATGATTACAGGGATGTCTTTATAAGACGGGTTTGAGCGCACCAGACTTACCAGTTTCAGTCCATCCATCACTGGCATATTAATATCAGCAAGTATAATGTCAACCTGATTTTCAGAGAGTTTCTTAAGTGCATCAACTCCATCGGTTGCCTCAATAACCTTTGCCTTTTCGATACGACGCATGGCAAAGCTGATAAGCTGCCGCATGGTTGGTGAATCTTCTACAACAAGTATGTTTGGCATAACACCTCCCACATAATAAGATTCTAAACTACAGGGTGTAGGGCATAGCGTGTAGGGTGTAGTCTTTTTTAGTACTCCCTAATCCCTACACCCTAATCCCTGCTTTCTATCTCCTGTCCTTTAACAATTCCAGAAATCCCTGTATTGTTGATAATTTCCGTTCAGACTGGGTATACAGTTTCGACGAGAAAATTGCCGTCGCAGCATGTCCTGCAAGTAGATTGAAAAGCTCGTAGTCCACATTGGAGAATTCCTTTTTCTGTATAAGAAATGAGTAGATTGCTATAACCCCAATAACATGCTCTTTTATCTTAAGGGGTATGCACACCATTGGTTTATCAGGGTCAATCCTGTCAGTATGAATAACCTCATCTGGAAAGTATCCTTCGCCCTCTTTGGCAACCTTACCAATAATCCCTTCTCCGATCTTAATCTTTGGCAGTTTTTCAATGTCTATTCCCTCGGCTGCCACTGCTGTAAGGTCGTTGCTTTTTTCGTCGATAAGCATAATAGCGAAACGATCAGCTCCGATAAGGTTGATGATTATCTCCAGGACTATACGGAGAACCTCTTCATAATCAAGAGTGGAGTGTAACTGATAGCTTGCCACATAGAGATTTGCAAGGTTGTTGTTTTCTTCTTCAACTTCGATGTATTTTTTTGCAAAGTCACGGTTTTCCTCTTCCACCTTCTTATAACGCTGTTTTAAAGACTCGATTTCCTGCTGCAGCATCTTTATATGTTGCTCGTAGTGCTGCAGCCTTGTCTTGTTTTCGCTTTGTGAAAGGGCCTCTTCGAGCTCTGCCACCCTGAAGCGGAGTCTTTCGTTTTCCTTCAGCAGCCCTTTGGTAAATTCCTCGCCCTTTTTGAATAACTGTAAAAACTCTTCTGCCTTTCTCAAGATCGGTGTCTCTTTCTTCATGATATTTAGTATAGATTAATTATTCTTGATGGAATATCTTTGAGTTTTACAACCTCTTTGGCTACCCCAGCATTAATTACTTCCCTTGGCATACCATACACAACGGCACTCTCTTCAGATTCTGCTATAATATACCCACCAGTGTCAGAAAGTCTCTTAGCGCCCTGTAGTCCATCGTTTCCCATACCAGTAAGTATAACACCAATAGCCCTGTTTTTGTAAATCTCTGCAACAGATTTAAATAGCCTGTCAACCGAAGGTGTGTACTTATCGTTGTTAGAGGATGACAGAAGTTTTATAATAATCTTTCCTTCTGTGCTTTTTATAGTCAAATGTTTGCCACCAGGTGAGATATAAACATGAGATGGAAGCAGGGGCTCTCCATCCTCGGCCTCCTTCACAGTAAGTGCAACCAGGTTATTTAGCCTTTCAGCAAAGGCTCTGGTAAAACCAGGTGGCATATGCTGGGTTATCAAAACAGGTATGTTGAGGTCCGCTGGAAGACTTTTTAATATATACTGTAATGCCTGGGGGCCTCCTGTGGAGGAACCAATAGCAAGTACATCAAATTTTCTTGTTTTTTTTCTGACCTCTCTAACTGGTCTGATTACCTTAAGGTGCTTTATATTTTTTTGAAGTTTTGTGGTAGATGCAGTGTCTATGGAATCTATCTTTTTATACAGGTCTTCTTTTATCTTTTCCAGCTTTTCAGATGCCCTTCTTGTGGGTTTAACAATAAAATCCATGGCACCAAGTTCAAGGGCATTGAAAACGGTTTTATCATCACCAAGCGCGCTGACCACTATAACAGGAATTGGTTTGTGAGAAGAAAGCCAGCGGAGGAAGCTGAATCCATCCATATTGGGCATTATCAGATCGAGTGTGATGATGTCAGGTTGATACTTCAGGGTTTTTACTATTGCATCAAGCCCATCAAAGGCCACTGCTACAACCTCGACATCCTTTCTTTCATCGAGCATCTTCCGCAAGGTCTGTCTGCTGAAGGCAGAATCGTCAACGACTAAGATTTTTGTTTTGTTTTTCATCTATCATTTCCCTTTAATGGCTTCTGGTAAACAAGGTCATTTCTGAGGTGTTTAAGCTCAAAATCGGTAGATATGTTTATAAGTGATTCAGCATGTCCAAGTAATAGAAAACCTTCATCATTAAGTATTTTGTAAAAACCATCAATTACCCTTTTCCTTGATGGAAGGTCAAAGTATATAAGCACATTACGGCAAAATATAACATCCATTTTTCCAAGAAAGACCAGTTTGTCAGTATTAAGAAGATTTATATATCCAAAGCTTACAAGTTTTTTAACATCATCATTGATCTTGTATATACCCTCATCCTCCTTTTTAAAATATCTTTCGATATAATAGCTCTCTGTGGTTCTGAAGGAGTTCTCTCTGTATACTCCTCGCCGTGCAGCCTGAAGGACCCTCCGATTAATATCACCTCCAAATATATCTATATCCCAACCATAGAATAGGCTGCTTTCCAGTATCAGCATGGCAAGTGTATAGGGTTCTTCACCGGTTGAGCAGCCGGCTGAAAATATTCTCAATCTTCTTGTTTTACTGTTTTTTTCTTTCAGTATATGTAGTATTTCCTCTGAAAATGCCTCTAACTGATTTTTTTCTCTGAAAAAATATGTCTCGTTTACAGTGAGGATGTCCATTATAATGGAGAGTTCTTCTTCACGGTTTTTGTTGTAAAGCAGGAAGCGGTAATAGTCCCTGAAGTCTTTCATGTTATGTTCCTGAAGTCTTCCTGCAAGCCTTCTCTGAAGAAGCTGAAGTGAGGAATCATTAAAATATATACCAGAATAATCCCTTATTAGATCCCTCAGCAGTCTGAATACATCGCGTGTCAGCTCTACATGCTTAACTGGTTCAAACACGGAGTGCTCCTTCTATTGCCTCTCTGACAAGGGTGTCTGTCTCTGTATCTATTACATCTTCCAGCAGCTCTCTTGCCTGTTTTGTATTTATTTCAGAAAGTGACTGTACTGCAGCAAGTCTGGTTGCCCAATCAGGGTCTTTCAGGAACCTGCCAATATAACGCTCAGCTCCTTTAAATCGGGCAAGAGAGAGGATGGCGGTTCTTCTTATTTCAGCATCATCAGAGTTTATCATCTCGGCTACAGCCTCCATTGCATGTTTATCATTGAATCTGGAAAGAGACTCTATTGCCCTGGTTATGACAAGACCATTTTCGTCCTTAAGCAGCTCTATAAGCTTTTTTCTGCTTTTTTCGGTTCTGAAGCTACCAAGCACCCGTGCTGCTTCAGCACGAACATGCTCGTTTATATCAGAGGTCATCACAAGGGCCATCTCAAGGGCATTGTCTGAACTGAACCCCTCAAGGTTACTTACTGCCTTGAGCCTTATCTGTGGTGATTCGTCGTTGAGGGCTACCTTAATATGTTTTATGCACTCCTTGACTTCCTCTCTTTTGCATATCCAGCAGATGGCCAGAACTGCAGCTATACGGACGCTTTCAGATGGGTCTTTGAGGAGAAAACCGAGCGTTTCTATTACATCAGCAGAGAGTATCTTGCCGGCAAGAATGGCTGCATTCTTCCTTACCCTTTCGCTTTCAGAATGAAGCCTATCTATTACATCCTCTTTTTTTATGAATTCTTTTAAGTTTACAAGGGCCTCAACAGCAGCTATCTGGACATCAGGATAGGGATGACTGAATAACCGAAAAAGCCTTTCCACGCTTTTTTCATCACCTATAAAGCCCAATCCCCTTACAGCGTTTCTTATAACATGACCATCTCGGTCATCTAATAGTTCCATTAGTGTGCTGTAGTATCTTTTGTCTCTGAGTTCAGATATTGTCTCTGAGATGACTCTCCTTTTTTCAGGGGATACCTTTTTAAGATAGGAAAGCAGAATATCAGGGTGCGCCTTTGATATATAAAGCAAAGACCTCTTTACTATACCCTCAAGCGCCTCCTCCTCAGAGAGCTCTAAAAGTGGCTCTACTGAACGGGGGTCCTTTAATATGCCAAGCAGAAAAACAGAGGCTGTGCGAACATCATTCCTTTTGCTCTCAAGGTGTGGTATCAGGAGTTCGAAGGCCTCATCTCCAAATTCGCTCAACAGGGCATTAGAGATAAATTCTTCACTTATTCCTCTTTGATAAAACCTTTCTATTGCCTTTATAGCCTCTTCCTGAATAGACCTTCTTGTATCCTTTAAAAATGGAACTATCTCCCTGAGCACCTCTGGTTCTGCAAAACCTGCCAGTGCCCTTATTGCAGGCTCTGTAAGGGGTCTTCTGTTAAGGGATTCCACAAGATAGGGAATGGATTCCTTGTCTCCTATCCGTGCTACAGCCTCTATTGCAGGATAGGCAGTCCACAGGTCATTGCTATTGATAATTTCGATAAGCTCTTTAACCACAGATTTTTCACCAAGCCTTCCAAGATACTCAACTGCACTTGCCTTTACATTCTGGTCGTTGTCCTTTAAGCCTTTAAGCAACACCCCCAGTGTTTCTTTGCCACCAATACTACCTAACACATCTATCACAAACTTTCTTACATCCCTGTTGTCTGTATTAAAGGCATCTTCAAGGTGGGGTACGGCTCTTTTGCCTAACCCTATTAGTGCTTCTATGGCTGTATTTCTTGCACCAGCATTGTCTTCAATATAAAGTAGTTCTATTAGCGGCTTAATAATATCATCAGGACTGAACCTTTCAAGGGCAACCCCAAGGGAGGTTTTCCTGACTCTCCAGCTATGGCTTTTAAATCCTTCCATAAGAGTGGGGACTTCATGCTTTTGTCCCTTTAAGGAAAGAAGCCTTGCCCTGCTTTTTTCAATTGAACTGTTATCCATTTTGCCTGATCCTTTTTCTGGAATCCTTAAGCATGATCTTTTCTTCTGTGCTGAGCACTCTGTCTAAATCAAGTATTATGGCTACTCTCTCTTTATCAAGTTCTGCCACTGATTCAATAAACTCTGCCCTGAATCCTTTAAACAGTTTTGAAGGTTTTGATAGTTTTTTCTCTTCAATATTTACTATTTCAAGTACTTCATCCACCTCGAGGCCTATCTTTTCATCATCCAGCCTGACGATTATTATTCTTGCACCTTTAGAGGGTGTATCAATACCGAATCTTTTACGCATACTTACCACAGGTATAAGTTCTCCTCTGAGGTTTATAAGCCCCTCAATAAATCCTGGAAGGTCATATACATGATGAAACTTCTGTGGATTGATAATTTCAACCACCTTAAATACATCTATAGCAAAGAACTCCTCTTTGACATGAAAGATGAGAAATCTCATTCCTCTTTCCCCTCTGTTTTAAAGATATTTATTTCCTTTTTAAGAAGCTCGACTTCTGTTTGCAGAGATGATATAAAGATGGATACCTCCTTTACCTCTCTTACCGTTTCCTTGCCAACAACCAGTGCTTCCTCCATGGATTTTATTATTTTTTCGTTAACTCTCTGCTGCTGGGTTGAGGCGGTGGCTATCTCTGAAGTCTTTTGGTTTGCTATTTCTATATTGTTTGTAATAAAGCTTGTGCTTTCAACCTGTTCCTCTGTGGCCTTTTTAGTTATCTCTGCAGCCTCTTTTATTGAGCTGATCCTTTCAAGTAGATAATTAAGACCCCTTTCCTGCTCGTCTGTGGCACGGTTAACATCCTGTATCATTGCCCTGATACGGTCTATAGCCATCACTATGAGTTCAAGACCTCTGGCCTGCTCTGTTGCTGCAACCTCGATCTTTTTGGCTATGTCGGCAGATTTCTTTGATGCATCCATTATGTCATTTAATATTTCGGCGGTGTTTACCACTGATTTGTTGCCTTCCTTTACCAGTGTGGCAGTCTGTTTGGTTTCGTTAACCGCATCCTTTATCTCTTTCTGTATGGTCTGAACAATTGATGCTATCTCTTTTGTAGATTTGGCAGTCTTGCTTGAAAGCTCCTGCATCTGCTCAGCCACCACTGAAAAACTCTTACCATGCTCTCCAGCCTGAACCGCAAGTATCTGGGCATTTAGGCTTAAAAGACCTGTCTGCTCTGTGATGTCTTTTATCACGGAGAGGATTTTTTCTATATCCTTTGATCTGATGTCAAGTTTTTCAATAACATCTTTGAGATTTTTCATGGACTGCTCTATTTGCTCCATCCTTTCAACAGCATCAACCACTGACAGCATACCTTTTTCCGCTACAATATCAGCAGTTTCTGAACTCAGATTTGACGATTCCTTTGCAATCCTTTCAACCTCCCTCACAGACTGGCTTATCTCTTCAACGCTTGCTGATGCTTCATGCACTGAAGCGGTAGCATCATCGGCAAGAATTGATACATTGTGAGACGACTGGGTCAGCTCGGATACTGAAGAGTAGGATTCGTTAATATTCCGATAGAGTTCCTCTGTGGCAGAGGCAATCTCTTCTGAAGAAGCCTTCAGTTCAAGAAGGGCAGATAGATTATCTCCTGAAATGGTAAGTAGCTGTTCTGTCCTTGTGATAATCTGACTCTGTGAGGTAGATGCTTCTTTTACATCCTTAAGAACAGTTTCTATTGACTTTTGTTGGTTTTCTACACTATTTATTACATTTTTAAAGGTAAGATTTAGTTGTCTGATAGCAGTTGCAACATTAGTGGCTATGCTTTTAAGACGATTTACAACACTAAAGAGACGCTCTATGAGAAAATTCAATCCCCTTGCAATTAAACCTATTTCATTGGTTTCATCAATTGAGACCCTCTGTCGGAGGTCACCTGTAGTTACATGGCTTATCACTCCTGAGATGGTTTCAATCTTTTCACCCACCTCCCTGTTAAAGTAATAATATACGAACATGACAATGAAATAAAGAATTACTATCTGAAAAGCAATGTTCACGGAGATGAATTTCATCATTACCGATGTTATTCCCTTTGTTGTATATCCAACAACCACTTTGCCAATTACTCCAGATTTTGATTTCACAACCTTTGAGATGGTTTTAATTTCTTTAATATCTTCTTTTGATTTTTTTAATACTGATAGCCCTGAACTATCGAAGACCTTTATAGAGACTATTTCATCGTTGTCTTCAAGTATGTCTTCGGCTACATCTTCGAGTTGATCAAAATCGTTTGTGGTTAAGGCTGTTTCAGCAGAGCTTTCCACAAACTTTGCTGAAAGGTCGACAAGTTTATCTAAGTTTTTCTCAAGTCGTCTGTGCTGGCTAAATGTAGACCATAGTAGAGTAAGTATTTGTGCTACAACCAGTATTATTACTATTCTTACTATAAATCTTATGGTAAGTCCTTTTTTAAGAGTCATATTTACCTCTCCATCCTTAAACTTTTATTTAGATAAGCTCAAGTTGAATCATTATTTCCTTTATAAAGGCAAAGTCATCGTCAGTTGCCTCAGTAAAGCCTGTATAATGAGGGTCTATTGCCTTCAGAACACCGAGCCCCACAGGGTCTCCCTCGTTAAGCGACAGGAATGCATCAATCAACAACCGAAGTTCATCCTCTGGAAAGTCCTTTGTCACGCATATATTGAACTCTGGTATCTCTTCAGAGTATTTAATGATCTTGAGCCCCTTGTTTTTGTAATCCTCTGCAACTGTCTCCATCACGGCACCTGCATCGTACTGGCCTTCAAGGACGGCCTTAACTACATCATCATGATGGCCGAGGTAGTTATAGAACAGCAGGTCAGATAGCTCTATGCCTGCTTCCTTTAAGATGTATCTTGGCACTATGTGTGAAGAGGTGGACTCAGGGTCACCAAAGGCAAAGGACCTACCCTTTAGGTCTTCTATTCTGGAGATATCACTGTCAGCCCTGCTGAATATAACTGAGTGATGATATCCCTTTCCATTTCTTAAAGCCTTTAAAACAACACGCACACCGTATTCCTGGTTTGCCTTTATGTAAGTTGATGGAGTCATATAACAGATACTTGTATTGCCTGTGCCTATGTCTTTAATAGCGCTGTTAAAATCAATGGCAACCTTAAGTTCTATCTTTTTATTCAGTCTCTGGGAAAGATACTCGGCAAGGGGTTTGAACATACGATGCATTTCAGCAGGGGATTTAAGGGGAACCACTCCGAATCTCTCTATTTCTTCTGCCTTTATTGTTGAAGGCAATGTAAAACGCTCCATCTCTGTAAATATAAGCTCAGCATCCTTTACAAGAGATCGAAGCGAATTATTGAGTTTAAATGAAAGCTGTCGGTTTTTCTGTGGTAGATCAATTATATTCAGGAGGGAGTTGTTAATCTGCTCAGCACCCTCTTTTTGTTCAAAGATGGCATTTGCTATCTGCTGGCTGTTTTCAGCAACTGTCTCTGTTGATTCCCTTATCATTTTGCTCTGTTGTGATTGTTCTTCTGTGGCTGTCTTGACCTGTATGGAGATTTCTTTAATCTGCTCTGTGGCATTTATGATAAGCTCCATGCCCTTCTTCTGCTCCTGCATGGCCTTGGCTATCTGTCTTGACATATCCCTTACCCGCTCCATCTGATCCGTGACGAAACGTGCAGCCTCTGTCTGCTCAGCCGTTGAACGATCTATGGCAACAGCCATTTCGTAAGATTTCCTTGAACTCTCTGCAATCTTCTGAAGCGCATCCGATGCCTCACCAGCAAGACGCATCCCTTCTTCAACAGCCTGAAGCCCCACATCCATTGCCTCAATTGCCTCTTTTACCTCTTTCTGGACATTTTGTATCAGGGTGGCAATCTCATGAGTGGAGAAGGATGTCCGCTCTGCAAGATCTTTAATTTCGTCAGCCACGACAGAAAATCCTTTGCCATGTTCGCCTGCCTGTGCAGCCAGTATTGCAGCATTAAGGGCAAGAAGGGTGGTCTGATCGGTGATGTCGTCTATGACATTAAGTATCTTGCCAATGTCTTCTGAACGATTACCAAGTCTGCTGATATATTCGGCTGTTGTTTCAACGGAAACCCTTATTCTGTCCATACCGTCCATGGTCTTTTTTATTGCATCCATTCCAAAGGTGGTAGCCTCTTCCATAACCTTCTGGCTCAACTCTGCAGATATCTTGGTGTTATTTTCAACATCCTTAACAGACCTCGATATCTGTTCCAGTGTTGCCAGGGTTTCATCCGCAGCGGTAAGCAATTCCTCTGCATGTCCTGCTACCTGTTTTATTGATGATGAAAGCTGTTCTATTGAACTGGATGTTGATTCAACTGATTCGGAAAGCACATTTGAGTTTTTTGCTATTTGAGTGACGCTGGAGGACATCTCCTCAATAGCTGTTGATGTCTGCTCTGAGGAAACGGCGAGGCTTTCAGTGCTTTCAGCTATTTCTGTGATAGAGGCGTTCAGTTCCTGTATTGAGCTTGATATTATTTCTATAGCCTCAGCCTCCTTTTTTGTTCCCTCAAGAACCTCCCGTGATTCGTTTTCTACCTCAGAGGCAACCTTTGACACCCGCCTTGTTATATCCTTTACCCGCTGGAGTATAGATGATATAGCATAGATTGCTTCCTGAAGTGCTTGAGAGACAAGTGCTATCTCATCACTGCCTTTTACTGGTATGCTTTGCGACAGGTCTCCCTCTGAGAGTCTTTTTGATACATCCTTTATCTTGTTGATGGGTTTTATTATGATTTTGCGTATTAACAACCCAAGCACAAATACAATTATTATGATTGCTGCTATTGTAATTAATATGCTCAGTGTTATCAGGTTTTTTATTCGTTTCTGTTCATTCTTAAGAGACATGGATATCTTTACCACACCTATAAAAGGACTTTTGAGATGATGACACTTCTGACATGCAGGACCGTTTTCAAGAGGACGATAGATTTGTATAGTACCATTTTTAATAAGCACATAGGGTGTGAGATTTTCGTAAAATCTTTTAACAACAGATTCTTCTTTTGCAGAGGAAGACTTAACAAATGCCTCACGCCCCTGGTGATTCAAAAGCTCTATATTCTCTACACTACTTAACATCTTTAAATCTGAAACCATAGCCTTTGTAACATCGGCTTTGCCTTCAAGCATGGTTCTTTCAATACTTTTTGATATAACCAGTGATGTTTCAATCAGTTTTTCTGTGGCAGTTTCGTAGAGATTTTTTCTCTGAAGATATATGATGTTAAGCGACGCAAGAAGGCTTCCTATTGTGATGATAAGTGCAATAATTCCTGTGATCTTTTTTTCAAGAGTTCCCATTTTCCTTGATTCCTCCCGTTTCTGTTCTCTGAATTTCCAATGAAAGCGCCTCATTCGCCCTGAGTATTGTTATAAAACGGCCTTTCTGAATAACAACTGCCTCAATATATCGTGCCTGTTCTTCCCTGATATGAGTGGGGCCCTTTTTAAGCTCCTCTTCGTAAACATCAATTACACCTATAACCCGTTCAGTAAAGAAACCAATTGGCCCCTTTGGACCGTTACCAATAATTATCTTGTTACGATAGTGTCTTCCCTGTCCCGAGTTTTCTATTTCTGCATTAGATACATTAAGCTTTTGTTTCATATCTAAGACCGGAATTATTTTTCCTCTCAATGTGAGTACCCCTAACAGGTAAGGGGGGGTTTTTGGAATAGGCGTTACCGTATAGGTGCGTATAATTTCATTTACATCATCCATCTTTAAGGCAAAGATTTCCTTTCCAAGGTTAAAACACAGTAGTCTTATCCTCCGTTCTTCCACATGTTCGGGTTGTTCTGGTGGAGCTTCGATTCCTTCGGGCTTTGATGAAGTAGAGCTGCTTTTTTCAGGAAGCCCTTCATCGTAACCTTTCTTCTTGTCTTCTTCTGCTTCTTTTTTTTGTGTCTTGACTTTTTTTCTTATCTTAGCCAGATCCATCTATTTCTAACTCCTTTGCAGCCTTAATAACATGTCCTGGTAAAATCAACGATGCCTCTTCCGAGAGGGCCTCAAGCATAGAGGCGTTTGCAATAGAATTTATTAACCTTGGAATGCCCTTTGAGAACCTATATATTTCATCAATTGCCTCTTGTGTGAAGAGTTCATCTTCTCTTCCAGAGACGCTGAGACGATGCTCTATGTAGTTTTTCACCTCATTTTTACTTAAAGGTTTCAGGTGGTAAAACATGCCAATTCTTTGCTTAAGCGGCGCATAGGTGCGGTGTCTCAATCTTTTTCTGATATCAGGCTGTGCAACAAGCACTATACTTAGCAGATTGGTCTGGTCTAATTGAAAATTGCTTAAAAGCCTTATTTCTTCGAAGGTCTCCTTCCTTGGAATCAGTTGAGCTTCGTCTATTATTATTACTGGTGTGACTCCTTCTTCGTATAGCTCAAATACCCTGTCGTAAACTGCCTCAAGGAGGTCGTCTTTATAATTATAGGGAATCTCTATGTCCAGTCTTTTGGCAACTGTGCGGATAAACTGATTTGCTGTGAGTCTTGGATTGAGTATATAGATAACCCTGTAGCTTTCATCAAGGCTGTCCATTAATGCACGAGTCAATGTGGTCTTACCACAGCCTATCTCTCCTGTTAGCAGCACGATTTCTCTTTCCTCCACACCATACTGAAGCCTTGCAAGTGCTTCTTCATGCACCCTGCTCAGATACAGAAACTTAGGGTCAGGTGTTTTACTGAAAGGGCGCTCTTTTAATCCAAAGGCTTCTTCGAAAACGCTGAGTAAAACCGTCATGTAGCAACTCCTTTATAACTTACCAGGGCCTCTTCAATTATCGACTCTACATCAATAACCATAACAACCTCGTGTCTTCCCACCTCTGCTGCCCCTGCGAATCCTTTAAGACCCTCGAAATACTCTCCGAGAGACTTTATCACCAGATCCTGACTTCCCAGCACCTCGTCAACCAGAAGACCTATTCTCCTGTCTCCAAAGCCTGCCACAACAATGAAGGCATCTTCACCGTTGTGGTTATCTTCAATCCCATAGTATCTGTTAAGCATGACCACGGGCAGTGGTTCCTCTCTGAGGTTATAAACCAATCTTCCCTCAATGCTTTGCAGTTCTGACCTTTTTATCTGTACTGTTTCAGCGATAGATGATAGAGCAATTGCAAACTGATGTTGTCCAACGCTAACAAGAAGTGATTTTATTATGGCAAGGGTTATGGGAAGTATTAGAGAGATACGAGTAAATTTACCCTCTTCAGTGCTTATGTCAACATAGCCACCCAGTGTTGAAACCCTCTCTTTGACAACATCCATTCCCACGCCTCTTCCAGATACCTCTGTTATGCTGTCAGCTGTGCTGAAACCAGGCTTAAAAATAAGGTCTATGAGCTCTTTTTTGCTTAACTGTTCATCTTCAGAGATTAGCCCCTTTTTTATAGCCCTGTCTCTGACCTTGTTGATGTCAATACCTCTTCCGTCATCCTCAACCTCCACAACCACATTGTAACCTCTCTGGTAGGCTCTTAGATAGAGCTGCCCGGTTTTTTTCTTTCCAAGACTGACACGGGTATCTTCGTCTTCAATTCCATGATCTATCGAGTTTCTGACTATGTGCATCAGGGGATCAACTATTTCTTCAGCAATAAATTTATCAATTTCGGTTTCCTCGCCGAATATCTTTAACTCCACAGATTTGTTAAGCTGTTTTGAGTATCTTCTTACTATTTGAGAAATCCTTGAAAATATCTGCCCTACTGGTACCATTCGGAGTTCAAGTATAAATTCCTGAAGTTCCCTCAGTCGTCTCGTGAAACTCTGTGCTACCCTGTGCACATCAAAAACTAATTTGTCGTATCCAAAATGGTCAAGCAGTTCATCTTCTATTCTTTTTATCGCGCCATAGGTAAGTGCAAGCTCACCAACGGTGTTCAGTACCATGTCTAATTTTTCAATATCAACCCTTACCGTGGTTGTAGCGCTTTTTATTGTCTCCAGTGTGGATGTCTGTTTTTCAGACTTATGCTTATCTGATTTCTTTGTTTTTAAAGAGGGTTCCTTTATGGTGTTAAGCTTTATGTCTAATTTCAGATCATCTGGTTTTTTCTCAGAAGCTATCAGGAGTTTAAATCCTATTGAACCTTCTGGTATACCTTCAGATACAGGCAGGGTAGCAATGAGTTCCCCTCTTTTTTTGATTTTTTTGGTTATTTTTTTTAGCCTTTTATCGAAGTCAGTAAGGTCAAAGACCTGTTCGCCTATATAAATCCCTCTTTGTTTTTTTAGATTTTCCCTTAAACGGTGTTCTTCATACTCTGAAAGAACTTTAAGAATATCCTCTCCAATTAGTGTCTCAATGTCCTCTGCAACTGTGTCTTTTTGGGGAGAACTTCTGAAGTTTTCGACTTTTTTAATCTCTGTTTCAACATCAATCTCTTTTCCCTCCGAGATTTTTTTAATAGAATTCTTCAGGAAGTCATGTTGCTGAAACAGAAAATTAACTGTTTTCTCTGTTAATTCTACCCTTCCCATACGAATGTCATCGAGGAGATTTTCAAGACAATGACAGAACTTCTGGAGCCCCTCGTGACCGAAAAGACCTGAAATGCCTTTCAGGGTGTGGATATTTCTGAAAAGTGCATTTATGGTATCAGGGTTTACTTCATCCTGCAGAGCTTCCTGTATATCAAGCAGCAGGGCTTCTGCCTCTGAAAGCAGTTCTTCTGCTTCTATAATGAATTCTTTTTTTGAACTCATCTGCCTATATGCTTGAGAATAGACTCCTTTAGTGCTTCAGGTTCAAAGGGTTTTGTTATATAGTCATTGGCCCCTAATGCCATTCCACGCCTTCTGTCCTCTTCAGTGCTTTCAGTGCTCACTATGATAAGTGGTATGTTGCTGTAACGGGGGGTTGTCTTTATGAAATTGATAAGTTCAAGACCATTGATGTCAGGCATATTTATATCTGTAATTATAAGATCAAAATCTTCAGCAGGAAGTATCTTTAGCGCCTCAAAGCCGTTTGCTGCTTCTACAACATAGAAGTCTTCCCCGATGTCCTCAACAATAGAACGCATCATTGCCCTTGTTGAGTCTGAATCCTCGACAATTAATACCCTTTTCACGGCTTTCCTCCTAAGGGGCCTCTTTCTCCTGCAATCTCTTCTTTAAGAGTGCCTTCTCCAGTGCGAGGCCAGCCTGGTTTATGAATATCTCAAGCCCTGCAGTGTCACCAATTGGCTCTCCATTGGGTTGATTATCACAATATAGCAATGCCCTTACCTCATTTTCTACAACCACAGGATATATTGCTACCTCTACAGGCCATCCACCTCCAATCAATGAAACTATCTTTTCAGAGGTATCGTCCTTTTTAAGTTCACCCTTGAATGTGTTTTTTGTTTTTATTACCTGGCTAAAGGTATCCTCCCCTGAAAGTGAAACGATTGTGTTCCTGATAATCTCGTCGGCTCCTTCTATAACAAGCCCAAACTGTCCAAGTCCGTAGAGATTTCCGTCTCTGTATTCGAAAAGAAGCCCTCTTTTAAAAAGGTCGCTTGCATAGCGCATTATCAGCAGTGTTACCTCTGAAAGTGTTTCAGGAAATCGGAGTTCCTGAGACAGGGCCATGAGTGCTGACATATCACCTGAGCCATGACTGAAACCAAAGCCTTCGGTGTCTGTGCTTTCGAGGTCCTCGTCTTCTACAATACTTCCGTAGTGCATTGTTTCGTCATAAATCCGTGCTCCTTCCATCAGAAGGTACTCGGGACTTAACCCCTTTGATACCTCCCAGCCTGTGTCGTGAAGTTCATCGGTTGCTATAGAAGTTGTGTCAGGCTCGAACCTGAAGTCTCCCTCGTTCAGCATTAAAAGCTTGACGATTACCCGCTCGATCCTTTTTCGTGCCACCCTGTCAAGGGTCTCTTTTGATACAGCAGCCATCTCAAGAAGTATATCAGCTATGCCTTTGTCTTGCAACTTTTCTTTTACCCTGGTGGCGAGCTGGAGGGTAGAGTCTTTTATTATCTCTGCCTTGAGTAGATCTTCTCCGATGTCCTTTGTATCAAGGGCATCGCATTCTGCTCTGACTACAAGTCCCCTTTTGAAAACAATGGCAGCATTAAGATTTGTACCTGTTATAAGAAGCGCTCCGGTCTTCTTACCAATACTTAATATCTGGAAGATGTCTGATAATGCGAGGTCCTCTAATTTACCAGTCAGGCTCATGAACCTACCATATTATAGATTTCATTATTCACCCCCCACTGAAGTATATCAACTTATATTATATACTGTCAATTTATTCCAGACCATACTCCTTTATTTTTGTAAGCAATGTTTTGTAACTTATCTTCAGTTCCTCGGCAGCCTTTGTCTTGTTCCATCTCGACCTCTCAAGTGCCCGTTTTATTCTGATGCTTTCAGCAATTTTCAGGGCAGCCCTGGTGGTCTCTTCAAGTGGTCCATCCATTGGCAGGGCTTCAAGGCAGGTCTCTGTATCCGTACCAAGTAAAGAGATATGCTTTGGCTGTATTTCTGGACCATCAGCAAGTATCATTGCACGCTCAATCGTGTTTTCAAGCTCCCTTACATTGCCCTTCCAGTTGTATTCCATAAGAAGCTTCAATGCCTCTTCAGTAATGGTTTTCTTTTCTGTTTTCATTTCCTTTGAGAATTTTTCAATGAAAAACTCAACCAGCAGGGGTATATCCTCTTTACGCTCCCTGAGCGGTGGGATTTCAACAGGAAAGACATTAAGTCTGTAAAAGAGGTCCTCTCTGAACCTGCCTTCTTTTACTGCCTTTGCAAGGTCAGTATTGCTTGCGGCTATTACCCTTACATCCACCTGAATGAGTTTTGTTCCACCTATCCGTTCTATACGGTGGTCCTGAAGCACTCTTAAAAGCTTTGCCTGCAGGGACAGTTCAAGTTCTGCAATCTCGTCCAAAAAAATTGTCCCTCCATGGGCAAGTTCAAACTTGCCAAGCCTCCTTGAGCTGGCCCCTGTAAAGGCTCCCTTTTCATGTCCAAAGAGTTCACTTTCAAGCAGGTCCCTTGGAATGGCAGCACAATTTACTGGTACAAACATGCCATCTGCTCGTGGACTGAGGTGATGAATTGCCCTTGCAAATAGCTCTTTACCTGTTCCGCTTTCACCAAGCAGTAGTACTGTAGAGCGGGTTTTAGCTACCTTTTTAACCTTCTCTATAAGTGATTGCATGACCGGAGAGGAACCGATTATTGTCGGGATTCCGTCCTTTGTCGTGCGTTCTTCACGCAGGAGGATATTCTCTCTGAAGAGCCTTTTCTGCTCAAGTGCCCGTCGAATAAGAACGAGCAGATGATCCATATCAAAGGGCTTTGTTATGAAATCAAAGGCACCCTCTCTCATGGCCTGAACAGCGGTCTCTATTGTTCCAAAGGCTGTCATTATAATTACAGGGACAGAAGGGTCTTCTTCCTGCACAGCCCTTAATACCTCAAGGCCGTCTCTGCCTGGCAGTTTCAGGTCAGAGATTATCAGGTCGAAGACCTCTTTTTTTATAAGAGATACTGCCGTCTCGCCATCTCCTGCAAGCACGCACTTATAACCTTCGGCCTCAAGAGATGCCCTCAGCATCTCTGCCATAGATTTTTTGTCTTCTACAATAAGGATTGTGGCCATTTCAGAGTCTTGCATCTTTCAGGGCATCCTTGCATGGGCAGTTCCTTTGCTCGGGTAACAATTTGAGGGCATCAACTATAAGTTGCTTCACCCTCTCAGTTGACTGCTTCATGGTCTGGAGCACCTCTGTAGTTGTCAGTCTTTTTTTCGAAATTCCTGCTGCAGGATTTGTTATTACAGCTATCATGAGATAACATATCTCTGCCTCCCGTGCAAGCACTGCCTCTGGCATACCTGTCATGCCGACCATATCTCCACCTATTGCTTTCATGAATCCAATTTCTGCTGAGGTTTCAAGTCGTGGCCCTTCTGTACATACATAGGTGCCTGTGGTGTGTAATTTATATCTGTTTGCCAGCTCAGAAGAACTCCATACTGCCCTCATCTGAGGACAGTAGGGCTCTGTAAAGTCCACATGAACCACATCATCGGCATCAAAGAAGGTGGATACCCTTGAGCGAGACAGATCAATAATCTGCTCTGGAATTACTATGTCACCCGGGCTGTAGTCTTCATTGATACCACCAACCGCATTAACGGTGATTATCCTCTGAACGCCTATTTTCTTTAATGCCCATATATTTGCCCTGTAGTTTACCTTATGCGGCGGGATGTTGTGTTTGTAGGAATGCCTTGGCAGGAAGGCTATCCTTTTGCCTTCAAGCTCAGCTACCTTGAGCCTGTCAGAGGGCCTGCCAAAGGGTGTTTCTACCTCAATCTCTTCAATACTCCTGATGCCCGGCAGTTCATAAAGACCACTTCCTCCGATAAGACCTATCATATAACCTCCATCGCCTCTTTTTCTTGTCTAAAACAGGTATTTAGATGTAAAATACCAGAGTCGGGATGTGATTGACAATAGTTTAACTGAAAAAACGGGGTTTTAGAATGGAAGACAACTTAACAGAAGGTCTGTTTCAGTTTCACAGGATTAAAAGGCTGCCTCCCTATGTGTTTTCAATAGTTAACAACCTCAAATATGAGGCAAGGCGCAGGGGAGAGGACATCATTGACCTCGGGATGGGTAATCCTGACCTGCCCACTCCACCACATATTGTGGAAAAACTCTGTGAGGCTGCAAAGAATCCTAAAAACCATCGTTATTCTGCCTCAAGAGGTATTACCCAGTTAAGGATGGCAATCTGTGAGTGGTACAAGAGGCGTTTTGATGTGGAGCTTGACCCTGAGACCGAGGCGGTGGTAACTATTGGTTCAAAAGAGGGCTTAAGCCACCTTGCACTTGCCATAGTAGAGCCAGGTGATGTTGCCCTTACGCCAACACCTGCCTATCCAATTCATCCCTACAGCGTAATAATAGCCGGCGGTGAGGTTAGAAGCGTTCCAATAGGGCCGGGGATCAACTTCCTTGAGGAGCTTGAAAAGGCTTACAAGAATACCTGGCCAAGACCAAAACTGTTGATAATAAACTTTCCCCACAACCCTACCACTGAAGTGGTGGACATAGATTTCTTCAAAAATGTAGTGGCCTTTGCCAAGGAAAACAGTTTAATCGTTCTTCATGATTTTGCCTATGCAGACCTGGTATTTGACAACTTTAAGGCTCCCAGCATCCTCCAGGTGCTAGGTGCTAAGGATGTCTGTGTGGAGTTTTTCTCCCTTACCAAGAGCTACTCCATGGCCGGCTGGCGAGTAGGCTTCTGCGTTGGAAACAGAGAGATTGTGGGAGCTCTGACCAAGATAAAGAGCTATCTTGACTATGGTATGTTTCAGCCCATACAGATTGCAAGCATCATTGCCCTGAGGGGGCCGCAGGACTGCGTTGAGGAGATAAGAAAGACCTATGAAAAGAGGCGTAATACCCTTTGTCGAGGCCTGAACCGTATTGGATGGAAGATTGACCCTCCAAAGGCAACAATGTTTGTCTGGGCCAGGATACCAGAGCCCTATGTGAAGATGGGCTCACTGGAGTTTGCGAAGTTCATGCTTAAAGAGGCAAAGGTTGCTGTGTCCCCCGGGATCGGGTTTGGTGAGGGAGGCGACCAGTATGTCAGGTTTGCACTGGTTGAAAATGATCACAGAATCAGACAGGCCATCAAGGGCATAAGGAGGCTTTTCAGATGAAGGTAAATGTGGGAGTTATTGGTTTTGGTACTGTAGGGTCAGGGACAGTAAAAATCTTACTTGAAAATAAAGGGATTATACAAAAAAAGACAGGCGTTGAGATTGTGCTTAAAAGGATAGCTGACCTTGATATAGAAACAGACCGTGGAATAAGTATACCAGAGGGTGTGCTTACCATTGATGCAATGCAGATAATCAACGACCCGGAGATAGATGTGGTGGTCGAGCTGATTGGAGGTATTAACCCTGCAAAGGATTTCATACTTAAGGCAATCGATGCAGGAAAGCATGTGGTAACAGCCAATAAGGCCCTTCTTGCAACTGAAGGAAAAGATATTTTTGAACTCGCCTGTCAGAAGAAGGTCTGTCTTGGGTTTGAGGCTTCGGTGGCAGGCGGTATTCCTATAATAAAGGTCATCAAGGATGCTCTTGTGGCTAATAATATACTTTCTATATATGGCATTATCAATGGCACCTCAAACTATATCCTTACAAAGATGACAAAAGAGGGGAATGACTTCAACGATGCCCTGAAGGAGGCTCAACAAAAGGGATATGCTGAGGCAGACCCCACATTTGACATAGAGGGTGTTGACAGTGCTCACAAGCTCACCATACTGGCATCTCTTGCCTTTGGAATCCCCCTTTCATACAAAAGCCTTTATGTAGAGGGGATCTCTGGTATTTCAAGTATTGATATTGAGTTTGCAACAGCCCTTGGTTATAAGATAAAGCTTCTTGCCATTACCAAACTGGTAAATGGCGAGGTGGAGCTCAGAGTGCATCCTACCATGATTCCAGAGGATTATCTTATCTCCAAGGTGGATGGGGTGCTGAATGCTGTTTATGTGGTGGGTGATGCAGTGGGTGAGACTTTATATTATGGTAGAGGTGCAGGGGATATGCCCACAGGCTCTGCAGTGGTGGCAGACATAGTTGATATTGCAAGAAAGATAAGAGACGGTGTAAGTGGTGATGCAGACCTTAGCTATATTGGTAAAGACAGCCAGTTGAGGGTTAAGCCAATTGGTGAGATTGAATCAATGTATTATTTCCGCTGCACAGCCCTTGACCGTCCAGGTGTGCTTTCAAAGATATCAGGCATACTGGGAGAGCATCAGATAAGCATTGCATCGGTTATACAGAAGGGCAGGAAGGTGGGAGAGGCTGTTCCCCTGGTACTGCTCACCCATACTGCAAGGGAGAGGAATGTTCAGGAGGCAATAGAGAAGATAGACAGACTGGATGTTGTGTCAGATAGTACTGTGGTTATAAGGGTTGAAGGAGGACAGGAATAGGAAATATAATAATTAAACAAACTCTAAGCACGAAGCACTAAACTCTAAATTGGTTTATTGCGTTATTCGCGTTTATAGCGTTTTTTGCGTTGATTGCGTTAATCGAGTTCTTTGCGTTACTTGCGTTTATCGAGTTAATTGCGTTCTTTGCGTTTATTGCGTTCTTTGAGTTAATCGGGTTAGTAGCGTTTGTTGGGGTTTATTGCGTTAATAGTGGTAGTTGGGATTGGGTTGGGATGTTTTACTACTCCCTACACGCTACACCCTACACCCTTTTTTAGAATTTCTCTTTTTTGGGGAGGTATTATGCAGGAAAGCAGGCCGGATAAGACCATCAATATCAAGGGGCTTATCTGCCCTTATACCTTTGTAAAGTCAAAACTTGCGATAGAGGATATGGCAGTAGGAGAGGTGCTGGAGATTATCCTTGACTATCCTGAGGCAACAAGGTCAATTCCTAAATCAATGGAAGACCATGGACATAAGGTGCTGAAGGTGGAAAAGATAAATGATACCGACTGGGTAATCCTTGTAAGAAAGGAGCGAGAGTAATGGAATTTACAGATGAACAGATACATCGTTATAGCCGTCACATTATTCTGCCAGAGGTTGGAGGGAAGGGACAGAAAAAGATACTCAATGCAAAGGTGCTGCTTGTTGGTGCTGGTGGGCTTGGATGTCCTGTAGGATATTATCTTGCAGCAGCAGGCGTGGGCAGGATAGGCATGGTTGACAGCGATACAATAGAGCTTAGCAACCTGCAGCGACAGATAGCTCACAATACAGAGCGAGTGGGGATGAACAAGGCAGAGTCGGCAAAACTGACCTTTGAGGCACTTAACCCGGATGTAGAGGTGGTGCCAATTAAGGAAAGGCTTAACAAAGACAACATAATGGATATTATAAAGGACTATGATATTGTGGTGGATGGTAGTGACAACTTTCCAACCCGGTATCTTGTTAACGATGCCTGCGTGCTTCAGGGTAAACCACTGGTCAGTGGAGCAATTCTGCGTTTTGAGGGCCAGGTAACCACAATTGTCCCAAAAGAGGGACATTGTTACAGATGTCTTTTTGAGGAGCCACCACCACCAGGGCTTGTCCCATCATGTCAGGAGGCAGGTGTGCTTGGGGCACTGCCAGGAGTGATTGGCGCGCTACAGGCCATGGAGGTCCTCAAACTGATACTTGGACAGGGGCAACCTTTGAAGAATACCCTATTGATATACAACGCACTTCAGACCGAATTCAGACGCGTAAAGATTCCACGAAACCCTGACTGTCCGGTCTGTGGTGAAAACCCAACCATAACAGAGCTTCAGGATTACGAGGCAGATTACTGTCAGATGAGATTTTAAAGACAGCTACACCCTACACCCTATATATACAAGGAGGGTACAGATGATTAGAAAGGCAATTTTACCTGCTGCTGGATTGGGAACACGGTTTTTACCTGCAACAAAGGCGTCTCCTAAAGAGATGCTCCCTATTGTGGACCGTCCCATGATACAGTATGCAATTGAAGAGGCCGCAGCATGCGGCGTGTCTGAGTTCATCATAATAACGGGACGTCACAAGAGAACCATAGAGGACCACTTTGACACGGTTTATGAGCTTGAGGAGAATCTCAAGAAGAAAGGCAAAAAACAACTACTTGAGGAGATTAACAGACTCAGCCACCTGAACTTTGCCTATATTCGTCAGGGACTTCCCCTGGGACTTGGTCACGCAATTCTGAGGGCAAGGCCATTTGTAAAGGATGAGCCCTTTGCCGTGCTGCTTAGTGATGATATAATTGATCCTGACGATACCCTGCTTAAAGATATGATCGCCCTTTATGAGGAGCTTGACTGTCCGGTTGTTGCACTTGAGGAGGTTCCAAAGGAGGAGATTCACCGTTATGGTGTGATAGCCGGTGAGCAGGAAAGCGATGGTGTTTACCGTCTGACTGACCTTGTGGAAAAACCAGAGCCTGAGAAGGCACCAAGCAACCTTGCCATACTGGGAAGATACATCCTTACTCCTGATATATTCAGGATACTGGAAAAGATGAAACCCGGCAAGGGTGGGGAATATCAGCTTACTGATGCCCTGAAGGGGCTACTTAAAAAGAGGGCAATATATGGCTATGTGTTTAAAGGGAAAAGGTATGATGCAGGAAACAAGCTTGGTTTTCTTCAGGCAAACCTAGAGCTTGGACTGAAAGACAGGGATATATCAAAGAGTCTGTTAGAGTATTTACAGGGACTGGTTGAATCCTATAAGAAAAACGGATAAACCCCATTGTCAGAAACCATGAGAATTGCCGGTGAACTCTTCTATATAAGGGAAGAGGCTGAAAAGGGCTTCCCTCCTGTTGATATTTACGAAAAAAGAGATGCCATAATTGTGCTTATCGATATGCCGGGTGTGGACATAAAAGACATACTGTTAAAATTATACAGGGATGAATTAATGCTGGAAGGCATAAAAAGGAAGGGCCAGCAGGAGCAGGGTGCCTATTTGTGTGTGGAAAGGGAGTTCAGGTGCTTCCGAAGAAGGATAAAACTGCCTGCTGAGGTTGTACCAGAGAGAGGTTTAGCAAAATACCACAATGGTGTTATAATTGTAACTCTGCCCAAAAGGGAAGACAGGGTTTATAAGATTGAGATAGAAACTGAATGAGGAATTTCAGATTTTAGATTTCAGATTTATGATCTGGAGTTTATTTAAATACATAACACCGGGAATCCGGGTTAAATAACGAAGGCAAGGAGAGTTGATATATGGTTGAGATAATGAAGGAAGAAAAAGAGATTGAGATCCCTGATATACTACCGGTTCTTCCGGTGCGAGATATTGTTATCTTCCCTTACATGATAATTCCTCTTTTTGTAGGCCGTGAGATGTCAATAAAGGCCATTGATAAGGCATTAAGTACCAATCGGCTTATACTTCTTCTTACACAAAAGGACCTGAATATAGAAAACCCCACCCCTGAGGACCTCTACAGGGTTGGAACCGTTGGGCTTGTAATGCGTATGCTGAAGCTGCCTGATGGCAGAGTAAAGATACTTGTACAGGGAATTGCCAAGGTAAAGGTCCAGGAGATAAAGACAGATAATGACCACTTTGAGGCAGTAATAGAGAAGATAGATGACCAGAAGCCTGTTGAGATGACCATCGAGACAGAGGCGCTGATGCGTAATGTTAAGGAGCAGCTTGACAAGGCAGTCTCTCTGGGCAAGACCATCCTGCCCGATATCATGGTTGTGATAGAAAACCTTGATGAGCCCGGAAGGCTTGCTGATTTAGTTGCATCAAACCTTGGTCTTAAAACTGAACAGGCGCAGGAGATCCTTGAGATAGTTGACCCTGTGCAACGACTCAGAAGGGTCAGCGAGATACTTAACCGTGAAATAGAGCTCCTTCTTGTTCAGCAAAAGATACAATCCGAGGCAAAGGGTGAGATTGACAAGACCCAGAGAGAGTACTTCCTGAGAGAGCAACTAAAGGCCATTCAGCGTGAGCTTGGCGAGATAGACGAACGCACGGAGGAGATAAACGAATATAAAAGAAAGATACAGGAAGCAAAGATGCCCGAGAAGGTGCAGAAGGAGGCAGAAAAACAGCTTCGAAGGCTTGAGAAGATGCATCCTGACAGTGCTGAAGCTGGCACAATAAGGACATACCTTGATTGGCTTGTGGAACTTCCCTGGTCTAAATCAACAAAGGACAATCTTAATATCAAAAAGGCACAGAAGGTGCTTGACGAAGACCACTATGACCTTGAAAAGGTAAAGGAAAGGATACTGGAATACCTGAGCGTAAGGAAACTCAAGAAAAAGATGAAGGGACCTATTTTATGCTTTATCGGTCCGCCAGGAGTAGGAAAAACCTCTCTTGGACGCTCAATTGCCCGCAGCCTTGGCAGGGAGTTTGTCAGGATGTCTCTGGGTGGAGTCAGAGACGAAGCAGAGATCCGTGGCCACCGAAGGACCTATGTGGGGGCACTTCCTGGAAGGATAATACAGGGTATCAAACAGGCTGGCACAAATAACCCTGTGTTCATGCTTGATGAGATAGACAAAATCGGCATGGACTTCAGGGGTGACCCATCATCAGCCCTTCTTGAGGTGCTTGACCCGGAGCAGAACAGCGCCTTTGTTGACCACTATCTGGCCGTACCCTTTGATCTCAGTAATGTTATGTTCATCACCACAGGAAACATGGTGGATACCATCCCTGGACCACTGAGGGACAGGATGGAGATTATATACCTCAGTGGTTATACTGAGGAGGAAAAGTTAGGCATTGCCAAGAACTATCTGCTTCCAAAACAGCTTGAAGAGCATGGACTTACAGAAAAGATATTAAAAGTGGCTGACCCGGCACTGAAGATTCTCATTTCCCAGTACACAAGAGAAGCAGGTGTAAGGAATCTTGAAAGGGAAATAGCCAATCTCTGTAGAAAGGTGGCAAAACAGATTGCATCAGGAAAGAAGAAGCGTTTTGTAATCACATCAAAGAACATAAGTAAATATCTTGGGGCACCAAGGTACCTGCCTGAGGAAGAGATGAAGGAGGATGAAATAGGTGTTGCAACAGGGCTTGCCTGGACAGAGACAGGCGGAGAGATAATCTATGTTGAGGCAACCACCATGAAGGGAAGAGGAAACCTCACCCTTACAGGTCAGCTTGGTGATGTGATGAAGGAGTCGGCTCAGGCTGCACTTAGTTATGTGCGCTCAAGGGCTAAGGAGCTGGGAATAAAGGAGGATACCTTTGGTAAGGTTGACCTGCATATCCATGTGCCAGCAGGTGCTATCCCCAAGGATGGGCCCTCTGCAGGTATCACCATGGCAACTGCAATAGCTTCAGCCCTTACCGGCAGGCCGGTTGACAAAAAGATTGCAATGACCGGTGAGGTTACATTGCGTGGAAGGGTGCTTCCAATTGGTGGGCTAAAGGAAAAGGTGCTTGCTGCAAAGAGAATGGGAATAAACAGGGTGATAACCCCGAAGAGAAACGAAAAGGACCTTGAGGATATCCCAAGGTATGTGAAAAAGGATATGGAGTTTATTTTTGTTGAAAAGATGGATGAGGTGCTCAAAACAGCACTTAAGCCTGTAAAAAAGAGCAGAAAGAGCAGTAAAAGGGGAAGAAAAAGGTGAGCAGGGTGATATAAGGAAGTTCGTAGCTCCTATTTAATAGAAAAGAAGCTGTTTGGGAAATTGGAGAATTATTATTTGGGATTTATTTAGAATTTAGAAATTCGAATTTGGAATTTATATTTTTAAACCACCATGAAGCTTTCAGAACTTGGTGAACTCGCCCTCCTTGAAGAGATAAGAAGAAGGTTTCCTCCAGATGGGGATGTCCTCCTGGGTATTGGTGATGACACGGCAGTTATAAGGGCAAATGAACAGCTCCTTATAACCACTGACACCATTACAGAGGATATCCATTTCAGTTTGAAACTCTTCACACCCTATCAGATTGGTTACAGACTTGTTGCCTCAAATGTCAGTGATATCTATGCAATGGCTGGCAGTCCTGCCTACATGCTGCTTAATCTTACCCTCCCTCCTGATACAGAGCGGCAGTTTGTGGATGATTTTTTAAAGGCAGTTGAAGATCTCACCCTGAAGTATGGTATTACCCTGATTGGTGGTGATGTTACATCTTCAAAAGACTCCATGACCTTTACTGCAACGGTCATTGGAATTCCTTCAAACAGTGTTATCACCCGATCAGGTGCAAAACCAGGAGATGCGATCTACCTCTCAGGACCCACAGGTGAGGCAATGGTGGGGCTTGAGTTGCTTAAAAGGATAGGTTATCCAGTCAGGATAGAAGACGGAGAGTTGCCAGAGATTGATATACCAGAGGTGCATGTCAGGTGTGTGCTTGAAAGGCTTTTAATGCCTGATGTAAGAGCCCTTGAAAAAACAGAGGGGATAACTGCAATGATAGATGTTAGTGATGGACTCTTTATAGACCTTCACAGGCTGTGTGCTTCATCAGGTGTTGGTGCCAGGATTTATGAGGAGTGCCTTCCTGTCTCTGATGCATTAAAAGAGGTATCAGGTTTTCTTGGGCTTGACCCCTATCCATTTATAACCTCAGGTGGAGAGGACTATGTACTACTGTTTACAGCTCCGCAGGGTAAGAAGGGATATCACCAGATAGGTGAAATAATATCTGGGTCGGATGTTACAATAGTAAGAAGCAGCGGAAAAAGAGAGACTGTACAATACAGGGGATACCAGCACTTTGTCGATAAAGGATAATATCAGGTATATACTGACTATCAAGGGCTCTCCCCATTCGATTGCCATTTCATTCTCAATTGGGGTATTTATTGGCATGTCTCCGCTACTTGGGCTTCACACCGTACTTGCCCTTGTGATAGCCAGTATCTTAAGGCTAAACCGAATGGTGACCCTTGCAGGTGCCTATCTTACCAATCCCTGGACCATAGTGCCCATTTACAGCTTTAGCACATGGTTTGGTGTAAAGATTACAGGCTATGGAGAAATGATACCAGATATTGATTTTCATTCTGTAAACATATTAAATATATTTAACATCCTTAAATCACTGCTTATCCCTTTTGTTGTTGGAACCACGGTTGTCGGTTTTATTACGGCGATTGCCTCCTATGTTGTTATCCGACAGATTATAACGAGGATTAGAAGGTGAAGGTAGGTCTAATTCCATATCTGAATCTATATCCACTTTACTTTTATCTGAAAGATCGGGGATTTCAGTTCATCAGAGGTGTGCCCACCGAGTTGAACAATCTCATAAGAAAGGGACTGATTGATATAAGCCCCTCCTCTTCAGTGGAGTATTTAAGGAGGCCAGAGCATTACAGGCTTATTCCAGGACATTCCATCAGCTCCTCGGGTGAGGTAAGAAGTATAATACTCTTTAGTAGATTACCTCTTGAAGAACTAAAGGATAAAAAAATACTGAGCACCTATCATTCTGGCACCTCGGTTCTACTTTTAGAGATTATACTAAAAAGATTTTACAACATGGACTTTGCACTTGAGGTCACAGATATACCACTTGAGAAAGCCCTGGAAATTGCAGATGCCTATCTTCTAATAGGAGATGATGCCCTCCGGGGACTGAAATACAGTAGTGGTTATTACTGTTACGACCTTGGTCTTCTGTGGCAGAATCACACAGGTCTTCCCTTTGTTTATGCCCTATGGATTACTAAAAAGGAACTAGATGAAAGGGAATTCCTCAAATTCACAGAAGAGCTTGACAGGGCAAAGGACTATGCCCTTCAGAACCTAAAAGAGCTTGCCCTGACACTAAAAGGGCAGAGCTTTCTTGATACAGAGGAGATTGTTGAGTACTGGAAGGGACTGTCCTACGACTTTACCCCTGAACATGAAAAGGGGCTTGAGCTTTTTAAAAAATATCTTGTGGAAATGGGTTTGTTATAATAGGCTATGGTAAAGGGTAATGTTTCAGAAAAAGACAATATCATAAGACTTCTTAAGAGGTCTCGCCGTCCCCTTACCTTCAGGGAGATAGTGACATCCTTCGGGCTTAAGAAGGCTGATGCACGGGCTCTGAAAAAAATACTGAGGCGAATGCTTAAAGATGGCACCATTATAATGACCCGAAGGGGCAGGTACGGACTTCCAGAGGAGATGCGTCTTGTAACAGGCTATTTTGAGGCTCACAGAGATGGTTATGGTTTTGTTATACCAGAGAAGTCAGGCCAGAAGGATATATTCATTCCACCTCGAGCCACCATGGGTGCAATGGAAGGTGACAGGGTAATTGCAAGGGTAGAGAATGAGCGGAAGCGTGAAGGAAGGATTTTAAGAATACTTGAGAGAGTTCACAAGCAGGTGGTTGGCACATTAAAGGTTCAGAGGGGTGTTTGTTACCTTGAACCAAAGAGAAAGGATATAAACTTTGATCTCTATATAGCACCATCACACAGAAAGGGTACTAAAGACGGCGACCTGGTGCTTGCCCAGATTATCAGCTATCCCACTGACAAGCGCCCTCCTGCTGCAGTGGTTATAAAAAAACTTGGAGAGCCTGAGCGACCAGTGGACGATATAGAGTTGATTATAGATGAATTTGGCCTGCAAAGACGATTCCCGAGGGATGTGTATAAAGAGGTAAAGACACTGCCGATTAATATACCTAAGAGTGAGCTGAAAAAGAGAGTAGACCTGACAGGGCTTCAAACCGTGACCATTGATGGCGAAAAGGCAAAGGACTTTGATGATGCCGTATCCATCGTAAGAAGGGATTTTGGCTTTACCCTTTATGTGCATATAGCAGACGTGGGCTACTATGTGCCATGGAACTCTAATACTGACCTTGAAGCACGCCGTAGGGCAACCAGCGTTTACTTCCCTGACAGGGTAGTTCCAATGCTTCCAAAGCAGCTTTCAGAGGAGCTCTGCAGCCTGAAGCCAAGGAAGAAGAGACTTGCCTTTACTGTCGAGATGGATTTTGACCATGAGGGGAATGCTATCTCAGAGAGGTTTTATAAAAGTGTTATAGAGAGTAACGAAAGGATGACATACACTCAGGTAAAGAGGATATTGATTGACCATGACAGAGGACTCAGAAAACGGTACAATGCACTTATTGAGCAGTTCGAGTTGATGGCTCAGTTGTGTGAGCTCCTTCGTAAAAGGAGATTCAGGAGAGGAAGCCTTGATTTTGACCTGCCTGAGCCCGAGGTGCTTCTTAATTTAAGGGGTGAGCTTGAAGATATAATCGTGGCTGAGAGAAACTTTGCTCACATGATAATAGAGGAGTTCATGATTGCTGCAAATGAGGCTGTAGCACAGTATCTGTATCACCTTGATGTGCCTTCCCTATATAGAGTGCATGAGCCACCTGATGATGATAAGATGCTTGAGCTATCAAGGTTTCTTTTAGCAGCAGGCATTATCAGGAAGCGTCGCATAAAGGCTCAGGAGCTACCTGCCATTATAGCAAAGACAAAAGACACTGAGCTTTCAGATATTGTAAATCACATTATCCTGCGCAGCATGAAACAGGCTCGCTACATGCCCGAAAACCTTGGTCACTTTGGCCTTGCTTCCCTGTGTTATACCCATTTTACATCTCCAATTCGCCGTTACCCTGACCTTGTAGTGCATCGAATACTGGATGAAGTTATCAGGCATGGAATACCTGAAGATAAGCATATTCGCTTTCTGGAGGGAAACCTTGGCTCCATCGCCTTCCACTCATCAAGGAGAGAAAGAGTTGCCGATGAGGTTGAGCGAGCCGTGATTGACTCTATGAGGGCCTGGCTTATGAAAGACATGGTTGGAGAGGTCTTTGAAGCAAGGGTTATATCTGTTACGGCTCAGGGCATTAAGATAAGGCTTACTGACTACTATGTGGAGGGATTTATTCATGTTTCTGACCTGACAGATGACTACTATATCTTTGATGAGACCTCTCTTACATTGAGGGGAAAACGGAGAAAAAGGGTCTTTCATATTGGCTCCATGCTTAAAGTAAGGCTGGAAGGCGTTGACCTGAGAGAAAGAGAGGTGCACTTTGCACCTGAAGAGGCTTAAATCAGCCCTTGACAGGCTTTACGAAAGCTTTGATTTCAATGCACGACTCCGTAATGACCCGATAGAATTTCCCCATCGGTACAGCAGGGTGGAGGACATAGAAGTGGTTGGCTTTATTAGCGCTACATTTGCCTACGGAAGAATAGGGTCTTTCAAAAGGGTTATAGAAAGAATACTCAGGATATTGGACCACAGCCCCTCTGGTTTTGTTAAAGGGTTTTCCTTCAGCAAAGATGCACACCTTTTTAGAGGAGTTAATTACAGATTCAATACGGGAGAGGATATAGCAGGTCTTTTCTTTGTGCTTTCCGAGTTGCTCAGGAAGTTTGGTTCACTGGAGGCAGCCTTCTTAAGCTTTTTCGATGGAGAGGAGCTATCCTCCTCAATTAATGGGATAAGGGATTATGCACTGAAAAAGGTAGAGACTGCGGGGATTGATGTGGGAGAGAGATTTGCCTTTTTATTCCCCAGTCCTCGAAATGGTGCCTGTAAGCGAATGAATCTTTTTCTGAGATGGATGGTAAGAGACAGGGATATAGATTTTGGAGTATGGAAGAGTTTCAGAAAAGACCAGCTTGTTATTCCTCTTGACACACACATTGCACGCATAGGTCGGTGTCTTGGGCTTACTCAGCGTAAGACCCAGGGCTGGAAGATGGCCATTGAGATAACCCGGTCGTTGAGACTGCTTGACCCTGAAGACCCACTTAAATACGACTTTGCCCTATGTCATCATGGTGTAATTGGGGTTTGTAACAGGTGTAAAAGAGATAGACAGGGGTGTTTGTTACTTGGAGATGCTGGGAAAACAGATATGAAAACTTGAGCCCTCCCCTGGTTTGGAGTCTACTTCGATAAACCCCTGGTTGGCATCAACTATGCCCTTAACTACCGAAAGACCAAGCCCTTCGCCTTCTCCTATGTCCTTGGTGGTAAAGAAGGGGTCAAATATCCTGCTGAGATTTTCCGGTGCTATACCTGCACCGGTGTCCTTTATCTCAATGCAGTTATAAGGTTTGTCATTTACTGTTCGAGTATAGGTGTGTATAATAAGCTTTCCTTCTTTGTCTTTCATGGCTTCAATAGCGTTTTGAAAGAGATTCATTATCGCCTGCTTCAGACTTTCAGGGTCAGCAAATATCTGTGATACAGATGGCTCAAGTGCACAGACCAGTGAAATATGCTCGGTAAGAAGGGACTTTAATTCGGGTAGAATAGTTTCGATAAACTGATTTACCATAATTGGTTCTCTGGAGAAAAAGTCGGCCTTCTCGTATATCATCATCTTTCTTATCAGCTCTGAAGCCCTCTCGGCAGATTTTTTTATAGTAAGTAGTCTCTTATTCTCTGAGAAGTTCTCTCCAAGCTTCATTACCATGAGTTCTGCGTTCCCCAGTATTGCTGCCAGGAGATTGTTGAATTCATGGGCAATGCCACCGATTGCTGTCTTCAGGGCCATGTGTTTACGCATCTCAAAGATCTCCTCTGCCATCTTCATCTTTTCCTCCTCTGCCAAGACTTCTTCTGTTATGTCTTTTGTTATCTCTATTATCCCCTCAAGCCTTCCTTTTTCATCAAAAAGAGGAGTTGCATATATCTCGGTAATCCTTTTTTCTCCTCCCTTGATATGATTATGTCTCAGGATTTGCTCCTCTCCAGTTTCTCTAATCACTTTCAGTGAGCAAACTTCATTATGATCATCAGGAGGGGATGAGTATCCATGGTTAATCTCGAAACACTTCTTTCCGATAACATCCTCTAATTTGTATCCATGATACTCGAGAAACTTTCTGTTAACATCAACTATGGTGTAGTCGTTATTTATCACCAGGGCTGGATGCATCATGGAATCGAATATGGCCTGTTTGTATATAAAGAGCCTTTTATATCGTTCTTTTTCGTCTGTTATAGCAAGCAACATATCGTTGATATACTTAAAATCTGCATAAAGAAGTGCTATCAAAGGGAATACAGTAAGGGTAATTGTGTTTATGCTACCACTTACTGGTGAGATTTGCCTCCATATGTCTGGATGGCCATAGATAATCAGAATTCGTTTCAGAATATGTCCTACTGCCCTTCCTGAAGCAAATATAAAGAGTGCTAAGCTTTGAATTAATAGATATCTGTAAAGGTTAATCGTTCGCTCTTTTTTGTATAAAATTAAAGCCACTCGCAAGGCATAGGCAGTAATAACAATGACCACAATGGCCGTGAAAAACTCAACTATCCAGTCAATGTAAAGGGGCAGTTTCATATCCAGCCCTCTGGGCCTTCTGTATCATGCTCTGCCTGGGCATCTTTCAGTTTTAAAAGGGCTCTCAGGAAGAAGAGACAGGCAGCTACCAGCAAGAGATGTTCGACCAATGAGCCTGTATACCAGAGGTAATGATATATATTCTTTGCCTGAAGATAGGCTCCTTTAAAAAAATCTGGATTAACCCTTTCTCTCATTATGTGGGTGGTAAAGGTAAGCAGGTTCCAGAAGAAGAAAAACATAAAGGCCCTTCTTAACTCAAGGTGAGGCCCTCGGGTGTCAGTTTCCTTCAGACTAAAAAACAGATATGCTGAAACAAAAAGAAAAAACAGATGGGCAAGCTCATGTACTACAAGTCCTTCTGCTCCTGCATGTTCCTGAACAGCAATGGCCTGGCAGGGCATAAAAAGGATAATGACAAAAATAAGACTCATGGTAACCCGCATAAACAACGCCACCCTTGCCTTATATTCAGTACCCGTGGATAGTCCACGGGAAATTCTCTCTATTCAGATAACTACCTTATCGAGTTAGCAGGAACATCAAAGGTTTCAAAATTAAATAAACTCTATATTTTAATTATATCAGATAAAACAAAAATTTCAATTATTAAATTTAATAAAATGGAGAATTTAGACCTGAAAAGTCCTGATAAAATACTAATTAATGAAAAAACACGCATTTGATTTGACAAAATCCCATAAATCTTTGTTATTATATTAGACTGCAAAGATAACAAAACTATGTACAGTATTGTCAGCACAACAATCGTCTAATATTTTAGGTTTTGCAAAATCATAAGGTCTTAAGGAAATGTGCAGATTAGCGGCAATAACATCAAGTGAATACATCTCCCCCATGGAGAACATCCTGTCTCTTGAGACCATGAAAGAGGGACATGATGGTTCTGGAATGGGGCTGATACTGAAGAACCTTGGTGGGGAGCTTGAGGAGTTCAAGGAATATCCCATTCTTTCGGGCATCTGTTCAAAGGATGGCATTCATGCCCTTGATGATTACATGAATGAAAAGGGTTTTAAACTTCTTTATACATGGACACCCAAGATTAGACCTAAAAAGGAGATTGAAAGAAGGGATTATTACTTTGCTCGTGTCTATGACTACCCTGATGAATATATGGATAAGTCACAGGATGAAAAGGACGACCTTCTTCTGAGGACACGGCTTGCCTTAAGGAGGATGGGGGAGTCGGATGAATCAATAATTGTTTTTTCCTTTTATCCTGACATCCTTACACTCAAGGAAGTAGGTGACCCGCTGACTCTTGGCGAGTTCTTTGGGCTTGACAACTCCAATCTAAAAGCAAAGATAGTGTTTGCCCAGGGACGGCAGAACACAAACTACGCCATTAACCTCTATGCCTGCCATCCCTTTTTTATTCAGGGCTACGGCTCCATGACAAACGGTGAAAACACGGCCTTTGTCCCCATCAGGGAGTTCCTGATGAGCAGAGGTTTTTCTGGCTATATTGGTTACAACTCAGACAGCGAGGTTTTTACCCATATACTTCATTACACCTGTAAGCGATTAAGACTGCCGCTTATCTATTATAAAGATATAATTACACCGCTGAAGACTTCAGAGATAGAGCAAAGAGAGGATGCAGAACTGGTAAGGTTTTTAAAGGTTACGCTGAGGCCTCTTTGTATAGATGGGCCTAACTGTGTGATTGGCTTTCTGCCCGACGGCACCACCTTCATGGTGCAGGACAGTAAGAAACTCCGCCCTGGCGTGGTTGGTGGTGTAAAGGGCAGGATAGGGCTAATGTCTGAAGAGTGTGGTCTTGACAGGGCAGTCCCTGACAGGGACCGCACAAAGGATGTATTTCCCATGAAATACGACATGGTCATCGTTTCACCTGATGCCCAGGAGGTAAAGGTATGGAATCAGCTACAAGGTTGGACAACAATCATCAATTAAGCATAAAGGACTTTCCCTATATCATAAGGTGGCGTGACGACCGATGCAAGCGGTGCGGCCGCTGCACTGCCGTCTGTCCCATGCTTGCCATAGAGCCCTCTGTGGTGGTTCAGAGGACAGTTGAGTCTGATGGGCCAACACCACAGCCTAAGGTGGTAAGAAAACTGGTTACCGTTGTCAAACAGTCAAACGACATAAACCGTTACTGTACGGGCTGTAGTGTCTGTGCGCTGGTCTGTCCAAACGATGCCATAGAGCCTCAGTACAACCCACAGCACAAGTTTCTGTTTCATAAAAACCGTGGCGGACATCCTTTCCGCCGTGGCGGCAGAAGAAACGATCCCACTCCTTCAACCCTTGACAGGCTTAAATTTACGAGGATATCCATGCTTACTGACCCGGCACTTGATGCTGGAAGGCATGAGTTCCGTATAAGGACCTATCTTGGAAGGATCCTGCCAGCAGAGGAACTTCCAATAAAGATAGTAAACGGGAAGGCAGAGATAGACCACTCGGCAGGTAAGTTTGTCCCTCCGGTAAGGGAAATATACCCCATAATGATTGGTAGTATGTCAATTGGTGCCCTTTCACCTAATATGTGGGAGGGCCTGGCCATGGGCATTACCTATTTGAACGAAGTTGAGGGAATGCCTGTTGTGATGTGCTCAGGCGAGGGCGGTATGCCTCCGAGACTTCTTAAGTCAAGATTTATAAAGTACTTTATCCTGCAGATAGCATCTGGTTATTTTGGCTGGGACGGGATAGTAAGGGCGATTCCCCACATGGTGGAAGACCCCTGTGCAATAGAGATAAAGTATGGTCAGGGGGCAAAGCCAGGTGATGGCGGACTGCTGATGGCACATAAGGTGCTGAAACTGATATCCGAGATCCGAGGTGTTCCAATGGGTGTAGACCTTCCGTCACCACCCACTCATCAGACCAAATACTCCATTGAGGAGTCAGTTGCAAAGATGATACAGTCCATGTCCATGGCATGGGGATTCAGGGTTCCTGTGTACCCAAAGATATCAGGCACCAAGACTGCAAGGGCGGTGCTTAACAACCTTGTGCGTAATCCCTATGCTGCAGCACTTTCAATAGACGGTGAGGACGGCGGCACTGGTGCTGCTTACAATGTCTCCATGGACAAGATGGGACATCCCATTGCCTCAAACATCAGGGATTGTTATCTTGACCTGGTAAAACAGGGCAAACAGAACGAGATACCCCTGATCGCTGCTGGAGGTATTGGTAAAAAGGGAAACCTTGCAGCCAATGCAGCGGCACTTTTTATGCTTGGTGCCTCTGCCGTATCCATTGGTAAGTACATAATGCAGGCAGCCGCTGGTTGCTTTGGTGATGAATACAATCGTTGTAATATATGCAATATCGGTAAGTGTCCAAGGGGCATTACCACTCAGGATCCAAAGCTCTATCGCAGGCTCGACCCCGACAAGGTTGCAGAAAGGGTGGTAGAGGTATTCAAGGCACTGGATGTGGAACTTAAGAAGATATTTGCTCCAATGGGTCGTAGCACAGAGTTGCCCATTGGTATGTCCGATGGTTTAAGTGCTGATGACCCTGCAGTGGCTGAGAGGTTGCAGATAAGTTATGCATGCTAAGAGACAGGGAGTAGGGAATAGGGATTAGGGATTAGTAAAAAGACTACCCCCTACACCCTACACGCTACCCCCTATACATAAACACAACGGAGTTTAGAGAATGAGCAAGGTTGTAATAAAGGGAAACAGAGATGGCCACAGGGTGCCTTCCAGGGTGCTTGAGGCAGAGATACAGGAGGCCGTGCGTCAGGGCGCAAGGGAGGTTCATATAATTGCCGACGGACAGCACGGTATAGGCGGGCGTATATGGCCAAGAGAAGGTGGTGTAAAGGTTGTAGTGGAAGGCCCCGTGGGACAGCGTCTTGGAAGCATGGGAATGTTTGGCACCGAGATAGTGGTAAAGGGCAGTGCCTCCGATGATGTTGGATGGCTTAACTGTGGTGCAAAGATAACTGTACTTGGTGATGTAACAAACGGTGCCCATAATGCTGCTGCCCAGGGCATACTCTATGTGCAGGGTGGTGGTGGGGCCCGTTGCGATACAATGACAAAGCATAACCCCAAGTTTGACCCACCACAGTCCTGGTACTTCAGGGATGTGGGTGACACCTTTGCAGAGTTTAAGGCAGGCGGTATTGCTGTTGTCTGTGGTGTTAATCCCAGAAATCCAAAAAATATACTTGGGTACCGTCCCTGTGTTGGAATGGTTGGAGGGGTTATTTACTTCAGAGGCGAAATACAGGGCTACAGTGAAAGTGATGTAAAACTACTTGAACTGACTGATCAGGACTGGCAGTGGCTGGTAGAAAACATGAAGCCCTATCTTGAGGCCATTGATCGGATGAAGTATTTCGAGGAACTTACATCTGACCGTGGAGCCTGGCGAAAACTCATACCCTATACTGCTCAGGAGAGGGCAAAGAGGAAGCCCTTTAAGATGTCAATACAGGACTTCAGAACCTCCATCTGGGAGGCAGGTGTTGGTGAAGGAGGTATCTTTGCCGAATACCTTACACATCCTCGTACAGTGCTTCCCTATATTACAACAGGTGAAAACCGCCGTTACAGACCGGTGTGGAATAACTATAAGTACGCACCTCCATGTGAATATGCATGCCCAACGGGTATTCCCACTTACCGCAGGACTCAGCTTATAAGGTCAGGAAAGCTGAAGGAGGCAATAGAGCTGGTGCTTCAGTACTCTCCGCTTCCTGCCTCTGTCTGTGGAGAGGTATGTCCCAATCTGTGTATGGATGCCTGCACAAGAGGGATTGTTGATAAGCCTGTAAACATAAAGGAGATGGGCAGGGCAACACTTGAGGTGAAGGCTCCAGAGCCAAAGGAAAAGACAGACAAGAAGGTGGCTGTAATTGGTGGAGGCCCTGGAGGACTCTCTGCAGCCTGGCAGCTTGCGCTGAGGGGACACACCGTTGACCTCTATGAGGCTGAAGACAAACTCGGTGGTAAGCTTGAGTTCTGTATCCCAAGGGAAAGGCTGCCACAGGAAGTGCTAAAGAAGGAACTGGACAGGTTTAAAGAGATAGGAGTGAATATACATTTAAAAGTGAAGGTGGATAAGGAGAAGTTTCAGGAGATTTATGACAGCCACGACATCGTGATAGTTGCCTGTGGTGCCCACAGACCAAGAAGAATGAATGTGTCGGGCGGGGAGGATATGGTTACTGCCTATGAGTTCCTGAAGGGAATAAATACAGGAGAGATACCGAATCTTAAGGATAAAAAAGTGGTAATTATTGGCGCAGGTAATGTGGGTATGGATGTGGCTGCACAGGCATTTCACTGTGGTGCAAAAGAGGTTACTGCAGTGGATATTCAGAAGCCAGCAGCCTTTGGTAAGGAGCTTGATATTGCAGAAAGTCTAGGCACTAAGGTTATATGGCCAAAGTTTACAGAGAGATATGATAAAAAGGAAGGGAAGATATATTTTACTGATGGAAGCTCATTAGAGGCAGACCTGGTGGTAGTTTCCATTGGTGATACACCGGCAACTGATTTTCTGCCTCCATCGGTACATACCAATAAAAACGGCTGGATTGAGGCTGATGAGGTTGGTCATACATCAGACCCGAAGGTCTATGCAGTTGGAGATGCTACGAGACTCGGTCTGATTACCCATGCCATAGGGCATGGCAGGAAGGCTGCCGAGGCGGTTCATGCCCTGCTTTCAGGCCGTTCCTACTACAGACCACAGCCAAGACCCGTGGTGCCCTATGATAAGATCAAGACCGCCTATTATGAGGTTTGTAAGGACAGGGCATTCCAGATTGAGCAGGAGGCAAATGTATGTATGTCCTGTGCGGTCTGTCGTGACTGCCATATGTGTGAGATGACCTGTTATCAGGGAGCAATCAGCCGCAGAGAGTATGAGGATGGCTCCTATGCCTATATGGTAGATGAAGACCTTTGCATTGGCTGTGGATTCTGTGCAGGTGTATGCCCCTGCGGTGTGTGGGAGATGGAAGAAAATATTTAAATCCTTCTCTTGTCCCCTACACGCTACCCCCTACCCCCTACACCCTATCTTTAAACCTTATCAGCTATCTCAAAGATCAGCCTTTCAGACTTTTGCCAGCCAAGACAGGGGTCGGTAATGGATTTACCGAAAACTCCCTCTGATGGGTCCTGAGAGCCATCTTCAAGATAACTTTCTATCATGAGTCCCTTTACCAACCTGCAGATGGTTTCAGAATAGCGTCTGCTCTCAAGTACCTCACGGGTAATCCTTGGCTGTTCAAGGTATTTCTTATTTGAATTTGCATGGTTTGTGTCAACCACAATTGCAGGATTTTGATAGCCCTCTTTAAGGTATAGTTCAGACAGTCTTATCAGGTCTTCGTAGTGATAGTTGGGGATGTTCTGGCCATACTGGTTAACAGCCCCTCTTAAGATACAGTGGGCATGGGGATTGCCACTTGTTCTGACCTCATAGCCGTTGTAACTGAACACATGGGGTGCCTGTGCAGCCTTTACGGAGTTTAGCATAACTATCAGGTCTCCACTGGTGGGGTTTTTCATGCCTGCTGGCACATCAAGTCCGCTTACCGTGAGCCGATGCTGCTGGTTTTCCACAGAGCGAGCGCCAACAGCTACATAACTAAGTATATCTTCCAGATAGGGATAGTTTCCTGGATAAAGCATCTCATCAGCCGCGGTAAGATGGCTCTCACTTAATGCCCTGATATGCATCCGTCTTATTGCGTAGATGCCTTCTACGATATTGGGTTCTTTAAGTGGGTCAGGTTGATGTGCCATTCCCTTGTAACCCATGCCTGTGGTTCTTGGTTTGTTTGTGTAAATCCTTGGAATCAGGATAAGGCTGTCCTTTACCTTTTCCTGAACACGGGCAAGACGATTTACATATTCACAGACCGCATCTTCATCATGAGCTGAACATGGACCAATAATTACCAGAAATTTATCTGAGCGGCCCTCAAGTACTGCCTTAACGTCCTCATCGCGCTGGGCCTTGATCTTTTTTAATTCATTAGACAATGGCAGGTCATTTAGCACCTTCTCAGGCCCGGGTATTTCTCGGATATACTCAAAAGACATGGATAGACCTCCTGTGTTTAAAATTCTAATCTCGAAATACTAATTTCTAAACAAATCCCAAACTACAGGGCATAGGGCATAGCGTGTAGGTTGTAGTCTTTTTTTACTACCCCCTACACCATACATCCTGTCTTTTTGCCCCCATGAATCCTCAAACCCTTTAGATATTCGTGCTTAGAATCATAAAGCTTCACCGGTTAATTATTATAACAATTCAAAGAACCACTATACAAAGACCTATCTAATATAGGCCTCGGTTACATAGCGGCGCATCATACGATGGGAGTTGAAGTAGTAGGCTATCATTCCGATAGAGTTTTTCATTATTCTTATCCACTGGGGTCGATTTTCATAATAAAGGGGCATTATAATCTGCTCAAGCTTACTGTAGAGGTCGTCAACCTCTTTTTGTGGGTCAGATGACTCTCCAGGTGCACCTCCGATTGACCAGCCTGTATATCCTTCTATGTGCCCCTCAATCCACCATCCATCCAGTACGCTGAAGTTCACCACACCATTTTGCGCTGCCTTCATACCACTGGTGCCAGAGGCCTCATAGGGTTTCTTAGGGGTGTTAAGCCATATATCAACGCCGGCAATAATCTTCAGCGCAAGGTCCATGTTGTAGTTTTTCAGATAAACAATGTTAATCCTGCCCCTTAACTGCTTTGCTATCTGATGGATTCGTTTAATCAATTCCTTGCCGGGTGTGTCTTTAGGATGGGCCTTGCCAGCATAGACTATCTGTAATTTTCCCTCACCAATTGACAGGAGCCGCTCGATGTCAGAAAAAAGAAGGTCAGCCCTTTTGTAAGCTGTTGCCCTTCTTGCAAAGCCAATGGTGAGCATCTCGTAGCCGAGCCCTGCATTTAATGTCTCGTTGATATAATCAATAAGCTCTCTTTTGGCTTCCATATGGGTTGCCCATATCTCCTCATCGGGGATCTTTCCCACCCTGACGAATATCTCAGGTTCATTTGCCCAGCCTGGAAGATAACGGTCAAAGAGGTTACGGAAGGCTGGATGGGTCCATGTGTATGTATGGATCCCATTGGTAATTGCATGTATCTCATAGCCAGGGAACATATTCTTTGATACCTCTCTGTGCATCTTGGCGACACCGTTTACATAATCACTTAAGTTCATGGCAAGAAGGGTCATGTTTAACATATCTTCACCAGCATATTCTTTTAGTACATCAATTGGTACTAAGTCACCAAGCACTCTTCTAACCAGATCATAGGAGAATCTGTCATGGCCAGCTTCTACTGGTGTGTGGGTGGTAAAAACGCATAGTTTTCTCACCCTCTCCGGGTCCCATACCAGCTTTTCATCCCAGACCTCCTCAATATCCCTTTTATACCTTTTAAGAAGTTCAAGCGTGAGAAAGCTGGAATGACCTTCGTTCATGTGGTATTTTTTTATCTCAAAGCCAATTTTATCAAGTATCCTCACCCCTCCAATCCCGAGCACAATCTCCTGTTTTATTCTGTATTCAGGGTCTCCGCCATATAGAAAGTGGGTAATGTTTCTGTCTTTCTCGTTGTTTTCTTCAAAATCCGTATCAAGAAAAAGTATTGGTACGCATCCGCCTGTTATACTTTTCACCACATAAAGCCAGGCACCCACCTGAACCTTTCGACCCTCAATAAACACATTAATCCTGTGAGGAAGCAGGGTCATGTACTGAGCAGGATCCCATTCATCGGGCAGTTCAATCTGATTGCCATCATCGTCTATCTCCTGCCGAAAGTATCCCTTTTTGGTAAGTATAGTTACCCCAACGATTGGAAGTTCAAGGTCAGCTGCCGACCTTACTGTATCTCCAGCCAGTACCCCAAGCCCACCACTGTAAGTAGGAATATCGCTTTTGATGCCTATTTCCATTGAAAAATAGGCAATACGGGGTTGCCTTATGAAATCCTCTATATTGTGCATAGGTTCTCCTGTAAGTTATGATATTTATGTTGTATTAATTATAAACCAAAAGGGAATTTATTGTTATGAAATTTTTTGAATATCTCTATCTGATTGGATATACCTTTCATCGTAGATATGGGCTTTCAAGGAGAAAGAGGCTTGAAGGAAGGACGATAAGTGTGGGAAACCTCACAGTTGGAGGCACAGGAAAGACTCCACTAACCATCGAGATTGCAAGGGAGGCAGTGAAAAGAGGCTTTTCCGTTAGCATCCTTACAAGGGGGTATATGAGCCACTCCAACGACAGTATGATTGTAAGCAAGGGTAAGGGTCCTCTTACAGACTGGAAAGAGGCAGGAGATGAGCCCTATCTTATGGCCCTGAAGACACGAGGGGTATGGATCGTAAAGGACCCAAACAGATACAGGGGAGGTTTGATATCTGGTGCCAAGGATATATTCATCCTTGACGATGGTTTTCAGCACTGGCGACTTCACAGAGATATAGATGTGGTTGTGATTGACAGTTCAGACCCCTTTGGAGGTGGAAGACTTCTGCCCTTTGGAAGACTGAGGGAGCCTGTTAATGCGTTAGAGCGTGCTTCTGTTGTGGTTGTTACAAAGACCAGCGATAGGGACGAGGCTTTAGAAGAGAAAATAAAGAGATATAACAAAAGGGTAGCCATATTTTATGCTGATTACCGGGTGGATGGTTTCAGGTCACTTCAGCACTCTGTCAGGGCTGGCGAGGTATCCACTAAGAGTGCCTTTTTGTTTTCTGGTATTGGAAATCCAGGGTATTTTGAACAGATTGTCAGAAAGTACGGCCTGAATGTGAAGGGGGCAATAAGGTTTCGTGACCACCATAAATACACTAAAAGAGATATGGAACGAATTGTAAGAAATGCTAAGAAATCAGGTGCAGAGATTGTATTGACAACAGAAAAGGACCTGGTAAGGCTGTCTGATCTGAATGGATTCGATTTGCCTCTTTATGCCCTATCAGTACGGCTTGAGATAAAAGATAAGAATTTCTTTAAAATCCTTTTTAATGACCTTCTACCTCAGTATCAGGTTTGACAAAGAAAAACGGATTCTTTATCATAAAAAGTTATGATAAGCAAAGGTTCCTATCTCAAAGGGCTGGTTCTTCTTTTTTTAAGTTGTATACTTATCCCTTCGCAAGCATTTGCCTCAAAAATTGATCAGGTTTTTCTCTCGAGGATTTATTATCTCAACAGTTATGTTAATGATGATACCCTTTTCTTTAAGGCTATTCCCTATGAAGAGCTAAACGAGGAAAATACAGGACCAAGATGTGACAGTATGTCGGGGACAGTGGAGTTAGAAGAAGATCAATACACTGGTGGATTTGTTGATAAGGACAGCAAAGAAGCCCAGAACCATGTAATTCTGGCAGCCTATTCAGAGAATAAAATCATTAAAAGCTATGTTGATAGAGAGATTAGACAGTACACCACAAAGAAAAGGCGCTCCTTCAGTCAGTGGCTTGCCCGCTCAGGTAAATACATTGAATTAATAAAACAGATACTAAGAGAGGAGGGCCTGCCTGAGGAACTGGTGTACCTTCCTTTGATAGAGAGTGGTTTCAACACAAAGGCCCGTTCATGTGCAAGGGCGGTTGGCCCATGGCAATTTATTTCAGCTACTGCTAAAAAGTATGGTTTGAAGATAAATTATTGGGTTGATGAAAGAAGAGACCCGATAAAATCAACAAGGGCTGCTGCAAGGTATCTGAAGGACCTTTATAATATGTTTGACTCCTGGCCACTTGCCCTTGCTGCCTATAATGCTGGTGAGGGTAGTGTCAGGCGTGCACTGCGAAGAACAAAAACTAAAAACTACTGGAGGATTATAAGGACAAGATATCTGAAAAGGGAGACAAGAAGTTATGTGGTAAAATTTGTTGCTGCAGGCATTATAGCCTCGAATCCCAGGAAATATGGGTTTTCTGAAGTGCAGTTTCACCAGCCATTGAGGTTTGACGAGGTGACAATACACAAACCTGCCTCCCTTAGATTTATTGCCAGATGTGCAAGGACTTCTCTCAGAAAGATAAGAGAGCTGAATCCAGAGATCATTAGATGGTGCACCCCGGTTGATGAGCCCTCCTATGTAATCAGGGTGCCGGAGGGGACAGGAGAGTCTTTCATTGAATGCTTTAACAGTGCTCCTGCTTCAAAGAGGATGCCCAGGCTGCCCTATATTATAAAGAAGGGTGATACTATTTATGATATTGCAAAGAAATTTAATGTCAGGCGAAGAGAGATATTTGCACTTAATAAGGGAATTAACCCCAGGAGACTGAGACCTGGAAGGATAATCTACCTGCCGCCTTATAAATAATCAGGTGCTGAGTTTATTTGTTTTTAGGGCTTTCTTTCCCCTTTTTTTCTTCCTTAGTGTTTTCTTTCTTTTTGCCTTTGTTTTCTTTGTTTTCTGGAGGTTTTATCTTTGCCTCTGCAGTGGCTTTATAGGGAGATGCCGGATACTTCTTGACTAACTCTTCGTATTTCTTTTTTGCATCCTCTTTCTTGCCAAGGTCTTCAAGTATTCTGGCCTCTTCGTACAGTGCGACATCCTTTAGATACCGGGTATCACTGCTGTAAAGCTCATTCAGAACCCTGAGTGCATCTTCTTTCTTGTCCTGTTTCAGTAAAATAGTTGCCTTCTTAAGATAGGCAAGGGATAGGATCTCTTTGTTGTCTTTGAACTCCTTTACTATTTTATTAAGTGACCTTATTGCCTCGTCATATTTGCCAAGTTTGTATTCAGTATTGGCTATGTAATAGAGGGTCTCAGCAGAGCGATTTTTATCAAAGGCCTCTTTGAATTTACTGAGTGCCTCCCGGAGACTGTCTTTTTCTTTTGGGTTGTTTCTGCTGCTATAAAGCCTGTAACCTTCAGAAAGTAACTCATGAGCCTTTTCAGATTTAGAGCTGAAATAATTAATGGTAATAAAACTCAACAGCACAAGGGCAATAATAGCAAACACTGCAAGATGAACAAATCTTTTATTTTCAATATAATAGTTTTTGCATATCTCATAAACTGTTAAGACCTCTTTTTCTGCTGACTTTTTTTGAACCCTTTTCTTAATTGGCTTTGGCATTTATCAAACCTCCCTGAAAATGAAAATCCCTGAGTCAGAAATTAGAGTAAATGGTTTACCAGACAGCTTCACCCTTTACCTGCTCAAAACCCTGCACCCTACATCCTGTTTTTTTTGACCACCTGAATCCTTCAGATGCCTCTATTAATTTATAACTGAGGCCAGATCTTCAGCATTTGAGAATACTTTATTTACCTCATTATAATCAAGACCTGCAGACAGAAGTATCCTTTCAGCAAAGGCCCTGTCAATTAAATCGCCAGGTGAATGAGCATCTGTATTGATTAAAAGCGAGGCATTATGCTTTCTGGCAAGCCGTGCTACATGGCCATTGGCAAGGCTGTGGCCCTTGCGAGCACTTATCTCTAAAAACACCCCTTTTTGAGCAGCAAGCCTGACATCATCCTCGGTTATAAGCCCTGGATGGGCTATAATGTCTGCTGCACCAATGATACCTGCCCTGTTGGTTCCTTCTGCTACAGGTTCAACTATGGTCTCTCCGTGGATAACAACTATTTTTGCACCAAGCTCTCTGGCGTATTTAATCTTTTCAGGGATGAGCTCTGGAGGTACATGGGTAAGCTCTGTGCCAGGGATTACCCTGATCTGTAGTATCTTTGTAAGCTCTGAGGCAATCTTTACTATCCTGGGAATGATGAGGTCCATGTTAGAGGTGTCCATATGGTCAGTAATGGCAATAGCCCTTACCCCTTTTACTACCGCCCTTCGCACAAGCTCTGCTGGTATGAGCTCACCGTCGCTGAATACCGTATGGGTGTGCAGGTCTATCATTTATTCTCCAGGAACTCATCTACAGTGAAGATACTGTAGAAGGGATAACCTTTCTTCATTATATTTTCCCGTCCATTTTCCTCGCATCTGTCCACAATCGCAATCACTGACAGGATCTTTAGTCCTTCCCTTTCTGCCACCTCAATGGCCTTGATGGTTGAGCTCCCTGTTGTTACAACATCATCTATTATGATTACCTCGTCGCCTGAAGAGATGTTACCTTCTATCTGACTCCGGGTCCCGTGTCCTTTTGGCTCCTTTCTGATGACAAAGGCCTCTATTGGGTCGTTCATATCATATGAGTATCTCGAAACTGCAGTGGCAATCGGGTCTGCACCAAGGGTCAACCCCCCTATGCCCTTTGGCTTCAGGCCAAGTTCCTTTATCTTTTCATAGACTATCCTTCCAACAAGATACTGTCCTTCAGGGGAATAGTTGACCTTTTTCAAATTGAAATAGTATCTGCTTAATTTGCCTGAAGAGAGTCTGAAGGTTGGCCTGTCAGTTAGCTTAAATGCCATTTCTATAATCAGATTACGCAGCTTTTCTCTGTAGTTCATTTCTGTTTTTCTATAATCTCCCTTTTTATTGTTTCTTCGATGCCACTGTCAAGGTCGTATTCAGGGCTCCAGCCAAGTATATCTTTTGCCCTTTGAAAAGAAAGAGCGCTTCTTCTCAGGTCACCTGCTCGTGCAGGGCCTTTGTTGGGTGTGTCGAATTTTTTGTCTCTGCAGAGACCATGGTTCCTCATCTTATCAAGGATCTTTCTGTAGAGCTGTCCTGTGGTGGTCTCAATGGATGTGCCTATATTTAATATCTGGCTGTCACCCCTCTGAAGGGCAAGTATGTTTGCCTTCACCACATCGTAAACAAAACAGTAATCCCTGGTCATGCCATCTGGCTCCTCGGGGTAATGAAATATGGTGGGTAGTTGTCCCTGTGAAAGCATGTTCATAAAGATAGAAACAACACCAGCTTCAGCATGGGGAACCTGACGAGGGCCGTAAATGTTGGCATAGCGTAGCACGGTATAGTTAAGTCCATACTGGGCATGGTAATATCTAAGGTAGTTTTCCGAGGAATATTTTGTAATTGCATAGGGTGACAGTGGTCGGGGCAGTGTATCCTCATCAGCAGGAATACGGTCTGTCTCACCGTAAACAGCACCACCCGTTGATATGAATATAAACTTCTTAACCCCGTATTTTACAGAGTTTTCAAGCAGGTTCAGTATTCCCATAATGTTTACATCTGCATCAAAGCGGGGATCCCTGACCGAGTCAGGAACAGACATCTGTGCGGCATGATGGTTTACCACATCAGGTTTTTCTATCTCGAATATCTTTTTTATTACTTCTTCTCTAACATCAGCTATGTAAAACCTGGCCTCTGGGTTAAGGTTTTGAAGTTTTCCGGTAAAGAGATTGTCTACCACCACTACCTGATGACCTTCCCTTATATAACCATCTACCACGTGAGAACCTATAAAGCCGGCCCCTCCGGTAACGAGAATTTTCATGCTTTCCCCCCTTTAAAGTATTATTCCTTTGTCAAGTATAGAATAAATGGTTTTTATGTGTATTTCAGGACTGATCTTACCTTTAAGGACAGGCTCCTTTATCATTCCCATAATCATCTCAGTAAGAACCTTCGTATCAATGTCTTTTCTGATTCTTCCACTGCTAACGCCTTCTTTAATGAGTGACTCAAGGAGGTCTTTTACTGTGCAGATCTTCTGGTAACAGTTGCTCAGTTTTTTATGAAAGAGCTTCCCCTCTTCCTGCTGTAGAACGAGGAAAAAGGTGCGTTTTTCGTTGAAGAAGTTAATTAATTCCCTGATAAAGAGTTTAAGGTTTTCAACAGGGTCATCCCTTTTGAACCGCTCATTTAGCCTTAAGATCATAATATCAAGGCCTTCGTGAAGAAGTGCTGCATAAAGGGCCTCTTTGGATTTAAAGTGATAGTAAAGTGTTCCTTTTGCAACTTTCGCTTTCTGGGCAATTTCATCCATTGATACCCGATGATAGGGTTTCTTTGAAAACAGCGTCATTGCAGTGTTGAGAATTATGCTCCTCTTTCCAGCGATTGTCTTCATGCAAGATATTATATCGACTGGCCAGTCAAGTTGTCAAAAAAGACTTGCTATGTGTAGAAAAAGCCCTTTATATTTTCTTTTTCCTGAAGCAGGGCATCTTCCACCTGTTTGATATCTTCATCCTGAAAACCAATAGCTGATAGTAGCTCCTCTGTGTCATCATTGTAAATGCCGTCTGCAGCTATATTCTGACGTGTCTTTTTTACCAGTGCCTCAGCAAGAAGCACTGATACTGATAGGCCTTTGTGGCTGTCAAGACCCTCAAGGCTGTGATGAAACTCCACGGGGTATAGTATTTCATCAGGGAAGAAGGCATCTTCAAGAAACCACTTTCCTACCTGAGTATGGTTGGCACCGAAGCGTTCCATTTCTTTTTCAAGCAGATTTTCGTCAAACATGATATCCCTGTAGTCATTTTTGTAGGTTAGATATAAAACGAGTCTTCCAATGTCGTGAAGCAGACCTGCAAGAAAACAAACTCCCCCATTGGTTACAGCAATTTTCTTGCTGAATAAATTTGAGACAAAGGCTACTTCAAAGGCATGAGCCCAGAATTCAGTAAGATTGCGAGCCTCGGTTTTATTGAACAGATGCACTACTGTTGTGCTTATAGCAATGCTCTTTACCAGGTCAAACCCAAGAAACATTACGGCCTGATCAATGTTATTGATCATACCGGTATGGCCAAAAAAAGGAGAATTTGCCATGGCAACTACCTTTTCAGCTATTGCCTGATCGTGTTCAAGCACATGTCCTATATCCTCAAAAGTGGCCTTTTCATTGCTTATTGTTTCGATGAGCTTACGCATTACCACTGGTATAGTTGAGAGGCTTTTGGTTTTTTTTATGTCTCTTTTTACATCGAACATTCAGATCCCCTGAACTCCATTAGAAATTCCCTTATCTTTGAGAGGGTTACTGGTTTTTCTATTATCCTGACTCTTTCGTCCTCGTTGAACTTGCTTAAAATTGTGGAGGCAAGCTCACCTGTTAAAAGGCATAGTTTTGTTCTGTCGATAAATTTTGATGCCATTCTTATAAATTCGATACCGTTCATCTTGGGCATGTTATAGTCAACCAGTACAATATCAGGAGAGGATGTTTTTATCAATTCAAGTGCCTGTTCGTAAGAGTTGCATACGATACATTCTTCACCGAGCATCTGAAGGAAGTCTGTAAAGAGTTCCCTTATTAACGGGTCATCATCTACCACTAAAACCTTTAGAGAATTTTTCATGGAATTGCCTTTCAGGAGAGGAATGCTAATTGAAAGACACATTTCGTTATCAGTGTGTTTGATAGAAAGACTTCCTCCAGACTGGTCAATCAGACTTTTTGCATGGGCAAAGGATATGGTTGTCGGGTTTTTAAGTTTAAAACTTACTGTAATGTCTGCTTTATTGTTTGTTTCATCTGCAGAGAGATAGATGGTATCGAAGTTTTCATATTTATCGTGTAACCTTATTATTTCCATAAAGATATAGAGAAGTGCCCTTGTGTAATTCTGGTAATTTCCCTTTACATATAGCTCAGTTTCCTGAACCTGGAAGTTTATAGAGATGCTTCTTATCCTTAGCTGATATTCGATTAGTTCAGTTACACGATTTATTAATTCTTTAACCATGAAAGTATCTTGCATATTAGTGTTCCTCCCACTTTCAGATGCTATCTTTAAATACTCCATTGAGCTATGAAGCAGTGAATATAGCTTTTCCATATTATTTTCATTTGAAAGGTTGTTTATGCATGATAGCGCCTCCTCTAAAAGTTCCCTTATAAATAATATGTACACATTTTTCCCCATGGTAGTTACTTATCGGTAAAAAAGCAGTATAACTTTAACACCTTAAATTTTAAGATAAAAAATTTTTTATATCAAGCTAAAGTTTTGAGTTTGATAGCCGATAAGTTTATTAAGGAGGTAAAGAAATGAAAACCCTGGGGGTAGTTTCAAAAAGATATCCAACAACTCTTTTGACAAAAATAATACTGCTGGTTTTTATAGGTATAACCACAGCTGGTATATTACTGTATTACACATCTCATGTATGGATTGGACTGACCTACTCGGAAGGATTAAGAACACTTGCAACCTTTAAACATCTGCTGATTAAAAAGACCATATTGATTTATCTGTTAACCTCGATTTTCATCCTTGCTGGTATTGTTGTCTTAACAGTTCTGTATTCCCATAGAGTTGCTGGACCTCTTTACAGGCTCAGTGTCTCTTCAAAACAGATAGCCAGAGGTGACCTGACATTAAAGGTAAAACTCAGAGAGCGTGATGTAATCCACCCACTGGCTGACACCTTTAATGAGCTCACAGCAAGCTATAGAGAAAGAGTATTGCGTATTAAGCGCTCTATAGGAGAGTTAAAGAGAGCCTCGGATGTGATTGATGGGGCAGTTGAATCAGAGAATTCTGAAGAACTTCAGAAGGCCATTGATGAGCTTTCACAGAGTGTAAGAAAACTTAAAGAGGATTTGAAAGAGATAAAATTATGAAAAAGACCGCTATTGCTTTTTTCGTGATAGTAGTGTCATCTCTGGTTACACTGGTATTTTCTGTAGTCGACACCCCCCATAGTTTTACAGACAGAGAATGTGTACTCTGTCATGTGGGAGACCCGAGAAAGAATAAAGAGAATTTAGCGCTTGTTGCTCCTGAGAAGGAACTCTGCATGGACTGTCATAGTGACCTGGAAGAAACACTGTCACATCCCATAGGAATTTTTCCAAGGAAGGCTGTTATACCTCCAGATATGCCACTTGCTGATGGAAAACTTACCTGTTCGACCTGTCACGATATTCATATGCCATATAAAAATGCCTTTGGATTACCTACAGACTTTCTGAGAAGGTCGGTTAGAGGTAGACGTTTCTGTGCCATTTGTCACAATCAGTCAGATTTTAATGAGATGATTGCTGGTGGACATGAAGAGACAATGCAGAAGGCCCATTTAAAACCCAGGTTCTTTGCACTTGATAATGCTGGCCCCATTGATTCGGTTTCTGCAGAGTGTCTTTCCTGTCATGATGGCTCTATGGGTAAGGCTGCTCCGGTGAAGGCAGGCCTGTGGCAACATTCCGACCCCTTGATAGGCCCGGATCCTCAGTCATACACAGGGATTCATCCTGTAGGTATAGATTATGAGGAAAGCCGCATGGATCATGATGACCTGAAGCCTTCATCAATGATACCCAAAAAGATAAAACTTGTAAATGGTAAGGTGAGCTGCATATCCTGTCATGACCCTTACTCGAATAACAGGGCACAGTTGATTTCAACTAACCGTAATGGTGAACTATGTCTTGGATGTCATGATAAATAAAGGGAGGACACAAGATGAGTAGACCATACAGAAGGAGAAATTACTTTATAAATAAGGACTTCCAGGGTAGATTTGTATTCATGTTTGTACTCCTTGCCTCTATAGGTGGTGTAATGGCAGTTGGGCTTTTTAATTATCTCGCTCAGAAAAGGCTGGATGTTATCATGTATTCAATTCATATACCTGCTAAAAGGATTAACGAACTTCTTTCTTCTGACATGCTATATGCCAATTTATTTTCCTTTTTTCTTGTCTTATTCTTCCTGGTTTTTGCTATAAACAGGCTATCTATAAGTATAGCAGGTCCTCTTTACAGGATAAAAAAGGATTTAAAAGAGATTTCAAAAGGCGATCTCAGTTTTAATATAACCCTACGTTACAAGGATGAGTTCAAGGATTTTGCATCAGAGATAAACTCCATGATAGAAAATCTAAGGGAGTATTTCAGCCAGACAAATAATGATATAGAGATTATAGACAGATATGTAAGAGAAATAGAGCGTCATAATGACAAAAAGGATTTGATAATGCTTAAAAACCAGCATATCAGAGGACACATTGAGGAATTGTTAAAAAGAACTGAACAGTTTAAGGTATAGGGGGTAGCGTGTAGGGTGTAGGGGGTAAAAAAGACAGGGTGTAGGGAGTAGCGTGTAGGGGGTAGGAGAAAAAATTCTAAATCCTAATTTCTAAATTCTGATATGTATTTAACCTGTCAAGTCCTTAACAATAACTCTCCTTCTCTTAATTATTATTAGGAATTTATTTGCCAGCCCGTAGAAACCTTCTATCACTTTCGTAGGGCTGGCAAATAAATTGCTCTTTTTGTATGCAATGATTTCAGACATGAGAAGAGGAAGTTAAAATAATCTTGTGTCTGGAATAAAAATAATAGGGTTATGTAAATAAG
>CAZEYP010000012.1:0-19993 GCA_964515925.1 uncultured Nitrospirota bacterium
TCATAGTTTCTATTATCTTCTTTATCCTTATAACATAGGTATGCTCACTAATAACCCTCCTGTATGCCCTTTCAGCTATCTTCTTTCGCTCAGTATCATTTTCAAGATAATATTTGATAAGCTCTGGTAATTCCTCGGTATCCTTGTAAACCACAACCTCTTTCCCCACATCAAACAATTCTTCAAGAGCCTTTTGATAATCGGTAAGCAAAAAACCACCACAGGCAGGGACATCAAATACCCTCTGATTCACTCCTTCGGGCATCTGGAGGCTTGTGGCATTTATATTTATGTCAGTAGCATTGTAGACAACAGGTAATGTCTTATAATAATTAACTTCTTCCCTCAGTCTAAAGGATCCCTTTAATAGCTGCTTCCATCCTCTATCGCCATAGATTGTTGGGTAAAATTTTGAAATACTTCTTAAAATGTTTAATCTATATTTCTTGGTTGCGTTCCAGTATACATCAGCCTCAAGTTCACTGAGATCCTGCTCGGATAATAATGTTAATTGTTTTTTAATGTTATTTGGTTGCTGTTTTATAAGTTCATTAAAGGGGATCCTCTTTTTAGAGAGAGCTTCTGAAAGGTTAGTAATGATACCAGCATATTCATCTGAAATATTTTCTTTCTTTTTTTTAATTGCATCAACCATTGAATTTCCCACAAAAGCAATTTTACTGTGATATCTCTTATATGCTTTTTTTGATAACTTTATTGGTTTAAAAATTTTCTCATCTGTTGCAAGTGGCAAATAAAATATATTCTTGAAACCAGCAGAAGCCATATCGTCTCTGTATGATGAGTCCCATAAAAATAGTACTGTATTGTCAGAAATATTCCCCTTAAAGGGTTGTACAATGATATTTGGTGAATCAACATACCACACCGCTACTGGTAGTTCTATTGATTCAAGAAAAGATGAAAGAATTCCTTCTTCATCAAAACCTAAGTGGTTGACAGTAAGTATAAAATCTGGCTTTGTTGTTATAATTATTTCTACAATTTTTCTCATTAATGTTTCTACATTATCACTTTTGTTGCCAGTAATACTTACAACGGTATGCCCCAGTGTTTTTAGTGCATTGTGGATCTCTTTTCTTAGAAAATAGCCAAAATCAAGCAGACATATTGTAAGTTGCTCATTAGAAAATTTCTGGTATTTCAGTCTTTTATCAAGCCTAACAGTCATAGCCTCTCTTAGCTTTAAATAGATAGGTCTATAATAATCAGGAAATGCTGATAATGCAGAGGGTAGGGCAAATACGTTTAAAGGCAATAGCCCTGACTTGAGCTGACGGACGGTTATCTCTTTTATGGCTTCTTCCTTAGAGCAAGAGATAATGAATTCCACTTTGTCTTTGATATCAGAGTATACCCCATATTCCAGAAATGTCCTGTAAATCTCTTTGTTACCTTCCACTACAATTATCCTGATATCAGGATATCTGTTTATTAATTCCCTTATATGATATCCAAGTCCAAGCCCAAGGACGATTAAAATTTCTTCACTATTGATCTCTATGGCATCTACAATAGTCCTTGCTTCAAGGTCTGGGTCATAGAGGCTGTGAAGGTTTTTTATTGACCCGTCATCAGATCTGACCTGTAATGAACAGTTACCCTTTTTGGTAGTTATTACGAAAACAGACTCAGTAATAGCAGACCCCTTTTGCTAAAAGATGGTCTATTTTCTTTAAGTCATGACTCAGGCGATTCAGTGTTTCTGCCTCAATATAATACGATCCAAGAGCCTCTCCTGCCGTAATCGCAAATATCTTGAAGACAGAAGAAATAAAATCCTTTTCACGTCCATCCAGCGTATGATGTTTACGATATAGATAATCCGTAAAGTTCTGGAAGCGATTCATAAAATCCTGTATCAAGAAGTTCTCTTTGACATTGTATTTCCCCAATGCGAAAAACCTATCTCCTATTACCTCTTTCAATAACTTTTCCAATTCATCATCTCTGTGAATCATCCTTTTTTTGAAAGTATTTTCTAACTTGGTAATGGGAACATCTATGTTTTTCTGAAGTGCATTTATAAATGTTCTTATTGCCCTTAATGGTTCAGGGGCTATTTTTTCTGTTCCAGCTATAGAGATACTAATCAATTTATAGGTGCCAGCAATGTTGGTTGCCAGAGACTCCCAGTTTAGATTGTTTGTATTAAAAAAGTATGGAAGGTTATTTTTCAGGATATATACACTTGCCTTCGTTCCTATATAATGCCTCTTTAATACATAATCAGCTCCCCTTTCATGCCAATGATATACCCCGGTGGATATTAAATAACCCATGGGCTTTTTCTTTTTGAATAATTTCATCCCAAAATCAATATCCTCAGCATTAATAAGGGGACTGAATTGAATATCTTCAAAAATGTTCCTTCTGATACATGAAGATACATTATCAAAGAATGTTAATCTTCTTTTAGTCGTGCTGTCAAAATATCTCAAGTCGATTCCGTCAAAAACATCTGTAAGTGAATAGATGGAATCATTCTTAAAGCCTAATAAATCTGTAATATTTTCAGCCATCCAGAGACTGAACAGATCAGCTTCAGGTTTAACAAACTGCTTTGATGATAATGCTGCCAGTTCAGGATACTCAATAAAAGGACATATCATATTATAAAGCCAATATTTGTTGATTGGTAAGGCATCCTGGACAGTAAAGACAAGGTAATCACCACTTGCCTCTGCTGCTCCAAGATTACGTGTTTCTCCATGGTTGAACTCTCTCTGTGCAATGCTGATGACCCTGCATCCAAACTCTTTAGCTACTGATACCGAATTATCTGTTGACTCTGAATCTATAACGATGATTTCGATATCCTGTACCTTTCTCTGAGCCCGTATCATTTCAAGAAGTAACCTTAACTGTTCACCTCCGTTTTTCACAGGTATAATCACCGATATCCTGTCTGTGATTATTTGAGGTCTCCTTTTTATATCTATAGGCCTGATCTGATAAGTCGTGCTAAGCAATTTTTGAAGGACATCATCTTTCTCCTTCAATTTCTTGTTTAGATTATCTACTATCCTTTCTGAAGCTAATAATTTTTTTAAATGCCTTGAACTTGCTTCGTATTTCTTCTTGAAAATGCGGCTGGCACACTCTAATGCCCAGGCCAGTTCATGCAATCGTTCCTCTATAAGCTGGATATGTTTTGGTTCTGTTTCAAGGGATTTATTATCAGAATTATCTTCTCGGTATAGTTTATTTTTTGTAAGCATAAATATGTATTGCAATACATTGGCATCTTCTCCCATTGCATTTGCCAGGATATTATAAGTGTCAGGGTATCTGGACTTTACATAACCTGCAAACTCTGATAGAGTTTTTGTTGATCCTACTAAATCAATCTTTAAACTATAACCTTTTAGAATACTGGAATTTATCGTCTCTATCCATTCTATAAAAGAGGTTTTTGTAAAGAACCTAAGGTGGGTACTATCTAATATGCCAACCTGTGAGTAATTAAATTTGCCTTCTATCAAGTTTAAAGCTACATCAATATTTGCAATATTAGGAATACTTATTAAGACCTTTCCTGCCTCCTTCAGCTTCTCTAACACAGTTGTAAGAGCAGTCGTTGGATCCTTTAAGTGTTCTAAGACATCAGCACAAATTATGTAATCAAATTGTATATCCAGATTTCTGAATCTTTCGAACTCTCCTGGATTTTTTTCAAAATAATCAAGGTCTATCTCAAATATATCTTTGTAAAATCCTTCATATCTCACTTTATCTACAGCAAACCTGTCAATCTCGATTCCATAAACAGTACAGTTTTTATTCTTTACAAGCCACTCTCCCAGGTATCCATAAGAACAACCCACATCTAAAACAATGCTATTGTCATCAACCTGACCAACTATAAGTGAATGGGCAGAATTACTATTATTTATATCTATATCTGCTGCTTTAACTTCTTCAATCTCATAATGTCTGTCACGCGACAGGTAGAGTTTATTGATACTTGGATTCATAAATATAATCCTCCAGATTTAATTATTTAAAAAAAATATAAAGCCTGAGTTTCTATATTTGTCATAAAACAGTATCATCAATCATTATGGCCTGAAGAAATTCATAGTCAACACCCTTAACCTTTGGAGCCATCGCTCCTCTATTGCTTAAGCGCTCGTTATCTTCTTCTCCGAGGATCAGATTTCCATTTTTATAAAAATCATATAAAGCACTTCCAGGCACAGGTGTATAAAAAGCCGGAGAATAATGAACAGGGGCAACCCTCAAGACACCTTCAACCGTCATTAAATCATCCTCTTTATGCCAGCCTGTATCCGTTGGAATACCCAATATGTAATTTGCCCATATCTTAATTCCATGTTTATGGCAAATCTCAGCAGCCTTAAAGTTTTGTTCTACTGTAATCCTCTTATTAAACCACTTTAAAATCCTCGGGCTGAAAGACTCAAAACCTACAATCAATAACTCAAGCCCGGCCTCTGCCATTTTCCCGAGCAATTCTTCATTCCTGCAAATGATATCTGCCCTGCTTGATGTAACCCACTTAAGTCCATATTTAACAATTCCTCTATTATGAAGCTCATTGACAAATTCAGCAACCCATTTAGGAGATACTATGAACTGGTCATCATGAAACATAACCGACTTTATACCATATCTTTCAATCAATATCTCTAATTCAGCAATAACATTTGAAACACTCCTGCCGCGAATATACGGTATACGTTTACCATTTTTACCTAATTTTGTGTAAAGCTGATGTTCACCCGGTCCACAACAAAATGTACAGTTATAGGGGCAACCTCGTACATTTATCATTTCTGCCATCGGCAAAGGAAAATGAAATTTTGATATCCCGAAAGGTTCGGAATACATCCTCTTCCTGAGGTCCGGCCATATTTCCCTGTCAGGAAATGGTATTTTATCAAGGTCTGGAGTCTCGCCCCAGAAGATTTTAGGAAAACGTGAAGGATCTTCTACCAGTAACGGAAAGCTTATTTCTCCTTCACCCTGTATAACATAATCAAACACACCTGTATCAAGGCACTCCTGAGGGAACATCGTTGGATGAATACCTCCAGCAACTACAATAACTTCCGGCAAGATTTTTTTAGCTATCCTGGCGGCTTCAACAGCAATAGAAAATTCTACAGAATGTATGGATATCCCTATGAAGTCTGGAGATATCCTCTCCACTAATTGTGCATATTCATCCCATCCCGACAAGGTCCGCATATCTGCAAGCGAAACTTCATGTCCCTTTGCCTTTAGAGCTGCTGAAAGGTAAGCCAATCCAAGACGGATAAATATGCTATCCGGGGAAGGTTTACTGAGGTCAGCATTCCATGTGCTATATGCCAGGGCCGGATTAACCAATAAAACCTTTGCCATTTTACCTCCAAATCTTTTAGAAGTTTTACGTGTAGAGATAACACCAGGGAAGTCAATATTGTATCCCATCCTGGCAATTTCATCATTATACCTTCTCATCAATTCTATATGCCTTTCATTCAATACAGTCTTCCACTCACCAACTGTTCCCTTTCTGCAAAGGGTCTTTAGTCCTTTTGTAAGTGTTCTCATATTCTCTATCGTGCAAAATTCAATTGCCTCATTGATTCTCTGCTCTGAGATTGGACATAGCTTTTCTGTCAATCTGGTTAAGGTCCCTTTGATATTGAATTTCAGATCCTCATACCGAACAGGAATTGCTACCCCACTCTCCAGCCAACTCAAACTTGGACCTATTATGATATCATGGAAATACTTCTCCAGAAAGGCATAGACACTCTCATCGTCAATATCCCTGCCAATAAGATACTCATTGCATTTTATTCTCCATAGATTTGTTTCTCTGTTTACATAGTAATATAAGGAAACAAATGCGTCTGCTGGGTGTCTCAACATTGTTATGACATTTACTCCTGCTTCAACAAGTTGTCTTATAAAGGTCTCATTTGGATACAGATGTTCATGCCCTACAAAATTCTGGTGTGGAATTTCAATACTTGCCGGACACAAAATCCATCTGGAAAGGTCCCTCGGATTCGCACGAGGATGAATGGGAACCTGGGGGACATGATATATAGTTGCCAGGAGAAGACTAAGCCAGTTGTTTCCCATTTTCGGGGAAGAAGCAATGAGTATCTGTAGAAAGGGATTGTCTCTCATTTTAAAAGCCTTTTTTACAAGTTACATCATTATAATGCAACAGGTTATCTTTTAACCTGACAATCATAATACTCTCCATCAGGAAATTGGTTTCTCACATATTTTTATATACAAAATTATGCAAGATTCTTGCCAACAATTTATACAGAACTCAACTAACAAAGCGGACTTGCATCAAGATTTTGCGAATGCCTGAGTTTGAATATTAGTATCCACAGGGCGACAACCTTAAGGTATAGTCTATTGCGATGATATGTTCCTGATGCAGGAGCAGGAATGAAAAAAGTGAATACAGCATTGAATACTATTTTTCACTTGTCTTTGCTATCTTTCTATTCTGCTCATTCCTGCAACATTCATGGACAGCAGTGATTCATGATATATCATTGACCCCTTTTCCAGTATTAGGAGTTAAAGAATGGAGGACATATTTTCCTCAATGTTGGGAAAATATTTCTCTCAAGCGTCAAGATTTCAACAGGTATTCTACTAAAGAGATGTCAATTTATTGAACTATCTTTTAATTAAATATTGACATCAATCAGTCTGCTATTTTTCTGTATATTATCTTTTTACAAAACCCCCTTTTCAATATCTGCACATTAAACATGGTCTGCACAATACCTTTGAGATTGCCCAGTATAAGCTCTTTAGATTCAGCATCCTCTTTCAATATATTTTTATAATCTCCTTAAATTCCTCCACCGTATCTTCTTTATAAGATATTAGACCTTCACTATTTTCACTCTCTTTATTGAAAAACAATTTCTTGTTATCAAAATCATACAGTTTCTTAAATATATCTTTTCTTTTTTCATGTAGATCAAATACTTCTATATCTCCCTGTTTCAGAGAAATCTTTATTTGTTCTGAAACAGATAATAACTCCTTACAGAGTGTTATTAAATCCATTTCCACTTTCATACCCTTAACCCTGCAGTCAATACCCTTTCTGTATGTTTTACAGAAGGCTGCTGTTTCCTCTCCATCTCGGATAGATTCTGTATAGGGATGGATTCTCGAATAGATACCCGGCAACCTGCAAATGGCGTATTCAAGGAACTTTATATTACTTTTGCATCTATTGAATTCATTAATACAGCCGAAAAACCTGAAAACAACCCTGTTTCTGTATGTAGCAAGTATTTTTTTGATTGCTGGGACAATAATATTAAGATCATGATTATGAGTTGGGGTTCCTATAAATGCAATCGATATTCGTCCATCATCCCTTATATCTCTTTTCTCCTCAATATTCCAGATGTCAGGATCAATATAATTAGGGATAACATTAATATTCCTATTGCAGGATTGAAAATGTTTTTTTAATCTTTCTGTAGATACAGTTACTACATCTGCGTCTTTTATTAACCCTATTATTTTTGCTCTATCCTTGTTGAGTTTCCAGTTAGGATTTGTCTGCGGTATATCTATGAGCAGGTCATCAATCTCATAAATAGTTTTTTGCCATGGTCCTTTTATCTCTGCAATTGAATGGTCTGAGAAAAAAGTGGCTCTCTGAACAAGGAGGATATCAGCAAGATAAAGCTCACTCTTCTTCAGTACAGGCCTTCCTTTTATGTGTTTAACAGGGGAATAGAGGAAAACAGCATCACCAATCATCCTGAATGGACTTAGAATTCTGATTACAGGACATGCATGTAAAGGATCTTCAAATGAAACATATGCAACCTTGATAACATCCTCTCTCAGGCAGCAACTCTTCTCTCGCATTATAGTGCCAAGAGGAATGTTCTCGTTTTTTTCATTTTCTCCTAAGCTTATTATTTTCATGACAAATGTTTAATCAATTTCTCTCTCACAGCAATTAAATTTTTTTTTGCTTCCTCGTGTTCAGAATTAATTGACAAGGCCCGGATAAGAAAATCTTCCGCTGCCTTGTAATATCCAAACTGAAAACTGATAACTCCAAGGTTATTAAGTGCTTCAGGATTTGAGGGGTTCTTCTGCACTGCTCTTTCAAAGAACTCCTTTGCATTACTAAGCATTCCGATACTAAAACAAAGCTTGCTAATTACTACATCCGTAAGGTCCGAAGTGTTTTCTGTCTTTAATGAAAAAAGAAGTCGTTCTATAATTGGCAAGGTCTCTTTGAAACGACAGAGCATTCTCTCTAAATGTTGCTTTAGCTCCTGCTCTCCTGTAAGCGTTCTCTCAAGAGCAATTATTCTCTCTTGTTGCTTTCTTATCAAGATATTTGTCTCATTGTCTATTTCCTTTTCTAAAACATCTGTTGCTATATCCTCAGTAACATCTATGAAATTCTCATTATTTTCAACAAAAGCATTACATTGACAGGCAATGGAATTACCTTCAGATTCCATAGAGAGTTGTTTTAGAGGTGCATTCTTCACACAGGAAAAGTCCTTATAGCCCCCTCCCGATTCTTCGCACGTCTGAAGATACAGTTCTTTTACCTCTTCAGGGATCTCGAACTATTAATAAGGCCTTCCATGCTTGCATTATTGTGTTTCAGCATGGAAGATATCTTACTACATGCCTCTTTTATTACAACCTCATCAATTTCAACACCTATAAAACCAAGTATTCTTTTTAGCTCATTTTCAGGATTTATAAAATATGAATCATAATGTGTAATCAGTCTTTCCGTTGGGTTAGTGCAGGAAAGAAGTCTTTTATTATATATATACCAGAGGTTGTAAGCAAAAATGTCGGTTGTGCCTCCACGTTTCTGGAGTGACATTGCAACTTCAATTGGATTCCTCAAACATATAATGATCTTCATCTCTGAACAAATGCTCTTCCAGAATGGTAATGTCAAGGAGTTCCTTGGATCCTTCCAGCCCCAGAGTTTATGTTTTGCATATTTATCTATCAGAACGCAAGCTTCAGCTTTTAATGGCCCAAATTCCTTTTCCTGCTCCCAGTCCCTTTTTTCTTGAGGCAGAAGATCCCAGCTTCCTCCGAGTTTTTCAAGAATCCTGTCATTTAATTTCATAAAGTAAATGTTTTCCCAGAATCCTTCAGGATTATCTGGGGCAGGCTTTAAAAGCTCTTCCTCTGTCCCAAGGTATAAACCACATGAATTTAACAGTCGTGTGACCATTGATGTTCCTGAGCGATGCATTCCTGCGATGTATACAGGTGAATTTGTATTAATTCTCCCTGTTTTTTTATTTAAGCTATTTAACACTGATACCCTTGTTGCTTCTGTTTTTACCTTGTAGTTTCAAAAGGATTCATTCCTGGCACTGCCCAGTTTAAAAAACATACAGGTCCTTTGAATTGGTATGCTAGCCAATTTACTATCGCATGGTATCCAGACCGCGATAGAGCTGCCACTCTGATTTCTCTTAAATTATCTACTGTTAAGTCCTTCATAATAACAATTAATTTTCGTTTATAAGTTATCCCTTATTTTTATTATAAACTCCTAATTATCTCAAACATAGTTTAAGTTATTATGTTGGAAAGAACAGCAGTTATGAGTGCTGGTATTGTTATGGATACTGCATTCCTGATTCTTTTTCATCTCTCCAACAAAGGTATTTTTAATTAAACAAAAAATTAGAATCTATGCCTAACTATTAGCATACGAATATTTCAGTTATGAATATGCAAATACCTTGCCAGATATGTCTACTTGGAAGGATTTTTATGTTGATAAATTTATACCGTTTCTATAATTACATCTTAAATTTAACAAAATGCCCTTTTTAATTGTATTTATACTGATTTGTTTTGCTAAAATATTTTTTGATAATTTCTTTGTAAGCTTTTTATTTTCATCGTAACATAATAATAATTCCTGTATAATCCTCTTTGTCTCTGAAGAAAAATTTTCCTCACTACAGGAATTTTTGACATCTCTAATGTCAATTTTTTGTATATCTTCAAAACATCTTCCCATCTCATCTTGAAGAGACAGTGCTTTATCAACATCAGCATCTAATAGTGCCTTTTTCTGCTTTAAAAGCAGTTCTTTTAATTTGTATAACTTCGGCCTTATGTCCATATTAAACCCTCAACTCAGCACAGAGAGCCTCGTTCTTTTTGTTTTGCTGGTTTTTCTTCTCAAGTTCCTTCCAGCCATCCCTCAACACCTCAAGAACCTTTACAGCCTCATCAAGACTTTCCGTCTTATTATAAAGGTTTGCATCAATGAGTCTATCCAGAACAAAATCATATAACGCCTTAAGATTCTCTGCTATCTTTCCACCATCGTTCATATTTAACGAGGTTGCCAGTTCACCAATTACTGCTGTTGCCTTACTTATAAATATCCCTTTGTTGACAACATCTCCTTCGAGCATCTTCTCCTTTGCAAGCTTAATAAAATTAATGGCTCCATTATACATCAGGGTAACAACTCTTATACGGTCAGATGTGTTAATTTCAGCTTTTTGATATTCGTTGTGATACATAGATAACCTCCTTATCAAACTAATTTATGCTGTAAAACAGCTTTAGCAAAAATTATTCCTACTTCCTTTTGTCTTTATTATGTAAATAGTCTGGATAGAAAGGCACTCTGATTATTCATCTCTGTTAACATTGATTCCAGAGCGGCAAACTGTTTTCTAAGACGCTCTTCCATATTAGAAAGATGTTCTTCCATATCTGTAATTTTGTCATCTATATCAGAAATCAGGTCTTCAAGTCCGTCTATCCTTGTAGCAATTGTGCCTGATGTACTGTCAGTTACATCATCAAGATAATCATACAGTTCAGTCGCTATGCCATCTGTGGAATTGGTAAAAAGTGTTTCCACTGTATCAAGGTCATTGGTTAACTTATCTGTCAATGTTGACGAGTCGATCTCCAGATGTCCGGTCTGATAATCGGTGGTAATCCCCAATTGTGCAAGGGTGCGCAGGTCCTCAGGTTGTCCTGAAACCCTGGATGTCAGGATTGACTTCAGCCTGCTTAATATCCTGTCTGGTATAGTTTCATCAGCGAGCTCCTCGCCTGTATTTGTCAGAGTTGAATATTCTGTTTTTGCATCGATATAGTCAACAAGGTCATTATAGGCACTCACAAAATCTTCTATATTCTGCTGTATAGTGTCTACATCATTATTTATAGTAATACTTACAGAGCTCGTGCTTTCTGATTCTAATGTTATGGTTACACCAGGGATAACATCTGAAAATGTATTTGATGACTTCACAACATCTATACCACCAATACTGAACTTTGCATCCTGTGCAGAACTCGCAGTAAAGTCGGAATCTGAAAAACCGGTTAATGTTGTATTAGATGTAATCGTAATAGTATTTGATGAACCTGTATCTTTTCCTGTAAGCACAAGTCTGTAATCGTTTGTTCCAACATTGATTATCGTAGCGGTGACACCTGGGTTATCTGTGTCGTTATTTATGGCATCTCTTAGTTCTTCAAGGGTTGTTCCATTAGCAATTGTAAGGGTAACAGTGCTGCCTCCATAAGTATATTCAAAAACCTGGTCACCACCTGAGCTATTTACCACATCGGTTGTTGAGCTAAAGGATGTTGTGCCCGTTCTGCGGTCTGCGGAAGCAAGCTGGATCTTGCCTGCAACTGAGTGAGGCTCTATCACATACATACCTGCAGCCGCTGAATTTGATACTGTTGCATTAATAATTGTATCGTCACTTACGGAAGCTGTTTTCTCGTAAAACTTTGTGCTGGTTCTCAATTTATCAACTGCATTCATCAGTGATTCCAGCTTACCTTCAAGGTCATTGTAAACCGTAATCTTGTCGTTATAGTCATTTTTACGGCTCTCAAGCATGTTTATCGGAATCCGCTCTACCTGAATAAGCTGACTTATGATACTGTTATAATCAATACCTGATGTAAGTCCTACTCCTGATACGATGGACATTTAAGCCTCCCTGTTTAGCAAGAGTCCAGCTTGCTCCAGACTCTTTGCAATCCTCAGCAACTCCTCTGGTGGTATCTGCCTTATAACCTCTCCTGTATCCCTATCAATTACCTTTGCAACAACAGTGTTCGTCTCACGGTCAACCTCTAATCTTATGGTCCTGTTCATCAGCTTTGAAAGCTCAGGCTCTTTAAGCCTCTTCTGCCTCTCAGCCTCTTCCTTTTTCATACGATTTACTGGCGACTGGTCATGCTTCTTCAACTTCAGGGCATCTGAACTATCAATCTTGCCCTTAACCGTGAGCCTTCCTATGTCTACCCTTAGTGTCTGCATCGCACTCCTCACTTACAATCTGGTGGACACCTAAAAGGTGCCCACCAGATTTATATTACTAACGGAGAAGCTGAAGTGCATTCTGTGGAAGCACATTTGCCTGAGCCAGCACTGCTGTGCCAGCTTGAACCAGTATCTGGTTTCGGGTAAATATTGCTGTCTCATAGGCAAAATCTGCATCCTTGATCCGAGAGTTAGCGGCTGTGAGGTTTTCTGAAGCTATCCTCAGATTGTTAATGGTATGCTCAAGCCTGTTCTGGATTGCACCAAGTGTGCCTCTTCTTTCTGCAATTCTTGCGATTGCAGTATCAATATATGCTATCGCTGTTCTTGCAACAGCCGCACTTAAGATTGCACTTGCAGCACCAGTCAGCCCAAGATTTGTTACATCAGATGATTTTACACCTGAGAAGAAGTTAATCGTATCAGAACCTGTTGCCATGTATCCAACCTGTAGTGTTACACCGCTGGTACTCTTTGAACCATCAAGTAGTTTAGTACCGTTGAACTCGGTTACACTCGCAATCCTGTTAATCTCTGATTTTAGCTGCTGATATTCATTATTAAGAGCAGACTTTTCATTTGTTCCCAATGTCCCATTTGCAGCCTCTTCAGCCAGCTCACGCATCCTTGTAAGAATATCACCAATCTCAGCCAGTCCACCCTCTGCAACCTGTGCAAGACTGATACCATCCTGTGCATTCCTGATTGCAACCTGAATACTAACAACCTGTGCACTGACTTTGGCAGATATTGCAAGTCCTGCAGCATCATCCTTGGCTGAGTTAATCCTTAAGCCTGAAGAAAGTCTCTGAACTGAAACGGCAAGCTTGTTCTGATTAACGGTAAGATTACGCTGTGCGGTTAAAGACATTATGTTAGTGTTAATAACTACTCCCATTTTTTACCTCCTTGTAAAGTTGTTTAAGGTAGCATCCGGCTACCTGAAGTGAAATGAAAGGCTTACGATCAACTCAAATTCTTTTCTACCACCTCCCTTCCTGATCATGCCTTTCATTGTCTAAGCTCTTTATCGGACATTTGATAAAAAACTTTAGTTTTCTTCCTCCAAACTGTATTTAAAGATTTTCATAATATGGACGATAAAAAGAGTTAAATAGAAAAAATTACCCTGGGAGGGCAACCATGGGAAACACACAATATATTGCTTTCAATTTAGGTAACGATGTTTATGCCACATCCATTCTCACTGTTCAGGAGATTATCAACAGAATGGACACAATACCTATTCCGGAAGCACCTGAGTATATCCTTGGCGTGATAGACTTCAGGGAAAATGTTATACCTGTAATCGATCTGAAAAAGAAGCTTTCTTTACCTGAATCAGACAGTAAAGAAGATGCCAAAATACTTATTCTCAACCTTGACAACATGCTCTTTGGTGGTCTTGTTGACAAAGTAATCGGTGTAATAAATGTTGACGAGGATGATATAAAAAGACAACTTACTGCATTTAATTCTAATGTAAAGGCCTATATAAGTGGTTTTGTTAAAAGCGATGAACAGGTATATAAGCTACTTAATTTTAACTATATTGTTACACCAGCAGACATGATGGCAGTAAAGACCAATAATGAAAAAGATGCCTTTTATAATCTCTCTAATATGAATGACCTGCCTCATATATGCGAGACCTACTTTAATACCCAGATGCAGGAAAAACTGATTAAACCCTCTATGAATGATGAAGACTTTCAGGCAATGACCGAGGTTGTTGCCAGGATACAGAGGTTCCTTGACTGTATTGCCAATGGAGAACTGAACGAGGCAGAAGAGGTATTAAGAGAGATAGTGCATTTTGGTGAGCAAAAACCCATTGCCGAAATCAAAAGAATTACTGATTCGCTACATAATTCACTAAATGAATTCAAAAAACTAATAACCCCAGAAGTTAAAAACATTGTAGCCGAGGATATGCCAGAGGCTCAGGATAAGCTTCAGTGGGTAATAAACAAAACCAAGGAGGCTGTCTCCCAGACCATAAAACTGGTTGAAAAGAACATGGATATCCAGAGTGACATTGTAAAAAGACTTGATATTATTGATGCAGCACTGAAGCGTTACAACGACATAAGCGATGAAGAGCGACAGGCAATGGAATTCCTTAGAAATGCACTTGAAGGAATAAATGCAGACCTTATGGAACTTTTATTGATTCAGGAATATCAGGACCTTACTGGCCAGATAATAAAGAAGGTAATTGGTCTTACAGCCACCCTTGAAAAGGAGCTCAGCAATCTCATTAAGCTATTTGGAAAGGCCGAGCCTGTTAAAAAGGAGGAACGGATAGAAAAGCAGGATGAGCTTGATGAGTTGCTCAGCGAGTTTGGCCTGTAGTTCACTGTCCTTCATCAGATGGAATAAAAGGAGTTCTTCTTCGAGGCTGGTATTGTCGGTCGTAATCTTCTGGATAGTAGGTGTCTTCCTCATCAAGAAGTTCATCGTCATAAATAACAGGAGATTCCCTGTAAACAGAAGGACGGCGAACTCGTCTTACAGGACGTCTGACATAACGGCGGCGGTTTCTATTATAGGTCCTTTTATTTTTTTGCTTCCCTGCTTTTTCCTTTGTAACAATAGTAAAAACCTTTACCGCACTTATCTCACCGGTTTTTGCATACTCTATCTTGTAGTTTGGTTCATTAAGAAGGGAAAAAACCCTGATGATTGCCCTGTCAATGGGCATATTTCTTATAGTTGTGGTTACAGTCTTTGAGGCAAGGGATGCAGGAATATTGACACTAAAGGAAAACCTCTCTGACAATGCCTTAAACAGGTCTTCCACACTCTCATCCCTTGCCTCGAAACTCACATAAATACCATTTGCTTTCAGATTCTTCAGTTCAGCTAATGACAGCCCGGTTGTCAGAAACTGAAAGACAATAAATAATATAATTATCCTTTTCATCATACTATATATTTTACGACTTTTCAGCCTCTTTTTCCTTCTTTCTTTCCTCAATTATCTTCTGAGCAATGTTGGTTGGAACCTCTTCATAATGGGAAAACTCCATTGAATAAAGTCCCCTTCCAGAGGTCATACTGTGAAGCTGATTTGCATAGGTGAGCATCTCGGCCATTGGAACAAGGGCAATTATCTTCTGATTTCCACCTGCCTGAGGTTCAACACCCTGAACCTTTCCACGCTTTGAATTAAGGTCACCAATCACGGTACCCAGAGCATCATCAGGTGTGATAACCTCCACCTTCATAACAGGCTCAAGAAGCACTGGCTTTGCATCCATGGCAGCCTTTTTTATTGCCAGTGAGCCTGCAATCTTGAATGCCATTTCAGAGGAGTCCACTGAATGATAAGAACCATCATAAAGAGTAACCCTTACATCAACCATTGGATAGCCTGCAAGGATGCCCTGCTTCATGGTCTCTATAATACCCTTCTCCACTGCTGGAATATACTGACGGGGGATAACGCCACCGACAATCTTATCTACAAACTCAAATCCCTGTCCCCTGGGCAGAGGCTCAATCTCGATCCAGCAGTCACCGTATTGACCACGTCCACCTGACTGTTTCTTGTACTTACCCTGTGCCTTTGCCCTTGTCCTGATAGTCTCACGATAGGGTATCTTGGGAGTCTTCATCTCAACATCAACGCCGAACTTTCTCTTTAGCTTCTGAAGTGCCACCTCTATGTGAACCTGTCCCATACCAGAGATTATCATCTCCTTTGACTCCTCATCCCTGTGATATTTAAGTGTGGGGTCTTCCTCCAGGATTCTCTGAAGTCCTGCACTTACCTTTTCCTCGTCTCCTTTACTCTTTGGAGAGATTGCATAGGAAATAATTGGTTCAGAAAATTTAACGGGCTCAAATACCACTGGCGAAGACTCATCACAAAGTGTATCACCTGTATTTGTATTCTTTAACTTAGCAACCACACCTATCTCTCCGGGACCAAGTAGCTGTGCAGAGACCTGCTTTTTACCAAGCAGGTAGGAAACCTGTCCTATCCTTTCCTTTGTCTCAGATTTTGCGTTATAGACCGTTGAGTCTGACTTGAGCGTGCCAGAGTAAACCCTCATGATGGTGAGCTTTCCTGCAAAGGGGTCGGCAATGGTTTTAAAGACATAGGCTGAGAATGGTTCGTCTTCAGATGGCTTCCTCAGAACATCTTCGCCATTCTTTGGATTCTTTCCACTTATAGGCCTTATCCTTGCCATCTCTTCAGGCGATGGCAAGCACAGTACAATTGAATCAAGAAGCAGATCAACACCCATGTTTGCTGTGGCTGAGCCACATAAAACAGGCAGGAACCTTCTTGTAAGAGAGCCCTCTTTAACACCCTTTAATATCTCCTCCTCTGTGAGGTCTTCACCTTCAAGGTATTTCTCAATCAGGGCGTCATCTGCTTCAGCTACCTTCTCAACCAGTTTCTTTCTATACTCTTCAATCTCAGGATTGGATGGCATATCGATCTCGTTCTTTTTTCCATCCTTGTACTCATAGGCCTTCATCCTGATAAGGTCTACTACACCCCTCATCTGAGGTCCCTCGCCTATTGGCATGGTAAGAGGGATTGCATCTATCTCAAAGGACTTTTCAAGGTCTCCTATTGCCCTGACAAAGGAGGCATTCTCCCTGTCCATCTTGTTTACAAATACCACCCTTGGTAGTTCATACTCACAGGCGTATTTCCATATCTTCTCGGTTTCTGCCTTCACTCCAGAAATAGCACTAACAATGAGAATAGCTCCATCGGAGACTCTCAGACATCCCCTTGTGTCTTCAATAAAATTAATAAAACCTGGTGTATCGATAATATTAAACCTGTGCCCCTGCCAGTCGCAGAAACATACTGCAGAGGATATTGTGATTTTTCGTTCTACTTCTTCAGGGTCAAAATCAGTTACTGTGTTGCCTGCATCCACTGAGCCCATTCTGTCGATAACCCCACCATTGAAAAGCATTGCCTCCACCAGAGATGTTTTACCAGCGCCTCCATGTGCCACTACTGAAAGGTTTCTGATTTTTGATACCTCGTACTTTCCCATAATACCCCCTTTTCAATGAAATTCGAAATCCTAAATTTGAAATCTAAACAAGTTATTTAAGTTGCTAAGTTATTGGGTTATTAAGGTGGCTTTTTGATATTCATATCTTAACCCTATAACCCATAGCCTTACCTTCTGGCTATAGCCTATCGCCTTCAGCCTATTTATCCGTTCTTCCACTATATTAAAACCACAGAGACCACAAAGTTCTTTAAATCTAAAATCTGAAATCCGAAATCTGAAATCCCTCCCCCCTATTTCACCCTTCAATTATCTCCTCTATTACAGGTTTATACTCTACCTTTTTCTCCATTCGGCTGGTTATTATACGCACCACAATAAAGGTTATTATAAGAAGTGAAAAGCCCCCAATGGCTGAAAGCAGGTCAGGATCCATCTCAATAAACCTGCTTAAAATCTCTCTACCGATTACTGCTCCAATAATGAGCATTAAGGCAGGGATTCCGTAGATCAGAACAGAGCCCCTCAGATAGGAATAGGGTCTGAAAACAACTCTTACCCTCTGTCCCTCCTTTGCCTTTGCCTGATTAAAGGCCTCTATTATTGCTCCCCCTTCTGTCAGGAGACATTTACCCTCAGTACACTTGTCACAGATACTCTTCCGCTCAACCACTACTTTTGCTATTACGCCCTCAATGCTTTTAACAACTCCTATTTCTTCCATATCATTAGCATTTTAACATAAAATTACAGTTTTTAAAAGATATTTTCCTATCCCTTAACAGCACCTGCAGAAAGCCCGCTTATTATTCTTTTCTGAAAAAGAAATACCACTAATACCAGTGGAACGGTTGCCACTGTAGAGGCAGCAGCAAGCTCTCCCCATGGAAGTGTGTACTGTCCCTGAAAAAGTGCAATACCCACCGACAGGGGTTGCATATCCTTCTGGGTCATTACCAGCAGGGCAAAGAAGAATTCATTCCAGGCATAAATAAAAACAAGAATAAAGGCTGTAAATATTCCAGGTGTTGACATGGGCAGTATTACACGAACAAGAGCACCAACATACCCACAACCATCCACCATTGCCGCTTTCTCTATTTCAGCAGGAAGTTCATTAAAATAACTAACCAGTATCCATACCCCAAGTGGAAGTGTAAGGGTAACATAGGGGATAATCAATCCTGCATAGGTGTTTAATAAACCAGCTCTCTGCAGCACTGCCCATACAGGACCAGCGATAGATATCTGTGGAAACATGGATACAAGTAGAAGGCTTCCAAGAATAAGCCTTTTATAGGGCAGATTGAGCCTTGCAATACTGTAACCTGCAAGTATTGAAGTTGTTACAGTTATAATGGTTGTTAAAGTGGAAACTATAACAGAGTTTTTTACATATCTCAACAGATGATATTTCACAATAGCTGATTTGTAAAAATGCAGTGTTCCTGAAGGTAAAAAAACAGGAGGAATTGCCGTAACCTCAATCTGGCTCTTCAGTGATGTAAGCACAAACCATAAAAAGGGCATCAGACTGAACAACACTATCATGGCAATCATAAAAAACAAAGCCACCCTTTTTCTCATCTCATCACTCCCTGAAAGAGTCCTTTTCCAAGCATCCTGAGATACAGGAGAGAAACCACCAGAGATATCAGAAAAACAAGAACCGATATAGCAGAGCCATACCCCATCAGGCCCTCAGCAAATATCTTTTTATAACCATAGTACTGAAGCACATTAGTAGAGTCTGCCGGTCCACCCTGTGTCATAACAAATACAAGGTCAAAGACCCTGAAGGCATCCATTGTCCTGAAAAGCAGGGCAATTAATATAGCCGGCTTTATTACAGGGAATGTTATTAAGTGAAATCTTTTAAAGGGTGTTGCTCCATCAATACTTGCCTGTGCATAAAGCTCCTCTGGCACAAGCTGAAGTCCTGCAAGTATTATCAGTGCAGCAAAGGATGAGGTTTTCCAGACATCGGCAATCACTATGGCAAGGAAGGCATAAAAGGGCTCTGCCAGCCAGGCCCTATAACTTGATAGATTTGAGCCATAAAGCAAAAAATTTACAAGACCGTATTTGTCGTTAAAGATAAAACGCCACATCTGCGAGGAAACCACAGTAGGGATTGCCCAGGGAACAAGCACCGATGCCCGTATCATACCCCGAGCTGGAAACCTTTTGTTTATAATCATGGCTATTATAAGGCCAATTAGTATCTCGAAAAAAGTCGAAATGATTACAAAAACAAAGGTATTAATTATTGCCCTGTGAGCAACTCTGTCTGTAGCAAGTGCCCTGAAGTTTGACAGTCCCACATAGGGCCTGCCCAGTACAGGAAGTGAAAGCACTATTTTATGAAGGCTGAAATAAAAGGTCTTTGCTATAGGATAAAACGCAAAGGCAGTAACGAACAGAAAACAGGGAAGAAGAAGGAAGATGCCAAATACAATTTCTCTTCTTCTTTGGGACATAGATATTTAGTTAATTGCGTTCTTTGCGTTTATCGCGTTATTAGCGTTAATTGCGTTTATTGCGTTAATAGCGTTGATTGGGGGTGTTTTTTACTACCCCCTACACCCTACTCCCTACACCCTGTCTTTTTTTACTCCCTACCCCCTACACGCTACCCCCTATACCC
>CAZEYP010000012.1:20093-52974 GCA_964515925.1 uncultured Nitrospirota bacterium
CCCTACACCCTGTCTTTTTTTACTCCCTACCCCCTACACGCTACCCCCTATACCCTATTCTATATTCAGCACCTTTACATCAAAATAGAGTGTCTTTCCAGCAAGGGGATGATTAAGGTCAAGCACAACGGTTTTTTCCTTTACCTCAGCTACCTTTACATAAAAGGGTCTTCCATCCTTGCTGGTGCCTTTAAGCATTGAGCCAACCTTTACCCCTTTTGGCACTTTATCCTTACTAACCTCAATAAAGGCATCTTTATTTATCTCTCCATAACCCTTCTCAGGTGGGACCACCACATGTTTTGAATCGCCCACTTTAAGCCCTGCAAGTCCTTCTTCCAGTCCCTTCACTATCTGGTGCTTGCCCTGCACATATGTAAAGGGCTTGCCACCAACATTAGAATCGACAACAGTTCCGTCTTCAAGTTTCAATGTATATTCTATTGAAACCTTTTTACCATCCTCAACAGTTGCAACCTTTTTCTTCTTTTCCTTTGCAAAACCTGTTAAGGGTGCTACAAGCAGAAACATTACTGAAATCAACATTACCAATAGTTTTTTACTTCCATACATACTTACATCCTCCTGAATTTTTTATTCCTGGAAACCGACAGGTTGAAACATGGAGGGCCTATCCCAATCCTACGGCATCCTCTCAGTTATTTTAACCCTTTTGGAGATAAAATACAAGAAAAAACTCCTTCTACTTCCTACCTAAAGCAAGGATACTTTCTATCTCCCTTGCAGCCTCTTTTGCAAGGCCAGCAATGTCCGAGTGTTTATCTGACAGGGCAGTACTAAAATATCTCTGAAGCACATTGGATATGGCAGGATATAGTGGTGTCATGGGCCTGGGATAGGCCCTCAGGAAGACATCCTTCATCTTAACAAACTGAGGATTTGCAGAGATTATATCCCTGTCGTAATAAAGGGACACCCTTGTCGGAGCCTTACCAGCCATCAAGGCTATTAGTTTTTGTACCCTTTCACCTGAAAGGAATCTTGCAAATTCCCAGGCCTCTTTTTTATGTTTCGTAAAGGCACTTATTCCAACCTGCCAGCCACCAAGTGTTGAAAAGCTCATGCCACCAGGGAAATGGGGTAGCCTTGTAACTCCTACCTTTCCAGCTATTTTAGACCTTGATGGGTTGTTTGATATCTTCCATGCATAGGGCCAGTTTCTGTGAAACACAGCCCTACCCTGTATAAAAAGGTCAAGTGATTCCGGCTCCTGATAGGTAAGAACACCCTTAGGTGCAATGTTTCCAATTATCCTGTCCCTTACGAACCTGACAGCCTCAACAGCTGGTTTAAGTTGTATCCCTGGTTCAGCGGTTTCAGGGTTTAAAATCCAGCCACTGTTACTCAGGATAAACTCCATCATATCGCATACCAGCCCCTCGTACTGCTTGAACTGCCCTGAATACCCATAGATCAGGTTTCCCTTCTGTCTTTGTCTTTTCATAATAAACTCTGCCTGTTTTACCAGTTCCTGCCAGGTTTGCGGAGGCTTAAACCCGTATTTCTCAAGGAGGTCCTTTCTGTAATAAAGCATTCCACTGTCTATAAAAAGTGGCAGTCCATAAATCTTACCCCTATATTGGTTTGCATCTATAACGGGTGGTAGATACTTTTTCTGCTCCTCCTCGGTAAAGAGCCCATCAAGGGGCATGGCCCATCCAGCTGAGGCAAACTCAGGTGGCCATACCACATCCATTAAGAACACATCTACATCTTTGCTTCGATTCTTTAATTTCTGAGTTAGCATGTCGTGGAAGGCTGTAGATGAGTGTGGCCCTATTTCAGTAATTACTTTAATTTCAGGATGCTTTCTTTCGAACAGTTTAAATATTTCGTCCCATACCTCCGGGACATTTGGTTTCCATGTAACAAAGTGTATTGTAACCTGATTTTTTTCCTCTGTCTTACTGCAAGATGAAATAACACACAATGTTAAAATTATAAAAACTATAGCTATTAATCTTTTCATAACTCCCCTCCCTTATGTTTCCGAGGCTTTTAAATAACTCGCAATCCCTTGATAATCGAGGCATTGCAGTAACTATATATATCCATTCACTGCCAATCTGTCATCCTGAACCCTTCGTATTCCTTCAGTAGAGGCTCCGTGAGACCCTTTTATTATTTAATACTATCACAAATCTCATAAAAAGTTTTAAAATATCTGCAATGAAACGGAAATTTTTCCTTCAAAGGGTTGATATAACGCCTCATATTGCAAGGCCCTTTCAAATCTTTTTCAGAATTGAGGCATCAAGCTCCATTCTCTTAATTGCTGTTACCATAGTTGCCATGTTCTGGGCAAACTCACCATATAAAAATATATATCACCATTTATGGGAGTTACCTTTATCCATAGGATTGGGCACCTTTCAAGTAGTGATGCCCCTGAAGGAATGGATAAATGAAGGATTAATGACCCTGTTTTTCTTCCTTGCTGGCCTTGAAATTAAAAGGGAGATCCTCGTTGGAGAGATCTCAACCTTCAGAAAAGCCATACTTCCAGTGTTTGCAGCAGCAGGCGGAATGTTGATACCTGCTTTAATTTATATTTACTTCAATCACAATACAGTGTATCTACGGGGATGGGCAATACCTGTGGCCACTGATATTGCATTCTCACTGGGGATACTTTATGTACTTGGCAAAAGGGTGCCAATTGGTTTAAGGGTATTTCTTACTGCCTTTGCCATTGCAGACGACATTGGTGCTGTTGCAATGAAAACAGCTATTTCCATGATTTATGCTGAAAAAATAAACATGGCATTCCTTGCAGTTGCTGCATTATTGGTTGTTTTTATTGCACTTGCAAGTTTTTACTGGATAAGAAGTTCGCTGTTTTATATTTTCCTGGGAATTTTACTCTGGTATTTCATGCTCGGCTCAGGAATACACTCCACACTGGCAGGAATCATAACCGCCATGTTTGTGCCTGCAAAGGGTCGGTACACACTTGACAGTTACCTAAAACTTCTCAAGAAATATCTAAAAAGATTTTCCTGCCCTCCGGAAGGATGTGGACACTCCATACTCTTTAATCCTGAGCATCTGAACACTGTTCAGGCAATAGAGCTTGCCTGTCATCATGTAGAGACACCCCTTCAGAGATTTGAACATGCCCTTCAAAGCTGGATAGCCTTCGTTGTTGTCCCCCTGTTTGTCATGGCAAACACTGGAATTACTTTCAAGGACCTAAATATAGCACAGGCACTTCATTCCCCAATCGTCATGGGAATTATTGCTGGTCTGGTAATCGGGAAACCTGTTGGTATTACACTTTTTAGTCTGATTGCAGTAAAACTCGGACTTGCGAGGCTTACCAGCAACACTAAGTGGAGACACATTGTTGGAGCAGGGATCCTTGGTGGTATAGGTTTTACCATGTCTTTCTTTATTGCTACACTGTCTTTCCCGGAAGGTGATCTTCTTACTTTTGCAAAGATAGGTATACTTGCGACATCTGTACTGGCTGGATTGGCAGGATTTTTATTTCTGTTTTTTATAAGGCAGCATTAATGTCTGATGAATTTCTTTATATCCTTTGGTAGATTCAAAGAGACCACAGCACCACGTTTTCCAGGACTTCCCAGCATTTTTTCATCAAAACTAATCTTGATGCCACCTGCGTTTCCAGTTTTAAGATAAAACCCCTTTTCAGCTGACCATGTTCTTATCTCACCAGGTCTCAAAACCATTGAATAGGTAATATCATCATCTATCCTTATTAGTATCCAGCTCTCCTCTGATGCCTCAACCTTAAGGATATGCCTGTTCTTATAATCTGCTTCAGCAGCAGTAACCGATGGCTTTAAAATACTAATAAGGTCATCACTGCCTTTTTTTGCAACCTCCTCTGAAACTGGCTGCATCTTCAGTTCAGACCTGTTGCCGGTTGATTTCAGAAAAAAGTAAACAGGGATTATTAACAGAGCCATAGCCACTACAAGATAGGCATATTTTAGCATAGGTTTCCACGATGGCTGACTTCTTTTGTCATCTACTGAAACAGACTCTTTCTTCAAAGCCCTGTACATCTGTACTGCATCAGCAGGGTCCACATTTAGATAACGCAGATACTCGCTAATATAACCTGTAATGTAGACCTCTCCAGGGATTTTACTGAAATCCTCTTCCTCCAGTGCTCTCAGATACTCTAACCTTATGTGGGTAGCATCTGCTATATCTCTTAAAGAGACGCCTGCCTGCTCTCTCTTTTCTTTGAGATACTTACCTAACAAATCCTCCCCTCCAATATCTTTAATAATTAAAAGCACCGCCTTCGGCAGAGCAAAAATCTCTCCTCTTTAAACACCTACATAAAACTATACTATAGTACTATAATAAAAAGCAATGTGATTTATATCACCTGAAGGGATTTTGTGCATTTGCAAACAATGATGTGTTTTTGTTATTATTATGAACAGAGCAGCCCATGTTTGAGGCTATAGAGTAAAATTCAGTCAAGGAGGTGTGTAATATGATTAAGCGAGTATCAATGGTGCTTGTATTTTTAATGACTTTAGTCTCGGTTTCCTATGCAGTGCCAACAAGATTAACGGTAAGAGTGAGGGCACATGATGCAAAGTTTGTAGGCTCTGGAGTGGCAGGAGTTAAGGTGACGGTAAGAGATTTTAATACCAACGAGATTCTTTCTGAAGGAACTATACTGGGTGGAACCGGCAACACAAAGGTCTTGATGTTTCAGCCCATTAAAAGAGGGCAGAACATATCCGACAAGCATACGGCCAGTTTTACAGCAGTGCTGGATATCAATAAACCTAAAAAACTGCTTGTTGAGGTGGAAGGCCCTCTTGCGGCTGGAGTTGATATGCATAAAGAGGCAAAAACCGTATGGCTGATTCCAGGCAAAGACATCGTTGGAGATGGTATTGTCTTTGAATTCTACGGATTAATCGTACAGGCATATTCTCCTGTGCCTCATTCTATAGAAAAGGTAGGTAGTACCATAACTATTGGTGCCCATGTTTCGCCAATGTGCGGCTGTCCGATAGGAAAAAATAAGATCTGGAACTACAAAAACTACTCTGTTATGGCAACAATTTATCATGGTGGAAAGAAAATTGACGAATTCCCGCTTGAATTTACAGGCAAAATAGGAAACTTTGAGGGCTCACTAACACTTTCAAAACCAGGAGCCTATCAGATCGTTATTACAGCCAGTGACAACAGAAACAATCAGGGAGCTGACATAACCACTGCAGTTGCATTACCAGAAAAGGTCTTTAAAAAGTTTAAATAATTTCTTAACAGGAGGGCAGGGCCCTGGCTCTGCCCTATTTTCTCCACCCCTGTCTTGGAATCACTCTTATACCTGATTTGTCTATATAAAGACCAAATCTCTCATCGTCCGGGTCGTATCCAATTCTTGAACCCTCTTTTATTACATTCATCTTGTCAACAATAACATTCCTGAGGTGAGCACCCTTTTTAATAATCGTATCATTCATTATTATTGCATCTTCCACAATCACATCATTCTCAATCACCACACCTGTTCTGATAACAGAGTTTTTAACCTTTGCGTTTTTTATGGTTACTCCTTCAGCTATCATGCTATTAATTATCTCAGCATGCAGTATCTTTGATGCAGGCGCCTTCTGACCAGATGGATAGATAGGCCACTCAGGGTTATTCAACTCAAATACAGGCTCCTCTCCAAGCATGTCCATGTGGGCATCAAAGTAGGCCCTGATTGTTCCAACATCCCTCCAGTAGCCTGACTCCTCATAATCCTTAATACCTGGAATCCTGTTGGTGGAAAAATCATAGGCAAAAAGCCTTCCAGTATCAACAAGGTCGGGAAGGATGTGGGCACCAAAGTCGTGCTGTTTCTTTCTCTGAGCCTCAATCAATGCATTTATAAGCACCTTGCTGCTGAAGATATAATTTCCCATAGAAACATAAGCCTTTGCTGGATCGTCAGGCATGGGCGTAGGCTCTTTGGGTTTTTCCTGAAAACCGATTATCCTGTGCTCGCTGTCTGTCTGGATAACGCCAAAGGCCGATGCCTCCTCAATGGGCACGGGTCGGGCAGCCACGGTTACATCAGCGTTCTTTTCAAGATGAAAGTCTATCATCTGGCGAATATCCATACGATATATATGGTCTGCACCAAAGATTATTACCAGCTCGGGGTCTTGCTGTTGAATAAGATTTATGTTCTGGAAAATAGCGTCTGCTGTACCCTGAAACCACTCTGGACCCATCCTCATCTGTGGTGGTACAACGGCTATAAAATGCTCTCTCACTATGGGTGATATAACCCAGTGTTTTCTGATATGCTCAATCAGGGATTGTGATTTGTACTGTACCAGCAGATAAATAGAGTATATCTGGGAGTTAATAAAGTTACTCAGCACAAAATCCACAATCCTGTATCGTCCCCCAAAGGGCACTGCAGGCTTTGAGCGAAAGGATGTCAGCGGGAATAACCTCTCACCTTTTCCACCAGCCAGAATAAATGTCAACAATCTTGGATGAGCCATGAATCCTCCCTAAAATAAACTAAACTTAAAATACCTCTTCGGGTGTTCTTTTATATCCTTTATCAGAATGTTCAGCTCCTTAAGGGTGGTCTTCAGTTCTGCAACAAGCTCTTTATCCTTTGTCATTGCATACCAAAGTCCCTGACTCTTCTGAAGCTCCTCTGTGAGTCTGTTAAGCCTTGTGGTTAGCTCTGTCATATTATTGTATAGTTCTGGACTTTCAATGAGTAACTTTAAAGTACCCTCCGATTTATTTAGTTTCTCGGAAAACCCCTCTATATTGTCAGTTGCCTTCATGAAGCGGTCGTATAGCTCCCTGTCAACCAGTAGTCTCTTAACTGTTCCCTCTGAGTTCTTTATAGTTGAGGCAAACTCTCTTATGTCCTTCACAGATTTTTCCAGGTCATGAAATATATCATCAGCCTTCAAAAGCCTGCCAACAGTGCCTCTACCTTCAGCCAGTCTCTTTGTTATTTCAGATATATCTTCAGTGGCATTCTGAAGGTTATCGTATACTGATGGGTCGTTGATAAACCGTGACACTGTTCCTTCACCTCTTTCTAACTTCTCAACTATCCTCTCAAGCTTACTGATAAACTCTGTTAACTTTGCTAAAGACTGCTGTGAGGTTCCTACAATCTCCTGAAGTCCTGACTGGGTAATACCATTAATTACATCTGTTTCCCTTAACGGTTCAGCACCTCTGGTTCCAGGACTGATTTCGATGTATTTGTCACCAAGCAAACCAAGCGTAAGAATGGTGGCCTTTGAATCTCTCCTTAAATGCTTCAATGAATCCTTTGAAATACTCATTTCCACCTTTATATGGTTTTCCGGAAGAAACCTCATTGCCTTGACTGAGCCTATTTCTATACCTGAAAACCAGACCGGGGCACCTTCTCTCAATCCCTTAACATCTGTAAACACAGCATAGATGGTTGCCTTTGGTCTGAAAATGTCTCCAATAGTTCCAGCAAAAATAATAGTAAGGAAAAGTATGGCAAAGGCCACCGTAAAAACAATGCCCACCTTAAGTTGTGAAAGCCTTATCTGTTTCTTGTAATCAGCCATTGTATTAATTATACCCCAAGTTGTCTAAACAAATTCTAAATCCCAATTTCCCAAATTTCCAAATAATACAAAACCACTGAGTGCACCAAGTTTACAGAGTTTATAAATCTGAAATCTAAAATCTGAAATCTAAAATCATAACTCTGATAACCCAATTCCTAACCTATAGTATTTCATTAATAAACCTCCTTAACTCCTCATCTTTCGTACCAACCAGCTCGTCAAGCCCACCATCAAAGGCAATCGTTCCATCCCTTAAATACATAAACCTCTCGGCCACTTTCACGGCATCTGTAACCTTGTGTGTAACAACTATTATGCCTCTTCTTTCAGGAGGAGTTCCTTCTGAAAGTTCATTTATCAGATTACAGATGGTATCTGCTGTAAGGGGGTCAAGTCCGGTTGTTGGCTCATCGTAGAGAATCATCTTTGGCTCACAGGCTGCAAGCGACCTGGCAATGGCCACCCTGCGCTGCATCCCACCACTTAGCTCCTCGGGCATAAGATGCATTGCGCCATCAATCCCAACCTTTCTAAGCAATTCCTTTACTTTTGCTTCGATTTCCTCTTCTGTAAAATCATAAAACTCCCTTAAACAGAAAGCCACATTCTCCTTTACGCTAAGTGAATCAAAAAGTGCACCCTCCTGGAATACTATACTGAAGTTTTTTCTTACCTCTCTTAACTGCCTTTCTGTCATCTCTGTTATATCATCACCGTTTATCAGAATTCTACCCTCGTCAGGTTGAACAAGTCCCAGAATCAACTTTAAAATCGTCGTCTTTCCAACACCTGAGCCACCAAGGATGGCAATCTTCTCGTAAAACTCAGCCCTGAAGCTCACCGAACTTAACACCCTCTTTTCACCGTATACAAGACTTACCCTGTCAAACTCGATCATACGCTCATTCCAAGCACTATTAACAGTATTCTTGTCAGAACAAAGTCTGAAATGATGATAAATATTGTTGAGAGCACCACCGCCATGGTTGTGCTCCTTCTAAGCCCCCTCGAACCACCTGATGTTGATAGCCCCATGTAACAACTTATAGTTGAAATCAGATAGCCAAATATAAAGGGCTTTGCCACACCAGAAAATACATTTTCAAAATTCAATATCTCTCTTATCTGCGACCAGTAAAAGGGGCTGCTTTGATGGCTAACGAACACAGCAATAAAATATCCCCCTATCAGTGAGATTGCATCACCTATTACCGTAAGGGCAGGTAGCATTATTATAGAGGCAACTACCCGAGGGGTAACTAACTTTTTAAGAGGGTCAATTCCAAAGACCTTTAGTATATCCACCTGATGACCAAGTACCATGGAGCCAAGCTCAGATGCCATACCCGAGCCAACCCTTCCTGCAAAGCTAAGGGCTATTGCCACAGGCCCTATCTCCCTGATAATCGAGACCCCTACTATCTTTCCCGTATACATTTTAAGACCAAGAGAGGAAAGCTCTGCAGATATTTGAAGTGAAAGTGCCATCCCTATAAATAGCGACACAAGCACTATAATAAACAAGGAGCCAGCCCCTGCGTAATCCATCTGCTCTATGGTTTCAGCAATATAGTGGGGTTTTTTTAAAATCCCAAAGGGTGATTTTATGGAAAGTATGTAGTAGTCCTGAAGCGATAAAAATACCCTTTTAATCTTTTCAATCATTAAATAAAATTATATCATCAAAGGCGCAGGAAGGCAAAAGGGGAAGAAGGAACTGGTTCCATCTTCCCCTGTCGTAAACAATTTCATATTATTTCAACTTTCTCTCATCCATACTGTTAAATATATTCTTTGAGGATATCCTGTGTTTTGGGTCAACCTTTGCTGGATGACACATGGAGCAGAACCTGTCCATCTGTGCTCCATCCTTGGTATCCACTCTGAGGTATTTATAATTGGGATTTGAAGGATGTGGGTCGTGACAGCTTACACACTCAAACCTCCCGTTCCTTAAAAGCTCTCTTGGCACACTGGCAACCTTCCTGTTAACTTTATCAATCCCGAAGGGATGACTCTTATGTGCGAAGATTGGCTTAATATCCATCCCCCCCTTTTTAGATGTATCATGACATCCAAGACATAATGCGGTAACACCACCGAAGGGTTTTCCGGTTCTTGGATTCTTATCCACCCTGTTTTCTTTTACAGCAAAGATGATCTTACCCTGTGCCTCATGAATAGAGTGGCAACCCGTACACATAAGACTGTCGTGAGGCCCTGCTGCAAAAACAGTTGCAGGTAGTAACATAACAGCACATACTACCACAGCAAGTAAAACTCTCATCATTAATCCCCCTTTTGATTTGTTTTTTTTAGCTGTAAAACAGCCCCGAATATAATTAAAAAAACCAAAATCTTTTGTCAAGACAGCTCTTTCTGTATAATAATATCATGTATAAAAAAGAGCTGGATGAACTCAGCAGGTCAGGACTTTTAAGAATTATCACTGACAGGCAATCAAAGGCAGGCCCTGAAATCACAATCAAAGGCAAAAGGCTACTTAACTTCTCTTCCAACGATTATCTTTCACTATCATCAGAGCCCGAGGTCATAGAAGCAGCAAAAAAGGCTATCGAACACCACGGTATGGGTGCAGGAGCATCAAGGCTTCTTTCAGGCGGAACAACGGCACATGAAAGGCTTGAGCAGTTGCTTGCTGAGTTTAAATCAACAGAAAGTGCCCTGCTTTTTAATTCAGGTTACGCTGCAAACACTGGTATTATTCCTGCAATCAGCGATTCCGATACATACATATTCAGTGATGAACTAAACCATGCAAGCATCATAGACGGATGCAGACTCTCAAGGGCAAAGGTATTTATTTACAAACACTGCGATACGGGTCATCTGAAAAGACTTCTTAGACAATCAAGGAGCAAGAAAAAAATCATAGTTACCGATACAGTATTCAGTATGGATGGAGACATTGCACCACTTGATGAGTTAAAAGAATTAGCAGACTCAGAAGGGGCACTGCTTTACATCGACGATGCCCACGGCACCGGAGTGCTTGGTGAGGGTTATGGAGCAATGAAACACTTTGGGATAGAGCCTACAGAAAACATCATCCAGATGGGAACCCTCTCAAAGGCAATAGGTGCATTTGGAGCATTTGTTGCCAGCACAAAGACATTAAAACAATGGCTTATTAACAATGCCCGATCTCTTATATTTTCCACTGCACTGCCTTCCTCGGTTGTAGTGGCAGCAGAAACATCTCTTAGAATTATTATGAATCAGCCTGGCAGGGTTGAAAAATTATGGAACAACAGGAAGTTCCTCGTAAAGGGTCTCCGTGCCCTCGCCATTGATACAACACCCTCAGAAACCCCTATAATACCCATTAAAGTCAGCGACAATGAAAAAGCAGTTGGGCTATCTATTTTTCTCAGACAAAGGGGTATCTATGCGCCGGCAATCAGGCCACCCACCGTGCCATCACCAAGGATAAGGATCACCGTGGTCTCAGGACATAAAGAGGAACATATCCAGAGGTTGCTGGATGTCCTGAAGGAGGCAAAACAGTGCGGGTTGCTCTGATAACAGGAGCCACTGGAGGGCTTGGCCAGTATCTTGCCATGGGGCTTGATAAGAAGGGTTACAGGGTTATCATTCATTACTTCAGAAATAAGCAAACAGCAGAGATGCTCAGGTCTCAACTCCGCAACTCGCCTCTTACTTTTCAGGCAGATATTTCCAGCGAAACAGAGGTGGCAAGGATGGCATCAGAGTTTAAAGAGAAGGTCAACAGGCTTGACCTTCTAATAAACAATGCCTCTGTAACTAGGGATGCCCTGTTATTGAGACTTAATGAAAAAGACTGGGACATGGTTATGGCTGTAAACCTCCGCGGTGTCTTCAACATGGTAAAACACTTCAGTCCCTTTATTATATCTGCAGGTGGTGGACACATAGTAAATATAACTTCAATCTCAGGCATAAAGGGAAGGGCTGGTCAGGCAGCCTACTCAGCTTCTAAATCTGCCCTCTCAGGTTTTACCCTTAGCCTCGCAAAGGAGCTTTCTGTGTATAATATAAAGGTCAATAACCTGGTGCCTGGCTATCTACCAACAGGAATGGGTATTAGATCAAAAACAGCAATTCAGAAGGCAAAGGAGGAAAGTCTGCTTGGAAGGCTTTCAGACCCTGCTTCAGTGGCTGATTTTATTGCCTTCCTCGCCGGGCAGGAAATAACAGGCCAGACCTTCTGTCTGGAAACGAGGGTATAAGTAATGAAGAAAGACATCTTTATAACTGGCACAGATACAGGCGTTGGGAAAACAGTAGTATCAGCACTTCTTATCAGAGCACTTTTAATCAACGGCCACACAGCCTGTCCCATGAAGCCTGTGGAGACAGGCTGTAGGCGGGATGCAGATGTACTGTTGCCATCGGATGGAGAGTTTCTCAAAGAAATTGCAGAAACAGATGAGCCGATAAAAAACATAACCCCCTATTGCTTTGAAACACCTGTTGCCCCTGTGGTGGCATCAAACCTGGAAGGTGTGGAAATTGACATCAGTAAAATAATTGAGAAATATGAGCAACTGTCCTCTAAATACGATATAGTGGTGGTTGAGGGGGCTGGCGGGTTGATGGTTCCCATAAAAGAAGACTACTATATGCTTGACCTTGCTCTTGAGCTTAAACTAAGGGTTGTTGTTGTGGCATTAAACAAACTTGGTGTACTGAATCACACCCTATTGACCCTTGAGGTGCTTGATAAATACGGATTAGAGGTAACTGCTGTTCTGCTTAACAGCCCGAATAGAGACCCGCTTGATAAGTCACAGGATACTAACCTGCAGGTCCTATCTAAATTAGTTGATGTCAGGCTGATAGAGGCTATTCCAAGGATCAATTCTATGAGCAAGGAAGAGCTTGATAAAGTGGCAGCACGAAAAATTAAATCGGAGTACTTCATTAAATGAGAGCCGTTAAAATAAGGTCTTCAAGACGACTGCTATCGGGTCATCTCTGGATATTTTCTAATGAAGTTACAGGTTCCCTGAAGGGTTTTCAAAAGGGTGAGCTTGTTGAGGTACTGGACCACAGTGGTGGCTTTCTGGGTATTGGTTATGTCAATCCAGATTCTCTGATAGCTATAAGATTACTTTCGAGAAGGAAAATCGCCATAGATGTAGAGTTCTTTAAACGCAGAATCAGTGATGCTCTGGCATACAGAAAAATGGTCTATCCCGACGAGAATTCATTCAGGGTGGTTTTCAGCGATTCTGACCTGTTGCCAGGATTAATAGTGGATAAATTTGGCGACATACTTGTTGTTCAGATACTCACAGCCGGAATGGAGGCACTTAAAGAGATGATCTTCAATGCCCTGGAAAGCGTCCTTAACCCGGATGTGATAGTTGTAAAGAATGACTCTCCTTTCAGGCATCTTGAGGGGCTTGAAACAGAAACCTATGTGTTAAAAGGTGAACTGAAGGCTCCAGTAATTATAGAAGAAAATGGATACCGCTTTGAGATAGATATCTTAGGTGGACAGAAGACCGGCTTTTTCCTTGACCAGAGGGAAAACAGAATAGCCTTTTCCAGACTGGTAAAAGGCGGTGTTGGAGTTGACCTGTTTTCATATGTTGGTGCCTGGGGAATCAGGCTTGCCTCAAAGGCAGAACATGTTATATGTGTGGATTCATCAAAGAATGCAGTAAATTTAATAAAAAACAATGCCGCCCTTAACAGGGTTTCAGATAAAGTAGAGGTGCTCTGTGATGATGTCTTTGACTTTCTTGATAGAGAGCGAAATGAAAAAAGGAAATACGACTTTATCGTTCTTGACCCACCTGCATTTGTAAAATCACGAGCAACCCTGAAACGGGCAATAAGTGGTTACAGGGCTGTTAATGCAAATGCCATGCTCATTCTGAACAAAGGTGGTCTCCTTGCAACCTCTTCATGCTCTCATCACATATCCCCCGAGGGGTTCTTAGACATACTTAGATATGCTGCAAAGGTCACAAACAGGTATCTTAGAGTCATAGAGTTCAGGGCCCAGGCAAAGGACCACCCCTTTTTAGTTGGCATGCCAGAGACAAGGTATCTCAAGTGTGCTATTATGCAGGTAATTTAGGGGGTAGGGGGTAGTTAGAAGCGGTCCGGGAGCTGTTTTTTCATACCATGAAAGTCTTTGCAGATAAAGATACTATAGTCTCTCAACACATAATCTCCCTCTTTTACAGTAAGAAGCCTTCTACTGCATTCATCAAAGGACGAGGCTATCCTCTGTGGCAGTGACTTTCTACCCCACCGAACGAATACCGCATCATATCCCTTCAGGTCATGAAATCCTGGCCAGAGGTCGTACTGGTTCATCCTTCTTCCAAGATTCACACAATAGGTTCGAGGTTGCCCTTTTACATAAAATGCAAGCTCTGCGGTTATCTGGTAACGGTCAGAAAATACGAAATAATGGCCTTTAAAATCCTTAACAATTCTGCTCACCTCCATGCCAAGCGGTCTCCATCCCCTGAGTCTTGCCGAAGGGTCCATCTTTGGAGGGAGACTAATGAGCCTGGGGTAATGGGCTACAATGGTTATTAGTAAGGTTATGGCAAGCCCTGAAACCACCACTACTTTCCCCTTGCTTTTCCACTGGCTCCAATGTTTGTATATGTAAAGACCTGCAGCCACTGTAGCTGAAATATAACAGGGCAGTGCCCAGTTTGCCTGCACCTTACCCTGAAGGCTCTTGAGGATAAAGAACAAAAAGGTTGGGGCAAAAAACCAGAAAAGAAATCCGTCGTCTCTTTTCTGCCTGTAGCTCCAGTAAATAGCTACAAGCATTATGCCAAAAAGCACAGGGCCCACCACGCCAAGCTGAGAGCCAATAAACTCGAAAAATCTTGCTGGTCTTAGTGTAAAACCATCCTTTAGATGTGCCTGTCCTGCGGTGTGCAGGAATGTTACCCAGTGATGACGGGCATTCCAGATAATAATTGGCAATGTAGTAACAATGCTAACTAAGGCTCCTGCCCAGGGACCTACCTTAAGAAGAAGCCCCCTCTTTTCCCTGTTAAAGAGTAAAAACAGAAAGGCTGAAGCAAGAAAAAAGACCATGGAGTACTTAACCAGCACACCAACTCCAACCACCAGACCAAGCAGTAACCACTGCCAGTTACCCTTTCTTTTTATAGGCCATTCAGCCACAAGATTCCAGAACATAAGAAGCGAAAGTGACCAGAAGAAGATAAGTGGCGAATCAATGGTATTGATAACTCCAAAGGTAGCAAAAAGGGGGGTAATATTAAAGATAAATGCATTAAGCAGTGCAACATTGCTTCTGCTCTTTTCAGACTCAAACCCACTAAATCTTGCACTAATTCCAACGGTCAGTTTATAGATTATAAGAGTGGACAGAAACATAAATACCACAGCAGGCATCCTTACCCCGAGCACTGTATTGCCAAGAAGCGCTGTTGAGGCCCTTATGATATAAGCAATACCAGGGCCCTTGGAATAATAACTGAGGTCAAGATTTCTGGACCAGTCCCAGTAATGAGCCTCATCAGGGCTCAGGTCTAATGGGCCTGCCTGAATGTAGAATATCCTTAAAAGAGATATGCCAAATAGCAGAAAAAATAAAATGGCATATCCCTTTTTCTCTTTGAAAAGCTCAGAAAAAATAGTATATCCCAAAAGGGTAAAGCCACCTGTAGCCATGCCTAAAAGTGCTCCCACTACTATATCCGATGGATAATGCACCCCCACATAGACCCTTGAAAATGCCACAGAAAGTGCAACCAACACAGTATATACAGCAAATACACTTTTAGCTCGACCCTCCTTTAGTTTCCCAAAAAAATAGCAAAAAACCACTGCCACAGAGAAGGAGTTTGCCGCATGGGATGAAGGCATTGAATAGGACCCACCTCTTCCCACAAGCACAATGGCATCCTTTATAGTAAGAAAGGGTCGTGGCCTTTCAAAAAAGTGCTTAAGGATATTTGACAGTCCATCTGAAAGTGAAAGGGCAATAAAGGCAACAAAAACGCTTAATACAAAAAGTCTCCTGTCTCTTAACAAAAAAAATAACAGCACTGGAACAAAAAGCAGGGGGACATTACCGGTAATAAAGGGCATCAGTCTGTCAAACAGTGGATTTGAGAGTTTATGGTTTATAAGCAGAAAAAGGAAGCTATCAATTCTCTGAAGAGTTGCCATTAAGAAGTTCTCTGACCCTTTCCCTCAGCTCTCCTATCCTGAAGGGTTTCTGGATGAAGTTTTCCTCAACAGGCAATTCTGAACCGCTGATAATAAGAAACTTAACATCCTCCATTTTTTCTCTACAGCTTTCCATAATCTCTCTACTTGTTAGTCCGTCCATGTGAAGGTCGAGGATAACCAGGTCGTAAGTGTTCTCTTTTATACTTCTTAAAAACTGCTCTCTGTCACAGGCAGTGGTCACTTCAAAGCCTATCCTATCAAGGGCCTTTTTAATAGACTTCAGTATCAGTTTTTCATCATCTATGGCGAGTATTTTTTTACCCATCGTAAAATTTTATCATTTCCAGGTTTTTTTATACAATAGAGTTCCAGATAAAAATATCGTTATAACCAATACACCAATTACAACTTCTTGTTTATGCTTGAAAATTCCCCACCCTTTTGGCTATTATTTACTATCATGGCTGACATCCTGAAAGATTTAATCCAGAAAAACAACTCCAGAATAATAATGGTAGTGCTTGACGGTCTCGGGGGGCTTCCTGTAAATGGCTCCACAGAGATGGAGGTCGCCAGCACACCCAATCTTGACGACCTCGCAAGACACTCTGCTACAGGACTTCACATACCAGTAGCTCCAGGCATCACACCAGGAAGCGGACCAGGACATCTTGGGATATTCGGTTACATCCCTGTTGACTGGCAGATCGGTAGAGGTGTTCTTGAGGCACTTGGGCTTGGTATGGAGTTGAGAAACACCGATGTTGCCATGAGGTGCAACTATGCCACTATAAAAGATGGTCTCATAGTTGATCGTCGGGCAGGTAGAATCCCAACCGAACAGAGCAGACTGCTCACAGAAAGGCTCCAGAAAGAGATCCCTGAAATAGAGGATGCAGAGCTCATTTTTGCCCCTGGCATGGAGCATCGTTTTGCGGTCGTCTTCAGATTTCCTGAACCTCTCCCTGATGGTGCAGATCAGGTAAACGATACAGACCCCCAAAAAGAAGGCAGGGCTCCGCTTGAACCTATTGGAAAAAACGAATATGCTGAAAAAGTTGCAAGGATTGCCTCTGAGCTAATAAAGCGGGCTCAGGCTATTTTAAATGACCAGGAAAAGGCAAATTACATCATGCTGAGGGGTATCGCAAAGGTTCCAGCAATTCCATCTTTTTATGATAGGTTTGGTCTTAAGGCGCTTGCCATAGCTGTTTATCCAATGTACAGAGGACTTGCAAGACTCATTGGTATGGAAACCCCTCAAATTGAAGGTGACATTAAAGAGGAGATAGAGTTCCTGAAAGAACATTATGATGAATACGATTTCATCTTCATGCACATCAAAAAGACCGACTCCTATGGTGAAGACGGAAACTTCGAGGCAAAGGCAAAAAAACTTGAGGAGTTCGACAGGCACCTGCCTGAGATACTCTCACTTAAGCCAGATGTGTTAGTTATCACAGGGGACCACTCAACACCGTCTTTGTTGAAAAGCCACAGCTGGCACCCTGTGCCTGTTCTCATACACTCACCCTATGTGCTTGGTGGTCTGAGCAATGCCTTCACCGAGCGTGAATGTGCAAAGGGTGAACTTGGCATCTTCAATGCCTACCATATACTGCCTCTATCGCTTGCCAATGCTGGCAGGCTTAAAAAATTCGGCGCCTGACAAAAAAGATGATATTAACCGACACTCACTGCCATCTTGACATGGACGCCTATAAAGAAGACCTGCCTGATGTTATTGAAAGGGCTAAACAGACAGGGGTGCAGCGGCTCATCTGTATTGGTATTGACGTGGAAAGCTCGCAGAAGGCAATTAAAATCTCTGAAAAATTCGAAGGAGTGTTTGCAACTGCTGGCTATCATCCTCACGATGCAAAGCACTATCCCGTGGATTTTGACAACAAACTGAGAAAGTGGGCCGCAGACAGATCAATAGTGGCAATAGGTGAGATAGGGCTTGACTATCACTACGACCACTCTCCAGGAAAGACTCAAAGAGAGATATTTATAAGACAGCTTGAGATTGCAAAGGAGTTGAACCTTCCTGTCATCATTCACAGCAGAGAGGCCCATGAAGACACTTACAGTATTTTGAAAGACTCAGAGGTAACATCAGGAGTCATGCATTGTTTCTCAGGCACTGCGGAACTGGCTGAACAATTCATGTCTCTGGGGTTTTATATTTCAATTGCCGGGCCTGTAACATTTAAAAAATCTGACAAACTTAAGAAAGTAGCATCCTCAGTGCCAGATGAATACCTCCTGATTGAGACCGACTCCCCCTATCTGACACCTGTGCCCTACAGGGGAAAGAGAAACGAGCCTGCCTATGTAAGATATGTTGCTGAAGAAGTCGCTCGTCTGAGAGGAATAACAGTGGATGATGTTGCCCGTATCACCTCACTTAATGCTGCAAGGCTCTTTGGTATTGCACCTGTTTCAGACAGTCCTGCCATAGCCTATAAGATAAGGGATTCCCTTTATCTCAACATCACCAATCGGTGCAGTAATGCATGTAGCTTCTGTGTTCGCTTCCATACCGATTATGTGAAGGGACATAACCTGAGACTGAATCATGAGCCCACCGAAGAAGAGCTTAAGGAGGCAATAGGAGATCCATCGGAGTTCAAGGAGGTGGTCTTCTGTGGTTATGGGGAGCCAACCATCAGGCTTGAACTTATAAAATCCCTTTCCGCATGGATCAAGGAAAAGGGAGGCAGGGTAAGAATAAACACCAACGGTCATGGAAACCTGATACATAAAAGAAATATCCTCCCCGAGCTTAAAGGTCTTGTTGACTCAATCTCAATCAGCCTTGATGCTCAGGATGAGGAAACCTATAACAGGATCTGTAGGCCCCTGTACAAAGATGCCTTCAGGGCAGTGTTAGAATTCATCAAGGAATCTACCAGATACATCCCTGAGGTCACTGTAACGGTGGTTGACCTGCCAGAGGTGGATATTGAAAGATGCAGCGAAATAGCAGAGGGTTCAGGGGCTCGTTTTCGTGTCAGACATTACAATGTGGTCGGCTGACTCAATCCATCTAAGAAAGGCATCCACCACCTTTGGGTCGAACTGGGTACCCGAGTTCTGTATTATCTCTTTCACGGCATAATCAACGGTCTTCTTTTCTCTGTATGGTCTGTCAAAGGTTATTGCATCAAAGGCATCGGCAACCGCAATGATTCGTGCTGTAAGTGGAATTTCTTCTCCCTTTAAGCCAATCAAACCAGTGCCATCATAATGTTCGTGATGGCACCTTATACAGTCAATAATATCCACAAAGCCCACCAGTTCCGAAAGTATTTCAGCCCCTATTACAGGATGTCTTTTCAGCTCTGCCCATTCTATCTCATTAAGGGCACCCATTTTATTAAGAAGCTGGTCAGGAATTGCTATTTTGCCAATGTCATGAAGTAAACTACATATCCTTAATTTCTCCATCTCCATTCTTGACAAACCAAGCTCCATACCTATTTCTATGGCATACTTTGTTACCCGTTCTGTATGACCCGCGGTCCACATGGAACGTGCCTCAAGTGCCTTCACAAAGGATCTTATACTACCGATAAAGAATGCCTGAATTTCCTCAGCAAGCAGTGCATTTTCTATAAAAAGCCCTGCAAAGGAAGAAATAGTACTTAGCAGTTTCACATCGCCAGAGAAAAATTCATTTTCATCAGTCTTATCAGCCACCACAATCAACCCCACTGGATTCTTTTTACCCATCAATGGTGCCAGCAACACAGACCTGAATCCAAGAGACCTCATTTCATCAATACTGGTTACATCGCAAATAGTTGTAGCCTTCCCCCTGGTGAGCATATCCCTGAACAGCTTTATCTTTCCTATGCCTTTATCGTCATCCTGCCATCGGCCAACTGCCTTCTTGGTGTAAAGTTGCTTCAAAGTCTGATTGTAAAGAAGCACTGCAATGGTGTTTACATTAAGCTGACTTTGTATTTCATCTATAAGGACATCACAGAGTTCGTCTACAGTTGCTCCAGAGAAATTCTCCGTAAGTCTGTAAAGGAGGGAAAGTTCCTCGTAGGTCTTACTCAGTTCATTTATGGTTATCCTGAGGTCTTCTTTCAGTCTATTTATTTCCGATTCGCTCAAGTACAATCTCCAGCAAGCTTCTGGGACTAAAGGGTTTTGTTATATATCGCTCAACACCGGTGCTAAGCCCAAGCCTCTCATCATCTTCCTGTCCCTTTGCGGTCAACATGAAAACAGGGATTGCAGACAACTCAGGGTCGCTCTTCAGTTTTTTGCATATCTCTATTCCGCTTATCTCAGGCATCATCCAGTCAAGTATAATCAGGTCTGGTTTCTCTTCTCTTATCTTCTTTAAAGCGGTTGTGCTTTCCCTGAGTGTTACCACCTGAAGACCTGCTCTTTTTAGCTTATCTTCAATCATCATCAGAATAAAAGGCTCATCATCTATTACCATTACCTTTGCCATAATCCCTCTCTTTTGGCAGGAGCACTGTTACTGTTGTTCCCTCACCAAGCTTGCTTTTGATGTTGAGAGTTCCTCCGTGAAGTTTTATTATTTTCTCGCAGAGAGATAGTCCAAGACCAGTTCCCTTTGTTCGTGTGGCATGCTTTCCCCTATAAAAACTCTCACCAATGTGAGCAATATCTGTCTCTGATATTCCCCACCCTGTATCGCTTACCTCTATTATAACATATCCTTCGTGGGGCCTTATCCTTAGTTCAATCCTGGAGCCCTCGTCTGAATACTTAATTGAGTTGTCAATAAGATTTGCAATAACCTGAAAAAGCCTGTCAGCATCAGCAAAAAACCCCTTTATATTTTCTTTAAAGTTAACTATAAAATGTATGTTTTTTCTTTTGAAGGCAGGATAAAACAGTTCTCTTATCTTTCTAAGTAAATCATTAAAATCAATCTCGGTATAAATCAATTGTTCCCGACCACTATCTATCTTTGAAATATTCAGGAGATCTGAGACCATCTCAGACAGTCTCAATCCCTCATCGTATATGGTCCTGAGATATTGCTCTGCCCTTTGTCCTTCAACCTCCTTATCTATTAACATCTCTGTAAGCCCTACTATTGCTGAAAGGGGGGTTCTGAACTCATGAGACACAGACCTGATCAGGTCTGTCCTCATCCTGTCAATCTCCTTCTCCCTTGTTACATCTCTCATCACCTGCACAGCACCATATATACGACCCGATGGATCAATAAGCGGAAGTGATTGAATCTTTATCGTATGGGGCTCCCCATCTCTTAAAACCACTATTTCGCCCTCTGCCTCCTTCCCCTGCAGAGCAAAGGATACAGGGCACTCGGTCTCAGTGTTTGAAACCATGCTGAACACATCGGTGTAGTGCTGTCCAACAAGTGACACAGCCTTTTCGCCCAGCAGTCTCTCCACCGATTTGTTTACAGATATAATCCTCCCGGTCACACTTACTGTACATACACCTTCAGATATTGTATTGAGTATAGCCTCAGCAAGCCCCTTTTCGTATATTCTCTTTTCATAAAGGTAACTTCTCTCACTTGCCACACCGAATATATCAGCTACAATCCTTAAAAAGTGAAGCTCGTCATCGTCATACTTCACATGCAGTCTGTTTGCAAGTGTTAAAACTCCAAGTACCTTTTCACCAACCATAACTGGCAGCGCCAGTAAAGACTTGAATCCCTCTATCTTGAGACTCTCTATAAAATAGAGTCTTTCATATTCTGAAATATCGTATATACTTATAGGTTTCTTCATCTCAATTGCATACACTTCAGGACAGGTAACATGAAAAGAAAGATTCGAAACCCCTGGAGATATTCCCTTCGAGTACCTGATAGAAAGGTTTTCCTCTCCCATTAATTCCCAGAACATTATGGCATCAGATTGGGTGTATTTGTATATTAACTCGGTTCCCTCCTTCACGAGTGCGTTGGCATCTTCAACAGAGGCGAGTTTTGAGGTAAAACTCAAAAGGAACTCTTTTTCCTTCTGTCTTCTCTCCTGCTGCACTCTGTACATCTCTCTCATGCCTTCATAAAGCCTTATGTTTTCAAGGGCAAGTCCTGTCATTTCACCCACAGATGAAAGTATTCTTTCATCATCCTCGGTAAAGGTGTATTCACTGAATCTGAAGAGGCAGAAAACACCAAGAATTCTTTCCTTTCCCTTTATTGGAAAACAACAGTAACCCTTTATACCAGAATGTTTGAGTACCGTTCTCTGCACTCTGTCATCAACGCTTACATCCTCAGTGGTAATTGCCCTGCCAGTCAAAGCAACCCTGCCTGGAATATCCTCTCCCAGTCTCACTTTACCTGCTTCACGCACAAACTGCTCCGATATACCTCTGTGAAAAGCACATTCCAGCAGCTTTCTGTTTTCAACCAGAATAAAAATGCCTCCGCCATCCATGTCGAAGGTCTCTATAAGTTTATCAAGAACCTTTGAAAAGACCTCGTCTGACTTGAGAGAGCGATTAATCACAGATGCCAGTGAGTTCAGCAAGGTGAGCTCCTGGTTTCTTCTCTTCAGTTCTGCTTCATGGATAACCCTTTCAGTAACATCCCTCATCAGCTCAAGTATAAATACTATGTTTCCCTCTCTATCACGAATAGGAGATGCATAAATCTCCTCATAACACTTGTTATCATTAAGGTCATAATGCTCATGAATACTATGGAACACCTCACCCTTTGAGAATATGGCATTCAGGGGGCATTCTTCCCCCTCCATCCAGCATGGTTTCAGGTCGTTATGAGTTATATCATAACACCTCTTGCCAACTATGTTCCTTCCAAACTTCTGCTTGGCTCTTGCATTAGCATTAACTATGTTGTAATCCTTATTTATAATAATTATTGAATCCTGGATACTGTTCATTATTATTTCAAGATGCTCCTTTGATTCCTCAAGTCTCTGAAGCAATCTTGCCTGTTCAGTAAAGTCCTTAATTATTCCAATCTTTCCCACCACCCTATCACCTTCCATTATTGGAGCACCGGTTATTAATACAGGTATATGAGAGCCATCTCTTGCAAGTATCTCAACCTGATAGGTTGAATGTTCTCCCTTTAGTCTTCTTGTTTCAAGCTCTTCTCTGACAATCTGTTTATTGTTATGATCAAAGAAGTCGTACAAAGATGCACCTATTACCTCCTGTCTTGAGTATCCAAACATCTTCAGAAAGGCAGGGTTTACATCCACAATCCTGTCATCCATGTCAACAACCCATAGCGCATCCATCATTGTGTTTACATAGAGGTCTTTCTTTTTAAGCTCCTCTGTTTTTTCCTTTAATCCTCTCACCATGTCATTGAACATCTCTACAAAATGTGAAAACTCCTCGTTATGCTCTTCATCAACTTCCACATCAAAATTTCCCTTCTTTACTTCTTCAGCAGCCCTTACAAGTCTGTTCAGGGGTTTTTCGTATCTGCGCAGAAGGATATAAGAGAACGCAATGGACAGACAAAAGCCTCCAAATAGATAAAAGATCACTGTTCTATCAAGGGAATGGTATATATGTTCTACTGTATCGTAATAATCAATCCGTCCGTCTTCAAGGGCAAGGATATCCTTTTGAACGGCTTTCATTACATCCTTCTTAACGGTTATGTAAAAGGGCACAAGCAGGAGGATATAAAAGAGTAAGAAAAATATAAAGGGTCTTGTAAGTCTTCTTATCGTCATATCTGATATTATAACAGATTTTTATTAGCCGCTACGCCTGTTTAGAAAGCATTCATTTTAACATTGCAATTTAAACTTGCTGAAATAAATCATCCAGTTATGTTACTCTTAAAAAAGAAACATTTTGAAAGGAGAAAGTTATGGCACAGGCAAAGTCAGGAGACAGGGTCAGGGTCCACTACAGTGGATTCCTGGAAGACGGTACAGTATTCGACAGCTCCCTTGACCGTGACCCTCTTGAATTCACCCTTGGGGAGGGCATGGTTATAAAGGGCTTTGAGGATGCTGTAATGGGTATGAACGAGGGGGAATCAAAGACAATCTCCATTCCTTCCGATGAGGCCTATGGTCCTTACAGAGACGACCTTGTCGCAGTTGTTGAAAGAAGGATGGTTCCTGCAGATATAGACCCTAAGGTAGGTCTTGTTCTTCAGCTGAGGACCCCTGACGGTCAGGTAACCGATGTTGTAGTAACAGAGGTAACTGACGAAACCATCACAATTGATGCAAATCATCCATTGGCTGGCAAGGACCTCATATTCGAAATAAAGTTAATGGAAATCCTTTAACCCCCTGGCAGACCCTCCACGGGTCTGCCTCTTTCCGGTTATGTTAACCGTATCTAAAGGCAGGATAGTCTTTTACAGATTATTTGATATTGCCTCTGAAATAGACCTTCACCAGATTGAAAAACTTGCCGCAGAAGGGGCAAAGAGGCTTAAACTCTCAAAGAAGCCCTACATGGAGGCGCTTCAATTTACAAACCCACCAATCTCACTTGAGTTGAAATCTTTTACCGATAGCTTTTCAGGCAAATCAATGAAAGTAGATGTGGTGGTAAAGCTCTACGATTTAGGTGTGCTTTCTCTTGCATTCAATATCAATTTACCAGCCGGTTTGGATTTTAACGAATTAGAACAGATTGCCTCTTACATCGACAGCAATGGTCCATTCGACAACAGGGCACTTAAACTTGCAGGTGAGGTTATGGAAGCATTTAAAGATGCCTTTCTGGAACCTGAAATAAAGGCCGATTTCTATGAAGAATATACAGTTTATTTTATTGAAAAACTTAACCACCCGGTTGATGCAGATGAATTCCTCAAGCAATACAACCCGGCGCGCCTATTACTTAACGAGACGAGACCTCTCAGCAGGTTTGCCATAGAGGAAACGATCAAGTATCGCTTCAGCTATTATCCTGACGACCTTGTGATTGTTCACCTGGACAACGCCTTTATAATTGAACCCTCTGGTATATCTGACCTTTTAGATATACTGGAGTTTGCCAACGCCCAGATACTTGAACTCAGATATTACGACAGTATCCTTGACAATGAACTTAACCTTATTTACCAGGAACTTTCCAGAAGAGGCGGGGCATCGCTGTTCAGACTCCGCAAGTACGAAAAGCTGGCAAGAAGGCTTACTGAGACCGTAACAGACCTAACAGAGGTAACAGAGAAGGTCAACAATGCACTTAAAGTAACCGAGGATGTCTATTATGCAAAGATTTACCGTACTGCAATGAATCTACTGAGGAGTAAGGACTGGGAAGATAGCATAAATAATAAGCTTCAGGTCATCATCAATACATACAAGACTCTTTATGATGAAATCTCCACCAAGAGAGAACAGTTACTTGAGCTTGGCATATTTCTACTTATAGTTATAGAGATTTTCCTTGCAGTTATTGGCTACTGGTAACCCCCTACACCCTACCCCCTACACGCTACACCCTACCCCCTATCTAATATACATCCCATAAAGATTATATATAAAGTGTCCCTTCACAGTAAGTGCATCTATCTTCCACTTCTCTGGTAAAGGCCAGTAGGGTGCTCCGTCTTTAAGAGCCCTCATGGCTGCCCTGTCAAGTTCTGGATAGCCCGAGGTTCTCAGCAGCTTTACCTCACCAAGACTACCATCCTTTTTAATCGTAAAAGATATCCACAGGTCACCATATATACCTCTTCGTGCAGCTTCTTCAGGATAAACCCAGATGCTTTCAATCCTGTGTTTTAGCCGCATCATATAGCTGTAGTACTTAAGCTCTCTGGTACTAAAAGTAACCCCGCTATTGCTCCTGGTTTTCTCCTTCTCAATAGACCTCTTTGCAACATTGCCAATCACATCTCTGTCAAACAGTGCACCAGGGCTTAGCGAACGGGGCATCTGATGGCTTTCTTTACCACCTTTAACTGTGCCTTTTTTCCCCTTGAGCATCCCCCCTGAAGACTCTCTTTTCTGAGTGCTCAATCCCGATTTACCTGCTGGTTTCTCTTTCAGTAAAGCCTGTTTCTCAGCACCTTTCTTTTCTGTTTCACTCTGCCCTATCACATTATTTTTCTTTCTATTTAACTGAAGAGGTCCTTTTTCAGGTAACAATTTTTTAGGTCTTTTGTTCTTTTTAACTGCTATCTTTTTCCTTTGCTTTCTTGTTTTTCTTGCTTTACTTTTAGTGCCTGTTTTCTTTTTTTTCCTGATTGGTTTCTTTCCTGTTGAAAGGGCTTCTTCCGGTCCAATAAGGCGTGTAACTATGGCCTTTTGCTGCTCTGGCAGGCTCTTCGGCAGAATACCTGTTTTTACCAGGACAGCTATAAATATGAGATGTAAGATAAGAGATACAAAAAGGGCATGTTTCAGTTTCAATTGATGAACTTCCTGAACTGTTTGATAAAACTTATAAGAATCCCCCTGCCCTGCTCTTTACTGAGCCAGAGCCTCATACATAACTCCTGTATCTCAGGGCTTGAAAATATGTTGACAAGTCTTTCGGCATGCTCATCGCTTTTAAGAAAATAGCTCTGTAATAACCTCATGAACCTGAATCTTGAAAGAAATCTTCCTTTCCACAGCCTTTCATAACGAGCAAGCCTGCCATCAATTATGCTTTGTGCTGCAAACTCCCCTGACTTCATTGCATAATAAATACCCTCAAAGGTCAGGGGCATCACCTGTCCTGCAGCATCACCAACAAACAGTATGTTTCTTAATCTGTATAGCCTTCCATCCCATAAAGGAATCCTGTAACCTCTAACTTTCCCTGAACCTATAGTAAAATCATTATTCAGTCTTTTCAGAAATCTCCTCAAACAGTCCTTCGCTGTTTTGGGGTTTGTAGTGCCTGTGCCCATTGACGCACCACTTGCAGTGGGGAATATCCAGGAATAAGTCATGGGAGCGTGGTCCTTGCCAAACCAGAATTCACAGCAATTGACTTCCCCCACATCTACGGTTTTTGTTATGGTATAAACATAATTTACAGGCTTCAGACCAAGAAGCCTCCTTACCGTGGAATTAACACCATCAGCAGCTATCAGATATCTTGCCTGCACATCAACTCTGCCATCTCCACAGGCTATGCTGGCCTTGATGGTCTTACCACTCTGTATCCCTACCAGTACCCCCTCTGTTACAGAGCATCCCTGCTCCGAAGCAATACCCCTCAGCATACGGTCAAAATCCATCCGATCAACTATCCGTAACTCTCCTCCTTTTAACTCTATGTCAAGTCTTCTTCCGGATGGTGAAATGAGAGCTATAGACTGAACTCTTCTGAAATTTATGTTCTCGGGCAACTGGAACTCTTTGAAAAGGGCAGAAGGCATACCTCCACCGCAGGGCTTTTTGTGTGATAGGTCCTTTTCAACAAGCAAGACTTCGAGGCCTGCTTCAGTGAGCCTTCTTGCAGCCGTAGCACCAGCAGGCCCTCCTCCAACAACCAGGACATCTACCTTTTCTTTAGTCATTTAAAGCCTATAACAGAGACAGAAAAGCTATTCCTGAGCCCTTATAGCCAGCACAGCGCATTCGGCATTCTTCACCACCTTCTCGGCTGTGCTACCGAAAAACAGGCGGTCAAGCCCTTTCCTGCCATGAGATGTCACTACAATAAGGTCAATCCCCTCCTGCCTGGCATAGTTGATAATCTCTTCGTATGGAATGCCCTTGAGAACCTTATAGGTGATGTTCTCAAGTCCTCTTGTCTCTTCAAGGTAATCCCTTTTTATCTGTTTTTTGGCCTCTTCTTCCATACTTTTAAATAACTCATCCACCGCTGCATGGGGCACGTAAAGTCCTGTAGCCTGAGTAACATCGTGGATAACATGAATAATATGCAGCGAGGCATTATACTTTCTTGCAAGGTCAACGGCATAGGCTATTGCCTTTTTTGAACCTTCCATGAAATCAGTTGGGAATAAGATTTTTTCAAATTTCATTTGCTACCTCCTTTAGAAATTTTGCAGCATCCTCAGGGGATGTACTTAGTGTATACATACCAGAGCCAAGCTCAAATCCAGTAAGCCTTCTTACACGTGGCATGATTTCAATATGCCAGTGAAAGTCTTCTCCCAGTGTATGCCACTGTGCCCTTCGGGGTATCTTGCTTGGAGCAGAATGAAACACAAAATTGTATGGAGGATTATTCAGCACCCTTCTCAGTCTCTTTATTGCATCTGCCATCACAAAACCAAGGTCTGCCCTTTCCTCATAGGTTATCTCCTTGAAATAACAATTGTGTCTTTTGGGGAGTATCCATATCTCAAAGGGGAATCGGGTTGCAAAAGGACAGTAAGCTATGAAGTGTTCTGTTTCAAGCACTATCCTTTTCTTATACCTCTGTTCCTCGTGCATCATATCGCAGAAGATGCAACGCTCCTTATACTCATAGTAACTCTTCGCACCGTCAAGCTCTTCTTTAATTCTCTTTGGAATAATAGGCGTGGCAGTAATAATAGAATGAGAGTGTCCACAAAGGTCACCAGAGAGTGCACCACAATTTTTATAAATCATAACATAGCGTATTCTTTCATCTTTCTCCAGTTCCAGAGTTCTACTATAAAAGGCTTCTATTACCAGTGCCATCTGTTCTTTGCCCATATCCTCAGGTGTAAGGCTGTGCTCAGGTGTTTCAAGTACCACTTCCGAGACACCAAAGGAATTCATCATATCATACATTCCCACACCCCTTCTTTGAAGCGGCACATCATTAGAAAATATAGAGCCATCTGTCCTCAGAACCCTTAGCAGAGGGCTACCCTGTTCATCCCCAATACTCATCATCTCCTCAGCAGTATCCGCCTGTGAGCATATAACACAGCTACCCTTAACAGGTGTCTCCTGTGGAGCAACATACTCTTCTGGAGGAAGCGACTCTTTAAAAACCACAACCCATCTGCCAAGAAGAGGGTCACGCCTTAGTTCATTCATGATAGACTCCTGTTTAAAATTTTAATTAACCCCTTCATTGTAAGCATTGGAACATAGGTATATGGAAAATCAAGGTATCCGTTAACAATCTCTGACATCCCGCCCGTAACAATCACATTACATTTCCCTATCTCTGCCTCTGTTTCCTTGATGAATCTGCTGACCGCCCCTGCTGTTCCATAAATCACCCCTGACATTATACTACTTTTTGTATCATTACCAAAAGGAAGCTCAGGTTTCTCAGGTCTGAGCATGGGGAGCCTGGATGTCCTGTTAGCAAGTGATTCAAGCATGGTTGAAACCCCTGGCATGATGTGTCCACCAATCAACTCGGCTTTTTCAGTAACCACAGTTGTGGTGGTAGCTGTTCCAAAATCAACTGCTATCACATTCTCTCTGTAAAGCTCGTATGCAGCCACAGCGTTTGCTAATCTGTCAGGTCCAAGAAGCTCTGGTCTTAAAACATTGATCTTCAGTCCTGTATCAACCCTGTGGTCAAGCACTATGGCCTGAACAGAAGCTTCAAGTTCAACTGCTGACACCACCCTGTCTGTTAGCTCTTTAACTACCGATGAAACAATTGCCCCCTTTACCTGATTACCTGCCACCACCCTGCCAATTATCTCCCTTATAGCTTTTATTTCTAATCCACGGTCCGCACTTATCCTTTCATACTTAACATTGCCATTGTGGTAAAAGGCAACCTTAACAGACGAATTTCCAATGTCTATACATAAACCACCCTTCATCTCAGATGAACCACCTCTTCAGCAGAAAGCACCCTCAATGCCCCATCTGCCTCATCCCTTACCACCAGATGTCCACGCTCATTAAGACCTATTGCTACAGCCTTATATGCCCCTTTCTCTCCCATCACCAGCACCTTTGCACCAGGGGTTCTGCTTATCGATGTCCAGCTATCCATTAATCGTTGAGGGTTTTCTAACAGCCCGGCACTGTTGACCAGAGAGTATGCAATCTCCCTGATAACCCTGTCTCTTCTACATTGCTTACCTGTTTCCACATAAAGGCTCGTCCCTCTACCTTCGGTGTTTTTTAAAAGTTCTTCTTCTGAGGAATTCACATTCATACCAATGCCTATAACAAAAAATCTCTCCTTTCCTGAGCTGACAACCCCTTCTGTAAGTATTCCCCCAAGTTTTCTGTCATCCCAGTATATGTCATTTGGCCACTTTGCCCATACATGAGTCTTTGCTTTGTCTATAAGCTTGCAGATAGCATTAACAACACATACAGCAGAGTAAATGGTAATCAGTTCAGGATAGGTAATGCCTACAGTATCCCTGAAAATAAGGCTCATATAAATGTTTTTCCCCTCAGGAGAAAACCAGTGCCTTCCTCTTCGTCCCCTGCCCTGTCTCTGCAGATCGGCAAACACTACCGTTGCATGTGGATAGCCCCTTCGGGCAAGCTCCATGGCTGTTGTGTTTGTGGAATCAACTTCTTTGAAGTACACAAACCTGCAGAACTCAGTTGTATCCTGAATCTGTAAAAGAGACCTTAAATCGCTCGGCAATGATTCTTCTGAACCGTGGTGTGTATATAAGGTCATAGACATCCTCTTTATCCGGAAAAAGTAAAAGAGCCGCCCTCTTAGTATTGTCCATCACCCTGAGGGCCTCCTGCAGAGAAAGTTCCGACTGCATGAGAACTGCCTGTGCAAGGTCAACAATAAACCTGAGCCTCTTTATCTTACGATTTTCCTCCTCCAGAGGGTCTACTATCTCTTCTTGTCCTCCCATTGACACTCCTCGTAAAGCACACACTCCCCGCAGAGGGGCTTTTTTGCCCTGCATATCCTTCGTCCATGAAGTATTGTGGCAAGGGTGAACTTTGTCCATTTATCTTCTGGAATCTTTTTCATCAGGTCAAGTTCAACCTTATCAGGCTTACTCTCCTCAGTAAGACCAAGTCTCCTGCTTACCCTCAGCACATGGGTTTCCACAGCAATAGCCTGTTTACCAAAGGCAACGCCCAGCACCAGATTAGCAGTCTTTCTTCCAACACCCGACAGTGTGGTAAGCTCTTCAAGGCTCTCTGGCACCCTGCCGCCAAAACGCTCCGCAATATCCCTGCAGCAGGATATTACCTGTCGGGCCTTATTTTTATAAAACCCCGTTGGTCTGATCTCCTGCTCAAAAACCCTCTGGTCTGCCTCTGCATAATCCCTTGCTGTTTTGTACTTCTTAAAGAGCTTCCTGGTTACCTCATTTACCCTCTGGTCAGTGCACTGCGCAGACAGTATGGTTGCCACCAAAAGCTCAAGAGGCGTGGAGTGTTCAAGCTCAATCTTCGGGTCTGGATATGCCTTAAATAGCTTTTTCAATATCTTCTTAGCATCCACCATGGTTTTACCTAAAATTATAGGGTGTAGGGAATAGCGTGTAGGGTGTAGTAAAAACCCTTAACCAATAAACCAATTTACCAACTTAAAATTTATCTTTACCCCTACCCCCTACACCCTCAGCCCTACACCCTAAATTTACTCTTCCTTCAAAATGACCACCTCTATCTTACCCTTAAGTTTTTCAGCAAACCGCTCTGCATCAGACTCGGTTCCAACAATGCTTCCGTAGTGCATGGGGATTGCCACATCTGGCCTTATATCCAGTGCAGCCTGCACAGCCTCATCAGCTGTCATAACATAAGTGCCGCTTACTGGCAGAAGGGCTATGTTTACATCCTTAAAATCCTTCATCTCTGGAATATAATCCGTATCCCCTGCAATGTAAATCCTCTTTCCATCCACCTCAAAGATGTATCCCACCCATCCATTTGCCTTTGGATGAAACTCTTTGTTTGTGTTATAGGCAGGAACAGCCTCAATTTTTACACCCTTTATCTCCAGAACATCGCCGGGCTTCACTGTCTTAATGTTCCCCGATAGTTTGGAAGCACAGTCAGCAGTGGCAACTATAACAGTATCAGGGGTCTGGATCTTCTGAACATCCTCAGGAGAGCAATGGTCATAGTGCTCATGGGTAATGAGAATGATATCTGCTCTGTCTGATTTTTTTAATCTAAAAGGGTCTGTAAAAACTGTGACATTCTTACCAACCACTTTGAATGAATCATGTCCCAGCCAGTGAATGTTTTCAACCATCTTTCTTACCTCCTTTGATTTGGAATAGGATATCGAGGGGGAAAGAACCATAAAAAACAGTATCAAAAATACAGGAAACCTCATAAGACACCCCCTTTTATATAGATTATATCAAATTATAACACATACTTATCTGAGTTTGTGACAGGTGGGAGAATCTGGTAAATTGTTATTTCGGTTTATTCGTGTACTGGTTACCGGATTAGTTGCATTGGACTTCTATTGCTAATTCTTCCTTCCTTTTAAAGTCAAATACTTCTTTAATTCCTCAATCCTGCCTCTGTTTTCAGGGTCCTGTGATGCTGTCTCAAAAAACTCCATTACAAAGGCAAGAAAAATTGAAAGGAAACCACCTGTAACAATCGAAACAGCCACCATCAATGTCCTTTTGGGCTTTGCCTTCTTCTCTGGAGGCACTGCCCTGTCTATAACCTGAATAATCACTGCATCCCTTGCCTCATCCATACGAGCTGCCTCGTACTGTTTCAATAACAACTCGTAAAGTGTTTCCTGAAATTTGAGCTCTCTGAGTTTTCTCAGGTACTCGGTGCCAACCTCCGGCATCATTCTGGCTGGCATCAGTGGGTCGTATCCCTTACTTTTGCTGGTTGCCTCTAACTTTCTTAGCTCCGCATGAAGACCCTTTAAAGCCTCCTCAAGCTTCTGCAGGTCAGGATTGTTAGGGGTAGAATAGGTCTTCATCACCTTAAGCTCCACCTCTTTTTCAGCAATCTGGGCTTTAAGTTCTGCTATTGCCTCTATCACAGCCTTTGCCTGCTCATCTATCTGCAATGCCCCTGTCCTGGTCTGAAACCTTGCCATGTCCTCTTCTGCCTTTGTCAAATTCTTTTTAGCTTCCTTCAACTGCTCCTCAAAGAAAATACGCCTCTGTGAGGCCTCGGTAAGAGCAAGCTGTCTGGTAAGTTTCTTTAGTTCCTCAACAAAGGCATTTGCCATATCTGCAGCCCTCTTCGGATCCTCGTCTTCCACAGCAACTGTTATAATTCCGCTCTTTTTGTCAGCCTCAATATCCACATGGTCATCCAGTGCCTTTCTGG
>CAZEYP010000013.1:0-50616 GCA_964515925.1 uncultured Nitrospirota bacterium
ACCGTTTCGCCAGCTTTTCTGCAACTCTACCTGGAACGGAATTTGCATAGAGTTTTCAAAGAGCATTTTATTGAGATTTTCATAAATCATACCACAGAAAACTGAAATATTCAACCGTCGCAGTATCAAACTATCACCTCCACTCCATTGGGCACACGGTCGCCACAGCCAAGCACTATGGTTTCAGGGTTACAGGGTAGTGGATAGATGCGAATGTCGTCCTCTTCTGGTTCAATCAGGCTTTCAAGTTCTTCTGTTAACTCAGCAAGCTGCTTTCTGGTCAGGGAGCAGAAAAACACAGAATACTGTATGTGAAGCCCCCAGGACTTCATGTGATTGTAAACCCTGTTTAATCGGGATGGCTCTCTTATGTCATAACATACAAGATAGTGGGCTTTCATCCCTGTTACTCCTTTTCAGTTCTGCCTTTGCCTCAAGCTCGATTATGGCTTCTACTATTGAGTCTATTACCTGATTTACAAGGGCATTAAGTGCCAGCCTTCTGTTTTCAAACCTGAGGGCAATATCCCTCATTCCATCTGTTGTAATACCAATGCTGGTAATCAGGGGCTCCCTTGCACTTGAGCGGAAAAACTGCATTGTCTGAAGATGCACCTCGGCATCAAGCATATAGGCTATATCCTGAACAAGGGCATGGGGATGGCGGCGATGAACAATGCCAAGGGATGGGTCAAACCGAGCCTTTTTGACTTCAGTAAGTATCATCTGACAAAAAAGCCCCCGCACTATGCCGTAAACCATGCTGTAACGGTCACCATAAAACAGGGTTTCATGTTTTATTATCTTTTTAAATGCCTCATCTTTAAGCCCATCCTGTTTAAACTTCTTAAAAAGCTCCTTTGAATATCTTTTAAGTGCCGCTATTTGTGTTTTCCTTCTCCAGTGGCGAACGATGTTCATGAAGCGTTCCCTGTTTTCAGGTGAACGGTAAAAGACCTTTTGCTTGTGGTAATAGGGTGGAATCTTTTCGTCGTAGCAGAGTACCATCGTTACATTCTCACCCTTTTTTGAAAATATGCTTACAGGGATGCCAAGTTCAGAAAGTGAAGTAAGCACATCTGTCTGAATGGCAATGTTACCAAGTATCACCGCATGCTCTATCATCTGAAAGGGAACACGACGACCTGCACGGCCTTTCTGCTCAATCCAGAGCGAGGGGCCATCTACCCTCACTTTCATGCCTTTAGTCTGGCAGAGATAAAGGGTCCGTTTCATTTTCCATCAACCTCTCAATTATGCCCCGAAGGGTTTTCTGTATCTGCTTTCTCAGTGCCTGAGCAAACTCCTCATATAATGGGTAAAACCTTGCCCGTGCTTTCTTCTTCAGATAGACCCCGCCCTTTTCCTCTGTAAAATCCCTTTTTCTAAAATACTCCTTCCTGAAGAGCTCCCACACAAATCTGTCCACTGCTGGCCTGAAGGGTTCTTCTATGTCGCATGAAAGGGAGTCTCTTCCGTATTCAAAGCTGTGATAAAACCCAATGGTTGGATCAAGTCCTGCAATGTAAATCTCAGTAGTAATGTCAGAATAGAGCATGGTATAACAGAGCGATAGCATTGCATTTACAGGGTCACGGGGTGGACGACGATTACGGCCTGTAAAATTAAGTCCATCAGGGAAAAGCCTCCTGTATGCTGAAAAATACACTGATGATGCAGTTCCCTCATGCCCCCTCAGAGAGTCAAGGGAAGGAGAGATGGATGAGATGGTTTCTCCAGTTCTATTGAGCCTTTCCACAGCATCTTTAAGCCACATGCTGCAGTCAGGCCTCAACGGGATTGCCTCTTTAAGCAGACTGCACTGGCTCTTTATCTTATTCAGAACCAGCTCAGTTGCTAATTGTCTTGAAAACCCGGGATCGGATGCCTTTTCATATTGCCTCTGCCTTAAAAGGCCGTTGTTGTGGAGCCTTCCCTGAACAATACAGCGGAACCTGAGCCCTCTGCCTGAAAGCAGAACAACCTGTATGCCTTCCATGGTAAGCTTATGAAAAACACCTGTGTCAATATGGCATCTGCCAATGATTATCACCCTCTTAAGTGGCTTGATGGGCACCACTCCCTCCCTGCGACCATTCAGGTAGAATACCAGAGCGCCACCGTCTGCCCTTATCTCACAGCCTGGCTTATCGATGTATGCGGTGCCCATCAGCCAAAGAAAAAAAATGAAGGGTCCTTTGGTTGAACAGCAATGCCAAGCGTATGCGTGCGTGAGCGACCATCCAGACGGAAGATATGTACACGGTCATCGGGCTTGTAAATCAAGCGGCTAAGATTGCTAATTACAAATCTGAGCTCGCTTTCTGTGAGAAAACACTCGTAAACAGACTTCTGCCCACCTGTGGAGTATCCTTTCAGGAAATACCTCACACGGTTGAGCCTTGAAGGCTCTGCAATATCGTAGGCAACTATGTATAATGCCCGCTCCATGTGATTATTCTGTAAGGTTGTGATAAGAAATGGAAAGAAAAGAAACATTTCGGAAATGTTTCAGAAATGTTTCTCTATCTGAAATTTCCCAAGGCCAAAGGTTGTGCCTTTGCCGATATGTAGAAGCTCTCCTGCCCTGAGAAAGGGAAGGAAGTGTTCTGAAACCCTGCTGTATGTTATCTCTCCGGTAAAACCACCAAGTCGCATCCTTGCTCGCTGGCGATGTGAGTAACGCTCCCAGTCATTCCATCTGAGGTCTTCATTAACTGTTTCAACGGCTGCTGCCCTTTTTATAAGCCTCTGGTGATAATCTTTAAGAGAGCTCAGAACATCATCAACCGGCTCATCGCAATGGTAGTACCAGAGAAGGAATATCCTTCGGAGTAGCTGTCTTATAATAATGTGGAATTCCGGTTTTCCAACAAGGTGTCTTTGATACTTTATCCTCGTGGGGGTGAGAAATCTGATTTTAAGCTCGGGCAGGATTTTTAATGAATTCCATGAGGTCAGTGAGTTCTCGATCGCCTCCTTCAGGTCAATCAAGCTGGTTTCACAGGGAAGCAGGTTGCCTCTGTTAATATGATAAATACTCTTCTGTCCATCTTTACCAATATGAAACACCTCTTCAAGCGAGAACTTTCCCCTTCCTCGACCGATTCCTGATTTGCCAAGCTCCTGAAAGGCATAGATAAAATAGGGCAGATACCGGGTTGCCCTCCCAATCAGGATGAGCCTGAAAGAAAGCGTTTCATCCGGTGTGTACAGGGTCTTTTCTTCAAGTGGCGGCTCAATCACATAGGGTCTTGGTATCTGTGAGATTTTTCTAAAGATGCTTACCTCTTCCTGCGGCTTTGTTTCAAACACATAGGAGTAAACACATCTTGCGTTCAGAAGACAGTCGTCACAGCTTTGCCTTTTCAGGGCGCAAACCACTTTTTTAAATGCCACCCCAAAGGCACCCCTTATTGTGGAGCCCTTATAGGGAGGCATCGTAATGGTTTCCGAAGGTCGCAGGTTCAGTTTAAAGAGGTTGTATTTAATGGTCATATTAAACAATCTTCAGTCTTTTCTTATCTGCCTTGATACCATAGGAAGCTGAACCATATCCACCTGTTTTTCTGATGATAAAAAAGTCAGCGTGTTCAGTATGTTCATGAAGGGTTTTGTTTATCTTTCTTATATACTGACGAAGGGTCTCAATCCTGATACCTCCGTGCTTTTCGTATTCCACCCACCTCTTATCCAGAAGCCTTGAAGAGTTCCTGCCGTAAATTTTTTCGTTATTTTTCTTTATCGCCCTCAGGATCTCTTCTCCCTGCAGTCTGGCTACATTAATATAACAGGCTGTGCAAGCTGCACAATTGTCTCTGTCTTTTATAACACAATGGTTAAGCTTTTCTGAGACGAACACAGAATAGATGGAAAGCTTCATTGGCTCAAGAGGGATTTCCTGTTTGCCTATTATAAGCTTTCTCTGTTTCAGGCTCACAGTTAAAGGCATGTGTGCTACAGACAGTGAAACATCTTCCTGGGCTTCCTGTATTAATTCTCTAAAGGATGTCTTCTCAAGTAAAAGCCTGTCTCTCAGCCTTAAAAACGGTAGCTCTGCAAGATGAATCTCTGCCCTTGAGGTCGATACAGGTTTTTCTCCCCCACCTGGCACCCTGCACTTAACCTTAACAGGTTTTTGGGGTGGGTAGTAAAATTCTGGATTGCCTTCGAAGCACTCAGGGCTTACCAGAACATGGTAGAGTCTGTCCTGTGGACGGCCAAATAGCTGAAGGGCTGAGCCAAGATAAAAGCTCATGGTCTTACGGCCACCTGCAATTGAACAGTGCACTGCAGTATCTTCTCTTTCGCAAAGGCCTCTTATAAATTCCGTTATAATGTCGCCTGTGATTTCGTTTTCTCTGTTGTCTCTTATGTCTTCAAGCTCTGTGCCATCAGGGCCCTGTATTACCTCTATGGAGTCTTCGTTGAAATTTATTTCAGGTAATTTATATTCGGTGATAAGTTTATTGAGTATGCCCTTTCCCAGGAGTTTTTCTTTAATGATCTTTTTACCGTAGGATGTGGTAATCACAAAAAGCTCGTCTATATAGACAGGAGGGCTTTTTCTGCAGAGAGCATAGATTGTTTCTGTGATAACCTGCGGCGTGGCCCCTGCAACACAGACCAGGATGTTTTTTAATGACCTGTCCATAAATAATGATAAAGGGAATTAAGGTTTCATATCAAGCTCTATTATTTTCAGGATTTGATGCATTGAGTTGCTGAAGGGCGCATTAATTTGAAACAGGACAGAAGTTTACACTAAACTAAATAACATGGACCCGATAACGCATGCTTTAACAGGTGCAATGCTTTCTTATCTGCCTCCAAAGAGGCAGAAAACCATGATGGTACTTGTATCTGCCTCAGTTCTGCCAGATATTGATTATATTACCAGGGTGTTTGGAGCTGATGTGTTCCTCAGATACCACAGAGGCATAACACACGGGATACTGGCTGTCATAGTAGTGCCGTTAATAATTGGTCTTGTCTGCCAGAAAATCTTTAAAAGGGGGTTTTTTTACTATACATTATTAGGGTTTCTTGGTTATTCTGTGCATCTTTTAATGGACCTGACGAATCAGTATCCGACCCGTATCCTGTCGCCGCTTGACTGGTCTAATTATTCCCTGAATCTTTCGTTCATCATTGACCCCTACACAATTGCTGCAGTGCTACTTGGTATCCTGTGGGGGATAAAAAAGAGTCCAACAGGCAGAAGGATTATAGCTGCTGGAATGATTGTTATGATTGTATTTATCATGGTTTTACGATATGAACTGAAGAGCCGGGCAGAGGCATTCCTGAGAAGTCAGGTTGATGAATATCAGTACATTTTGTGTCCGCTTCCCAATGACTTTCTAAGGTGGTGGTTTGTGACACGCTCGGGTGTGAAATACAAAACAGGATTTGTTGACCTGTTTAGTAAGACCGTGTCTGTGGTAAATGTGATAATATATAGTGAAGATGAACCAGAAATAAAAGAGAGCAAACAGTTAAGGACTGTCAGGAATTTTCTTTACTTTGCCACTGCAGCAGTGCCAGATATAAAACGAAAAAATGGCAGAACCTTTGTCTACTGGAAAGAACTGACCTATTCCTATATACCTGGCAATAGATTTGTAGCCACAGTGGAGTTTGATAGATCTGGAAGAGTGGTGAGACAGGGATTTAGATTTTAAGATTCAGATATGGATATACTTTCAAGGGTAGAGGAAACAGTAAAGAAGCATTACATGCTTTATGGTGGCGAAAGGGTGCTCGTGGCTCTTTCTGGAGGGCCTGACTCTGTTTGTCTGCTTCATGTCCTGAATCGGATGAAGGATAACTGGAGGCTCAGGCTTCATGCACTGTATATTGACCATGGACTAAGGGAAGAGGCAGCAGAGGAGGCAGAGTTTTGCAAGGAGCTTGCCGTGGAGCTTGGTGTTGGATTTAGCTCTCATAGTATAGATGTAAAGGGATTTGCCGAGCAGGAAGGGCTTGGTATTCAGGAGGCTGCGAGGATTCTCCGATACCGGTTGCTTGAAGAGGAGGCAATCAGGCAGGATTTTGATCGCATAGCTACAGGACACCATGCAGATGACCAGGCTGAAACAATCCTGATCAGGCTGTTAAGAGGCACCGGCCCGGTCGGGCTTGCCGGTATCCCGCCTGTGAGGGGAAAGGTTATCAGACCCCTTATTGAGCTTGAGAGGTGGATGATAGAGGATTATCTGAGAGAGCAGGGGCTGAGATATATGATGGATGCGTCAAATTTAAAGCGAGATTATCTAAGAAACAGAGTAAGGCTTGACCTGATGCCCATTCTAAAAAGGTTTAACCCAAAGATTGTCAACTCCCTTTACAGAACTGCACAGATTCTGAGAGAGGAAAATGACTTTATAGAGATAAAGGTTACAAAGGCTCTGATGCGACTTATAAGCAGGAAGGACAGCGAAAGGATAGAGCTTTTCCTTGCTCCCATGGAAAACCTTGAACGCGTAATACTTAGAAGGGCATTAATGAGGGCTATTAACGAGGTAAAAAGCCTCAGGGGAATTTCCTCTGATCACATAGAGGACATCATTGACCTCATATACCATGGAAAGACAGGTTCACGGCTTTACCTTCCAGATGATATAAGGGTTATCAAGGGATACTCAACCCTTACCATTACTGCAAAAAAACCAGAAAGGATAAAGGAGTGTGAGCTAAAGATCCCTGGTGAAACAGTTATAAAAGAGGCATCCGTTGTGCTCATTACAAGCATCCACAGTGAGCTTGATGAGCTTGGTGATGGAAAGGTAATGGCTGTATTTAATTTTGACTCATTGAGGATGCCCCTTAAGATCAGGGCAAGAAGACCGGGTGATTACTTCTATCCCTTTGGGCTTGGAAAAAAGAAAAAGCTTCAGGACTTCTTCGTGGATGCAAAGGTGCCACGGGATCAGAGAGACTCTGTGCCCCTGATGGTTTCAGGGGATGATATAGCCTGGGTGGTTGGATACAGAATGGATGACCGATTCAGGGTAACACCTAATTCACAGAGGATACTGAAGATAATCGTAAGGGCATTAAGAGACTGAACCTTCTTTATGTAGAAGGGCACATGGGTATAGAGTTTTCACTCCACAGCACCCCAGAAAGTCTTCGACTTTTCGGGGGCCCCGAAAAAAGGGCTCCCAGAAAATCAGAGATTTTCTGGGACAGAGCCATCACGGCTGCTTCGACCGTGTGCTAAAACCGTTCAAACTCTATACCCATGCACCCTGTGACGTTTGTCTTTCATGTAGAGGATATCCTGAGCAACTTATAGATAAGTTTTAATCAAAAAATTCCGTCCACTTAAACGATAGACTATACTGTTTATGGATTACTTTTTGTTTCTTGAGAGGGGGAATTTTTTGTGATAAAATGAAGTTAACAGGGTAAGGTTGTGATTATACCTTGATTGACATGAAAGGAGGGGATGATGAGAGTTAGTGAGACCATAGGTTATGTGGATGTAATCCACTCAATGGTCGAGAGGCTTCAGGAAGCTATGAACCTGCTATATAATGCCTTTATCTACTCCCAGAGCATTCCACTTGAAGGTGCACTTGAGCATGTAAAATGGGTTAAGGAAAGGGAAAAAGAATTGACACCAGAGCTGGTAGAGAGGGCTTCATCTGATGAGATAGCCAGAGTATATACCTCCATTCCCGGACATCTGGAAAGAATAGCATCAAATATCGAACATATTATCAGGATAGTAGAGCAGAAAAACAGGGAAAACATACTATTTAGTGATAAGGCTGTGTCTGAGATGAACTTTCTGTTTAACAGGATTAAGGAGGTGCTTTCTAACCTTTCTGACCTTGTGCTTGCACGAAACAAATATCTTGCCAACTACATCATTGAATCTGAGGCTGAAATAGAGAGAACTGCTAATGAATTTTCCACACTTCATGAGGAAAGACTGATTGAGGGTGTATGTATGCCCAGGGCATCAGGAATATATGTTATCATTCTTGACAGTTTGAAAAGAATAGCCTGGAATGCCAAGGAGATTGCTGGAAAGCTTGCCTGATAGCTTTGTCCCTTCCTATCTTAGGCTCTCAGTAGATGAATCAAGGAAGAGGGTGAAGGCAGCCTATGAGCTGTTGCGACACTGTAGCCTCTGCCCTCGCAACTGTGGTGTAAACAGATTAGAAGGACAGAGGGGATTTTGCAGAACCCTTAACGGACCGGTAGTTTCAAGCTGGGGGCCTCACTTTGGTGAAGAGAGGCCACTTGTTGGACGGGGAGGCTCGGGCACCATATTTTTTACCCATTGCAATCTTGGCTGTGTATTCTGTCAGAACTATTCAATCAGCCATCTTGGAGAGGGCGAGGAGATTTCCACTGAGAGGCTTGCCAGAGTGATGCTTGAGCTACAGAAGATGGGCTGTCATAATATCAATCTCGTCACCCCCACCCATCAGGTGCCAATGATAATGGATGCCCTGTTGATTGCCTCTGAAAGGGGATTGCGACTGCCCGTTGTATATAACTGTGGGGGCTATGAGTCTCTGGAGACTTTAAGACTACTTGATGGTGTTATTGATATTTATATGCCTGATATAAAGTACTCAGGCCCAGAGGTGGCAAAGAGACTTTCCCTTGCAGAGGACTACCCGGAAGTGGCCAAAGCGGCAATAAAAGAGATGCACAGGCAGGTGGGAGATCTGGTAATCAATGATTCTGGAGTTGCTGTAAAAGGCTTGCTTGTCAGACACCTTGTGCTGCCAGATGGGCTTTCTGGAACCCCTGAGGTGATGAGGTTTATTGCAGAGGATATCTCAAAGGACACCTATGTAAATATCATGGACCAGTATTATCCCTGTTACAGTGCCCCTGAAAATCCACCGCTTAACCGAAGGATAACCCGAAAGGAATTTATAGAGGCCATTGATACTGCCAGGGCTTCTGGCTTAAAAAGGATAGACGGTGTTACTGTTTAGTCAAGATTTAGTATTTCCGCCTCCATACTTTCAAGGTCTAATATAGCAATGGTTGCCTTGCCATAGAGCCAGTGGCCTGCCTCACCGGGATTTATTATAAGGGTGTTGTTTGACTTTTCCACCCTTGCCCTGTGGGTGTGGCCATAGATTATTACATCAAAGTGCCCGCTTGCTGCAAGGTCTTCCACAAGGTCAGGCTCGTGCATTATAACGAATTTTTTTCCCTCATAGGTGAACTTGTAAGGCTGACGACGGATGCGTCCCTCTGAGCGTTCAGAAAGCAGTAGACGGTCTCCATCGTTGTTTCCAAAGATGCCCACATAATTGGCCTTCAGTTTTTGGTTGAAAGGAATAAGAGAAAAGGGTGAGGTTATGTCTCCTGCATGTATTACAAGGGAGACATCTTTTTCATTGAATATCTCAATGGCCTGCTCTATGCGGTCACCATTGTCATGGGTGTCAGATATAATACCAAGGAGCATAAAACCACCTCCAATATAACCGAAGTCTCATTTATTCTAAAAAAGAGTCAGTGCCTTTGTCTATTCAGCAATAAAACTGTGGTAGAATTAATGAAGACACCTTGCGGCAGGACCGGTAAAGACAGGTAAGACCTGTGAGGTTTAGAATTATTCGTGGCGGATTTTTCCCGCCCCCTGTATAACTTTCGGGAGGTGAGCCATGAAAAAGGCCCTGATTATAAGTGCTGATAACTTTGAGGACACCGAGTTGCTTGTTCCCCTTAGCCAGTCGACCTACCAGCCTTCTTAAGAGAGATAATCAGAAAGATTAAGGGCACCAGTTAATATTGCAAAAGCCATGGTGAATGTGTTTTAATATTAACGCCTTTAAATCGGCACTGAGAGGCCGATAAGGCAGGAGGTCAGGATTGCACAATAACATTAAAATACCTAAGACCTTTCTCCCTGCACTCAGGGGGAAAGGTTTTTTTATGCCATGAAAAAGGAAATTTTAGACGCAAAGGACATTGATCGGGCACTCTCAAGGATGGCACACGAGATCATAGAGCGTAACCGAGACATGTCCAGGGTGTGCCTTATCGGTATTCAACGCGGTGGGGTGCATCTGGCAAGAAGGCTTGCTGAAAAGATAAAGAACTTTGAAGGTTCAGATATAGATGTGGGAGCCCTTGACATCTCGCTTTATAGGGATGACCTTTATCTCAGGAAGGAACAACCTGTGGTTAGAAAGACAGAAATTCCCTTTGAGATTACCGACAGGGTGGTGGTGCTTGTGGATGATGTGCTTTTTACTGGCCGTTCTATAAGGGCTGCAATGGATGCACTGATGGATGTAGGAAGGCCTGCAAGGATTCAGCTTGCTGTGCTTATTGACCGTGGACACAGGGAACTTCCCATCAGGGCTGACTTTGTTGGTAAAAATGTGCCCACATCCCTTGATGAAACAGTTGATGTAGAGCTTAAAGAGGAAGGCAAAGAAGACAGGGTGGTGATTTATGATTTGTGATTAAGATTTAAATTCTCTGTGAGCTCTGTGTGCTCTGGGGTTTTGATAGTGCAGAAGCTCGGAAGTTCGTAAGCTTAGGAAAATTGGGATTTGTGATTTGTTTGGGATTTAGGATTTAGATATTTAGGGGTGTTGATATTGAAAAAGAGGCATCTTTTAAGCATCAAAGACCTGACAAGGGAAGACATAACCCTGATACTTGACACGGCCGAGGGGTTCAAGGATGTTCTCAAGAGGGACATAAAGAAGGTTCCCACCCTGAGGGGTAAGACCGTTGTTAACCTCTTTTTCGAACCTTCAACTCGCACCAGAACATCCTTTGAGCTTGCTGCAAAGAGGCTAAGCACCGATGTAATAAACTTCTCTGTTTCCACAAGCTCAGTGGTAAAAGGGGAAAGCCTTATAGATACGGCGCTTACAATACAGGCTCTGGGAGCCGACATCGTGATAGTAAGGCATTCATCCTCAGGGGTGCCCCATCTTCTTTCAAGACACATGGATGCCTCCATTGTGAACGCGGGAGATGGCACAAACGAGCATCCCACACAGGCACTGCTTGATGCATTCACCATAAGGGAGAAAAAGGGCAGGGTTGAAGGGCTGAAGGTAGCAATAGTTGGAGACATACTTCATAGCAGGGTTGCCAGGTCCAATATTCCCTGTCTGATCAAACTTGGTGCCCAGGTGAGACTTATTGGTCCACCCACGCTTGTGCCTGATGCCTTCAGATCTGAGGGTGTAGATATTTATTACTCCATGGAAGAAGGGCTCAGGGATGTAGATGTGGTGATGATGCTCAGGATTCAGCTTGAGAGGCAGGACAGGGGGTTTTTCCCTACTACCGATGAATACTTCAGACGATGGGGGCTTACCTCAGAAAGGCTTTCCCTTGCAAAACCTGATGCCATTGTAATGCATCCAGGGCCCATGAACAGGGGAATTGAGATAGACTCAGAGGTGGCTGACTCCCCAAGGGCTGTGATACTTGAGCAGGTAACAAATGGTATTGCAGTCAGGATGGCTGTGCTTTATCTTCTTGGAGGAAGGGCATGAGTGAAAACCTTGTTATAAAGGGCGGACAGGTAGTTGACCCCTCTCAGGAGATTAATAAGGTGGCCACACTGGTGGTTGAAGGGGCAAGAATAAAAGAGATACTGACTGAAGGAAGCGATATACCTGATAAAGAGGGCTACAGGGTGATTGATGCTACCGGGCTTTATGTTTTCCCTGGGCTTGTGGATATGCATGTGCATCTGAGGGAACCGGGCTATGAATACAAAGAGACCATAAAGACAGGCACCATGGCTGCAATTCGTGGTGGATTTACATCGGTATGCTCTATGCCAAACACAAAACCTGTTAATGACAACGAGACCGTAACAGAGTTTATTCTGAGAAAGGCCTTTGCAGAGGGTGCCTGTTATGTGTTTCCTATTGGTGCAATTACCAAGGAACAGAAGGGTGAAGAACTTGCAGAGATGGGGATGATGTATGAGGCTGGATGTGTTTCATTCTCAGACGATGGTATGCCGGTGATGAACAGCCTTATAATGAGAAGGGCGCTTGAGTATTCAAAGATATTCGGTGTGCCGATAATCTCTCATGCAGAAGACAGGGCGCTTTCGGCAAACGGTGTTATGAATGAAGGCAGGGTCTCTCATGAGCTTGGCCTGAAAGGCATCCCGGCAGAGGCAGAGATAATAATAATAAAACGGGATATAGAGCTTGCAAAACTTACAGGTGCGAGGCTTCACATAGCCCATGTATCCACAAGAGGCGGTGTGGAGGCTGTAAGGGAGGCAAAAAGGAAGGGTATTCCTGTAACAGCAGAGACCTGCCCACACTACTTCACCCTTACAGAGGAGGCTGTAAGAGGATACAGAACTGCTGCAAAGGTGAATCCTCCGTTGAGAACTCCTGAAGATGTGGAGGCAATAAAGGAAGGGCTTTCTGACGGAACCATTGATGTGATAGCCACAGATCATGCACCTCATCACAGAGATGAAAAGACCTGCGAGTTTGACCGTGCAGCCTTTGGCATTTCAGGGCTTGAGACTGCACTTGCTCTTTCATTGACTCTTGTGCATGAGGGTGTGTTAAGCATTGATGCCCTTATTGAAAAGATGGCCCTTAATCCTTCGAGGGTCCTTGGCCTTGGTAAGGGCACCCTGAAGAGGGGTGCTGATGCTGATATCACCATTGTTGACCCTGAGGCTGAATGGAAGGTTGAACCTGAGAGGTTTTTGTCAAAGGGAAAGAACACGCCCTTTGAGGGCTTTGTGCTTAAGGGAGTTGTAAGGTTTACGATATGTAAGGGAAGGGTTTATGAGAGAAGAGATTAAGAGACTTTCAGAAAAAAAGCCATATCTTTTCTGGGACATTGCTACCCCTGAGGCACTTTCTGAGGAGGCACTATTAGAGATTGTTTTGTCCCGTGGTGATTTTGACGATTTCATCTGGTTACTCAGACTCTTTGGCTTAAAAAGGCTGGCAGATATCTTTTATAAACAGGTAACCGCTGGCAGAAGCAATTATAAAAAGAGAACTATTAACTACTTTAAACACTTTTTTGAAAGAAACTCCAGAGATGTTTAAAGGTATTTTAACAGGAAAGCAGATTGAGCTTCTTGGACTACTGAGAGCTTTTAACGAACATTTTTATATGGCAGGCGGGACAGCCCTTGCACTACAGATCGGGCATAGAAGGTCTGTAGACTTTGACCTGTTTTCAGAAATGCCTGTAGATACGCTATATATAACAAGAAAGATAAGGAGAGCTGGATATGACATTGAGGCTACTATTGAGAGCAGTACAGAAGAGCTCTCTATAGTTGTAAATCAAATAAAACTTACCTTTCTTGAGTATCCCTTTAAGATAGAGCATGAGGTGGATTTTGAGGGCATAATCAGTATGCCAAATGTCCTGACCATAGCTGCCATGAAGGCATATACACTTGGCAGGAGAGGGAAGTGGAAGGACTATATAGACTTTTATTTTATATTCAAATACCATTACAACTTGATTGATGTGGTAAGAAAGGCAAGGCAGATTTACAGAGGTGAGTTTAATGAAAGGCTTTTCAGGGAGCAGCTATGCTACTTTGATGATATAGATTACACAGAGGATGTCATTTATACTGGAGAGGCTCCAGGTAAGGAAGATGTGAAGGAGTTTTTAATCAATAAAGCAGTAGAGATACCCATGGAGGAAGGATGAAGAAGGCATTGCTTGTACTTAAGGATGGTCTGGTCTTTGAGGGTGAGGCTTTTGGTGCTGAGGGTGAGGCAGTGGGTGAAGTAGTCTTTAACACCTCGATGACAGGTTATCAGGAGATACTGACCGACCCCTCATACAAAGGTCAGATCGTCACCATGACATATACAGAGATTGGCAATTATGGTGTGAATAAAGAGGATATCGAGTCTGCAGGTGCTCCGAAGGTGGAGGGCTTTGTGGTAAAGGAATACATACACTACCACAGCAACTGGCGTTCTACGGGAAGCCTTGGTGATTATCTGAAAGGGCATGGTATTGTGGGTATCTCAGGCATTGACACCAGAGCCCTTACCCGCCACATCCGTAACCATGGCGCACAGATGGGTATCATCTCAACAGTGGATTTAGACCCAGAAAGCCTCTACAGGAGGATAAAAGACCACCCTGGCATTGGAGGGGTTGACCTTGTTAAAGATGTCACCACTGAGAGGGAATACACCTGGAGTGAAAAACTCTGGAGGTGGCAGAAGGAAGATAAATCTGAATCCTCTGTGGGGCCTAAGACTTACAGGGTGGTGGTGTATGACTTTGGTGTGAAGTTCAGTATTCTGAGAAACCTTGCCCAGGCAGGCTTTGATATAACCGTGGTGCCAGCCAGGACACCTGCTGAGGAGGTGCTTGAGCGTAAACCTGACTGTGTGCTTCTCAGTAATGGCCCTGGTGACCCTGAGGCAGTGGTGTATGGGATTGAAAACGCAAAAAAACTGATCGGCCGACTCCCGGTTTTTGGAATCTGTCTTGGTCATCAGATTCTGGGACTTGCCCTTGGTGGCAAAACCTATAAACTCAAGTTTGGCCACCACGGCGGTAACCACCCTGTTAAAGAGCTTTCCACTGGAGAGGTTCAGATAACATCACAAAACCACAACTACTGTGTTGATGTAAAAGCACTTGGAGATAGTGTGCGATTAACCCACAGAAACCTCTACGATGGAACTGAAGAGGGGATGGAGCATGTGGAACTGCCACTTTTTTCAGTGCAGTATCATCCTGAGGCAGGCCCAGGTCCAAACGATGCAAGGGGAGTCTTCAGGAGGTTCAGAGAGATAATAGAACGATGCTGAAAGGGGTTAGAAGAGATGTTTATTGATTTAATAAGAAAGAGAAGGTCTATAAGAAAATATCAGGACAGAGAAGTTGAGAAAGAAAAGATTGACCTGATTGTGGAGGCAGCGCTCAGGTCTCCTTCTTCACGAAGCCTTAATCCCTGGGAGTTTGTTGTGGTAACAGACAGGGAACTCATAAAAAAACTATCGGAGGCAAAGGAGCATGGCTCTTCGTTTCTCAGGAGCGCACCCCTTGCAGTGGTTGTCTGTGCTGACCCACAGAGGTGTGATGTATGGATAGAGGACTGCTCGATTGCATCGATTATCATCCAGCTACAGGCACAGGACCTTGGACTTGGTAGCTGCTGGGTGCAGATTCGTAAGAGGATGCACCAAAGCGGAATCCCTGCAGAGCAGTATGTAAAGGAGCTTCTTGGCATCCCTGAAGACATGGTTGTGGAGTCAATCATAGGGATTGGCTATTCTTCAGAGGAAAAACTACCGCATCCATACAGCAGTCTTCAGTTTGAGAAGGTTCATTATGATAGATTTGGAGAAAAGCCTGATAAATGAGACCAGATTCAGTATCAGAAGAAAAATACCGACTGAGTGTTGAAAAGGAAAGGTTTGTGCTTGTGGCTAAAAGTTACAGGGCTGAAAAGGGTAGTGTGCTTCATAGCGGAATCTTCAGCCGTGAGCTTGCCTCAAGCTTTGTGGGTGCCTCGGTTGCACTTTTTTATCTGATGATTGTCTACCTCAGGAAAGATGTCTCCATCATTCAGTTCGTGATTGCTGCCCTGGTGTTTGCCCTGGTGACACTTTTTTCAAGGATATACCTGTTTAAGGAACCATTTCTTGAGACCAGGATAGAAAAGGATGACATTACCATTACACTGAATAGACCTATTTTTAAGAAGGTGCTCAGAAGGAGTATCAAGGAACTCAGGGATATAAAGATGGAGCACAGGAGATTTGAGCCAGAAAACCCTGATGCAGTAGAGTTTGTAGAAAAGATTGCCTTACAGCATGGAACCGTTATCCCTGGGTTTGGAAAACCACAGGATTTCTATACCCTTGTGCTTGACTTTGGCGATGAAAGCCTTGGAATCCTTACCACCGAGCACAGAGAAGATATAGAGGGCGTTCTGGTAAAATTGAAAGACCTTTTGAGGCAGCAAGGTATCGATTATACTACTAATAACTAATAACTAATCTTTAGAGGTTAATCGTGCCAAAGAGAGAGGACTTACGGAGAATACTGCTTATAGGTTCAGGCCCTATAGTAATAGGGCAGGCCTGTGAGTTTGATTACTCAGGCACCCAGGCATGTAAGGCTTTGAAAGAGCTGGGCTATGAGGTGGTGCTTGTAAACTCCAATCCTGCAACTATTATGACAGACCCTGAGATAACCGATATCACTTACATCGAGCCTCTTACAAAAGAGGTGCTTGAGATGATCATTGCACAGGACCGCCCTGATGCCCTCCTTCCCACAATGGGTGGGCAGACTGCCCTGAATCTCGCAGTTGAGCTTGCCGAATCAGGCATATTAAAGCAGTACGGTGTTGAGCTTATTGGTGCAAGCCTTGAGGCAATAAAGAAAGCTGAAGACCGTGACCTCTTCAAGGAGGCAATGGCAAACATCGGGCTTGAGGTGCCGAGGTCTGTAGCAGTAAGCTCCATGCAGGAGGGGCTTGAGGCAATTGAGTATGTGAAATTTCCTGCCATACTGCGGCCTGCCTTTACACTTGGGGGGACAGGCGGTGCAGTAGCATACAATATGGAAGAGTACAGGGAGCTTCTTGAGAAGGCATTGAAACTGAGCCCTGTCAGTCAGGTACTTGTAGAGGAATCGGTGCTTGGATGGAAGGAGTATGAGCTTGAGGTGATGCGTGATGGTAAGGACAATGTGGTGATAATCTGCTCGATAGAGAACTTTGATCCCATGGGAGTTCACACTGGCGACAGTATTACCGTGGCACCAGCTCAGACCCTAACAGACAGGGAATACCAGAGGATGAGGGATGCTGCAATTTCGGTGATCAGGGAGATAGGTGTTGACACAGGTGGAAGTAACATCCAGTTTGCCCTGAACCCAGAGGATGGCAGGATGGTTGTGATAGAGATGAATCCCAGGGTCTCCCGCTCTTCTGCACTTGCATCCAAGGCAACGGGTTTTCCCATTGCAAAGATAGCTGCCAAGCTGGCAGTGGGGCTTACCCTTGATGAGATACCTAACGACATAACCCGTGAAACCCCTGCCAGTTTTGAGCCCACCATAGACTATGTGGTTACAAAGGTGCCAAGGTTTGCCTTTGAGAAATTTCCAGAGACAGACCCCACCCTTACCACACAGATGAAGTCAGTGGGTGAGGTCATGTCTATTGGACGAACCTTCAAGGAGTCTCTGCAAAAGGCTATCAGAAGCCTTGAGATTGACAGCTACGGCTTTGAGGAAAGAGCAGATGACACAGAGCTTATAAGAGAAAAACTAAAAACACCCAATGCCGATAGACTCTGGTTCATAGCACAGGCCTTCAGGGCAGGAATGGGTGTTAAAGATATTCATGAGCTTACCCACATTGACCCCTGGTTTTTAAATAACATCCGGGAGATAGTGGAGTTTGAGGATACTCTTAAGAGGCAGTTCTTCCCTCAAAATCCTGATATAGGGCTTTTAAAGAGGGCTAAGGAGCGTGGTTTTTCAGACCGAAGGATTGCAGAGCTTACGGGCACAAAGGAAGCAGAGATAAGGCAGATACGGAAGTCTTCAGGCATGAGGGCTGTTTACAAGATGGTTGATACCTGCGCGGCAGAGTTCGAAGCATATACTCCCTACCTGTATTCAACTTATGAAAAACCTGTATTTAAAGTCAGGAGTCAGAAGTCAGAAGTCGGGAGTGAGGGGGAGGATTCAGGCTTTGTTGAATGCGAGGCAGGGCCTTCGGACAGAAAGAAGATAATCATCCTTGGTGGTGGGCCAAACAGGATAGGGCAGGGTATAGAGTTTGATTACTGCTGTGTTCACGCTGTTTTTGCCCTGAAAGAGCTTGGTTACGAAACCATAATGGTCAACTGTAATCCCGAGACAGTAAGTACTGACTACGATACATCGGATAAGCTCTATTTTGAGCCCCTTACGCTGGAGGATGTGCTTAACATTGTAGAAATTGAAAGGCCTGAAGGAGTGATCGTTCAGTTCGGAGGACAGACTCCGCTTAAGCTGGCAGTTCCTCTTGAGAGGGAAGGGGTAAGAATACTCGGTACTTCACCTGATGCCATAGACAGGGCAGAAGACAGAAGGAGGTTTAAAGAGCTCCTTCACAAGCTTGGGCTCCGTCAGCCTGAAAGCGGCACAGCCATGAGCATTGAGGAGGCAAAAAGGGTGGCTTCAGACATAGGCTATCCTGTGATGGTAAGGCCCTCCTATGTGCTTGGTGGAAGGGCTATGGAGATTGTATATGATGAAGACTCACTTGTTGATTATATGCAGAGGGCAGTTAAGGCATCGCCCGAGCATCCAGTGCTGATAGACAAATACCTGGTTAATGCAACAGAGGTGGATGTGGATGCAGTGGCAGATGGTGAGCTGGTGGTGATAGGTGGTGTGATGGAGCACATTGAGGAGGCAGGCATTCACTCAGGGGACTCGGCATGTTCCATTCCTCCTTACTCACTGAAGCCCGAGGTGGTTCAGGAGATAAAGAGACAGACCCGTGCACTTGCCATTGAACTTGGTGTGGTTGGTCTTATGAATGTCCAGTTTGCTGTCAGGCAGGAAGATGATTCCTTTGAGATATATATACTGGAGGTAAACCCACGGGCGTCAAGGACCATACCTTATGTAAGCAAGGCTGTTGGAGTGCCCCTTGCAAAGGTGGCAGCAAAGGTAATGGCTGGAAAGAAACTTGCCGAGCTTGGCATCACATCTGACCCAGAGATAAGACACATTGCAGTAAAGGAGGCGGTGTTCCCCTTTGACAGGTTCCCCGGGGTTGATACAATCCTTGGGCCTGAGATGAAATCCACTGGTGAGGTGATGGGAATAGATATGGATTTTGGTCTTGCCTACTCAAAGGCAGAGGCATCTGCCAGAAACCAGATACCCATGCAGGGAAAGGTCTTTATCAGTGTCAGAGACGAGGATAAGCCTGATACAGTAGAGATTGCAAAGACCTTTATCAATTATGGGCTTAAAGTGGTGGCAACCAGGGGAACTGCAAAATATCTGAAGGACAGAGGGCTTGATGTAGAGGTAACAAACAAGTTAAAAGAGGGGCGTCCCAATGTGGTTGACCTGATCAAAAACAGGGAGATAAGCTTTATTATAAATACAATTGAAAGTGCAAGGGCTCGTAAAGACTCCTACTACATAAGATACAGTGCCCTTCAATACAGGGTGCCCTACACTACCACCATTTCAGGTGCCCGCGCTGTTGCCCGTGCTCTTATGGGGCTTAAGACATCAAAACTCACGATAAAACCACTTCAGCAGTATCATATAAGTACATAGAGAGCCTTAATATTTGTAAAGCCTTTTGTCTCTGTCGAGCTCTGGAACAGACAGCACCCTTTTCTCTGGAGGTTTCTTTAGCTCTGCTTCCAGGTAGTCAGCTCTGTCTTTTATAGTGGGAGGTTTTTCGTGTATGTTGTGCAGGAATCTCCATAACCAGCCAGGCCCGTCAGCAAGTTTAGGGTCTAACTGGAGTGCTTTTCTATAATCCTTCAGTGCAAGCTTGTACTTGCCAAGTCGGTCGTAAAGGATTCCCCTGTCTGCATAGGCAACGGCTAAATTAGGAGCAACCTCTATTGTTTTATTAAAATACTTTAGTGCATCATCATAGTCTTCCATTTGCATATAGGTAATTGCAAGCCCCAGGTATGCGCCTTCATGAGACGGGTTTTTCTCAAGGGCTGTTCTGAACTCCTTTATGGCATCATTATAAAAGCCGTCTTCCAGACGATAGTTTCCTTTTCTGACATGATAGTCGCCAGGTTGGTCTTCTACGGATGTGCGCCAGTATATTACAATGCAAGAGACTGCTATTAATAAAATTAACGCAATTATTCCGCTGAGATTTTTCCTTATCCAGTGCATATCCTATCTGACACCACCAAAGTACTTAAACATAAGCACTCGATTGTAAAGGAATGCAAAGCTAAGCGATACCACTGCGGCAATTATGGTTACCTTCTTTTTAAGCTTTGTCAGTTCTTCTGCTGTCAGCTCCTTCTGTGTACGACGCTGGATCCTGTTGATGCTCATTGCAAGTATCAGTTTTCGTGTTGGGATAAACAAGAGTAAACCAAAAATAAAAGACGACAACCCATACCATATAATCAGTCCGTGTCCGCTCATGCTCTATTATACCTCATATTTTGTTTCAGGTGACAGGGGAATTTATCCCCCATCACCTGATTTTTTGAAGATCCTTTATGGTTTGTCAACATCAAGGCGTGCTGTCTTGAGGTCACCGATGTCCTCAACAAGGGCAACGATTTCCTTTTCAGGCATGGTTGACATCTCCATCTTGTAAGCCAGGAACCACATCATTCCAACACCAAGTGCCCACCATATCAGATGCCATGCCCAGATTGAAGGTATTCCGAATACCCATGTTGAAGAGTCATTTGGATTTCCAAATATGGTGTTTCCAATTACTGCACCGGGGCCGATTGCAAAGAAGAACCAGCCAAGTGTGACAATCCATGCAATGGGTACAAGTTTCTTTTTCTCTGGAGAAAGACCTGCATGCTCTCTAAGAAACTCATGGTACTTCATCTTGTGCTCGTATTCTTCTTTCTTCTGGGTGAAGAAGGAAACCAGTATAGCAGTACCAAGGTTGAATATTATTCCCCAACCAGCCGAGTGAATTGTCAGTGGCCATCTACCCCAGGCAGTGATTCCAAACCACTTCTGCCCAATGGTTTCTGTGCAGGTAACAGCAATAATACCAGCAATGAGTCCCAGGGTAACGCCTTTTCTTGTAAGCCATGGCCAGTAACAGGAACCAATAAGAGCAGGCCACATCTGGAAACCATAGGCAACTGCCAGACCACCAAGCAGAACAAGGGCGTCCTTGGATGTGGTTGCAACCACGAGGGCAAGGCCTGTGATTACAAGCACATTGATACGACCAAAGAATTTCTGTGTGCGGTGTGAGGCTCCCGGGTTGATGAACCTTTTGTAGATATCACGGGTCAGCATTCCTGCTGCTGTTGACATATAAGCAGAGCCTGTTGACTGCATTGCAGCAAGTGCACAGACTGCAAGCAGACCAACCAGCCACGGAGCCGACTGACTCATTATGTGAATAAGCACTGGAACCAGATATCCCTGTTTGCCCGGCATCTTCATTATGTCTTCACCAAGGTGAAGTATATCCTTGGCAAAACCTGCCTTGAGCATTGCAGCATCAGCACCGATAAGGTGTGCACCAAGACCCTGAATGGCGGTGAAGAAGATGAGGATGAATCCGATACCAGCGGATGATGCCCATACCTGCTGCGGGGCAAAGGGGCGAGGGTTTTTATTTGAGAATGCCCACATGGAAAAGGCCGGTGCAGACTGGATACCCATAAGGGCAAACATATAGGTCAGTATCATCACGCCTGTCCATGCTCCACCTGTTGCCTTGGTGCCTGCCTTTACAAACTGGATGACACCGGGGATGGCAATGTAGTGGCTGTAGCCATCCGGTGTCTTTTTGGGGTCAAGCTGTGCAAGCTTTGCTATACCAGCACTGAGCTCACTCATGCCTCCCACAGCATTAAGGGTAATCAGACCTATTGCCACTATACCAAGTGCAAGAAGTATTGCCTGCATGGTGTCAACATAGGCAACTGCCCTCAGCCCACCAGAGGCAACATAGATAACGACGACGATTGAAAGAAGCCACATTCCTGCCTCAACTCCGAGCAGTCCATCGGTAAGAACATTGAACAGGAATCCCGAAGCCCTGAGCTGAAGCCCGAGATAGGGTACCGAAAAGAAAAGTGCTACTATAACTGTCAGAACCCTCATAATATCAGACTGGTAGTAATCGGAGAACATCTCACCTGGTGTCACATAACCAAACCTCTTACCAAGCATCCACTGTCTCTTAAGAAAGACAACACCCGTAAAGGGGATGGTGATTGCATAGAAGGATGCATAGGCATACTGGAATCCATCACGATAAACGAGGCCAGGATGCCCGATGAATGTCCAACCAGAAAAACTTGTTGCAGTTGCAGCAAGAACAAATACCCAGACAGGGATCTTTCTTCCTGCAATGAAGTAGTCAGATGCTGTCTTTGACATCCTTGCGCCCTTGACTCCCCAGAAAATACAATAGGTCCAGTAGGCTGCGACAAAAATAAATAGCCATATAGTTGCAGTAGTCATTTTACCTCCTTTCATTAGTAGTGTTTTGTTTTTTTTGAGTACTGCAGGCTCTCCCCTTTTTTACCACCTCCTTTCACTGATGTTATCAGCATTTCCCCACCATCAGAAGTTCCTTCAGTGTTTTAACATCAGCCTCTTTCAGGAAAAAGACAAATCGCTGGAATAATTGGGCTGTCAGATAGGCATCATAAAGAGCATTATGGGTTGTGCATATCGGTATCCCATACCTTCTGGCAAGAGAGTAAAGGTCTTTCTTATCAGTGCCGCTACGGAAATGTCTTCTGAAAGACGAGGAGTTTTCGTATAGCCAGTTACTAATGTTAAGTGTATCAACAGATGGGTTCTGTAAAGTTACTGAAAAGTGTTTCTTTAAAACAAGGTTTATAAAGTGTCTGTCAATATTTATAAAGTGACCTACTAATACGGCAGAGTTAATAAAGGAGATAAAATCGAGCACTGTCTCTTCAGGTTGCCTGCCATTTTTCAGTTCAGAAGGTGTGAGTTCATGTGCAAGCACTCCCTCTACCTTCACAGTGGAAGATGGCTTAACAAGAGTGTAAAAGCTCTTTGATGGATGTATCCTTGAGCCTGTCATTTTTATTGCTCCTATAGCTATTAGTGAATCCTTTCTGTAATCAAGCCCTGTTAGCTCAGTATCAAATACCACAAAATCTGTTTCATCGATGGGCTGTTTTAAGTTAATGTATCTTTTTATCTCTTTATGTCTGTTTATTTGTTCTGGAAGTTCATCAGGCTTTTTATGTAAAAGCCTTTTCAGAAAATCCATCGTTTTTTTTCAAACTCTTTCTGTTTTGTACTGTTTTTCGATAACATCGTATACATTCACGATTAACTGGAAAGATTCTTTAAGCGTCTTCTTCTCAAAACTACCCAGCAGTTCAGGGTTTATAAACTCTGAAGGGATATCTCCCTGCTCCATCGAGATTATCTGTTCATGTAGCAGTAATGTATAAAGGTAATTGATTGCATGATTAAGGTCATCTGCATAACCGAAGCCGTACCTTTCTCCGAGCTCCTTAAGCCTTTTAAAGGTTGGTCTTACCTTTATCCTGTGTTTTATGCTGAAGATTCTGGCAGAATCTATAATAGGTCTGATGCCTTTCTGGTAGAGGTTCAACATATCCTTATGTTCACCTGTTTTTTCAACTACGAACCTCTTCAGAAAACCAAGGGGTGGTCGATTTTCAACGGTTACTGTTGCAAGATAATCAGCAAAATCCTCTGAATTATATGCCTGCTCAAACAGAGAGTGTCTGATTGCCTCAATAAGTGATGAGTCGCCCCTGATACAACGCATCTCAAGCAAACCAGGCTCTGGAGTGGTTCTGAAGGGGTCTGTTGTAATCTCTTTAAAGTAATCGAGCCATTCCTTTTTTGTTTTTATGTATTCTCTGTTTAGTAACCCGGTGTTGCCATTTTTGTACAATATTCCTGAGTTAAAGAAGGAGCTTTTTAATTGATTTATGAGCTCTGTGAAATAGTTTTCGGCTCTTTCAATCAGGTAGATGTCGAAGGTATCATCAAGGACTATGCCTAATTTTATGTCTGATGTGAAGGATAGTTCCATCCTTCCTCCTGAATCAAAAATAAAGACAGCGTATTCACAGGTGGGCGGTCCTATCTTTTTCTGTAAAAGCTCAATAGATTTGTTAATTAACTTTTCATAGATTTCGGTAATGAGAGCAGTGATGTTAAAAGCCCTGGCTCCATCGCTTAACAACTGGGATGATATCTTTATCAGTCTTGTGTTTACCTTTTTAAGTGCTTCTATTTCCTGTTGTTCCTGTATATCCTTTATCAGCACTGTAGGGGAATTTCCCTGTAAAAGCATAAGGTCGTGATTTGAGATAACTCCTTTTAACTCTCCTGCCTCAACCACTGTTAGATGATGGATGTTATACCGTATCATCTTAAGGAGGGCTTCAAAGCATAGATCACTGCTGTCAATACTTATCACAGGAGATGACATGATGCTTTGTATCTCTTCAGATGGGTCTATGCCTCTTGCAATCACCTTCTCTCTAAGGTCTTTGTCTGTAACTATTCCTACAGGTATTCTGTTGTCTGTAATAACCACTACAGAGCCTATTTTATTTTTCGACATGATCTGTGCTGTTTCTTTTATACTGGTATGGGGATATACACAGACAGGCTCTCTTCTAATTAACTCGCTGATGGTGGTTGTATAAAGTAGTCTGTCGCCCTTTCCAATAAGTGAGAATCTCTTTCTTGTTTCTTCATAGGTCCTGTCTATGAAGTTTATGAAAAAGGATTTAACAAAGTATCTGTTTACAACAGGGTTTCGCTGTATCAGTTCAAAGAGGCTATCTCTGGGGATCAGATAACAGATGGTGTCTTCAATTGCCTGTATATTGGCCCTTGAACGGTCGCCACTGAACATGGAGATAAAACCAAAGGATTCACCTTCACCCCTGTAATCAATAACAATTTCCTGCTTTTCATCATTGATAACAAACAACCTGACCGCTCCCTTTTTTATGATGTTCAGAGAGTCACTTGGTGGACCATTCTGCCTGAGAATCATATATCCCCTTGGGTAGTATTCCATTGATATGCTCTCAACAAGCATTTCAATGTCCTCTCTGTTTACCATGTTAAAGGGTGGAACATTTTTTAAAAACTCTATAATCTCCTCTTTTACCATTTGTGTTCAAATGGAAAAAGCAAGAAAAGTGCCAGGGAGTGAAATGTCTGGAAATGTAACGGTTGTATGAGAGAAAAGTAACAGATAGTTGCTTCAGTAGAAACAAAATACCAACAAAATACCTATTTGCAGGGTTTAGTGAAAGGTCGGAATTTGTATTGTTACATTTTGAAATTATAGTCTTATGTCAGTGATTGTTACGATAGGTAACTGAAATGGTGTTAGTGTAACATTAGGTAACTAAGGTCGTTTGATGCCCCACTTTTTTCTTTTTTCCCAAAGGGTTTTTCTTGTAATGCCGAGTTTTTCTGCAAGTTCCTGCTCCCCATAAAGATGCTGATACTTAAGGACAAATGCCCTGGTGTAGTCTTCAATGGAAAGCCCTTTGTTAAGGGATTCTTCGAAGAATGTTTCGGTAGTTCTGAGGTTTTCAGGTAGATGCTCAGGCATTATGGTGTCGCCCTCGGCAAGTATTACTGCCCTTTCTATAACATTCTGAAGTTCCCTGACATTGCCAGGCCAGTTGTAACTTACCAGCAATGAGATTGCCTCTGAGGAGATCTTGTTGACAGCTTTACCAAGGTTCTGGGCAAACTTGTTTACATAAAAATTAGTCAGAGGTTCGATGTCTTCTCTTCTGTTTCTGAGGGGCGGTAGATTTATAGAGATTACATTTATTCTGTAGTACAGGTCTTCCCTGAAGTTGCCTTTTTTCACAAGTTCTGTCAGGTCTTTGTTTGTTGCTGTAATTATCCTTATGTTTACCTTTTTGCTTTTTGTAGAGCCCACAGGCCTTATTTCCTGGTCTTCTAACACACGAAGGAACTTTGATTGAAGCGTCAGAGGCATATCGCCTATTTCGTCAAGGAACACTGTGCCACCATCTGCCTCTTCAAGTAATCCCTTTTTTGAGCTAACAGCTCCTGTGAATGCTCCTTTTACATGACCGAACAATTCGCTTTCAAGGAGATTCTCCGGGATGGCAGAACAATTTATGGGAATAAAAGGCATGTTTTGCCTTGAACTGCTGTGATGTATAACCCTTGCAAAGAGTTCCTTTCCAGTGCCTGTTTCTCCAAGAAGAAGCACTGTGCTTCTTGTATCAGCTATCTTTTTTATCTCTTCTATTATTGATTTTATTGCCTTGCTTTCACCAATAATGTTTGTGAAATCGTAGTGTTTTACTATCTCCTGTTTTAATATCAGGTTTTCTTTCATCAGTTGTCTCTGTTTAATTGCATTACGGACAACCTGTTTTATCTCCTCGTGTATTATAGGCTTCATGATGTAGTCGTAGGCTCCAAGACGCAGAGCCTGTATTGCCGTATTAACAGAAGCATAAGCAGTAATCACTATAAAGATCTGTTCTGGAATTAACTGCCTGATTTTTGAGAGAAGCTCTATTCCGTCCATGCCAGGGAGGATTATGTCGGAGATTATCACATCGTATAGGTTTTCTTCACAAAGACCGAGGGACTCTTCTGCAGAGCCAGCAACATCAACATTGAATCCCTCCTTGGTAAAGACCCTCTTTAACGATTCTCTCAATGTTTCTTCATCTTCTACAATAAGTATGCCTCTTGCCACTTTAATCCTCCCTGGGTAATCTGATTATAAATTTTGTTCCCTTTCCCTTTTCTGTATCTATTTCAATGGTGCCACCATGGTCTTTAATTATACTATAACAGATACTTAATCCCAAGCCTGTGCCCTGTGTGGGAGCCTTGGTTGTAAAGAAAGGGTCAAAAATGCTGTCCATCACCTCGCTATCAATGCCGCAGCCAGTATCTGCAAAAACAAGCTCAACTGACCTGTCAACTTCTCTGAGAGATATAAATATTTTCCCGCCATCTGGCATGGCGTCTCTTGCATTTAAAAAAAGATTCAACATCACCTGCTGAATCCTGTCAGGGTCCATCCTGATGGGAGGTACATCGTCGAGAGAGGTTTCGATTTCTATTTTACGGAAGTTTTTATCATACTTTATAAGATCAATAGTGGTGTTAATGATCTCTTTTAGGTTTTTCTGAATCTTTTTATGAGGATAAAGTCGTGCAAAGTCGCAGAGGTTCTTTACTATACGGGCAATTCTTTCGATATGCTTGTTGATAGTTAAAAGCGATTCCTCCATAAAGGGTGTAAGCGGTTCACTCATAAGCTCCTGAACAAGTGAAGAGATAGAGGCAAGTGGATTACCTATTTCGTGCGCCACACCTGCGGCAAGTCTTCCGATGCTTGCATGTTTGGTTGCCCTGAAAAGCTCTTCTTCTATCTTTTTCTTCTCGGTGATGTCTTCAAATACCAGGACATAACCTGTCTGCTCACCTGTCAGCTTGCTGAGGTATCCTTTCATGATTTTATTGGTACCTTCCTCGTTTGTACAGGTGAACTCTCCTTCACTGAATTCCCTTTCAAGCAGTGCGGGGGCAAGACACTTAAGCAGAATATGGGCCTTCATACCAAGGGCATCTTCTTTGCCGATACCTGTTATTTTCTGCATGGAGTAGTTCCAGTATGTCACCACCAGTTCACTATTCAGGGTTGCCACACCAAGGGGCAGGCTTTCTATTATATTTTCACTGAATTCTTTAAGACGGGCTAACTGTCTATTAGCCTCGGCAAGCTCTCGTCTTGAAAGCTGAAGGTTATAGGAGATCTCTCTTATAGAGGATGAAAGCCTTTCCTTTTCTTCGGGGGTCAAGACTGTTATATCCTGAAAAATCAGAGCACTTATTGAGGGACCCAACACTCCTGATAAGACTTTTTCCGCCTCCCTCTGGACAACCTGAAGATTGGCAGGGGCAAGTCTATCTTTCAACAGATTATGTTTCTTCAGGATACCGTTGATGCAGACATGAGCCTCTATAGGACCGATAAACTGGGCAAGCAGTCCCTCTATCTCATTTATGTTTTTAACCACCGCAGGGATTGCAAAAGAAGAAGGTGCCAGGGATTCTACAAAGATGATGGCCTGTTCCTGTTCCCTTTCTGATTGTTTCATTATCAGGGAGAAAAGGACGAATACGAACAGATTAAGGGTCAGCCCCCAGAAGAGACTATGACTCCAGCGATCCAGGCCCTTCAGACCAAATAGAGCGGTAGGGTTAAGGATGTGTGACTGAAAGAAGGAATAAAAGAAACCATAGGGGGCTATAATACCTGCTCTCAGCAATGCTGGTATTAGAAGGGTATATATCCAGATAACAAATCCAGTTAGTATGCCAGCGACTGCTCCGTTTTTTTGTGCCCTCTTCCAGTAAAGTCCAAGCAGTATGGAGGGGGCAAAGATGGTTACTGCCTCAAAGGACTTAAGTCCAATATCAACAAGACTGTAAAACTCTCCTATTGATATGGCAAAGGTATAACCAAGAAACACAAGGCCAATAATTATAAGTCGTTTTATATTAAGTATAATCTGATGAAAACCCTTTTTGTGTTTGAACCTGAGCAGTGCTGGCATAACAAGACTGTTCATTACCATGTTGCTAAGAGCAAGGGATTCCACAATTACCATTGCTGTAGCAGCAGAAAAGCCCCCCAGGAAGGCGAGCAACCCCAGGTATGGATGCCCTAAATTCAACGGAATAGTTAAAACAAAGTAATCTGCTCCCTTTGGTGAATTGTTTATAACCAGCCCCCCCAGTGCAATGGGGATTACAAAAATATTTATCAGAAAGAGATAGAGAGGAAAGAGCCACATTGCCTTCCTGATATGCCCTATCGAAGAGTTTTCAACCACTGCTACATGAAACTGTCGTGGAAGAAACATTATTGCCATCATGGACAGAAAGGTCAACGAGAACCATTGAAGAAAGCTAACCTTGCTTCCCTCGCCTAATTGTAGCAGGTGGGTATAGCCAAGCTCCTGAATCCTTGAGTAGATATCACTGTATCCATTGAATATTCCGAATGTAACAAAAAAACCGACCGTAAGAAAGGTAAAGAGCTTTATCACAGACTCAAAGGCAACAGCAAAAACAAGCCCTCCATGTCGTTCAGATGCGTCAAGTCTTCTTGCCCCAAAGATTACAGCAAATACTGCAAGCATCAGTGTAATGAACCAGCCTGCAAAATGGCTCCCCTGTGGTTTACCGGCAAGGATTGAGAAGGTCGTCATTATTGCCTTCAGTTGTAACCCCAGATAAGGTGTTATCCCGATAACTGCTACAGTGGTTACAAGTGCTGAAAGGGTAAGAGACTTCCCATATCTGAAGGCTATGAAGTCAGCAATATTGGTTATTCTGTTTTCCTTTGCAATGTACACTATCTTCCTCAGAATAATCCACCACAGTGTGGCCATAATGGTGGGTCCTAAATAAATGGTGAGAAAGCTCAGTCCTTCGTTTGCTGCCTTGCCCACACTGCCGTAGAATGTCCATGATGTGCAGTAAACAGCCAGAGAAAGAGAGTAAACATAGGGGTTAGATACAAGGCTTTTGCCCTTTTGTTCCTTTCTTTCTGCAAAGTAGGCAACAAGAAAGAGAAGGAACATGTAGCAGAATATCATAAGAAAAAGTGACCAGACGGGAAACAATTATCCTCCCCTGTTTCCCCTTTTTTTAGTGTTTTTGTTTATCTCCATTTTATATGTGACATTAAATACTACAGCTATAATAACTAACCACGCAACGAAAAGGTACTGGGCAAAGTTATTCTGGAAGATTTCTAAAAAAGGCCAGTTCAAACAGAGAAAAGCTACTGAGAAGATAAATATCCATATATCCTTTTGCATAGGATATTATATCAAAAACATATCTTATAGCGGAAAGAACACTTCCTGTATGAACAGGCGGTTGTTATACAGCAGAGTGGTTAGAGAAAAAAAAGAGGTGGTTGCCGAGGAGACAACCACCTGATTTATATAGAGGGGAGAGGGGGGATTAATGAGCGCCGTGAATTAAAATTGGAAGACAGCGAACACATACATGCTTTTCTTCTCCTTCATGAATGCAGGGAAGATATACCCTGTCTTTTTCTGTTGCACCACAGACAAAACACTTTGCTTGCATTTTAGTCCTCCAGTTCGTTGATCTCTTTAACTATCTTTTCAGGGTCAACATTATGCATCATGGCGCCGAAGGATATGGACTCAACCCTGATGCCAGGGCAGGTGAAACAGCCATTTCCAAAGTACTTTTCTATTACCTTTTTTGCTGCAGGTTTTTCCTTGATTATCTCACCGATCACCGAATCTTTTGTGAATTTTGTTTTTGTCATCTTTGCTCCTCCTCTCACTTAATGTTCTTGATTATATTCTATCGGGTTTGTGAGAGGATTGGTATGATTAAAATCATATTTGTAGTTTTTCTTTAAGGAAGGATATCCATTCGTTAATACCCTGGCCTGTTTTGCAGGAGAGTTCAAAAATCTCTATTTCAGGATTTAGTGCCCTTGCTGTGTTCTTGATCTTCTGGAGGCTTACATCAATATACGGCAGGAGGTCTATTTTATTGATCAGAAGAGCGCTGGACTCCTGAAACATAAGGGGATATTTACCTGGCTTGTCGTCACCTTCAGAAACACTCAGGAGCATTACCTTCATGTCTTCTCCAATGTTAAACTCAGCCGGACAGACAAGGTTTCCCACATTCTCAACAATCAAGAGCCTGATATCCTGAAGTGGTAGCTCATCAAGCACCTCTCTTACCATATTGGCATCAAGATGGCATGCCCCCTGAGTGTTTATCTGAACAACAGGAATGCCAAGGCTGTTTATCCGTTCAGCATCATCGGTTCCAATAATATCGCCTTCTACCACCCCAATGTTTACCGTATCTTTAAGTGCCCTGATTGTCTCAACGATTAGCGAGGTTTTTCCAGCACCTGGCGCGCTCATTAAATTGATAACAAAAATGCCCCTCTGTTTGAATAGTCTTCTGTTTTCATCGGCAAGCCTTTCATTTGCCTCAAGAATTCGACTAACCACTTTAACCTTCATAGTGCCTCCTGTTAATCAACATCTATTTCTAATATATCAAGCTCGTTTCCTTTGATTATTCTGAGATTATTTCCCTTACACCTGGGACAGTTAAATACAATATCTCCATGTGGATAAAAGAGGGTAGCACAATCTGTACATCTTCCAGTAAGCGGAGATGTGGTTATCAGCAACTGTGCCTCGTCAGCTGGTGTGTCTTTTTTTATAATATCAAAGGCAAACCTGAGAGAGTCTATTTGTACTCCTGATGCTTCTCCAATCAAGAGAGAAATAGAATTTATCCTTGTGTAGCCTGCTTTTTCGCATTCTCTGACAGCTATCTCAAGCAGACTCTGTGCAATTGAGACCTCGTGCATCAGGTGTTTTTGAGTTTTTCCTTCTCCTCTTTGAATGCCTCCTTCCCAGCCTCAATTGCTGCTGATATGGCAGATTTTTTCTCTGTAATGGCCTCTTTTCCCTTCTCCAGGGAAGAGCTTATCGCTTCCTTTCCCTTCTCCAGGCCCTGTGATACCTTCTCCTTAACCTCACCCACATACTCGGTTGACCGTTCTTTTACATCCTCTGCTACCTCTTTTATCTTTCTTCTCGTCTCCTCTCCAGAGCGTGGTGCAAACATCAAAGCAATCCCTGCACCAACCACTCCACCAAGCAAAAATGCCAGCAAAACACTGGTTCCATTTCTTCCACTGTCAGACATGGTTACCCTCCTTTACTGATTATATTTTTAACAAATACTCCTGCAGCAGTCTTCACACCAGCCTTGAGGCCGGCAACCGTTGCGCTGGTCTCTCTCTGTAGGTTTGTGATAACTGAAGATATGTTGTTAATCCTGGTAGAAAGCTCTACTACTGATTCACTGAGCCCTCTGACATTGGATGTTATGGCATTAACATTGTTTGATGTGATTTTTATCTCTGAAAGCACGCCCTGAAGCTCCTTTAGTGCTGGTTTAAGTTCTTCGTCTGTTGATGAAAGGAAGTCTTCTAATCTCTTGATTGTTTTTTTAAGCTGCACTACCACGGGAATCAAGAGAAAGATAAATACCGTCGCAGAGATACCGAGTATGATTAATATAACCCTTTCTATAGCCATAGCCTAATTATATCAAAAGATACCCTGAAATGGAACATTAAAATAATCAGGAAGGCAGAAGTTCCTTGAAGTCTGATATGGATGGGAATCCATCTGCGACTTTCTCTTTACCAGCCTCTTTTGAATTGGCCTTTGATTTGTGAAGAATGTACTTTATACCAAACTCACGAGCTGTATAAAGGATGTCAACCGTATCGTCTATAAAGAGGGTTTTTTCTTTTTTAAATCCAAGTAACCTCTCAGTCCTCTGCCAGAACTCTATATTTTCCTTTGGTGCCCCCATATCAAAGGAGGTAACAACTTTGCTGAAGTAATGGCCGATAGCGGTTTTTCTTAGCTTGATCGTAAGGGTTTTGTAGTGGGCATTAGTCACCAGAAAGACCTTTTTCTTTGCTTTGTTCAGGGCTGAAAGGAAGTCTTCCACATGGGGATGAACCTCTATGAGATGCCTGATCTGCTCTTTAAGTGCTGGTATGTCAAGCTCCAGCTCCCTTGACCAGAAGTCTATATCTGTCCAGTTAAGGGTACCCTCGTGAGCTCTGTATTTCTCAAGCAGTATTTGTTTTGCCTTCCCGAAGGTGATCTGGTGTTTTTCAGCATATTTTTCTGGCACCAGATGCTCCCAGAAATAGTCATCAAAGTATTTATCGAGCAGGGTGCCATCCATGTCAAGTAAGACATATTCAACTTCAGACCAGAGTTTTTCTTTTATTTCCTGAAGATTGTATGAGCTCATCTCTTACCCCTTCAAGGAGATTTTTTTTATTCCTTCTAATTCCTTTAAGCTTTTGATGATACTTTTGATTATACCTTTATCCCTCACCACAAATTTTATGTGATAAGTAATTTCATTAAGTGTTTTATCCATCTCATAATCAACACCGCTTATGGATATTCTGCTTTGTTTGAAAAGGTCAAAAACAGTCTCTTCAGGTGTGGTTATCTCAGTTGTGACCACGAGTATTTTATATATAAGGGTAGATACCCTGCTTTCCACCTTTCTTAATCCCCATAATGCAATGAGAGTGATAAAGAAAGTAATGAAAGCAGGTGCATAAAGACTGCTCCCAACAGCGAGTCCTATGGCAGATACAATCCACAGACAGGCAGCAGTAGTGAGGCCCTGCACAGTGAAACCTGATTTAAGTATCACTCCGGCACCAAGGAATCCAATTCCAGTTATAGCGCCTGCTGCAATACGAGCAGGGTCTATCCTGATAATATCAGGGTTCAGGTCTGCTATCTGATAATAGCGATCAGAAACTAACATGATAAGCACAGAGGCAAGGCATACGATCAGATGGGTTCTGAAACCTGCAGGTCTGCCGTGGCTTTGCCGCTCAAAACCAATGGCACCACCAAGCAGTGCACCAAGGATTAATTTGAATGCAATTTCGTAATGTTCCATCAGGATGGAATAAGCTTGTAAAATCTTCTTTTGCCTATTCTTATTATATACTCACCTGAGGAGAGTTTAAACTGTGTGTCAGAGACCTTTTTATCGTCTATTCTGATTCCCCCCTGTTTTATCAACCTCATTGCCTCACCCGTACTTTTACATATGCCTGTGTCTTTAAGAATTTGAGGTAACCAGACCTCTTCAGAGTTGAAGTAGTATCTGACCTCGGGTATTTCATCTGGAAGTCCTCTTTGTTTGAATACCCTTTCAAATTCCTCTTTTGCCTTAAGTGCCTCCTCTTTAGACCAGAACCTTTCTATAATTTCCATGGCCAGCGCCTCTTTTGCCTTTTTAGGATGCACAGTGCCTTCTTTTATGCCCTTTTTGAGCTCGTTAAACTCCTCAAGGCTTATGTGACTGAGAAGTTCATAGTATCTGATCATCAGTTCATCTGAAATGGACATTATCTTTCCAAACATCTCCTTAGGGGGCTCGGTGATACCGATATAGTTTCCAAGGCTTTTACTCATCTTTTTTACGCCATCAAGTCCTTCAAGAAGGGGCATCATTACAAGGCACTGGGGTTTCTGGCCATATTCCTTCTGAAGTTCCCTCCCCACTATCAGGTTGAACCGCTGGTCAGTTCCCCCAAGCTCTACATCTGCCTGAAGCACAACCGAGTCATAACCCTGAATCAGGGGATAAAGAAACTCATGTATACTGATTGGGGTCTGACTCTGAAAACGCTGTTTAAAATCCTCTCTCTCAAGCATCCTTGCCACTGTGTAGCGACTTGCAAGCCTGATAATATCCTCGGCGTTCATCTTTGAGAACCATCGGGAGTTGAACTCTATACGGGTCTTTTCCGGGTCAAGGATCTTGAATATCTGCTCTTTGTAGGTGCTTGCGTTTTCAAGAACCTCTTCTTTAGTCAGGGGGGGGCGGGTTTCATTTTTACCAGAAGGGTCTCCTATCATGCCTGTAAAGTCACCAATCAGAAATATAACCTCATGGCCCAGTTCCTGAAACTGGCGCATCTTCTCTATCAGGACTGTATGGCCAAGGTGTATGTCAGGTGCTGTGGGATCAAAGCCTGCCTTTATGCGCAGGGCTCTGCCCTCACGAAGTTTTGCAAGGAGCTCTTCTTCAGAGATTATCTCTGCTACACCTCGTTTTATTATCTCAAGCTGTTTCTCTGGCGAATGCATGGTTTAGTATTATACAAAAAGATGGTGTTTTTTAAGAAGTTTTACTCAATGTTAAGAGTTGATGCTAAAACCTGTTAATTCACCGTGGTTTTCTGCAAAGGTTTTTAAGCCATTTCATTTGATACAAGGATATATCTATCTTTTTCTTTAAAGTAAAGAACCGCCCTTCCATCTTCATTTTCATAAACCACCACCTCATTCATCTCCTTTACCATCTTAAGACGCATCTTTTCCTTCTTTACCAGTTGTCCACCTTCATAGATCTCAACCTCTTTTACCATATAAACCTCCAAAAAAGAGTTAGAATATTGGTTATTGGTATATTTGTGTTACACCAACTTCCTTCTATCTTACCCTTAAAAGACTCCTCAATACAAGGAGTCTTAGCTGTGCGTACTGACCAAGCTCTGTATCAGGAGCAACTCTGACCTGGAGCTCATACTCTCTTATAGCAGCACGGATATTTCCGATTCGTTCATAGCAGATTCCAAGCAGGCCATGCACCTCTTTATGCTTCGGGTTATAACTGGCATAGGGCTTGAGATATCGTATTGCTCCTCTGTATCTCTGTAGTTTGTACAGTGTCTTCCCCATCCCGAAATAGGAACCTGGATGGGATGGATAGAGGGCAAGGCTCTTCTGAAACCTCCTTAATGCAGCCTCGTAACGGCCCTTTTCGAGATTTATAAGACCAAGCCCATAGATGGCAGGCTGGTAGTCTTTTTCTATATGGAGTGCCTTTTTAAACAGTCTTTTTGCTCTGTTCAGGTTATCCTTTTTGAACTCCACCATTCCATAGAGATTGTAAAAGGTAGCCTGGTCAGGTTGCTTTTTAATAGCCCTTTTTATCAGTGTTTCGGCCTTTTGTAACCTGTTTTTATTGTAATTCTTAACTGCTCTGTCATAGATGAAGTATACCTTATTTATCCTCCTTATCCTTTCTGTCATTTTCAGGAATCTCCTTTGAAACCTTCCATCTCCCTTTATTTTGTATGTAGGCAGGTGGTTTATCATGTCTTTTATCTCCTGCACCCTTACCTCATGCCTCGGGTGAGTGGATAGGATGGAGTTAATAAAGTTATCCTCTCCTGGTTTTATCCCCATCCTTTTAAGGTAGTTATTTACTGCTACCTGTAGCCTCTTATGTGCCTGAATAGCCTGATAGGGGTCATAGCCTAACCTGGCCATATATTTAACACCCAGACGGTCTGCCTGTATCTCCTGGGATCGGTCGTATTTAAGAAGCAGAAGATTACTGCCTATTGCACCCAGTCTAAGAAAGGTGTCAGAGTGTGAACTCCCTGAAAGAAAGATACCTCCTATCACGAGGCCAAGCTGTTGGAGCTGTCCAAGGGTTATCCGTTCTGCTGTATGTCGAGCCATTACATGGCCCACCTCATGTCCCATAACAGCCACAAACTGAGCCTCGTTTTGTAACTCAGCAAGAAGCCCTCTTGTGATAGCCACATATCCTGGCAAAGCAAAGGCATTGGGGACAGAGGTGTTCTGGACCACAAATCTCATTGGCAGGTAGGGTCTTTCAGATATCTCCCATATCCTTTTAACAACACCTTCAAGGTAATCGTGAAGCTCGGGGTCTTTAAATTCACCGCCGTATGACCAGTAAAGTGAGGGGGCTGCCTTTTTGCCAATCTCTATCTCCTGAGATTCAGATACAAACATAAGCTCCCGTTTTCCTGTAACAGGATTTACTGCACAGGAAAACAGCACTATACCCAGCAGGGCAATCAGAAATAATCCGAGCCTTTTACCCATTTTGTTCCACACACCTCCTGATAATTACATTTTGGGCAGGTCTTTTTCATGTCCTCTGGTGGCTGAAAGGGTATTTCAGGGTTGATAATATCTTCAAGCAGATTGACAATATAATCCTCCATTAACCTGTAAGTTTCAGGGTCAAAACGTACTGGTTCATATTCTATCTTCTTTCGGTCTATACCTGTTCTTCCAAGCAAGAGATAAAGCCCCCTTGGCATTGCCTCTGGATTTGCAAATCTTGTATACAGTATTATGTAAAGGGGAATCTGTACTGATTTAACAGCACTGAACCAGGTGTCTCTGTTGTTAATTTCCAGCTTGTCAAGATCGATCTTTAAAGAGGTATTGGAAGAAGATGTTTTATAATCAATGATAAAAGTTACATCATCTCGTAGCTCTATTCTGTCGATTATGCCTTTGAGGTTAAAGTCTTTCAGCCTTATATTTATCACTGTTTCCAGGTTTTTTATTATAATCCTGTGAGCCTTTGCAAGGGGAATAAAGTACCCTGTCAGTAGCTCAATCAATCGATTGATAACCTGTTTCTTTATAAGATAGGTTTTTCCATCAAGCCTGCTTCCATATCTGGAGCTAAAGTATTTATTAACCATATCTGAGATGTTTTTTAGTGTAAGCACCTCTTCTGAAAGGGTGAGATTAATGTAGCCTTTGAAATAGGTATGAAGCAGGGTGTGGGTGATAAGACCAAGATTTATTTTTTCAGTAATTAAGTGGTTCTTCAATCCAAGGACATTGCTGTAGTAGAACTTAAGTCCACACGACAGATAATCGTCAAGGCTTGAAGCTGTGTAGGTAAATTCCCTGAGAAAGTTTACAATGGCATCTGTTTTTTTTACAGGCTCAGGATGTGGGGTGCTGAGGTCCAGGCTGTAGATTATCCTGTTTATGTATTTGTCAGAATCAGTGGTGTTGTCTTCTTTTTGCTTCTGCCATATATATCTTTCTACAAATCTACTTCTTTGCATCTGGTTGTTATCAATTGAAAAGATGTGAGCCTGCTCTGAGCCTTCAAGCAGGGTGGTAAAGTAGTAATCTATTATTCTTTCTCTATCTTTATAGGTGCTCAGCCCCAGCATTTCTCTTACTCTCTGAGGCAGTAGGGTGTCCTGTCGTTTTGTGTCTGGAATTATCCCTTCGTTTACATCAAGGGCAAAAACCCTCCTGAATCTGAGCCCCCTTGTTTCAAGAGGTCCCAGCACCTGAACCCCTTTAACAGGCGTGCCTTCAAAGGCAACAGAGCAGTTTTTTATATAACTTCTGAAGAAGTTAAAGTATCCAGCATTATCACTAAAACTGTATCCTGAAAACAGTGAGGCTTTCAGTTCGTCAAAGCTCCTTATGAAACCCTCTGCAAAGGGATGAAAATAGGGATGCTCAGGTGCGGTAGAGTTTTTGTATATAAAGATTAAAAGCTCTCTTGCTTTCTCGGCAAAATCACCTACATCTTTGAAGTTCATAAAAGAGAGAATCGTCTTTTCATGAATCCAGTGGAGATGGCTTGAAAGGTCCTTTTTATCAATCTCTGTTTCAGCAGAGAGATGAGTAAAAAACCTTGCAAATATATCCTCTGCGGATTCAATCTCCTCAAGGTTTATAAACAGGTTGAGGACCCTTTCATCAAAGAACTCTTTTATGCTATGAACCAGTATCCTGGTAATTTCGTTTTTGCTAATACCTGAGAGTTCCTTCTGTTTAAAATATATGTTTTTTATGTAAGGATGAAGTATAAACTTCAGATAATCCTTAACATATATGCCCTCTTTATAGATATTCTCAACAAGTTCCATAAGGGTGGCAAAGAAGCTGTAAACAGGTGTTCGGTACAGGGGATAACCCATTGATATATTGAAACCTTCGTCCTCAATCTCAGAAAGACAGTTGTGCAGTAATGGAAAGAGTGTGTCAGATGTGGGCAGTAGAATCAGGGTGTCTGTAGAAGGGTTAATTCCACTGTCCTTTAGTTCTTTAAGAATTGTTGCAGTTTTCAGTACCTCTCCATGAGTGTCGGAACTGCTATAAAGGTGGATACGGGTTTGCCTGCTTTTAGAAGGTTGAGCTGTTTTCTCTATAAACTCAGGGTCAAGGGATGTTATGGTATCCTTTATTCCCTTTCCATCAACGAAGATATATATAGTGTCAGATATTTTTGAAAGTGCCCTGAAGAGTCTCCTTTCACAGTCGCTCAGGGCATAGAAACCAGAAATAATTACTCGGTATTCAGAGAGTCTCCTGTTACGAAACATGGGATTTACCCCAGAAAGTGCAAACCGCTCTAAGGCTTCTGCAGTTTCACGGTATCCTGTTGCGCGACTACCAAGACCCCTTCGGTTTAATTCAGCATAAAAGGATTTGTAAAAATAGGAGAGCGACTGGAGATTTCTTTCTGTCAGGATAGGAAGCGACTCTTCAGAGAGAGAAAGCCTTTCAGGGTCTATATTCTCTATGTACAATTCTTCAAGGTCATTATAGATCTTTATGCCAAGAGGCATAAACAGCTCAGGCACCATAAAGGCATCGGTTCCTATCTGTTTGTCTGAATTCCTGTAAATTTCATATAGCAGAAAAACCGCATCTATCTGGGATATTTTCTTTCTGGCTCCCTGCAGTAGTTCATCGTGAAAGCTATCTACAAGGTCATCTATAGAAAATACCGATGGCGGTATGTAGGGTTTTTTTATTTGCTCTGAAATCCTTTTTCGCAGAAAGTGCCCTGGTCTTCTGCCTGGAAACACAACAATATTGGCTGAATAATCCTCATCTTTGAAGGTGAGTTTTTCGATACATTTTTCTATCAGTGATTCTTCAGGCTGGATGGTAATGCATTGTGCCATTTGTTTGTTATTGGTTAATAATGGGGATTATGGTAAACAAAACAAACAATGACAGTATTATAAAGGTTCCTGTAAGGACTGCCTTTCGTCCATTTCTTAATCTGTCAATCCATGGAACAAGGATGATGAAGAGTACTATTGACAGGGGCACTAAAACGGTTCCCACAAATATCCATTTCCCATGGAAGTATCTGACAAGTTGATAGAGCCACAGGAAATACCACTCTGGTCTTGGCTGGTAAGCTGCAGCAAAGTTTATCATCCTGCCTGTATGTTGAGGAAAAAGCAGGGCAAGTACCACCACAGCCTCTATTACCAGAAAGATGGTAAGTACAATCTCAACAAGATAATCAGGATAAAAGCTCTTTTTATTTAACATGGTTCAGTTTACCTGAACTTCCACTTCACCATTTCATCACTACACCAATATACCAATTACCAATACACCACTTTTAAGGATTTATCGTTATATACAGGTATCCACCTGCACGATAGACCAGTATCAGCACGCTCTCGTCTTTTCCTATCTTTGATACTACCCTGTCGTAATCATCTACATTCTTTATCTCTGTACGGTTTATCTCCTGAATAACATCATTTCTGTGTAAAGCCTCTGAGGCAGGGCTGTCTTCTTCGATATTGGTTACCAGAACCCCTTCAACCTTTTCAGGAATGTCTAATTTTTTCTTCAGGTCATCAGTAAGATTCTGCACATAAACTCCTCTAAGCACATTATCTCTGTAACTTCTTCTTGCTGCAATTTTTTCAGGATACTCACCAAGAACAGCAGTCAGGGTCTTTTCTTTTCCATCTCTTATGATCTTTATCGTTACCTCTGTCTTTGGAGGAGTGCTTGCAACCATATTGCGGAGCGTAGCAGAGTCTTTGACCTCTTTGCCATTGAATCCCACTATAAGGTCGCCACGCTTTAGTCCAGCCTTGTCTGCCGGGCTTCCTTTGACCACATCGGTTACCAGAGAGCCCTCCGGCTCTTTAATGTTGAAGTGCTTTGCCAGTTCAGGGGTTAGATCCTGAATTGTCACGCCAAGCCACCCTCTGATTACCTTACCATAGCTTATTATGCTGTTCATAACTGCCTTTGCCATGTTTGAAGGGATGGCAAAGCCGATACCCATGTAACCACCGCTTGTTGAGAATATGGCGGTATTAATACCAACCAGTTCTCCCTTAATATTTACAAGTGCACCGCCTGAGTTTCCAGGATTGATGGCTGCATCGGTCTGTATAAAGTCTTCATAATCAGTAATTCCCACATGGGAGCGTCCCTTTGCACTTACAATCCCCATGGTGATTGTGTGGCTAAGGCCAAAGGGATTTCCTATGGCAAGCACCACCTCTCCAACCTTTAGTCTGTCTGAATCACCTATTTTTATGGCAGGCAGGTCTGTGGCGTTTATCTTTATTACAGCCAGGTCTGTCTTGGGGTCAGTACCTATTACCTTACCGTTAAACTCTCTTCTGTCAAATAGTCTTACCTTTATTTCATCAGCATCCTTGACCACATGGTTATTTGTAAGGATATAGCCATCTTTTGTTACGATAACCCCTGAACCAAGGGCAGTAGATTTATATTTTCTGCTATGACCAAAGGGCTCTCCAAAGAATCTTCTGAAAAAGGGGTCTTCAAAGAAATCCCTGAAGGGATTGTCTTTAAGAGTAACGGTCTTTGTTGTGGATATGTTTACTATAGCTGGCTTTACCTTTTCAGCCACCTCTGACAGGGACTGATTTAATTTTTCTAAAAATGCGGTGCTTGATGCTGAGATGCCTGTGTCTTCCGCAAGCAAGACTTCCTGTACATCCATCCTTGAAGAGATTACAAGCCCTGTAACAATACCAAGTATTACGAGGAATATACCAAGAACCAATCCTTTTTTAGACATAATATATCACCTCACAGAAAGTATTTTTGCAACACTTCCTATATTATAGCTCTTGTCAGTACAAAAACTACAACCTCTGCCACTGCTGAGGCATAAAGAGCCGCTCGTAGGTCATAAGGGCATAACGGTCGGTCATTCCAGCGATGAAGTCGCAGACAATACGATGACGATTATCCTGGTCTTCAATGTGAACATCCTGTTTAAGCTCTTCAGTATGCTCAAGATAGTATTCGTAAAGGTCAATCAGTACCTTTTCAGCCTTTTTAAACTCTTTTTTAATCTGTTCGCTTTCGTATACCCTCTCAAACAGAAAGTCCCTTAATCTGTATATCGCCTCAGAGACCTCCTGACTCATTGCTATGTGTGCGTAGTCTTTTTTGATGGTTTCGTATATTACATCCTTAACCATGGTGTCGATTCTTTTTGAGTATCTTTCACCGATTACCTTTACAACCTCTCTGGGGATTTCAGCACGCTTTATAACGCCTGCCCTCAGGGCATCATCAAGGTCGTGGTTGATGTAAGCAATGATGTCTGAGACCCTGACCACCTGTCCCTCAAGGGTCTTTGCAAGGTGTCTTCTGTCTTCTGGAATGATTGCACCCTTTCCTTTTGAGTGGGTTACGATACCATTACGAACTTCATAGGTAAGATTAAGCCCCCTGCCATCCTGCTCAAGGATATCAACCACACGAAGGCTCTGTTTATAATGGTCAAAGCCTCCTGGATGTATCCTTCTCAAAACAGCCTCACCAGCATGACCAAAGGGGGTGTGTCCAAGGTCATGAGCAAGGGCAATTGCCTCTGTAAGGTCTTCATTGAGTCTTAATGCCCTTGATATGGTCCGTGCAATCTGTGAGACCTCAAGCACATGGGTAAGACGGGTGCGGTAGTGGTCGCCCTTTGGTGCAAGAAAGACCTGTGTTTTGTGTTTGAGTCTTCTGAATGCCTTTGAATGGATGACCCTGTCGCGATCACGCTGAAAACAGGTTCTTATCTCGCCTTCCTTTTCAGGTCTAAGTCTCCCCTTTGAATTTGAGCTAAGTGTGGCCCTTGGATGAAGAAACCTTCGTTCATAATCTTCGGTCTGCTTACGGATGGTCATATGGGAAAGTTTTCAATTTTTTGTTCTCCCTACCTCCCTACACCCTACTCACTACTCCCTGGCTTTCATATGGTGCCGAAGGGGGGATTCGAACCCCCACGGGTCTCCCCACACGCCCCTCAAGCGTGCGTGTCTACCAGTTCCACCACTTCGGCAGTGTATAATATTATTAAAAATACCAGGCTTTTATGTCAACTGGAATGTATAAAATTCTCCTCATAAACCCATGGATCTACGATTTTGCGGCTGTTAATATGTGGGCCAGGCCGCTGGGGCTGCTGAAGGTAGCCGAGTTTTTATCTCAGTTTAATGTTAAGTTACGACTTATAGACTGTATGGACATAATAGAAAAACCTAAACCCTTTGGCATGGCAAAATACCCTAAAACGGCACTTCCAACGCCTGGGCCCCTTAAAGGTATCAGGCGACGATATGGCAGGTATGGAATTGGTGTTGATGCCTTTGTTGAAAGACTTAAAACCTCTGAAAGACCTGATTGCATACTTATTACCGGCATAATGACCTACTGGTATCCAGGGGTGTTTAAGGCTATAGAGATATGTAAAGACCTCTATCCCGGGGTGCCTGTTGTGCTTGGTGGTGTGTATGCAAGGCTTTTGCCGGAGCATGCCAGTCGTTATTCAGGAGCAGACTTTGTTTACACAGATGTGGCAGGAATGCAACTGTCAAAGGTTCTGGAGGGATTTTCTATTAAGCTGAAGCAGAGGAACAACCCTGTGGCCTGGTATAAGCTCGGATTTTATAAAAATGCCTCCTACAGTCCAATTCTTACCTCAGAGGGATGCCCCTTCCGATGCACCTACTGTGCATCTGGTATCCTCTGGAAAGTTTTTTTTCAGAGGACACCAGAGGATGTGGTTGAGGAGATTGAATGTCTGTGCAGCATGGGAGTTCAGGATTTTGCCTTCTACGACGACGCACTGCTTTCAAACAGGTACGAACACATAAAACCAATCCTTGAAGGGATAATCAAAAGGGGTATTAAGGCAAGGTTTCACACCCCCAATGGGCTTCATGTAAGGTTTTTAGATGAGGAGATTGCCTTATTGATGAGGAAAGCGGGTTTTGTAACCATAAGGTTGAGTCTTGAAACTACCGATCCTGAAAGGCAGCGTAGCACGGGTGGAAAGGTCTATAATGATGAATTTAAAAGGGCTGTCGAGTGTCTTAAGAAAGCGGGATTTAGAAAGGAAAACATAGGGGTCTATCTGATGTATGGACTGCCAGGGCAGGGCATTGATGAAGTGGAGGAGGGTATAAGGTTTCTTATGTCTCTTGATGTCAGGATACATCTTGCTGAATTTTCGCCCATTCCAGGCACTTCGGCCTGGAATGAGCTGGTAAAGGGTGGTGTCTTTAGTGAAGACATAGACCCGCTACTTACCAACAACACAGTCTTTTCTCTCCTTTACAGTGGCTATAGCCCTGATGCCATAGAAAGGCTCAAATCCACTGTGGCTCAGTACAACCGTTTATAGTTACTTACCGAAGGGACACACAGGGTATCTACACTCCTTACAGTTAAGGCATAGCCCACCGTGCCCCATTTCGGCAAGCTCCTCTCGTCCAATGTGCTCACCAGCAAGTATTCGTGGAAGCACTAAATCAAATATTGTTGTTTTATGATACATTCCACAGGCAGGAATCCCGAGCAGGGGGATCAGTTTTGAGTTTTGAGTGTTGAGTTTTGAGTGTTGAGTTAACAGTTTGTAACTTTCGCTTTCCGAGTTCCGACCACCGGGTTCCGACTTCTGCCCTCCGTTTCCTGACTCCTGACTCTCTATATACGCAACCAGAAACATGGCACCTGGAAGCACCGAAGAACCATAATGCATCTCCTTTACACCAAGCTGTCTTATAGCAAAACGGGTTACATCATCCGGGTCAACAGACATGCCACCTGTAGTGATTAAAAGGTCTGCTCCTGCCTCTATAAGCTCCTCAAGTCGTGCCTTTATATAAGAGGCATCATCTGGTGCATAGTAAACCCCAACGATCTCACCACCGAACCGGGAGACTTTCTTCTCTATTACTGGCCTGAAGGCATCCTTTATGCGACCATAATAGACCTCATTGCCTGTTATTACCATGCCTACCCTGGCTCTACGAAGTTCTTTGACCTCTATTACAGCTGTGACCCCCTGAACCCTTCTGACTGCTTCTTCAACCACTTCCTTCTTCACCACCAGGGGAATTGCCCTTGTGCCAGCTACTAACTGTCCCTTCCTGACAACCGTATTGTTATGCAGTGTGGCACACATTACCTCACCAAGCATGTTAAAGGCCTTGAGCCTCTGGAAATCTATCTTCAGAAGCCCATCTCTTGCGGCAATAATGTTTATCTTTCCTTCCTTTGGCTCTCCCTGCATCTGTGCTCCTTCTCCAATCAGTGCTTCGGCAAGACGGTAGGCTGCATCGTTTTCGTGTAGTTCATCTTCTGCAATATCAAGTACATAGAGGTGCTCTTTGCCGAGTCTCTGTAGATGATTGATATCCTCTTTTCTAATAATGTGTCCCTTTTTGAATGCACGCCCCTTGAACTCCCCTGGTCTTATCTCTGTTATGTCATGAGCAAGTACCATACCTATGGCCTGATGAACAGGTATGGTTTTCATTAATCCTTCTCTGTTGTTGGGTTCATGAGAATTACACATGAAAGACCTCCTTTGACCAGGGATTATTTTTCAAATATACTCCTGAACTTTTTGTTAGCATACCGTCTTATCTGGTCCTCAAGCTCACCATACCTTCTGAGAAACTCCCTTGCCTCTTCTGTCAGCTCTGCACCACCACCGTTTTTACCACCCACTCTTCTGTTAACTAACTTTATTCCGAGCCTGTCTTCCATTGCCTTGATATAGCTCCATGCCTTTCTGTAAGAGATATTGATTTCCTTTGCTGCCCTGTTTATAGAGCCATACCTGTCTATTGCCTCAAGAAGAAATCTACGACCTCTTCCAAAGACAGGCTCTCCATTAATCTCAATCCATACCTTTGACTTTATCTTCATACATATCGTTATAGCAAAAATGCATAACGAAATTCAAATTTTTTAGCCCTCAGTACAGATGCTTATCCTTTCAAGCCAGAAGATCCCCTTCATTGGAGACAGTACACCTCTGATGGTGCTTTCTACAATTAATCTTACGAAATCCTTTCTTATAGGTATCTTACGGTCATCTGCATAGATCCTTAATTCTTCCGGTTCTATATAGATATTGACCTTTTTTGCATCAAAACCAAGGCTTGAGGATATTGATTTAAGGATATTCCCGATGTATTGCTCTGTGAAGTGATTAAGGGGAATCACAGTGTCGTTGACAACAAGTGTTGTTTTTAATTTTGCCTGCTCCATTTTGCCTGCTCCATGATGTACATTGTGATTACCTTATATATAAATATAATATCCTGTTTTTATGTAAAAAAGATGTAAAGGTTTATAAAAATTTCATAAAGGTAGCCCGATGATTTTTTTATAAATCTCTCTGATACTGGAGGCAGGAGGAGTGGAAGAAAAATCTGTGGAAATAAATCAGTGTAAATATTATAATAAAATAGTTACATAATTTACGGGGTGGTAACCAAATGTATTTATCCTTTTTTGATTTTAAAACCAAGCCATTCGGTAATACCTTTAAGAGGGAATTTCTTTATATAAATGAATATAACAGACTGCTTTTAAGCTCTCTTTTAAAGGACCTTGATGACCATCATGTACAGCTTATAACCGGTGAGCCAGGTTCGGGTAAGACATGTTTGATTAAAAGTTTTCTTGAAAACTTACCCCCCCAAATAAAGCAGATTCAGATAAACTACATAGCCCATGAAGAGAGCGATTTTATCAGATTTATAGCCCTTGAACTTGGTTTGAAGGCAAAAAGCACTAAGGCCTCTGTTATCAATACAATTAAGAACTTACAAAAGGACTATGTCAGGATAATTCTTGTGGTTGATGATGCTGATAAGTTAGGCAGAGGACCGATTAGGCTGCTTTTTGATATAACAGAGGCATTGATAAAGAAGGGCTGTCCCTTCAATCTCATTCTTTTAGGTTTGCCAGAGCTTAAGTCTTTTATAGAAAAAGAAAGACTTATAGAGAGGCTTCAGGATTATTATAAGTCCTACTTTGTCTCGAATCTTCACAAAGAGGATGTGGAGGCTTATATAAAGTTCAGGCTGTCTAAAGCAGGCTCAAAACATATAGAGATATTTGATGTAAGCGCAATTGAAACTATTTATAATCAGTCAAGGGGGCTACCAAGAGTAATAAATATGATATGCGATGCATCCCTGTTGAACGCCTACTTATTGAATAAAAAAAAGATTAACAGTGAGATTGTTGATAGTACCATTGAAGACTTACAGCTTGATGAAGACTATAAGCTTGCAATACTGAGCAATCCTCTATCACCAATGGTTGATCCTTCTGATATTACATCGGTTTCACCTCTTGAGGGTGAAACCAACAGTAAAGAGATGGAAAAAACTACCCAATTATCAGAAGATGAACTCTCAACTACTGAAGAGTTAAGCGTGGTTTTTTCAAGAGATGTTTCATTTGAGAATGAGGGTCTCCCTGTCAGGGTGCTAATTTTAGAGTCAAGCGCCAGGATGAGAATGCATTATGAGAATTATTTTACCCAGAAGGGGGTTGATTTTAAGGTCTTCAGGGAATTCAACAACCTTTTTACTCATCTCAGGGAGTCATCAGGCACAGCACTTGATATCCTTATTGCAGATTCAGACTTCTTTTTCATAAAAGGAGGGCTCGAGTCGCCCGAGGGAATGAAGGCGCTTGGCATCCTGCTCAGAGATTTCTCTTACCTTCCAATTATTATAACATCGACTCTCCCTCTGTCCACCATTAGAAACAAGCTCCTCCAGAAAGGACTTGCCTATTTTGTATGTAAGCCCGAACTGAAAGACATAGACCTTTCAGAGGTAAAAACACGGCTAACTGGATTTTTCAGGGAGTTAGACAGGTTCAGAGAGTTTATTGAGCGGCAGTTTACTGGTTTCTACCAGAAGTTTCTGCAGGGACAGAAGATAAAGTAAGGGGAAAGTGGTGGATTAGTAATAAGTGGTATAATAATTTACTAATTTACCAATACACAATATACAAATAAACCAACAAAACCAACTTTGGAGGGGATATGCAAAATTTTCAGAAAAAGATCGGCGAGTTGTTATTAGACCTTAACATTCTGACTCTTGAGGAGCTTGAGAAGGCGCTTGAGGAACAGAAGAGGACTGGTGAAAGGCTCGGTACGGTGTTGCTGAAGATGAAGCTTCTTTCAGAGGAGGATCTTGATTATCTTCTAAGCAGACAGTTAAATGTTCCCTCGATAAACCTTGAAAACTACAATCCCTCGCCCGACCTCCTATCACTGATTCCTGAGAAGATTATAAAAAAATATAAGGTTCTGCCCATTCAACTTGATGGCAATACGCTTACTGTGGCTACGGCTAACCCTAAGGACCTTATATTACTTGATGACCTTGCCTATGTGACGGGGTATAAAATAGCCCCGGTTGTAACTGCCATCAGCAGCCTTGAAAGAAAGATTCAGGAGCTTTTTGAAAAACCTGTTACCTGGGAAGAAGCTCTAAAGGTAGAACAGGCCGAGGAGATTGAGTTCATCAAGGGTGACCAAGGGATAAAGGAGGAAGACCTTGAAGAGGCTCTCCAGTCTGCTGAAGAGGCTCCTGTTATTAAACTGGTCAATGCAATTGTGCTTGCTGCAATAGATGAAGAGGCAACCCATATACATTTTGAGCCACGGGAAGACCAGTATGAGATATTCATCAGGGTAGATGGTAAACTTAAGCAGCTTGTTAAACCACCGGCCAATCTTCAACAGAACATTATCAACAGAATAAAGATTCTCAGTTCAATCGACATACTAAAGCGATTTGTTCCATCAGAGGGTTATTTCAGGGCAAAGGCAAGGGGAAAGTACTACGACATCGATGTTGCCACCATGCCATCACTACATGGGGAGAGGATGGTGCTTACCTTTCAGCAGCCCTTTGCAAAGGAGGAGCTTAAGCTTGATAAACTTGGTTTTTCACCACAGATGCTGCATAACTATAAAAGGCTTATAACTGCAAATCGAGGATTTATAATGGTCACCGGGCCTTCAGACAGTGGCAAAAGTTCTACCATATATGCATCATTAAACTACCTAAAGAGCCCTGAAAAGAGTATTTTTACCTATGAGAGAACCATAAAAAACAAACTTCCAGGCATTACGCAGGGCGAGCCAAACGAGAAGGCAGGGTATAGTTATGAAAAGGGACTGCAAGCCCTGCTAAAACAGGATGTTGATGTCTTGATGGTGGGCGAGATGCTTACAAGAGATGCAATACTGCCAGTGCTTCATGCAGCCCTTTCGAAGACCCTTGTTTTTGGAAGATTTCTTTCAAATGATACCCTTGGTGCTATTACAATGATGCTTGAGATGGATGTACCACCCTTTATGTTATACTCTTCCCTGATAGCCATTCTTGGGCAGCGACTTGTAAGAAGGCTCTGCCAGAACTGCATAGAAGAGTATGACCCTCCTGATGAGATTGCAGAGGAGATAGCCCGGCTTACAGGCAACCGCTCGCCAAAGCTTTTCAGAAGCAAGGGATGTCCTGCCTGCAGTCTTACTGGTTACAGCCACAGGATTGGACTATTTGAGTTTATAGTGCCCAATAAGGAACTCAGGGATGCCATACTTGCCAGGGCAAGTCTGAATGATCTGAAGGAAATAGCTAAGTCAATAAAATACACCACTTTCAGAGAAGATGGCCTGATAAAGGCATCGGAAGGACTTACCAGTTACGAGGAAGTTGTAAAAGCTCTATAAAGGAGGATGTTGATGATAAAGTTTTTTGAAGAGGACCCTTACTCACCTATTCAGTATGTTTATGAGATAAGCAAGATACTTTATAAGGCAAAGAGTCCATATCAGGAGATAATGGTGGTTGAAAATCCCTATTTTGGGAGGATGCTAATCCTTGATGGAGTGGTTCAGTTTACGGAGAAGGATGAGTTCTTTTATCATGAGATGCTTGTTCATGTGGTAATGCATGCTCACCCTGAGCCTGAAAGGGTTGTGGTGATTGGTGGAGGTGATGGAGGGGCAGTAAGAGAGGTAATGAAGCACAACTGCGTGGAGAGACTCTATTTTGTTGAGATAGACAGAGAGGTAATAGAGACATCAAAGAACTTTTTCCCCTCTGTATCCTGTCAGATTGACAATGAAAGGGTAGAGATAAAAAATATGGATGGTGCAGAGTTTATAAGAAATCATAAGGAAGAGTTTGATGTTGTAATTGTTGATTCCACAGATATTATAGGCTTTGCAAAAAGCCTTTTTACTGTTGAATTTTTTAAGGCAGTAAAGGAATCTCTCAGAGAAAATGGCATGTTTGTTACCCTTTCAGAATCTCTCCACTTTCACAAAGATATGGTGGTTGATATTCAAAAAACCATGAGACTCGTATTTCCCGTAGTTGATCTGTATACAGCTCCAATAGCCACATATGCCGGTAACTGGTGGACCTTTTCATCTGCATCAATGGGGCCATCTTTGCGGGAAATAAGGAGGCCTGTCATAAATGATAGACGGTATTATTCTGAAGAGATACACAGACAGGCGTTTTTACCGGAACAGCTCTACGATGACCTGTTAAACGACAGGCTTGATTGGTAAACAGGGTTTTTAGTAATATATTAGTAAATTTAGTAATATATAAGATTGCACATTTGAGTTTTCAAACAAAACCCCACTATAATTCTGGCCAAAAAAAGATTTGACTTTTTTATAAAAATTATGATAACTTTTTAAGTTAAAATATAATTCTGTTGGTGTCACTTTTTGAGCCACCGTAGCTCAGCTGGTAGAGCAGCTGATTTGTAATCAGCGGGTCGGGGGTTCGAATCCCTTCGGTGGCTCCATATAAAGAGGTTAGATGTTGGAGGTTGGAAGTCAGGTATCGGATGTCTGATTTCCGACCTCTGATTTCAGATGGAGAGGTTCCCGAGTGGCCAAAGGGGACGGGCTGTAAACCCGTTGGCTTAGCCTTCGGAGGTTCGAATCCTCCCCTCTCCACCAGGATTTTAATCTGAAATTTCAGATTTAAAATTATTTGTAAGCGGGAATAGCTCAGTGGTAGAGCGTCGGCCTTCCAAGCCGAGGGTCGCGGGTTCGAATCCCGTTTCCCGCTCCATAAAACCGTTCAAACGGTTTGAACGGTTTAAACGGCTCAAACGGTTCAAACGGCTCAAACGGTTTCTTTATAAGCCCATGTAGCTCAGTCGGCAGAGCACGTCCTTGGTAAGGACGAGGTCACCGGTTCGATCCCGGTCATGGGCTCCATAAAGGGGAATTATTTGAGGAGTACTCATACATTTAACCAATCAAGAAGGGAGGAGTTATGGCAAAGGAGAAATTTGAAAGGACAAAACCCCATGTAAA
>CAZEYP010000014.1:0-50487 GCA_964515925.1 uncultured Nitrospirota bacterium
ACTGTTGAAGACTACCGGTATTTAAAAACAAAGGGAATGCTGTAAACTCAGAAAGGTAAAAACCTTCTGATGCCTCTTCTTTTGCGAAGTGCCTTAACTTTTTCAGCTATAATTTCTGCTGCCTCTTTTATTTCATCTTCAGTGTTTTCCCTTCCTGTTGAAATACGCACAGATGAGACTGCATCTTTTTTTTCTACTCCCATAGATAAAAGCACTTCTGAGGCGTGTACCTTACCTGCATGGCAGGCGGAACCTGCTGAAATGGCCACTTCCTCCTTTAGGGCTTCAACCAATTCGTGTCCTTTAATGCCAGGGATTGTGAGGTTCAGGGTATTGGGAAGTTTTTTATCTTGACTGCCATTAAGCACCAGATCAGGTAGGTAGCCTCTTAGATGGCCAAGTAACAGGTCGGTAAGGTACCTGAGTCTGATCTGTCTGTCGGGCAGCTCTGAAATTGTGAGCTCTGCTGCCCTGCCAATACCAGCTATCAGAGGGGTGTTTTCTGTGCCAGGTCTGATTCCTCTTTCGTGGGAAGCACCGAAAAGCATTGGCGATAGCCTTGTTCCTTTACGGATATAAAGTGCCCCGATACCCTTTGGACCATAGAACTTGTGCGAAACAATGGTGAGCAGGTCAACTCCAAGGTCGTCAACCTTGACAGGAATCTTACCTATGCTCTGAGCAGCATCAGTATGCAGTACAATACCCCTCTGTCTTGCTATCTCAGCTATTTCTGCAACAGGTTGTATGGTGCCGGTTTCATTGTTTGCATGCATAATGGTTATAAGCAGGGTCTTTTTGGTAATGGCATTCCTGACATCCTCCGGGTTTATAATGCCGTCCCTTCCTGGTTTTATAAATGTTACCTCAAAACCCCTTCTCTTGAGTTCCTGAAGAGGTGCCTTTATCGAGGGATGTTCAATAGCTGAAGAGATGATATGGCCCTTTGTATACTGTGAGACCATGCCAAAAAGGGCAAGGTTGTTTGATTCAGTGCCACCAGAGGTAAAGATGATTTCCTCCTGAGATGCCCCTATCATCTGTGCAACCATTTGACGGGATGTCTCTATAATACGACGGGCTGAAACCCCTACAAGGTGAGAGCTTGAGGGGTTGCCGTAAATATCAAGAGATTCTATTATTGCCTTTTTTACTTCAGTGGCAATGGGTGTGGTTGCATTGTAATCAAGATAAATCATTTATAGCTCCCTGTGTATTACCTGAACATCAAGGTCGAGTTCGTTGCTCAGGTATTTTTTGATTTCCTCCACAATTGCCACAGAGCGATGTCTTCCACCGGTGCAGCCAATTCCTATGTTTACCGAACTCTTACCCTCGGTAATGTATTCCTTAATGAGAAATACAAGAAGTTTTCTCAGATGCTCAAGGAGTTCATCTGTCCTTGGATCGCTTTTTATGTAATTGAGCACGCTTTTTTCCAGTCCCGTATGCTCTCTTAATTCTGGAACGAAGTGGGGATTCTTCAGAAACCTTACATCAAACAGCAGGTCTATGTTCTGGGGGATACCAAACTTATATCCAAAGGAGATAAGCGTTATGGCAAACCGTTTTTTTCCTGTTGCACCGTAAGTTTCGGTAATAAGTGAGCGTAACTGATGAGGAGTAAAAGAGGATGTGTCGATAACCCTGTCGGCAATGTTTCTTAAAGGGCTCAGGTATTCTGTCTCAAGTCTTAGTGCCTCTTCAACACTTTCACCAGTTTGCTCTGAAAGTGGATGGGGTCTTCTGGTTTCCTTGAATCTCCTTATGAGCACAGAGGGCTCTGCCTCAAGGAATACAACCTCTACATGATGGTTCTTTTTCATTTCAAAGATAATATCTTCTGCATTTTTAAGCAGTTCTTTTTCCCTGACATCTATACTCAGTCCTATGTCTTTCATATTCTGTGTCTCAGAACTCATGGTTATAAAATTCCTTAGCAGAGGCAGCGGGAAGTTATCGATGCAAAAATAACCCGAATCCTCCAGTGCCCTTAAAGCAACGGACTTGCCAGCACCTGAAAGACCGGTTACTATAATTATCCTTTTCTTCAGTTTCTTTTCCATTTATATTTTTACACTAAAGCCACCCCCACCGGTAATTATAAAAGGGAGGGTGGCTATATTTAATGAAGGAAATGCAGAGGGGTTATTCAGGTTCGATAAGCCCAAAATCACCGTCTTTTCTTCTATAAATCACATTTATCTGCTCTGTATCAGCATTGGTAAAAACAAAGAAATCCTTATCTAAAAGCTCCATCTGCATTGCTGCCTCGTCGACAGCCATGGGTTTCATGGCAAACTTTTTTCTTTTAATTATCTTTATCTCGGGCATCTCTTCGGAAGATTCCTGCGCTGGAGATGATGATGCCCTGTTTTCCTTTCTATGGGATGTCAATTTACCTTTGTATTTCTTAATCTGTCTGTCCAGTTTCTCTATGACTTCATCTATTGAGCCATATATCTCACCTGTTACAGCCTCAGCCTGTATAATTACGCCATTTACCCTGAGCTGAATCTCTGCTTTGTGGCGATACTTCTCTACAGACAGGGTTATGTGGGCCTCTGTAATATTAGATACATATTTGTCGAATTTTTTTACCTTTGACTCAGCATACTCCTTTAAAGCTGGCGTGATTTCAAGATGTCGACCATAGATTTTCACATTCATGACAACCTCCGATAGATTTGTTGTTAATTAAAATTATTGGTTTCTGGTTAGTGACTTTGCACAATAAATACAGTTGTCTGTGCTAAGTTTGTTGCTGTCTTCACCTCCCTGTTAAGAATAATTTAGTTATAAGTTAACTCGTTTTCTCTTTGAGTGAGATGGTATTTTTAGCTCTTCCCGGTATTTTGCTACTGTACGGCGGGCGATTTTAATATTCTGTTTTTTCAATATGTCTGCAATTTTCTGGTCACTGTAAGGTTTTTTTGGATCCTCATTTTCGATTATCTTTCTTATCATATCCTTCACTATAGTGGAGGATACCTCCTGTCCATCTCTGTTTTTAAGACCACTTGAGAAAAAGAACCTGAAACTGAAGATTCCATGGTCGCAGGCAAGGTATTTATTCAGTGTAACCCTGCTTACCGTGCTTTCATGCATATTTATATCTTCGGCTACTGTTTTCAGATTCAATGGCTTTAGATAATCCTTGCCCTTTTCAAAAAACTCCCTCTGGAACTTCACAATGCTTTCTGTGACCTTGTAAATGGTTCGGTTACGCTGGTCAAGGCTCTTAAGCAACCACATGGCTGAACGGAGTTTTTCTGTTAGAAACTTTTTTTCCTCCTTTGTAAGGTCCTTCTGGTTAGATAAAAGACGCCTGTAATAATTATTGAGTCTTATCCTTGGTATACCCTCTTCATTAAGGGTTATCTTGAAGCCTTCATCTGTTTTTTCTACAAAAACATCGGGAATTATATAGTTGGTTTCATGGGAAACAAAGTTCCTTGCAGGTTTGGGGTCAAGTTCATTAATAATATTTACTGCTATCATTACATCTTCCATTGTGGCGTTATACTGCTTGACAATGGCATTGTAGTTCTTTTTTTCAAGTTCTTTAAGATTGTTCTGTACGATTTTCTCAACCAGTGTGCCCTGAAGTCCTAAAAGTCTGATCTGAATAAGCAGACACTCCTTAAGGTCTCTTGCACCTATACCCGGTGGGTCCAGATCCTGGATTATCCTTAGAGCCTCTTCTACTTTCTCTACAGGTTTGCCTGAAATTTCTGAGAGTTCCTCAATCGGAGTTTTAAGATAGCCATTTTCATTTATATTGCCAATGATAAGTTCAGCAATCTCCTTTATTTCAGCAGGTGCATCAATCAGGCGAAGTTGCCAGCTAAGATGGTCGTAAAGGGTTGTGGTTGAGCTTGCAAATTGTTCAAAGCCTGGCGCTGTTTCAACTCCCGGGTTAAAGTAACCTAAGTCCCTGCCATCGTGTCCTCGTTCTTCAAAATAATCATCAACCATGAACCGCATCATCTTTTCAAGGGGAAGCAGATTTTCATCAGGAGAGACATCCTGTGTCTGTTCTTCAACTTCCTGCATCTGAGTGGTGCCATCTGATTCCTCCCGCACCTCTTCCTGAGCCTCTTCCAGAAAGGGGTTCTGAATCAACTCCTGGTTTATTGCCTGTGTGAGCTCAAGTTGAGGCAGTTGTAAGAGTTTAATAGCCTGCTGTAGCTGTGGGGTTAATACCAGTTTCTGCGTAAGTTTCAGGTCTAATCTCGTTTCAAGTGCCATTACAGTACAAACTCCTCTCCAAGATAGGTTTCTCTGACTTCTCTGTTTTTAACAAGCTCTTCAGGCGAGCCCTCATCGAGGATCTCACCGTTGTTTATTATGTAAGCCCTGTCAGTGATAGAAAGGGTGTCCCTTACATTATGGTCTGTTATCAACACTCCTATCCCCTTATCTTTAAGATACCTCAAAATCCTTTTTAATTCAAGTATGGCTATAGGATCTATACCTGCAAAGGGTTCATCAAATAGTATAAACACCGGGTCAGTAGCGAGTGTGCGGGCAATTTCTGTTCGCCTTCTTTCACCACCTGAAAGCATATAACCCTTTCTGTCCGCAAATTCCCTGAGTTTGAATTCATCAAGCAGTCTTTCAACTCGTTCGGAAATTTCTCTGCTGTCGTATCCCCTTATTTCAAGTACAGCCATAAGGTTTTCCCGAACTGAGAGTTTTCTGAAGACCGAAGGCTCCTGAGGAAGATAGCTTATACCAAGCCTTGCCCTTTGATACATTGGAAGCCTTGATATTTCCTTATCATCGAAAAATATCTTTCCATCGTCCATCTCTGTCATGCCAACCAGCATGTAAAAGGTGGTGGTTTTCCCGGCACCATTTGGTCCAAGTAGCCCAACTATCTCACCTGAATTAACACTCACACTAATGCCATTTACTGCCACTTTTCCTCTGTATGCCTTTTTTAAGCCCTCAGAGTACAGTTTATGTGCCATTGTTATTAGAGCCCTGTTTTATAGTTAGATGCGAGTTTTCCACTTCTGAATTTCCGGTTGTTACATTGTATGTTATCTTGCTACCACGGACAATAGTATTGGGGTCTTCTGCAACTGGATTCCCGGTAAAGATTATAACCTCTTTATCCCTGTAATAGAATGCCTCTTGTGCCTGAACCTTTTGATTGTTTTTGGTAACTAAAACATGCCCCCTGGCATGAATCTGGCTTATCTCACCGTTTTTTGTGTATCTGACCTCCATCCACTCTGCCTTGAGTGTGGTCTGTCCCTGCGTTGCAACCACATTGCCCACAAAGGTGGCAATACCCTTTTCATTATCAGATAGAAGCTTATCAGAAGTAATCTCTATGGGACCTTTATCATTAAAAAAGCCCTTGCCCTGAGCAGACTCTGCCTTCACTGTACTGGTGAATATTAGTTGAATGAAAAAAACAGACAGCAAGATCTGGTAAAGCCCTTTGTTTTTAAAAAAACTATTTAAAAATGGTTTTAACATTTCCTTCTATTTCGAGTTTGTTTTTTTCTTTAAGCCTTGCCCTGTTGCCAGTGATGGTGATTCGCTTACCCTTAATAATTACCCCTTTGTTTGCTGATATAATACCCTTTTCAGGATTATATTGTAACCTGTTTGTCCTGAAAAGAAGCTTATGTGAAAAACCCCTAACCGAATTGTCTAAATTTATTGCTCCCTTTTCTATGTTGTATACACCATTTAGTGAGGTAAGCGTAAAATCCTTTTCAGGGTAGTAGATAGATATGTTTTTTAGATATGCTGTATCCTCATTACCAGTAAAACGGGCCTCTTTTATGCTGGCAACCCATTGAATACTGTCCTTTGAGATCTTTTTAATTTTTATATTCTTCATTATGGAATTTTCATGATAAAACCCTATCTTTTCTGTATGAAAGGGATGCTGAAATATAAACAGCACAGATAGAATTATCAGTAATGGAAGTAAAAGATATTTAGTCATCTTTTTCATATTTAAATTTTAACAGAAACCACAATTATAAGCAAGAACCTTGCCAAAATCATATTTATTATCATCTGTAAGCTGGCATTCAGGTATATTTGAGATTAATATGCTAAGCAGACCTGACTGCTATAGCGAATTATAATATTCTTACATATTGAAGAAACCCTGCGGTCCTTCCGCAGGGTTTCTTTGTTTTTTTTAGATGAGGATGTTTTGATTTTGGGTGGGGTTTAAGGGGGGCGGAGCCCCCCTTTAAAAGTTCCACTACCTCTTCAGGTTGACAAGTTCCTGCAGAAGATTGTCCGTGGTGGATACAATTCTTGAGTTTGCCTGAAAGCCCCTCTGTGCTGATATCATGTTGATGAACTCCTCTGCGAGGTCCACATTGCTGAGTTCAAGTGAGTTGCTGAGAACCCTTCCAAAGCCTGAATTTGCTGGACGGCCTACAACAGGCTCGCCCGAGCCATAGGATTCAGCAAAGAGGTTTCTTCCCATCTTTACCAGTTCCTGAGGTGCCTCAAACTTGGCAAGTGCAATCTGTGCCAGTGGTTTTGTCTGGCCATTGGTAAAGATACCTGTTATAAGGCCATCTTCTGAGATATTTAGATTACTGAGTGAGCCTGCGGCATAGCCGTCCTGACTTATGAACAATGTAGTAGAATCAGAACCAAACTGTGTTGTTGCATCAAGACCATCACCACCGTCGGTGGTTACACTGGTTCCAAAGTCAAAGTCGATAGTCTGGTCGGGAGCTGCACCAAGGAAGTCTATTCCATTGCCCCCGCCGGCTCCATCGTAATAGGTTACAGAGCTTTCAGTATCAAGGGCACCATTTGAGGCAAAGGTCAGTGTACCTGAGGCTACCTTAACGACTGTGCCATCGCTTGATATGGAGCCTGCGACATAGTTAGTTGTGTCTATCTCTGATGCATCTGCCACGGCATTCCACTCCCATGTATTGGTTGCTGTCTTTGTAAAATAGATGGTAAGGTTATGTGCATTTCCAAGGGAGTCGTAAACAGTAACGGTTGTGTTAAAGTTAGATGTATTGTTTCTGTCATCGATATCAAAACCACCTGTGATGGTAGAGCTTTCGGAACTTATGTTTGCAGCAATTAGTACCTCTGAAGTTGGATTTGGAGGGCTGTTTACTGCAGATATGTTGATGTCATCCATAATTCCTGTGGCCACTCCTGTTGCTGTGTACTGATACCCCTGTACCCTGTAACCATCAGGGCTAACTATGTAGCCGTCTTTGTCTACCTTAAATTCCCCTGCCCTTGTGTAATAGGTTGCTTCAGAGTCTTTGAGAATAAAGAAACCATCACCATCTATTGCCATGTCAAGGGCGTTAGAGGTATTTTCAAAGGAGCCCTGGTTAAAAAGAGGTCTGACCCCGGTAACAATTACTCCTCTCCCTATCTGTGAATGTCCACCTATTCCAGTAATAGCCCTGCTAAGGACATCTCCAAAGGTAACCCTGCTACGCTTAAAACCCACTGTGTTCATGTTTGCCACATTGTCACCAATTACGGAAAGAGACACTCCGTTTGCATTAAGACCACTGATTGCAGTATAAAGTGACGATAACATTTTATGCACCTCCCTGTGTTATAGTCTTTATTTCAGCGAGGGAAACCCTCGAGCCATTTTCAAGGATTAAAGAAATAGAGCCATCCTCAAAATCCACACCTGTAATTGTCGAATTGACCTCTGTGCTTGCAGTAATTGAGCTCCCTTCCTTATTTATGCCAATTACCTCGACTTTATAATCACCATCTGCTACTTCTGAACCATTGTCATCTGTACCATCCCATATATACTTTCTCTTTCCAGCATCCATAGGGCCAAAATCAATACTTTTAACCAGAACACCCTTATCGTTATAAATGTTGATGGTTAGAGAGTTTACAGGTTCGTCAAGACTGTAGCTGAACTCAACAGGGCTACCCTGAAAGTGCAGTCGGTCCCCTTCTGTCTTAACTGCCCTTCCAATCAGGTTTGTGGAGAATGCCTGATTAAGTGTCTGCTGGTACTCTTTAAGACTGTCAATGTTTTTGTTAATGTTAATAAGCTGCTCAAGGGAGCTAAACTGAGCAAGCTGTGCTGTGAACTCCTTGCTTTCAAGGGGATTTAGCGGGTCTTGATACTGCAGTTGTTTTGTAAATAACCTGAGAAACTCATCCCTGCTTACCATGTTTGTTACAGCATTCATAGTGCCTCCTTTTTATATCCTTATACTGAGATTATAAATTCCCTTTGATATAACATTATCCTGAATCTCGGTGTCTGAAAGCCCTTGACCATCTATGTCTATTGGTATGTGTTGTCTGTTCTGGTTTTTTAGATTGAAAGAGAACCTGCCCGGTGTAAAACCATCCTGCTGAAGTGATGAGTAAAGGCTGGCAATATTGTTTTTAAGCTCCATCAGGTCATTGAGATTGTCCAGTATAATATCTGCCTTTACTGTTCCATTATGTATCATCACCTTCAGGTCAATGTTGCCCTTGTTTCCTGTATCTATAGATAATTTAATAGTATGAAGTTTGCTGTTTTCCTGATGAGCTATAATATGCTCCTTTATTTTTGTAAGTACATGAGCAAAGTGATTTTCCCTGTTGAAAATATGTTTTATACCCTGTTCTGTATGATGTTCCAGAGGCCTGTTAAACAGTGCATGATTATCTCCCCTTTGCTCTTGTCTTTTGTTAGTATCCTCAGTCTGCTTCCCTGATGAATCTTTAACAGATACCTCCTCTACTGTCAGGGTTTCTGCCGGCTTGTTTTTGCTAACCAGTGTATCGGGGGTGGAATCTTTTGTTAAAGGTTCATCTATCGTGGGTGAATTGTTATGTTCAGAGCTATGAATATGGATTTTTTCCATGGAGCCAGTCTTTGCCTGTAGTGTTTCGTTAAAGCTTTGATCAGATGGAATGGGTTTTCCTGCCTTTTGCCCTTCATATTTTAGGTTATGATAGTTTGTGTTGACCATATCATGGGGTTTGATATGAGAGCCCTGGTCTTTAATATTTCCATTTAATATATCTTCTGTCATCCTGTTATGCCTTTGTTTTCTGTGTTCTATCTTATGGGGTTTTAAGATTAATTTTTCATCTTTTATTAGTGTCTGAGCTGGTTCATTCTTTATGTTTTTTAATGCCTGTGTAGATGCACTTTCAATTTCAAAATCATGCTTAAGGGGCATTGATGTTTTAGACCTGTTCAAAACAAGGATGCCCTTTTTTGTGTCTATACTGGAAAAGATGTTATCTATATCTAAAGCTATTTCTTTCAGGTTTTCCATCAGTGTTTCAGGGATTAGGGATTCCTCATTAACTGGATAATGTTTTGTATCTGTCAGAGCTTGCTCAGGGAAGACCCCGGAAGTATTCTTTAAAAGAAAGGCAGAATCCTTTTTATCCGGGTGATTAACAGTACTTTTAAAGGTATGGTTCTTGATAGGTTGCAGTGGATGCGTATCTGTATCAACAGTGTGGCTATCGGGTATATTATGTTTTGTGTTATCCATACTGATGAGATACAGCCTTCTGTGCTCCTTCATATCAGGAAGTATAAGTATGCTCAGATTGAGCTGGCTGTTGTCTTTGAGGATATCTTTATTTTTTTCTGGAGCTGTTTCTGATTCGGCCTTTAAACTAACAGGCTCTGCAGTTTCAGAACTGTCTAAGACTGTATTGCCTTTCTCATCACCTGTGCTGAGCAGGTCAAATATTTTTTTAAGTACCTTTTCAGGAACAAAGGTGATTTCTATCTCCCTGTTTTTAGTGTCTTTGATGTTAAGATGCAAAGGGGATGTTATAGGAGAAAAGTTGCAACAACCCTCTCTGTGATTAGAAAAGAGAGTTTTTGTTAAAGCTGCGGTCAGGGTGGTTCCGTTTATTGGCTTTGTGGAGCCGGACTTATCAGCAGACATTGATGTTAGCATATTCAGTAAGGATGCAAATTTAGAGTCGATGTTTTTCAGAGAAGAAAGGGTATTTACCTTTATTCCGGATGGGCTGTTGTTGAGAATGCCTATTAAATTTAGATTGATAAACATATTGCTATCTCCTGGAAAATAAATAACAAAAAGCATGCCAGAAGGGTGGATGATTTAGATTTCATCTAAATCCCCTTAAAAACAAGGGAAAATACTATAGGTGCTCTGATAAGGTGGGGATTAGTCAGGAAAGATATTTCATCAGGCAGGAAAATTGTTCCTCTTATTTGCTTTTTAACTTTGTAACCAGTTTGTCCAGGCCCTTAATGGTGGTTACCTTCTCGATCAGCCTGGCAGCCTTCTCAGGAGACATGCGGGCAAGAACTGCTGCTGCCTTTCTTTCCTTCATCTTTGATATTATCTTAACAGCCATATCTTCATCTAATTGTTCAAACTGGGCAGCTGCTTCCTCGGGAGACATTTTCTCGTAGGTCTTAACTACATGCAGGAATTTTTCAGACTCCGTCTTTTTGAGCTGCTTTATGATTTTCTCAAGAGAGGCAAGCAGGTTGTTGTATAACTTGATTTTTTTCTCAATCAGAAGCTCAAGTTCCCTTAAAGCCTCTTCCTGTGATTTCAGTTTGAGCTCTTTCTGATTAATCTCTGCCTTTTTCTTTAGCAAATATCTCGAAAGTGGCTCTTCAGAATAAGACGGCCCGGGCAATAAAAATGAGAGCACAACAAATAGTAAAACCAGCCTTTTCATTTAATGTACCTCTTTGTCGCTATCTCGTCTATCCGTTTTTGTTCAATACGGTCCTGAAGTTTTCTCTGGTTTTTCAGTTCCTTGTCTCTTAACTTTTCTACAAGACTTCTCTCCCTGTATGCCTTCATCAGTTTTTCCTCAGTTTGTTTAAGTTGTTTGATTCTTTGTTTTAAGATCTTTTTGTGTTCATTAAGCTTATTGCTCATTTCCATGAAATAACTATGAAACAGTTTGAGTGAGTCAGGATTTGGCTCGCTGGTCATCCTGGTTCTGAAGGCTGACATCTCCTTTTCAAACTCCCTTTCGATAGCCTCAAGTGTTTCTTCGTGATGTTTAACCATCTTACTCAATCTGCCAAGCTCTACCTCAATACTTTCCTGAGACCATTCTTTAAGCCTTAAGATGCTGTTTAAAGAATCCACATTCATCTCCTTACACCTCCTCAAATAATAACATCAAACTGTGAACACTATCCGACAGGTCTCGCCTGTCGTTTATTCCCTGTCGGAGATAGGCCCTGAGTTTATCAATCATTTTAATTGCCCTGTCTACTCTTGGATTGGTGCCCTCATTGTAGGCACCAATGTTTATAAGGTCTTCGTATTTCTTATATGTTGAGAGTATGTCTATGAATTTCATTGCATACCTTTTATGTTGCTCATCTACAATATCGTTCATAACCCTGCTAACGCTTCTCAGTACATCAATAGCTGGATAATGCCCCTGCATGGCAAGCTCTCTGGTAAGGATAATATGGCCATCGAGTATGCTCATAGCTGCATCAGCCACAGGGTCTGTAAGGTCATCACCTTCCACCAGTACGGTGTAGAGCCCTGTGATACTGCCTGACCCATCTGATGTCCCTGCCCGTTCAAGCAGCTTTGGTAAAAGGGTAAAGGCCGATGGGGTATAGCCCTTTGTGGTTGGTGGCTCACCAATGGCAAGGCCAACCTCCCGCTGTGCCATGGCAACCCTTGTAAGAGAATCCATCATGAGGAGGACATCCTTTCCCTGATCCCTGAAATACTCTGAGATAGCGGTAGCTGTAAATGCTGCCCTGACCTTTGAAAGTGGTGTCTCCTGCGAGGTGCAAACCACAACAACTGACCTTTTCAGACCATCTTCGCCAAGGTCTCTCTCTATAAACTCCCTGACCTCTCTGCTTCGTTCACCCACAAGGGCAATGACATTCACATCTGCCTCGGTGTAACGGGCAATCATACCAAGAAGCACACTTTTACCAACACCAGTGCCAGCGATTATTCCCATTCTCTGTCCCTTGCCACAGGTAAGAAGGCCGTTGATGCTTCTGATTCCAAGGTCAATTGGTTCAGATATCCTTCTTCTCTTCAGAGGGTTCAATGGTTCCTGAAAGAGTGGGTAGTCTTTACCGCTAATTGGTTCCTTTCCATCAATCGGATTTCCAAGTGCATCAATTACCCGCCCAACCATTGCCTCAGAGACCCTGATAGTAGAGCGTCTTCCTGCTGGATGCACCCTGCTTCCTGGTTTTATCCCATGTATATCACCTATAGCCATAAGGAGCACATGCTCATCTTTGAACCCAACCACCTCAGACTCTACTATCCTGCCATCCTCTGCATAGATTCGGCAGCACTCGCCAATACTGACCCTCAGCCCTGTGGCCTTAATAATGATTCCTGTAATCTCTACTACCCTTCCATAAACCCTTAGAGGGTCTATCTCGTTAATTAGTTGTATGACAGGCTCAAGAGTTATCATTGGTTTTTAACCTCTCTCCCAATTCCTCAAGGAGATTTGTTATCTGCATTTCATAATCCAATACCACCTCTTCATTCGGGCTTAAAACGACCGGAGATGAAGGCTCAACAGAGGGGTCGATATCGAATTTTATATCCTCATGTATTTCAAGCAAAGAGGATTTATGCTTCTCGATTAGCTCCCTGAAGGATGGATGAATCCTGATGGTGATAGTGCCCGAGCGCTCAAGTTTTCTCATGGCCTCTTTTATAAGATTAAGGATGTTATCTGTATTTTGTGACAATTCATTCCGAATAATCCTCTTTGCTATAGCCACTGAGAGTTCAAATACCTGAAGTTCAAGCTCTGCAAGCACCCTTGTTCTGATTCCATCGAGCTCAGAAAGTATCTTCTCAAGTGCCTCAATGAGTTTGGCAGCCTTTTCTGTTCCAACTTCAAAGCCTGCCTTCTCTCCTTCTCTGTAGCCCTGCTCAAAGGCCTCTTTCTCTATCTGCGCAATCCTGTCTTCAGGGGATTGTTCCTGTAACTGTTCTCTCACTTCATTCTCAAAGGAAGGCATCCCGAACTCAACCGTATCCGAACTCTTTATGATTTTACCTTTAGACAATCAACTCCTCCGAGCCCTTACCTGCAAGTATTATTTTCCCTTCTCCTTCCAGTCTTCGAGCCACCTCTACAATGTTTTTCTGTGCCTGTTCCACATCAGAAACCCTCACAGGTCCCATAGTATCCATCTCGTCTTTAAGCATCTCAGCAGCACGCTTTGACATATTGCTGAATATCTTTTCTCTAAGTCTTTCTGAGGCACCTTTAAGTGCAAGTGCAAGGTCGCTGGTGCTGACTTCCTTCAGAAGGGTCTGTATCCCTCTGTCATCCACATTGATCAGGTCGTCAAATACAAACATCAGGGCCTTTATCTCCTCAGCCTTCTGGGGTGCCTTTTCTTCAACGGTCTCGATGATTGTTTCTCCAAGCTCCTTGGGTATGTTGTTCAGTATTTCTGCAGCAGTCTTTGCTCCCTCTATTTTTCTGCCACCTGTGTCGGTAATGTTGAATTGTGTTTGAAGCACATGCTCTATCTCCTTAACAGCATCGTCGGGTATCATCTTCAGGTTTGAAATCCTTATTGCAACATCTGCCCTCAATTCCTCGGGAAGAAGTGCAAGCACCTTTGCCGCTTTTTTTGAATCAAGCAGTGCCAGAATAATGGCTATAGTCTGGGGATGCTCACTCTGCAGGAAACTTGAAAGCAGTTCAGGGTCTGTTCTGTTGAGCTTATCAATAGGCCCCTGTCTTGAAGTGTTTTCAAGTAGTTTCTTGGCATCTTCATCACCAAGCCCGCGGCTCAGTAGCTTCTGTACAAACTCCTTTCCGCCAATCACCACAGTTTCTTCTTTTAGTTTCTTTTTAATCTCCTCTATTACGGGCTTGACCTGTTCCTTTTTCAGGGTTCTGACTTCACTCATTGCAGCTACAATCTCTCTTATAAGGTCCTCGTCAAGAGACTTTAGTATCTGAGAGGCAACTTCTTCGCCAACATAACTAAGAAAGACTGCTGCCTTTTCAGCCCCTGAGAGATCTGCCATTTAATCCTCCTCCATCCACTTTCTGATGATATTAGCTGCAACCTGCGGATTGTTCCTCGCCCACTCAACTACTTCATCTGCAGGAGGTAGTCTCTTTACTGGTTTAGCCCCCTCCAGTTCCTGTGCAGCTACTGCTGTCTGTGGAGTCTCAGTGGTGGGCATCCTTTTTGGCTGGGCCTTAAGATAAGAAAGAAGAGGACGGATTATAAAGAAGAATGCAAGTATAGAAAGAATCAGTATTGTCCCATACCTTGCAGCAGGTATTATGTATTGGCTGTAACTTCTTCCCTGCGGAGCTGGTAGTTCTTCGTTTTCTATCTTAAATGGCATGTTAAGTACCTTTATCTCATCACCCCTGTCTTCAGAAAAACCAACTGCCTTCTTAATAAGCTCCTCATAATTTGCAATCTCCTCTTCAGAGCGTGGGACATACTTTTCTTTGCCAGATTTATCCTTTATGTATTTACCATCAACCAGTACTGCAATAGATAGCCTTTTTATCTGTCCCACAGGGGAAACCACATGACTGACCACCTTGCTTATCTCATAGTTTATGGTCTGTGTCTGTTTTACTGACCCTGAGGATGAAACACCTGCCCTGGTTGTGCTTTGCCCTGGCAGGTTTGACTGTACTCCTGGCACGCCCTGTGGTGAAGGTGTGTTTTTCTGTTCAACCAGTTTCTGTTCGCTTCTTACCACCTGACCATCAGGGTCGAAGACCTCCTTTGTCTCTTCTACCTTGGTGAAATCAATATTTACCCTTGCCTTTGCCCTTACCTTGCCCTTTCCAACCACGGGCTCAAGTATGTTTATAACCCTCTTTTCAAGGTCCTTCTCAACAGCCCTCTGATATTCAAGCTGTGAGGTGGTGAGCATTGCAACTTCATCTTCCTTTGTGGTTAACACATTCCCCCTGTCATCAATTACGGTTACATTTTCTGGTTCAAGCCCTTCCACTGCACTGGCCACTAAATGGGTGATACCAACAATCTGCTTTTTGGAGAGTCTTACACCAGGATATAGTTTTAAGAGAACCGATGCAGAGGCAGGCTCCTGTTCTGTTACAAATATGGAGCGTTCTGGTATGCTCAGATGTACCCTGCAGTCCTGCACCTCCTGCAGAGACCTGATTGTACGGGCAAGTTCACCCTGAAGCGCCCTCTTGAGGTTTATCTTCTGAACAAACTCGGTGGTTCCAAACCCCACCTTATCAAATATCTCAAACCCCACACCGCCGCCTCTTGGAAGTCCCATGCTTGCCAGTTGAAGCCTTAAGTCATAAACCTTTTCAGCAGGAACAAGAATAGAGGTGGCATTGGTTTTGTAAGGTATTTTCATCTCCTGTAGTTTAGCCACAATTGCACCAGCATCTTGTGATTGTAGGTTTGTATAAAGCACCTGATAGGTTGGTGCCTGTGCCCAGGTTATAAGGAGTATCACAGCAGAAATTGCAACAACAGCAAGTGTAATAAATACAAGTTTTTTCTTTGTATCCCAACCCTTTATGTTGTCTACTATGTTTTTCATTGCTTAGACCTGCATCCTCATTATCTCCTGATAGGCTGAAACAAGTTTGTTTCTGACCTCAACCATGGTCTTGAATGATATCTCAGCCTTCTGCATGGAGATCATGGCCTTCACGATGTCACCATCACCTGAGGTGAGCTCGTTTATTGCCTGCTCTGCCTCCTTCTGCAAAGAAGTAACCTGCCCAATGGTTTCTTCAAGGAGCTTTTCAAAGCCACCCTCCTGAGCGGAGGATGTCCTGTCTAACTGTTTGAGATTTCCCTGTAACTCACTGATTTTTGATAGTGCATCATTTATTGAGTTTGCTGACATGGCTCTGCCTCCTTTTTAGCTTACTTTCCAAGCTCTAATGCCTTCAGAATCATGCTCTTTGTTATGTTAAATGAGTTTACATTAGCCTCGTATGCCCTGGTGGCAAGCATCATGTTGACCATCTCCTCAACTAAATTGATATTTGGGAGTTTTACATATCCATTTTTATCTGCATCTGGATGTGACGGGTCATAAACCACCCTTGGTGGCCTCTTATCGACCACCACATCCTTTACCCTGACGCCTTCTGAGTAACCTGCCTCATCCATCAGCACAGTTTCAAATACCACATCCCTTCTACGGTAGGGTCCGCCTTCTGGTGTGCGGGTGGTGTTGATGTTTGCAAGGTTTGAAGAGATGGTCTGCATTCTCAACTTTTGTGCAACAAGGGCTGATGCGCTTATATCAAAGGTCCTGAATATATCCATAACTACCTCCCTGTCAGGATTGTTTTATATAGCTGGAACCTCTCGTTCATTAGCCGCAGGGCAGCCTGATACAAAAGGGCATTTTCGGTCATCTTTGCCATCTCCTCATCCTCTTCTACATTGTTTTTATCTAACCACATTGAATCTTCTCTTTCTGTGATTTCAATATCTGCCTCTGCCTCTATCTGCCTGATGTGAAGTGGATTTGTAGCCCTGAGCCTCAGGGTCTCTTCATTCAGGAAGGCATCAAACCTTATGTCCTTTGCCCTGTAATAAGGGGTGTCGGCATTGGCCAGATTGCCTGCCAGTATCTTATGCCTTGTCAGGGTGTACCTTATAATGTCTTCAAGCCTCTTTACTGCCATGTCTTTCATCTTCTCTACCTCCTCGAGGTATTCATTCTTCAAGTTTTATGCCAGTTAGGAGGGGAAAGGGTCGGGTCAAGTAACTCTTTAATAAAACCATATAACTTGTTGTAATTTAAGCAAAAAAATATTTAAGCAAGTAATGTCCCATTTAGCTTCTTTTTAAAGTGATAAAATTTTGACGCCTGTGGGAAAGTGATGAAGGAAATATTTGCCGCCAGCAGTCAAAAAACGCACGGAAATTTTCACACCTTCAATGCATATTCATTGAGCTTGTTTCTCAGGGTTCTCACGCTTATGCCAAGCACCTCGGCAGCCTTTGTCCTGTTACCATCGGTAGCTTTCAGGGTTCTGATGATCATCTCCTTTTCCATCTCCTTCAGGGTCTTGAACTCTCCATTATCGGTGGTGTTTTTATCTGAAACCGGGCTGGCAAGTACATCTACTGTAATGTATTCACCCTGACTCATAATCACGGCTCTCTGCATTATGTTTTCAAGTTCTCTGACATTTCCCTTCCACTGCCGTGAGAGGAGATATTTTATTGCATCCGGTTCTATTCCTTTAAGTGGCTTTCCATACTGGCGGGCATAGAGATTGAGGAAGTGTTCAGCAAGCAGTGTGATGTCAGAGGGACGTTCTCTCAATGGGGGAAGCTCTATTGGGAAAACACTGAGTCTGTAGTAGAGGTCTGCTCTGAAGTTGCCCTTTTCGACCTCCTCGGTCAGATTTCTATTTGTTGTAGCAATTACCCTTATGTCAACAGGCACTGGCTCTTTGCCACCAAGACGGTCTATCTCTCTTTCCTGTAGCACCCTGAGAAGTTTTGCCTGTAGTGTTGGGGGCATCTCTCCAATTTCATCAAGCAGAAGGGTTCCCCCGTTTGCAAGTTCGAACTTTCCTGTTTTCCTTTCTGTAGCTCCTGTGAATGCACCCTTTTCGTGGCCAAAGAGTTCGCTTTCAAGGAGATTCTCTGGTATTGCAGCACAGTTTACTGCAACAAATCTTTTTTCAGCACGATTGCTGAGGCGATGGATATATCGAGCAAGCAACTCCTTACCCGTGCCACTTTCTCCTGTTATTAAAATTGTTGTGTCTGTTCTGGCAATCTCACCTGCAAGCCTCAGTATGTATTGCATCCTTTCGTCTCTGGTTATGATTTCAGATTGATTACTCTGATTCTCACCTGTAAGCTTTTCAATGGCCTGTTTGAGGGTTTTGAAATCAAAGGGCTTCATAATGTAGTCAGCAGCACCAAGCTTCATACACTCCACGGCATTTTCCACCGTGCCAAATCCTGTAATTACAAGTACCGCAACAGAGATGCTCTTGAGTCTGATTTGCTTAAGTAATTCAAGTCCACTCATTCTGGGCATCTTCATGTCAGTAATTACAAGAGCATATTCGTTTTTATCGAGCATACTCAGTGCCTCTAAAGGGCTTCCGGTTACCTCAACCGGATAGCCAAATCGCTCAATAGTTGCCTTCAGGGCATCTCTCATGTTTTTGTCGTCATCAACCACAAGTACTGGTTTCATCTGAGGCATACCTCCTTTTGTTGTTCGTTCCGGGTAATGATAAGGTTTTCAGGAAATACCAGTGAAAAAACCGTGCCCCTGCCTGGCGTGCTTCTTACATTGATGGTACCTCCATGGGATTGCATTATCTTGAGAGAGATTGACAGGCCAAGCCCGGTGCCCTCATCCTTTGTGGTAAAAAAGGGGTCGAATATTCTCTCAAGGGTCTGCTCGTCCATTCCGCAGCCTGTGTCTTCGATATGTATATAAAGTGCCCTGTCCCTGGTCTCTGTGCTTACGGTGATGGTTCCTCCCTCACTCATGGCCTGAACTGCATTAAGCAGGATGTTCATACATACCTGACGAATAAGGGCGCCGTCCATACGCAGGCTGCAGTGCCCTGTATGGTTTCTTAAGATTATGTCTCTTGACTCTGCCACTGGCCTTACCAGCTCAAGGGTCTCCTCTATGAATGTAAAAAGTGATACCTGGTTCATCTTAGGTGTCCTTGGCCTTGCAAAATAGAGCATATTGGAAAGGATATTGTTAAGGCTTCTCACTCCTGTAGAAACACCCTTGGAAAGAGACTCAAGCCCTGTGCCTTCAAGCTCCTTCTGAAGCATCGAGGCATATAGCTCTATGCTACAGAGGGGGTTGCGCATCTCGTGCACTATGGAGGCCATCATCTCACCCATTGCAATAAGCCTTTTGTTACGCTCCTGTATTGCCTCTCGCTGTCTCTTCTCTGTGATGTCCTTAAGCATCAGCACATAACCAGTTGTGCTATTTCCGGAGATGACCTCTGAGAGGCTTAAAAGGAATATCCGTTTTTCATTATTTACCTTAATCGTAAGCTCTGTGCCGTCCAGTTCCTGCCTGCAAAGGGTGTCGGGCTCCACAAAGGCCTTTAGTTTTTCTGCTTCAGAGTTCATCATTAGGGTATTGCCATCAACCGACAGGACAAAGATGGCATCTCTGATACAGTTTACTACAGAGCGGAGCATCTCAAGTGTGTCTTTCAGTTCCTGATTCTTTGCCTGCAGTTCATTGTTCAGCCGTTTTACCTCATCTTTGAGGCTGCTGTAGTATTTCTGAAGTGCCTCTGATGCAAGACTGAATACCTTAAAGGCTTCGTTGAGTTTTTCAATCTCTTTCATAAGCTATAGCTCCATTAATGATTTTTTCAGTTTATCTTCAAAAAGGGTCTCTTTAATAAACCTTCCATAGACATTTTTCATTTTGCTGAGTGAGAGCTTTATTTCTCTATTGTTGTTAAGAAGGGCAAGTCTAAGAAGTACATGGGGCTGCACATTGCCTAATTTCATGGCAAGCCTGTAGTACTTTACTGCATCTGAAAACATCCCCTTTCTGTAATAGAGGTCACCAATGAGTTGATAATCGATTTTTTTATCTAAAGCCCCAGAGAATCTCAAGTAAAGTGGAGAGAACAGCTCTGGTGATACCTTTGTTGCAATCATAACTAAAAGTTCATAATCAGCCTCCTCTACTTTCTCTATCCTGTTAAGAAGCTCAACGGCTTTTTCTGGCTTACCGTTAAGGGCAAACATATATGCCCTTACCCTTTTTATTTCGTTGTTACTTTTTTTAACGGTTCCCAGTTTCCTGTAAAGTGACAGTAGTTTGTCTCTGTTTCCAAGTCTTCCATAAAACAGTGCAAGCTCACATATTGCATGCTCTCTTATTGATTTGTTCCCATTGCGTATCAAAAAATTATATACCTTCAGAAAGTCACCACCTTCATCTATTAGTGCCTTTGCAACCCTGAGGAGAGTTTTCTGCCTTTTTATTGTCATCAAGAATCTTCCACACTCCTGCCAGGTTTTCAGGAAGGTCTTTCTGTCTTTTTCGATGGTGTCAATCACAAGTAATTCAAGCTCTCTAAGTGCTTCATCAGAAGGATTATTTCCGAATATTATCTCTTTAATATATTTTTCTGCCATCTGATATTTCCCGCTGTGACGATAGATCCTTGACAGCTCAAGAAGTGCCCTTTTTGCCTCAGGAGTGTAAGGGTAATTCTCTCTCAGAGTAAGAAAGTTTTTAACAGCCTCTTTTGTCCTGCCCCTTTTAATCATAATAAGACCAATATTAAGTAGGGCCTTTCTCTTTATAACCCTGTCTGCTGAATTCTGTGCCCTCCTGAAGTGCATGAGTGCAGTTTCAAGGTCTCCTTCCCTGAGAGCAATCTGCCCCAGCCCAATATAGGCCCTTTCCTTCAGAGAAGTCTCCGTAAGAAGATAATAAAAGGGTTTAGCACTTTCATATTTACCTGTTTTTAACAGGTTTTCAGCATACGATAGCATCACATCTGGATGGGATTGTATGTATCTTGGATAGATCTTTATTCCCCTTTTAAACAATCTTGATGCAGTTCTGTAAAGGCCGATTCTGTGAAATACCTCTGCCTTACCAAACAGGACCTCAGGTCTTTTGACCTTTATTTTCTTGAAATATCTGAGTGCTTCCTGATACCTGCCTGACATCAAGAGCGACTGGGCAAAGTAGATGTAGGCACGCTGGATGTTTTCAGCTTTTGGATAGATTCGAATGTATAGCTTGAAGTTTGATGCAGCCTCATAGTAAAACCCTCCTTTAAGATAGGCACGGCCCCTTTCAAAGAGTGCCTCTTTTTTTAGCTCTTCATCCTTTGAGATAATAAAGGCCCTGTTTAAGAACTCAATAGCCTTTGAATACTTCTTCATTCCACTATAGGCCCTTCCTTTTATATAGTAATAAAGCGGTAGCTCATCAGGGTCAGGTTTGTAGGAATCAAGTATGTTTAATGCCTTGTAATAGACCCTGTTGTCAATAGACCGGAGAGCCCTTGCAAGTTCTGAAATAGCAGCCTCGGTGTAAGCAATCCCCACTGAAAGAAATAATAAAAGCAAAAGGATAATGCCATGTTTCAAAGGGCATTTCATCATAAAATTCGATAAGCAACTAATGTGCCAGAGGATAACCTGTTGAAATTAAATAAAAATTAGAATGGCCAGGGTAGGGTGGCGTTATTTTTTTGACGCAAACTGTATGCCCTTTTTCTTCATCTTCTCCACAAGGGTGGTTCTGTTCAGGCCAAGAAGCTCAGCTGCCCTGCTTTTTACACCGTTTGAAAGTTCCAGGGCCTGCAGGATCAGCTTTTCTTCAATGCTGTCCAGTATCCTGTTCAGGTTGACCCCTTCAGGGGTAACTGATATATCTGGTTCCTGAATATCAAGTTCCTCCATTACAGGCTCTTCAAAAGCACCAGGTGAAAGGGAATGAAATTTAGGTGGCAGGTCATTGATCCCGACTTCCTCACCAGAGTTTAAGATGGTAAGTCTTTCGATCAGGTTTTCAAGCTCCCTTACATTCCCAGGCCAGTGGTAACTGAGAAAGACCTTCATAATCTGTTTGTTGATAATAGGTGGGTCCTTCTTTTTCATCTCCGACTGTTTCTGTAAAAAGAAGTCTACAAGAAGTGGTATGTCTTCCTTTCGCTGCCTGAGCGGTGGAAGGTGTATCTGTATAACATTTAGTCTGTAAAAGAGGTCTTCCCTGAACTTTCCCTCACTTACCAGCTCTTCGAGGTCCCTGTTTGTAGCAGCAATGATTCTTACATCAACCTTTATTGTCTTTGTGCTTCCTATTCGCTCAAACTCTCTTTCCTGTAACACCCTGAGGAGCTTTACCTGAAGGTTCGGGTCAAGCTCTCCTATTTCATCTAAAAATAGGGTGCCGCCATTGGCAAGCTCAAACCTGCCAATACGGGTATTAACTGCACCGGTAAATGCCCCCTTTTCGTGACCAAAGAGCTCGCTTTCAAGCAGGTCCTTCGGTATGGCTGCACAATTAAGGGGAACGAACTTTCTATCTGAACGGCTGCTGTTGTAGTGAAGGATTTTGGCAACCAGCTCCTTACCAGTGCCGCTTTCGCCTGTGATAAGCACGGTGCTGTCTGTGTCGGCAATCTTTTCTATCAGGTCGTAGACCCTTTGCATCGCGGTCGATGAACCAATTAATCCGTGAAATTTATATCGCTTTTTAAGCTCCTGCTTGAGCCGTAGATTTTCCTTTTTTATGCCAACAAATTCGATTGCCCTCTTAATGATTATTCCAACCTCTTCAAGTCTGAAAGGCTTTGTAACATAATCATAGGCGCCAAGTTTCATTGCCTCAACTGCGTTCTGGATGGTGCCGTGGGCAGTGATGATTATGCAGGGGGTTGGGGAATTGATGGTATCCTGCATCTGTTTTAACACTTCGATTCCATGCATACCGGGCATCATAAGGTCAAGAAGAACTACATCAAAGGAAGTAGTTTTTAATGCCTCAAGTCCCTTAACACCGTCTTCGGCAAGTGCTACCTCATAGCCCTCTGAGATTAGAAATTCATTCAATACATCCCTGACAGTGGGGTCGTCGTCAATAACCAGGATGTTTTTCATATAGTGAGTTTACAAAAGAAATATAAAATTGTCAACACTTTGACATCTATCCTGTGAAGATCAATCCCACTCTGTCGCCTATCTGGATCTGAAAATCTCTGGCTGCGTTTCCACGGTAGACGAATAGTTCAAGCAGGCCGTGGCTGTTTAAAAGGCAGTAAAGACCCCTGTCTTCAGCCTCAGAGTATGCCCGTTTCATCTTAAGGGTGTTTCCCTTAAAGACCACTCTGCATTTTTCAACCTGCTCTCCAAGGTGTTCACGGGTTATGTTTGTAAAGGCGTTGCCAAAGTGGTCAATGTAAATGATTTCGCCCTCCAGAGCCTTTTTCGTTGGCCTTTCAGGCTCGGGCAGAGGAAAGCTCATGTAGTCGGTAATCTCTTCTCCAAAATTGGATGACTGAACGCCTTTAGTTAACCAGGCTGCTACAGGCGCAAATAGATCTCTACCCTGAAAGGTTGGAGAGTGTTTATCTAAAAAGTAGTGGTCTGCAGTAATCTCATATACCTTTAAATATTCCTTTTCCTTCTGGAATACCATTGAAAACACCCCATTGTCAGGCCCAATAAAGTAATGGTTTTCTCCCACAACCAGAATTGGTCTGCGCTGAGAGCCCACGCCAGGGTCAACTACCACTATGTGAACAGTTCTTGAAGGGAAATAGCCATAACTCAGGCCAAGCGTTATTGCAGCCTCGCGTATGTTGTAGGGTGTTATGGAGTGGGTGATGTCAACGATGTCAGCTTCAGGGTTAATAGACTTTATAACTGCCTTCATCTGTCCCACAAAGGGGGCTCGGTAGCCAAAGTCAGTGGTAAGTGTAATCAGCGGTCTTTTATCTGCCATATAATCCCTCCTGTTAGCTCATTTATATCTGAAATTGAATGACGGGTCATGTACTGCTTTATTCCATCAATCACCTCTAAAGTGGCAGAGGGGGTTACAAAGTTGGCAGTTCCCACTGCCACTGCTGTGGCTCCAGCAAGGATGTATTCTATGGCATCATCGGAATCCATTATACCACCCATGCCTATTATTGGAATCCTTACAGCCTGATAAACCTGCCAGACCATACGAATCCCAATGGGTTTTATTGCAGGGCCTGAAAGACCTCCGATCAGGTTTGCAAGTGAAGGTTTTCTGCTTTCTATATCTATTGCCATAGCAGGAATTGTGTTTATCAAAGATACTGCATCAGCACCTTCAGACTCGCAAAGCTCAGCGATTGAGGCTATATCTTCCGCAACAGGTGATAGTTTTACTATAAGTACTGACTTTTTAACGGTTTTGCGAACCCTGATAAGCAATTCCCGAAGAGCCTCTTTATCAGTTGCAAAGCTTATTCCTCCCTTTTTTACATTGGGACATGAAACATTAAGCTCCACTGCCTCAACCACACCATCAAGCCTGCTACAGAGTTCCTCATAGTCCTCAATACTGTCACCGAGCACATTTACCACCACAGGAGTGTCATACCTTCTTAAAAAAGGAAGCTTATCTTTCAGGAATGCCTCTACCCCAACATTTTGAAGCCCTATGGAATTGAGCATTCCGCAGGGGGTCTCTACAATCCGGGGTGGGGGATTGCCAGCTCTGGGGCTTAAGGAGATACCCTTTACCACTATGGCTCCAAGGCTATTAAGGTCAACAAACTCCGAGTACTCGGCACCATAACCAAAGGTGCCCGAGGCGGTCATCACCGGGTTTTTCATTACCATATTGCCTATTTTTACAGTAAGATTCATAACTCTACGGCTGAAAAGACAGGCCCTTCGGTACAGACCCTCTTCATTCCTTTAGATGTCTCCTTTACACAGCCAAGACATGCTCCCACTCCACAGGCCATACGCTCTTCAAAGGATATGTAGCCCTTTATTGAACGGGATTTAAGTAATTCTAATATGCCCTTGTTCATTTGCTCAGGTCCGCAGGCAAAGACCTCTGTTACCTTTTTTTCGTTAATAATGCCTTTTAATGCATCAACAGCATTGCCCCTCAGCCCATAACTACCATCGTCTGTAACTGTAATGAGATTTTTTGCCTCAGAAAGTTTATCAAGGAAAAAGAGCTGCTCCCTATTCCTTGCAGCATATACAAAAGTGAGGTCCTTATACATCTTAAGAAGTGGGAAGACCGAGGCAATACCCATCCCACCGGCTACAATCACAGTGGTTTCTGAAAGCCTATCCACAGGGTATCCCCTTCCAAGGGGGCCTATGCAATCAACAGTCTCACCTGCAGGGATTTCAGAAAGAAGTATGGTGCCTTTTCCCTTTTTCTGTATGAAGAACTCCAGTGTCTCTTCATCGTATCGAAATATACTGAATGGCCGTCTCAGCAATGGGTCAAGGGTTTTGGATGGCTTTAGAAGATAGAACTGCCCTGGCAATGCCTGCAGGGTTTCAGATTCAGGCCTGAGCCTTAAAAGGAAATGCTCAGAAGACAGCCACCTCTTCTCAATGAGCTTTGCAGTAAATCTTCTATTCAAACCGTATATCTACGATTTCGTATTCAATTCTTCCAGCAGGTGCATTAACAACCACAGTATCGCCTATCTCTTTTCCAATGAGGCTTCTTCCAACAGGAGATGTACAGGAGATTTTACCATTACTTGCGTCTGCTTCGTCAGGGCCAACAAGATGAAAGACCTTTTCCTCCTCGGTCTCCACATCAAAAACCGTTACCTTTGCACCAAAGGCAACCTTGTTTGGATCAAGCTTTGAGGTATCAACCACCTCTGCCATTGTCAGCTTTGACTGTAGCTCCCTGATGCGTCCCTCTATAAAGGACTGTCGTTCCTTGGCTGCATGGTATTCGGCGTTTTCGCTTAGGTCACCATGGGCCCTTGCCTCTTCTATCTCTTTTATGTTTTTTGGTCTTTCTACTTTAAGAAGGTGGTCTAACTCTTTTTTGAGTTTCTCGTAACCTTCTGCAGTCATCGGAACCCTTTGCATCTAAACCTCCTAAATATAGGGTATAGGGTGTAGCGTATAGGGTGTAGTTAAATTACAAGCACTTATACACCTAATTTAAGTATAATATTTATTAAATTTAATCACGAAATGGACGAATAAGTCAATAGAAAGCGTTCGTTGCGTTTATAGCGTTCATCGGGTTAATTGAGTTTATCCTGTTATAGGGATAATAATGGTGGAAGGGGTTATGGAAGACAAGAAAGAAGGCACTGTTGTTTTGAGGAAGGATGTTCAGGAAAAGATTGATGAGCTAAAGGAAGCAGACATACTTGTTGGTATCCCGAGTTTTAACAACGCAAAGACTATTGGGCATGTTGTAAAGGCTGTTCAGGCAGGGCTCACCAAGTACTTTCCCGACCACAAGTCAGTGCTTGTGAACTCAGACGGTGGCTCAAAGGATGGCACAATGGATGTTGTAAAAAACACCTCAGCTGATCTGGATTCAATCTTGCTTCAACACAGAGTAGGCAGCTTTCATAAAATTGTTACACCCTATCAGGGCATCCCTGGCAAGGGAAGTGCTTTCAGAACCATATTCGAGATTGCAAGGGAATTGAATGTAAAGGCCTGTGCAGTGGTTGATGCTGACCTCCGAAGCATAACACCTGAGTGGATAGAGTTACTTGTAAGGCCCGTTCTGGAAGCAGATTACGATTATGTTGCTCCCTATTATCATCGTCATAAATACGATGGAACAATCACAAACAGTATTGTCTATCCAATCACAAGGGCACTTTATGGTAAGAGGATTCGACAGCCCATTGGTGGGGATTTTGGTTTTTCAGGAAAACTTGCCTCCTTTTACCTTACGAAGGATGTCTGGGATACCGATGTTGCCCGTTATGGTATAGACATCTGGATGACCACCACTGCAGTGGCAAATGGATTCAAGATATGCCAGGCCTTTCTTGGGGCAAAGATACACGACCCTAAAGACCCAGGTGCTGACCTCAGTGCCATGCTTCATCAGGTGGTAAACACCATCGTAAGCCTGATGGAAGAGTACGAGGATGTATGGAGAAAGGTCAGAGGCTCTGAGGCAGTTCCCACCTTTGGATTTGTTTATACAGTGGGGCTTGAGCCGATAAAGGTAAATCTTGACGGTATGCTTGAGAAGTTTCGTCTCGGTGTAAAAGAACTTGGAAGATTGTATGAGTCCATACTCCCAGGTGAACTTATGTGGTTTCTTGGCTCTCTTGCAGAAAAACAAAAAGATGATTTTCACTTTCCAGACAGTGTATGGGCAGAGATTATCTACAGCTTTGCCGTTGCCTCCCACAAGAAACTGATGAGCCCTGGTCACATAATAAAATCACTTACACCGCTTTACCTTGGGAAGGTTGCTTCCTTTGTAATAGAGACCTGGGAGAGCACTGGTGATGAGGTGGAGCATCGGCTGGAACAGATGTGCCTTGCCTTTGAGCAGGAAAAGGAGTATCTTATAGATAGATGGTTTGAAGAGGAGGAATGAAAGTGGGAATGGAGGTGATAGAATGAATGGTTTTTTTGATAAAGTTGTGGTAGAGCCCTTTCGTGACCTGTTTCACAGGATGATAAAGTTTCTGCCGAATCTTTTAAGTGCGATAATTGTTTTTGGAATAGGTCTAATTGTGGCCTGGGCTGTTAAGGCATTGCTGCAGAAGGCCATGCAGATATTTAATGTGGATAATGTCTGCAAAAGGGTAGGGCTTACTGACCTTTTTCAGAAAGGTGGATTGAAGGATTCACCATCCAAAATAATTTGTAATGGAATTTATTCACTGGTACTGCTTGTATTCCTTATCATGTCTCTTTATAGCCTCAGGATTAATGCCATCCAAAACCTGATAGAGAGGTTTTTCCTTTATCTGCCCAGTTTGATTGTTGCGATTATCCTGATAATCATAGGTTATGTGCTTGCTAACTTTATTAGCAGGACGGTGTTGATTACCTCAGTTAACAGGGGTATAAAACATTCAGGGATTTTGTATACAGGAATAAAAACAGCCATAATGCTTCTTGCCGTTACCATGGCTCTTGAGCAACTGGGCATCGGAAAGGATACAGTGATTATTGCATTTACCATCCTGTTTGGTGGAGTGGTATTTGCACTATCTCTTGCCTTTGGCCTTGCAGGCAGGGATATGGCAAAGGAGTTTCTTGAACGGGCACTTAAACATTCTGAAAAACCCGAAGAACCTGAAGACGAATTACGGCACTTATAGATAGTTTCTTCCCACGCAATAATAATTGAAGCCCCTGTCACGCATGTCTTCTGGCTCATAGACATTTCTGAGATCAAAGAAATTGGGCGTCTTCATCAATCCCTTTATCCTGTCCATGTCGAGATTCCTGAACTGATTCCACTCTGTAACCAGCACAAGGGCATCCGAGCCTTCTGAGGCAGAGTAGGCATCCTCAGCATATTCAATATCAGGAAACAGTGCCCTGGTATCTTCCATTGCTACAGGGTCGTAGGCCCTTATCCTGGCACCTTCATGTTTTAATCTTTCAATTATATACAGCGCTGGAGCCTCTCTGATATCATTGGTATTTGGCTTAAATGAAAGTCCAAGTATACCAATTGTTCTGTCTTTAAGCCCATCAAGAACAGTGTTTATCTTCTGGACAACTATATCTTTCTGGCGTTCATTAGCCTTGATGGTGGCTTCAACTATCCCCAATTCCACATTATGTTCGCAGGCAAGATGATAAAGTGCCCTTGTGTCCTTTGGAAAACAGGAGCCCCCAAAGCCAGGTCCAGGGTGCAAGAACTTTGGTCCGATTCTTTTGTCAAGCCCCATGGCCTTTGCCACTACATGGACATCAGCACCCACGGTATCACAGAGATTTGCTATCTCATTTATAAAGGAAATCTTGGTAGCCAGAAATGAGTTTGATGCGTATTTTATCAATTCAGCGGTTTCAATATTGGTGATCACAAAGGGGGTTTCAATCAGATAAAGTGGTCTGTAAAGGTCCTTCAGTATGGCAATAGCCTGCGGGCTTTCAGCACCAAGCACCACGCGGTCGGGCCTCATAAAGTCATCTATTGCTGAGCCCTCACGGAGAAACTCGGGGTTTGATGCAACATCAAAGTTTATGTCGCCTGTGAGGTTTTCACTTATTATCTTTTTTATCCACTTTCCAGTGCCCACAGGAACGGTGGATTTGGTTACAATCACCTTGTAGGAATCCATATGGGCAGCAATCTCTTTTGCTACTGCCTCAACATAACTGAGGTCTGCTGAGCCGTCGCCCCTTGGGGGGGTGCCAACTGCAATGAATATGGCAAGGGATTCTTCAACGGCATCCTTTATTTCTGTGCTGAATTTAAGCCTGCCATCACGTAGGTTTCTTTTTACAAGTTCTTCCAGACCTGGCTCATAGAAGGGTATTTCAGCCCTTCTGAGTTTTTCTATCTTTTTTTCGTCTCTGTCAACGCAGGTTACAAATACCCCAAACTCAGCAAAACATGCACCTGTAACAAGCCCTACATAGCCGGTTCCAATAATTCCTATATGCATAAACCCTCCTATATTTAGGGTGTAGGGGGTAGGAAGCAGGGTGTAGTGAACTAATCCCTATCCCCTATCTCTGTTAATTCTGCTACGACTGAGCCAATGAGGACTTTAGATTTTAACAAAACTGGCAGATGTCTTTCATCATCAGTTAGGTAAATGACCACCTTTCCCTTTCTGAGAAATATTCCCTCAGATTTCAACTCAGGTTCGACCACTATGGTATCAAAGGTGCCAGCAGCGGTCTTTACCCTTTTCTTGCCCAGTATCTTTATGCGTGCCTCATAGAGTTTTTTGCTGTCAAATATTCTGAGGAATATCTTACTTCCACTGTCTATTTTCATCTGTCTTAATACGAAAAAGCCTGAAAGGGGGTCATAGGTGTCTTCTTTTATATTAAAGATTTTCTCTTCTTTGTCACGATGATTTATATATCGAGCCCTTGGAGGGTTGTAAAGAAATATTACCTCCTTGTCTCTTCTGTGCCTGCCTTCCCTGATCTTAATTCTATAGTTTTTAGCAAGCCATTTAACATCACCATCAGGGCCCTTTTCTTTAATGACTGTGCTCTTTGCCCTGTCATCAACTTTGTAAAACACCGAAACCCAGCTTGCCGATTGTGCCCTTGATTTAATGGTTACTCCATCTTCATTATAAATAAATGCTAACTTTGCCGTGCCTGCCTTAATGCCTATCCATTTAAGGTCGTATTTGAATACCTCCCTTGTGGTAACGGCTCCCGATGAAGTGAAAGCAGACAGGACAAATACAATCAAAAGTAGAAGTGCCTTTATCTTTTCCATGACTCAATCTCTTTATGAAGTTCAATGTACCTCTTTACGGCAGGATGTTCTGTGCCGAGGGTTCTCCTGAACCGTTCAAGAGAGTCCTCAAAACTTACCTCCCTGTTTCCATTAAGCAGGTTGTCTGCATAGGCAACAAGCTTCTCCTCTACTGTCTCCGGTATGTAATCCTTTTCAGGAAGGCCAAGTTCCCTTGCCTCTTCACGGCTAATGCCAGCCCCAATGTGTCGCTCGATAATATTAAGGACACTCTCAGAAAACCCCAGTTTTCGGGCAATATCCACTCCCACAATTGCATGCTCTATGCCGTGTGTTTTGGCTCTGCCTATGTCATGTAACATTGCACCTGTTAAGAGCAGTTCTTTATTAACCGGTACTTTGAGCTCTGAGGCAATTCTCATGGCTGTGTTCTTAACAGCAAGGATGTGCGCTATTACATTTTCTGCACATCCTGCCTCTTTAAGGATATCCAGTAGTTCTTTTTCCTTTTCCTGTAGCTCCTTCATAGCTATATAGTTTAACACAACATTTAGATGATTTTTCTATAACACAAATACCCTTAGAATATAAAAGAGATAAAAAGCTCCTCCTGAAATCAATGCCCATGCCGGCACTTTTTTTGTATATTTTATAGACCAAAGCAGTATTATGCTCATAATAATTGTTGATGCAATATTAATGTACTCGGTGCTCTCAAGTACCCAATCTGTAAAGCCAAGCCCGATTGCAACAGGTATGGTGGATTGAAAGACCATGGCACCGGTAAGATTTCCTATCGCAATGGTATCCTTCTGTTTTATAGTCCAGGTTATGGAGTTGAACTTCTCTGGAAGCTCTGTTGCAAAAGGTGTTAAAAGAAGTGAAAGCACAAGTGGAGATACTCCTGACCTTATAGAAAAAAGCGTAAGATACTCTACAAAAATATCTGCTCCTGTAACTATAAACAAAAGGCCCAGTGCAGTTTGTATTAGTATCCACCTTAAGCGACGGGGACATCCAATAAAAAAGGAAAGATGAAGATGGTCTGTGTATTCTTCCTCCTCAGATGGAGTATGCCCCAGTGATATCTTAAAAAAAACAATATATATCAGGATTAAAAGCACAGCATATATATGTTTCAGAACCGAGTTATTTGTGTATGAAACAATCAAAAGCCCTGACATAATAAATACAAAGAACCTTAACTCAAGCCTGAAGGCATCTATATTTATATTTAGAACAGGCCTGTTTCTTTTGCCGGTTAAAAAAAGCACCAATAGTGTAATGCCTAATAAAAACATTGCAAGTGTTGATATCATAAATGGTGCACCCAGAATGGCACCAACGGCTATACCCTCTGAATGGGATTTGCTACCAAACACAAGTGCTATCACTGGCACCATGGTTTCAGGCAGTGCAGTGCCCACTGCAGCAAACAGGCTCCCCACGGTGGCATGCGATAGACTTAGACGGTCTCCAAGGCATTCGACACCATTGGCAAAGAGCTCACAGCCACCCAGAATTGTAAGTATACCAAGAAACAGGGTGGATATAATGATAAAATAGGATGGCTCTGAATGCTCTGGAAGTCCAGATATCCAGACAATTAGAAATATAAATGAAGTTAAAAATAATATGGATATGATATATCTCATAACTGTTAACCTGTAAATAGTTTAGATTATGAGTAGAGAGATAGGATAACATAAGGTGTTGACTATGAAAAAGTATATTTTAAAAGAATATGGCTCCTGGGCCGTTGCCGCTACAGCCTTTGTGGCAGGTCTTCAGGGTAATGTCGTCGGTATTGGGACACTGCTTTTTGCCCTTCTGTCTTGCTTTTTGATTATAAACTCAAAGGAGGCATTTTCAAAGTGGTTAAAGTTCAAAGATGTAAAAGGCGGTATCCTCTCTTTATTACAGCTCATCGTAGGAGCCCTGATATTTGTATACATTACAGGCAGAAACATCACGGGATTTCTGCCTTTTACCATAGTGCCTGTGCTTTATCTTCTGTTTTTTAAAGTAAAGGGTGAGCACTTTATAGTTACAGAAGTGCTGGGCTTTATGGTTTTAAGCCTGACTGTGCTTGTCTCATTTTACATATCCACTGCAAAGATAGGATACATTATTTATTTAATAATGGCACTGTATTTTGTTGCAGGTGTGTTTAAGGTGAGAATGCAGTTAAGAAAGGATGCGAAGTACAGGATTGTCTCTTTTTTATATCTCCTGTTCGTGGTTGCGGTATATAAATTAATAAATGTGTCCTTGGTGCTTGCCGTTCCTCTGATAGATAATCTTATATTTTTATTAAGACCCTACAGGATAAAATTGAAACATACTGGCTGGATAGAACTCATTAAATCAGTGTTGTTCGTTATTTTGATCTTCAGGTTTTATAATGTATCATAAGACTCCTGCCTGATAATCCAGTTTACCCTCTCCATGGCATGTTAATTTCCCAGGTTCTGGATATATTCATTATAATTACCTGATTAATAATCATAATAAAAAAATCTTATATACCAATTTTAATTTTTTTCTTGAAATCTAAAAAACTCTTTATGTAGTATATTGCGTTCTCACTGTGGGGTCAGATCAAAAAACTCTTACGGAGGTATCTATAAAATGAGAATTGTTTTACTTGGAGCACCAGGAGCAGGTAAGGGCACACAGGCAAAGAAACTCATCGAAAAATATGGCATTCCTCAGATTTCCACCGGTGATATCCTCAGAAAGGCAGTAGCAGATGGAACCCCCCTTGGTAAAGAAGCAAAATCCTACATGGACAAAGGTGAACTTGTGCCAGACTCTGTGGTTATAGGGCTTGTGAAAGAGCGCCTTCAGCAGGATGACTGCAAAAAGGGTTTTATCCTTGATGGATTTCCCCGTAACACGGCGCAGGCAGAGACCCTTGATAAGGTACTTGATGAGATGGGTATGCCACTTCAGGTGGCACTAAGCGTGGATGTGGACTTTGATGTGCTGATGAAGAGGCTTACAGGTAGAAGGACTTGTAAATCCTGTGGTCAGATGTATAATATATATTTCAGCCCACCACAGAAGGAAGGGGTATGTGACAAATGCGGAGGGGAGCTTTATCAGAGGGATGATGACAGGGAAGAGACCATCAAGAAGCGTCTTGATGTATACGAGGCACAGACCGCACCCCTCATTGATTACTACGAAAAGAAGGGAATTCTTAAAAGGGTAAATGGTGTGGGTAATATAGACGAGATCTTTGCAAATGTATGTGCAATACTTGATAGCGTTAAATAATAAACTCATAAAGGAGGATTAAGGAAATGGCTTTGGTTAACCCCCATGGAAAAGAAAAAAAATTAAAACCACTCCTTGTTGAAGGAGACGAGCGGAAGGAGCTGCTTGAGAAGGCAAAGAGCCTTACACAGGTCAGAATGACCTCCCGTGAGACAGGTGACCTTATAATGCTTGGTATAGGTGGTTTTACACCACTTGAAGGCTTTATGGGCTATGACGACTGGAAGGGTGTCTGCGATGAGATGAAGATGGCAGACGGCACCTTCTGGCCAATCCCCATCACCCTTTCAACCAATAAAGGGCAGGCCGACAGCATCAAAGAGGGTGAAGAGGTTGCCCTTATAGATGAGGAAAGCGGCGAGGTTATGGGAATAATGACCGTAACCGAGAAGTACACCATAGATAAAGAGCATGAGTGTAAACAGGTCTTCAAGACCACTGATACAGAGCATCCTGGCGTTGCCAAGGTTATGGCACAGGAAGAGGTAAACCTGGCTGGCCCTGTTAAGGTCCTCAGTGAGGGAATGTTTCCTGAGAAATTCAAAGGCATTTATATGAGACCTGCCGAAGCAAGAAAGGCATTCGAGGAGAAGGGTTGGTCAACGGTTGCAGCATTTCAGACCCGTAACCCAATGCACCGTAGCCATGAATACCTCACAAAGATTGCCATTGAAATATGTGATGGAGTTTTTATCCACATGCTTCTTGGTAAGCTCAAACCAGGTGATATACCAGCAGAGGTCAGACAGAAGGCAATAGATACACTTATTGAAAACTACTATGTAAAGGACACCATTATGGTTGGTGGTTATCCCCTTGATATGAGATATGCAGGCCCAAGAGAGGCACTTCTTCATGCAGTGTTCAGACAGAACTACGGTTGCAGCCACCTTATAGTGGGTCGTGACCATGCAGGTGTTGGTGATTATTACGGTCCCTTTGATGCTCAGAAGATTTTTGACGAGATTCCAGAAGGTGCCCTTGAGACCAAACCACTAAAGATTGACTGGACCTTCTACTGCTACAAGTGTGATGGAATGGCCTCAATGAGAACCTGCCCTCACAGCAAGGAAGACAGGTTGATTCTGAGTGGTACAAAGCTTCGTAAGATGCTTTCCGAGGGTGAGGATGTGCCGACTAAGTTCAGTCGTCCTGAGGTTATTGCTATACTAAAGGAATATTATGCTGGATTGAAGGAAAAAGTGGAAATCAAACTACATAAGTATGCAACCGGTGAATAAAAACTTGAGGGAGCTATAATCTCAGAGATTTCACCAATGGGGAGATATTTTAAGATAGAAGGGAGGTGGAGAGACCTCAAACCTTAATTCTCTCTGTATTTTATTCTAAAAAACCAAAAAGCAAGGAGGTAAAAGTATGCCAAGCTATGTGATCACAGAGAAATGTGACGGCTGTAAAGGTCAGGAAAGAACTGCATGCATGTACATCTGCCCTAACGACCTGATGAAGCTCGACAGAGAAAGAATGAAGGCTTACAACCAGGAGCCTGACCAGTGCTGGGAGTGCTACAACTGTGTTAAGATCTGCCCACAGCAGGCCATTGAGGTCAGGGGCTATCAGGACTTCTGCCCAATGGGTGCAAATGTTATTCCTCTCAGGGGTACAGATGCTATTATGTGGACTATCAAGTTCCGTGATGGCTCACTCAAGAGGTTTAAGTTCCCAATCAGAACCACACCAGAAGGTTCAATCGACCCCTATGCAGGACTTCCAGAGCCTGATTATAACAAGATCAAAGAGCCAGGCTTCTTCACCCATCAGGGAGAAGGTAAGGAGATGCCAACTCCTTAAAGAAATTAAGGGGTTAATTTGTTTTGTTTAAAGTTTTACTTTAATGAATATCTAATAAAAAGGAGGAAGTCATGGAAAAGGAAACTTGCACTTTTTCATATTGTGCCGAGCCAGAGATAGTTGAGATTGAAACAGATATACTTCTGGTTGGTGGTGGTATGGCTTGCTGTGGTGCTGCCTTTGAGGCATGTCGTTGGGCAACCCCTAAGGGTATTAAGGTTGTCATGGTTGATAAGGCAGCAACAGACCGTTCTGGTTCAGTTGCAATGGGTCTTTCAGCAATCAACACCTACATGGGTGAGAACGACCCTGCCGACTATGTCAAGTATGTCAGAAAGGACCTGATGGGTATCATCAGGGAAGACCTCGTTTACGACCTTGGCCGTCATGTTGATGACTCAGTTCACCTTTTTGAGGAGTGGGGTCTTCCAATATGGAGGATCACCGATGATGGTAAGAAGGTCGATGGTGCCGAGGCAAAGAAGATTGGCAAAAAGCTCAAAGATGGTGCAAAGCCAGTCAGGTCAGGCCGCTGGCAGATAATGATCAACGGTGAGTCCTACAAGGTAATCGTTGCAGAGGCTGCAAAGAAGGCCCTTGAATATAACCGTCAGGAAACAGGAATGGAGCAGAACCACTTTGAAAGGGTCTTCATCGTTAAGCTCATTCCTGATGCTGACAATCCTAACAGGGTTGCAGGTGCAGTTGGTTTCAGTGTCCGTGAGCACAAGGCCTATGTCTTTAAGGCAAAATGCATGCTCGTAGCAGCAGGTGGTTGTGTTAATGTGTTCAGGCCAAGGTCAACCGGTGAAGGTATGGGTAGAACCTGGTTTTCCGTCTGGAATGCAGGCTCAACATACACCATGCCCGCCGAACTGGGTGCAAAAATGGTACTGATGGAGAACAGGTTCGTCCCTGCAAGGTTTAAGGACGGCTATGGTCCTGTTGGTGCATGGTTCCTGTTCTTCAAGGCCAAGGCAACCAACGCACTTGGTGAGGACTACTGTGCAACACACCATGAGGAGCTCAAACAGAAATATGGTAGCTATGCTGAGATCTTGGGCACCTGTCTCAGGAACGAGGCAATGATGGATGATATGAAGAAGGGTAAGGGTCCAATCTGGATGAGGACCGACCTTGCCTTTGAGGAAGCCAAGAAGGTTATGGATGCCAAGGAGATCAAACACCTCGAGGCAGAGGCATGGGAAGACTTCCTTGACATGACCATTGCTCAGGCCGGTCTCTGGGCAGCAAACAACATTCGTCCAGAGGAAAAGCAGTCAGAGCTTATGCCTGCAGAGCCATACCTGCTTGGTTCACACGCAGGATGTGCAGGTCTGTGGACCAGTGGCCCAGAAGACATCTGCAAGAAACACGGTCTTGACGAGTACTTCTGGGGCTACAACAGGATGACCACCATCGATGGTCTCTTCACTGCTGGTGACGGCTGCGGTGCATCAGGCCACAAGTTCTCCTCTGGTTCACACGCTGAAGGCCGTATTGCCGGTAAAGAGCTCGTCAGGTATGTCCTTGAGCATCAGGACTATCAGCCAAAGCTTGCAAAGGATGCAAAGGAATATGTAGCAGAGATATTCCTGCCCTTTGAGATCTACGAGAAGTACAAAAACTACACCACTGACCCCAATGTCAACCCACACTACATCAGGCCAAGCCTTCTGCAGAAGAGGCTCCAGAAGATCATGGACGAGTATGTAGGTGGTGCTGGTTACTGGTACATGACCAGTAAGACCATGCTCGAGGAAGGTCTCAGGCAGCTTGAGCTCCTGAAGGAGGACTCAGTGAGAATGGCTGCTGCTGACCATCATGAGCTTATGCGCTGCTGGGAGAACTATCACAGAATAGTTGCTGGTGAGGCTCACGCAAGGCACATCCTCTTCAGGGAGGAGACCAGGTATCCTGGTTACTACTGGAGAGGCGACTTCCCACAGATTGATGACGAGAACTGGAAGTGCTTCACAGTCTCCAGGATCAATCCTGAAAACGGCCAGTGGGAGTTCGAGAAGATACCTTACAAGCAGATCATTCCTGATTAATAGAGCGCTAAAGTTAGAGAGGAGGGGGCTTTATGCCCCCTCTTTTTCTAAATAATGTTGATTATATGTTGAAAATTCCTGTCATTCTGATGGCTTTTCAAGCAGAGGTTGAGAAGATTTCAGAGTGACAGGTTTTTTAAGGTCAAAACAATATCAGTACAAGGAGGCAATAAATGGCTATAGCTCCTGACAAAACAGTACTCGTAATAGGAGGAGGCATTAGTGGAGTTACTGCTGCACTTGAGACTGCTGAAGCTGGAACAAAGGCTGTTATAGTTGAGAGGAATCCCTATCTTGGCGGAAGGGTAGCTCAGCTCTACAGGTATTTTCCAAAGCTATGTCCTCCCTACTGTGGACTTGAGCTTAATTTCAGGAGGATCAAGGAAAACCCTGCAATAACATTCTACACCATGGCAGAGGTGGAGGACATATCAGGCTCAGCAGGTAACTTCACGGTCAAGGTTAAACAGAGGGCAAGGTTCGTAAATGAAAAATGCACTGCCTGTGGGGCCTGCGTAGAGGCATGTCCTGTTGAAAGACCCAACGAGTTCAATTTCGGGATGGACAACACAAAGGCCATATATCTCCCCCATGAGCTTTCATTTCCCATGCGTTATGTAATAGACAGTTCAGTTTGCAAGGGCAAGGAGTGCGGAAAATGCGTAGAGGCCTGCAAATACGGTGCAATCGACCTTGATATGCAGGACAAGAGTATTGAACTCAATGTAGGTGCAATTGTTTACGCAACAGGCTGGAACCTCTATGATGCCACAAGGATGGATAATCTCTCCTTTGGAAAGGTCAAAAATGTCATTACCAACATGATGATGGAGCGACTTGCAGCCCCAAACGGACCTACAAAGGGAAAGATACTGAGGCCATCCGACGGCAAGGAGGTACAGAACATTGCCTTCGTCCAGTGTGCTGGCTCAAGGGATGAAAACCATCTTAATTACTGTTCTGCCATATGCTGTATGGCAACCATGAAACAGGCCACCTACATAAGAGAGAAAAATCCTGATTCAAAGGTAACGGTCTTTTATATAGACCTCAGGGCACCTGGTAAGTATGAGGATTTCTATAAGAAGGTCGAGGCTGATGAGAATATACAGTTTATAAAGGGTAAGGTGGCAAAGATAGAGGAAGACCCTGAGACACAGGATGTGATTGTTACGGTTGAGGATGTGGCAAACGTGAAGAAGATACACGAGAAGTTCGATATGGTGGTGCTTGCTGCAGGCATGGAGCCACAGACAAGGACACAGAGATTCCCGGGTGGTGTAAGCACTGAGGACAATGGATTTATCCTTAAGGATAAACTACAGGAGGGTATTTACTCAGTAGGTGTGGCAACAGGTCCTAAGGATGTAAATACTTCAAACCAGGAAGCAACTGCAACTGCAATAAAATGCTTACAAACTCTTGTAGGAGGTAAATAATGGAAAAGAAGGTTGGGGTATATATATGTAAGGACTGTGGAATAGGTGATGCTCTTAACATAGAGCAACTCGAACAGGTGGCAAAGGAATATGGCCCTGCAGTATGTAAGGTGCACGATTTCCTCTGCTCTCAGGAAGGTGTACAGGTTATAAAGGATGACATACAGAACGAGGGAGTAAATACCATAGTGATAGCTGCATGCTCCATGAGGGTAAACACCGATGTATTTGCCTTTGACCCTCAGAAGTATGTTACCGAGAGGGTCAACCTCCGTGAGCATGTGGTCTGGTGTCAGCCACCAAACGATGAGAATACCCAGAGGATGGCAGAGGACTATCTTAGGATGGGGATTACAAGGGCGCAGAAGGCAGATCCCCCAACACCAAAGACCGGGGACCTTGAGAAGACCATCCTTGTGGTTGGAGGTGGCGTGGCTGGACTCAGCGCTGCCCTTGAGGCTGCAAAGGCAGGTTATAAGGCGGTGGTGGTTGAAAAGGCAGAGGAGCTTGGTGGAAGGGTTCGTCAGATGAAAAAGATACTTCCCTCAAAACCACCCTACGAGCAGCCAGAAAGCCCTGACATTGAAGAAAAGATTAAGGCTGTAAAGGAGCATCCAAACATCACGGTATATACAAACTCACAGGTGGTTTCAATTGAGGGTGAACCCGGTATGTATGATGTGACCATCTGTGCAAATGAGAATGTCTCAAGGAAAGAGATAGACATTAACGAAGAGGTTAAAAGCGGTGGACCGGCAAGATTTCCACTTCCTGAGTGTTCCTCTCCTGAGACCGTCAGGATTGGTGCCATTGTGTTTACCATAGGCTGGAAACCCTATGATGCCTCAAAGCTTGAGGAGCCCTTTGGTTACGGTAAGTTTAAAAATGTTGTGACCAACTGGGAACTGGAGCAGATGGCATCTAATGGTGGTATCAAGAGACCCTCTGATGGTGCCACACCAAACACTGTGGTATTTATTCAGTGTGCCGGACAGAGGGATGAAAACCATCTGCCCTATTGTTCATCGGTATGTTGTCTTACCTCACTTAAGCAGGCAAAATACATAAGAGAGGCCAATCAGAATGCAGGCGCCTACATAATCTACAAAGACATGCGCACACCTGGACTCTATGAGAACTTCTACAAGAGCATGCAGGATGACGAGGGGGTTTTTCTTATAAAGGGCGAGATACAGAGCCTTGAAGAAAACGCCGATGGTAGCATACAGGTAAAGCTTGAAAACAGGCTCCTGAATGAGGTCAATATCATTAATGCTGACATGGTGGTGCTTGCCACCGGAATGGTTACAAACATGGTTCCAGAGGGAAGGGAGCCAAGGGAGTTTACCAGAGAGCAGGAATATATCGGTGATATTGTATCAAAGCAGACCGAAGACGGTGTGGTTGAAGAGCTTGTGCCCTATCCGATAGCACTTAATCTCAAGTATCGTCAGGGCCCGGAGATGCCCTATCTCAAGTATGGTTTTCCTGACTCCCATTTTATCTGCTTCCCCTATGAGACAAGAAGAACTGGTATATATGCTGCTGGTGCAGCGAGGCATCCAATGGATGCAGCACAGGCTGCCATGGACGGAGCTGGTGCAGCCCTTAAGGCAATACAGTGTATCGAGAGGTCTTCCGAGGGCTACGCGGTACATCCAAGGTCATGGGACCAGACCTTCCCGGTGTTCAGGCTTGAGTCCTGTACCCAGTGTCGTCGCTGCACGGTTGAGTGTCCCTTTGGTGTGCTTGATGAGGACGAAAAGGCCACTCCACAGGAGCATCCTTACAGATGCCGCCGTTGTGGAACCTGTATGGGTGCATGCCCTCAGAGGATAATTAACTTCAGTGATTACAGCATAGACATGATATCCTCCATGCTTCAGGAGATGAAGGTGCCTGATGAAAGTGAGCTATTTCCATACATCGTAGGTTTTATATGTGAAAACGACGCCTATCCAGCCTTTGACATGGCAGGTATAAACAGGCTACAGCTTCCACCAAACTTCAGGCTCATAAGGCTTCGCTGTCTTGGTGGAATGAATCTGGTCTGGGTATCTGATGTACTTTCAAAGGGTGCCGATGGTGTTATCCTGATTGGATGTAAGTTTGGTGAAGATTACCAGTGCCACTTTGTAAAGGGCTCTCAGATGGCAAACGAGCGTCTTGGAAAGGTTCAGGAGACACTGAGCAGGTTGATGCTTGAGGCCGAGAGGGTTAAGATGGTTCAGCTTGCAATTAACGAGTACGACCAGCTTCCACAGATACTTACAGAGTTTGCCGAGCAGGTAAAAGAGATAGGTGCGAACCCCTACAAGGGATTCTAAAGTATGATTTAAGATTTTAGATTTCAGATTTATGATTTGAAAACTCTGTGAATGCGGTGTTCTCTTTGACTTTGAAGTTTTAGAACACTGGAAATTGTTTAGAATTTAGGCTTTAGGATTTAGAATTTTAATAATGGAGGAGGTTTATATGCCAGAGGAGAGGGTGCTGTCACCAGACATAAACTTTATCAGGGACCTTAAAAAGGTCGGTGGTGATACGGTTAAGAAGTGTTATCAGTGTGCAACCTGTGCAGTGGTCTGCCCTATGTCTCCAGATGAGAGACCCTTCCCGCGTAAGGAAATGATAATGGCACAGCTTGGTCTGAAGGACAACCTCCTTGCAGACCCTGACATATGGTACTGCCACAACTGTAACGACTGCTCAAAGTACTGCCCACGTGGGGCAAGGCCAGGTGATGTGCTCAGTGCCCTGAGGGCAAAGTTTATCAATGAAAATGCCATCCCATCTTTTATGGCAAGGATAGTAAGAAACCCGATACTTGCACTTGCAATACCCTTTGTAATACTGTTTTTAGTGCTTGCTGCAGAGGGGCATCTTCACATACCTGAGGGTAAGATAGTTTATTCCCATTTCTTTTCGATCCATGCAATTGAGAATCTTTTTGGTGCACTGGTTGTGCTGGCTGGAATCACTTACATCGTAAGTCTCGTAAGGTTCTGGGGAAAGCTGAAGAGCCTGAACGGAAGTGAGTATAAAATGAAATTTGGTGATGCCTTTGTTGAAACCATTGTTGAGTTTCTTAAACACACCAAGTTCACTAAGTGCGAGACAAACGCCGACAGAAAAAACGGCCACATGCTGGTTTTCTACGGATTTGTTGGCCTTTTTATCACCACCTGCTGGATAACCTTTTACTACTATGTAATGAAGATACACTCTCCAATTCCCCTTTCTGACCCGATGAAGTGGTGGGCCAATCTCAGTGCCCTTTCACTTCTTGTCGGAATACTGATAATCATTGGCAATCGCATGAAGGACAAGGGCATTAACACAAAGACCTCTTCCTTTGACTGGACCTTTATCATAATGATACTTCTTCTTGCAATAACGGGTCTTCTTACAGAGCTTATAAGGCTTGCTGGCATCAGACAGCTTGCATATCCAATGTATTTCATTCATCTGATGTTTGTCTTTTACACAATCGTATACTTCCCGTACTCCAAACTTGCTCATATGGGTTATAGAACACTTGCTATAACCTACTACAAGATGGTGGGAAAGGATGTAATGTAATGCGAGTTCAGGATATCCTGAATGAAAAGGGCAGAGAGCTAATCACAGTTGGTGCAGACACCGAGATAGCTGATGCTGCTTCAAAGATGATGCAGCGAAACATAGGTGCCCTTTTAGTGGAAGACTCTGGTCACCTGATCGGACTTATTACAGAAAGAGACATAGTGAAGATACTTGCCCAGACCCATTGTGATATGAAGGGCATGAGGGTAAAAGACATTATGGTTCCGGCAGAAAACCTGGTGGTTGCTGAGCCTGAGGATGAGGTTGAGTATGTAATGGCCGTGATGATACAGAACGCTATAAGACATTTGCCCATAGTGGAACGGGGTAAACTCATAGGGATAGTCTCAATAAGAGATGTCGTGAAGACCCATGTGAGGAAACTCAAGGCAGAGATTCACTTTCTTAAAGAGTATATATCTGATAAGTATATTTAAGAACTTAAGGCAATTTGCCAAATATAAAACAAAAGGAGGTATGGTGAATGGAAAGTCTAACTAATCTGGCTGCGTTGTTCGGGGCTGGTGGATTACTGCTTGCTTTGATCATCTTTGGAGCAGTTTCCAGAAAGCCCGAGGGCAACGAGACGATGAAGGAGATTGCCTCAATGATTCATGAAGGTGCAATGGCCTATCTTAAGAGGCAGTATACGATTCTCTCAATCTTCATTATCATCGTATTTGTTGCCATGTTCTTTTATCTTGGTCTTCCTTCAGCAGTAGCATTCCTATCAGGTGCTATTTGCTCTATTGCAGCAGGGTTCCTGGGAATGCAGGCTGCTACAAAGGCTAATGTCAGAACTGCAGAGGCAGCTAACAAGTACAAACCTGACCATTCAAAAGCACTTTCGGTTGCATTCAACGGTGGTGCAGTAATGGGTCTTGCCGTAGCTGGAATTGGTCTTTTAGGTGTTGGAATCTTTTACTATATGTATGGTCATGACCCTCAGAAGGCATTTATAATTAATGCCTTTGGTATGGGTGCATCATCTATAGCACTGTTTATGCGTGTTGGAGGTGGAATTTATACAAAGGCTGCTGATGTTGGTGCAGACCTGGTGGGCAAGGTTGAGGCTGGAATTCCTGAAGACGACCCTCGTAACCCAGGTGTTATTGCAGACAATGTGGGTGACAATGTTGGTGATGTTGCAGGCATGGGTGCTGACCTCTTTGAATCCTATGTTAACTCCATAATCGCATCCATTGCTATCGGTGCAACTGCAGCGGTTGGCTCCAAGATTGCAGGGCTTGGCTCAGCACTTCATCTGATGGCCCTTCCTGTACTGCTTGCTATAATGGGTATAATCTCTTCAGTGCTTGGAATCCTTGCCATGAGAATCCTTGAAAAGATGGACCCTGCAGCAGCTCTTCGTTATTCAACCTTCATTGCTGCAGCCATATTCCTTGTGCTTTCATACTTTGCAACGAAATCACTTGATGTAAGTAACAATGTTTTCTGGGCGGTGGTTGCTGGTTGTATCGGTGGTATAATAATTGGACTCCTTACTGAGTACTACACATCAGGTGCACCGATTAAAAAGATTGCTGAGTCGTCACAGACAGGCCCTGGGACAAACATCATTACAGGACTTGCTGTGGGTCTTGAGTCAACAGCACTTCCTGTGCTTGGTATCTGCGTGGCAATCTTCGTGGCAGATAAGGTTGCAGGCTTATACGGAATTGGTATTGCAGCAGTTGGTATGCTTGGCACCATTGGTATAACCATGAGTGTTGATGCCTATGGTCCAATAGCAGACAATGCAGGCGGTATCTCCGAGATGGCTGGCCTTGGTGAAGACACCCGTGAGATTACAGACAGTCTGGATGCCCTTGGTAACACCACAGCAGCAATCGGTAAGGGATTTGCAATTGGTTCTGCAGCACTTACAGCACTTGCACTGTTCTCAGCATATACCCAGAGCATAAATGCTGTCAGGGTCCAGAAAGGACTACAGCAGCTCACCATAATAGTTACAGACCCGATGGTGGTTATTGGTCTGTTACTTGGTGGAATTCTTCCATTCTTTGTTGCAGCTCTTACAATGACGGCAGTTGGTAAGGCAGCATTTGAGATGGTTAATGAGATCAGGCGTCAGTTCCGTGAGATCCCTGGCCTTCTTGAGGGTAAACCAGGTGTAAAGCCTGACTCAAAAAGGTGCGTTGATATTTCAACAGCATCAGCACTCAAGCAGATGATTCTGCCAGGTCTTACAGCTGTTATCAGTCCTATTATTGTAGGTTTTATACTTGGCCCTGCAGCACTTGGTGGTATGCTTGCTGGTGCCACAGTGACGGGTGTTATGCTTGCTCTGATGATGGCAAACGGTGGTGGTGCATGGGATAATGCAAAGAAGTATATTGAAAAGGGTAACCTTGGTGGTAAGGGTTCTGACGCCCACAAGGCAGCAGTTGTTGGTGATACCGTGGGTGACCCATTCAAGGACACCTCAGGTCCATCAATGAACATCCTTATCAAGCTGATGAGCGTTGTATCACTGGTTATTGCACCACTGGTGGCTCTTCTGTAAAAGAAGAAGAATTATAAAGATAAAGAAAAAGGCTGGGTGGAGTTCTCTCCACCCAGCCTTTTTCTTTATATTACCAAGTTATATCTTTTTGTAAATATCTCCTCTTGGTCCGATTCTGAAAACCAAAATTGTTTGTCTGTCACTAAGCAATTTAAATAAAAGTCTGTACTTGCCAATTCTTATCCTGTAAACATCTCTTTCACCTTCAACTGGTTTGATGTCAAGCTTTTCTTTATTTATTAACAAACTCAAAACCTTATCAATTTTTGTTTGATATCCCTTCTCTAATTTTTTGTAGCTTTTATAGGCATCTTTGGAAAACTCTATTTGCCAAAGGGCCACTTGATAGTTTCTCCAGTTTTTAATTCACTTTCAGCCATAGATAGCGATCTCCTTTCTTCATCTGAAAGAGGAGATGTATCTTCCTCTATAAACACTTTTTCGAATATTTCTTCTTTAACATCATCATCAAGGCTTTTTAATAAGCCGATTAAAGAATCTACCGATATTGTAGTGGTCTTTGTTTCCATTGGTTTAACTCTTTTTCCTTTAATTCTTATTTCCCACCTTTTGTCTATAATCCTCTATAGCCTTCTTCAGTGCATCTGCACCGAGGTTGGAGCAGTGCATCTTCTGTGGTGGAAGCCCACCAAGGGCCTCGGCAACCTTTTCTTTTGATATCTGAAGTGCCTCGTCAAGGGTCTTTCCCTTAACCATTTCTGTGATCATTGAGCTAACGGCAATTGCAGCACCACAGCCAAAGGTCTGAAACTTTGCATCCACTATCCTGTCACCTTCTACCTTGATAAAGAGCTTCATCACATCACCACAAACAGGGTTACCCTCAACACCCACTCCGTCGGCATCGGGTATCTCACCAACATTCCTTGGATTCATGAAATGGTCCATTACTTCTTTTGAATACATGATCCACCTTCCTCCGTTCCTTCCCAACCCTTTGCAAAGGGCGAGAGTTCTCTTAAACGCTTTATTATCTGAGGAAATTCCTCAAGTGCATACTCAACCTGCTCCATGGTGTTTTCCCTGCCAAAGGAAAAAACTATTGAACCATGAGCCACATGGGAAGGTATTCCCATGGAAAGTAAAACAGGCGATGCTTTAAGGGCCTTTGATGTGCAGGCAGAACCACTTGCCACATAGATACCCTTTGAGGCAAGCATAAGGAGCATCCCCTCACCTTCTATAAACTCAACACAGAAGCTTGCATGACCTGGCAGGCGGTTTTCAGGATGTCCGGTAAAATGGACATTTTCTATCTTCATAACGCCTTCAATGGTTCTGTCTCTTAACTTTTTAACATGCTCCATTTTCTCTGAAAGCTCCTTTTTTGCAAGCTCTGCTGCCACACCCATACCCACAATGGCAGGCACATTTTCAGTGCCCGCCCTTCTACCGCCTTCCTGAATCCCACCAAAAATTAGGGGGATAATGCGGGTTCCCTCTTTGATGTAAATGGCACCAGCACCCTTTGGACCATTGAACTGGTGGGCTGCCATGCTTAAGAGGTCAACGCCGACGTCTTTTACATCCACAGGGATGTTCCCCACAGAGGCAACCGCATCAGTATGCATGATGATGTTGTGCTCCTTTGCAATGGCAGCTATCTCCTTTATTGGCTCAATAGTGCCAACCTCTGAGCTTGCATGGATTACAGAGATAAGGATGGTCTCGTCGGTGATTGCCTTTTTTATGTCCTCTGGATGAATTACACCGTATTTGTCAGGTGTAACATAGGTCACAGTAAACCCTAACTTTTCGAGGAATCTTGCTGAATTAAGCACCGAGTGATGCTCCATTCTTGAAACAATCACATGCTTTCCTGAGTACTGATGGGCAAAGGCAATACCACGAAGGGCAAAGTTGTTTGCCTCCGCACCGGATGAGGTAAAGACGATTTCATTTGTTTTTGCATTAACCAGCGTGGCAACCTGCTCACGGGCCTTCTCAACTGCCTCACGAGCCCTCACACCAAGGGGATATACACTGAGGGGGTTTCCAAACTCCTCCTTCAGATAGGGAAGCATTGCCTCGTAGACTTCCTGACGAATCGGGTTTGTTGCTACATTGTCAAAATAACATTCCATTTTTTTACCTCACTCCTTTTTATTTCCATCCCCAGGGACGGGGCAGTATTTGCATCCACCTCGTTTTCTGATATAAAACTTAAAATAATCCGGTGTCTCATCAACCCCTATAAACTCATTTCCGGTCTTCTCACACCACTCAGGTATATCCTCAAGGGCACCGTCATAGTCTGTAAGTAGCTCCAGTATCTGACCATCCTCAAGCTCACGCATCATCTCATCAAGCTTCAATAGATGCATCGGGCACATCATGTAAACTATGTCAGTGGTAACATCAGGTTTTATGTTTTCAACGAACTTAAGCTTTGTCATGCCTGCACCGCCTTTTCCTTTTTATTACTTATCACCCTTGAGAAGTCCCTGTAGCTCTTTCCATTAAGAAGGTCCCGTAGGGTTATTTTACTGAGAAAATCCTCTATCTGTTTCCCAAGGCTCTTCCAGAGAAGATGGGTAACGCACCTTTCCACCCTTACACAGCCCTCAGAAGGGTCAAGACAGGAGGTGATTGCCACAGGACCTTCAAGCTCAATCAGTATGTCGGCAATGCTTATCTTTTCAGGTGCCCTCTCAAGCACATATCCGCCTCCAGGCCCCTTTATACTCCTTATAAGTCCAGCGTGTCTTAGTTTGTTGAGAATCTGCTCAAGATAGGAAATCGAGACATCCTGCCTTTCAGAGATTGACCTTATGTTCACTGGCTCATCAGGATAACCCCTTGCAATCTCATACATTGCCCTTACACCGTATTGTCCTTTCGTCGATAACCTCAGCATATCTGGATTATAAAATACCTTACCAAATTTGTCAAGTATTTTTTTAGAATTTAGCCCAATCTATTAATGTTTCTTTAAGAAACAGTACAAAACGAGATTAACTAAATTATAAAAACATTTAAAATCAATAGGTTATAAAAATTATTATTTATGAGTGTAAAGTTTTCCATAAAGAAAGTGTCGGAATACTTTAAACTTTTAATTTAATATCGCCTATCAAAAATGCTAAATATCCTAAGAATTAAGCCCTTTCTGTTACTGGCATAAATTTTGCTTAAAATCAGAAAAGTATAAAAGATTAGAGGGACCTTCCTCCTTCATTAGTCCTGTATAACCAAAAAATTTTTATATGTAAGTAATAAAAAATTGATATAAAGTGTTTAACAAAATCTTCAAAGAGGAGGGGTTAGTATGAAAAAGCTTCTTTGTTTAACACTTTTTATCATTTCAGTTTTTGCTTTCTCAACCGCTCAGGCAGCAGACCTTTATGTTTCACCCAATGGTACTGGCAACTCATGTTCATCATCCAATCCATGTTCATTCCAAACAGCCCTTGATATAGCAGCAGCAAACGGTCAGCCAGATAATATAATTCTTTCTGCAGGAACATACAACCTGAGTGAGACATTAACTTACAAGCCAAACAGGGCATTTGAAGGTGCATTAAACATACAGGGGGCAGGTCCTGATAATACCATCATAGATGGTGGAAACTCTGTTTCTCTTTTGCAGATTGATACAACAAACATCACAGTTGATACCGCATCAAATATTACCTTAAAGGGGATAACCTTTAGGAATTCTACAACTGGTTATTATGATGCTGTCACAATATCAACTAATAACGCATCAGTTGAAGTAACTAACTGTAAATTTATAGACAATCAAGGAAAGGGTGGACTTGGTATTTATTCAAATAAAAGCGGTAATATCACAGTAGATAGTAGTACCTTTGAAAATTCAAATAACGGATTAGTTATAAATACAAGAACTGGTAATTTAAATTTACTAAATAGCACTTTTATTGGAGACAGTAGCGGTGCATACATTTATGATTATTCATTAGGAGGAAAATTTATAATAAAAGATAATACCTTTATTGATTGTTCATCTTCATATGATGGGGGAGGATTATATTTAAGAATCCATGATAGTTTAGTTCTTTCAGGTAACTATTTCATAAATAATGTGTCAAAAGGAAAGGGAGGTGGAGCACTAATTTATATTTATGATATGGACTCATCTTCTACTTTAGATATAATAAATAACTATTTTGAAAACAATACAAGTGCTGACCTTGGTGCTGGATTAGCACTAGGTCCACAGTGGGGGGGGTATTTATAATTTGAATTTTGAATCAAATATATTTGTAAACAACCATTCCTCTTCATCAGGTGGTGGTGCATATATTGCAGGAGTTTATAATGGGGTGGTTTATAACAACATCTTTAAAGGCAATACCACAGCATCTTCCGGGTACGGCGGAGGATTATTGATTAATTATATAACAACTTTAGAGATAAAAAATAATTATTTTACAGACAATACATCTGGATTTGGTGGAGGACTGTTTACAAAACATGATGGCTGGTATTCAAAAAATCTAAAATTAATTAATAATATAGTATTGAAAAACAACGCAAGCTTTGGTGGTGGAATTTATATAAGTATGACAAAAAGGATTGATTCATATGAAACTTCTTCAGCTACAATTCTAAATAATACCATTAGTTCAAATACTGCTGAAGCTAATGGTGGGGGCATTTATATTAATTTGCTTGATAGCAATTACTCTGCCAATCTTTACAACAACATTATCTGGTCAAATACAGCAAACCTTGGAAACGCTGATGGTGATGATGTTTATATCAACACCAATTCAGATAACGATACATCAATAGCAACGGTTGTGCTCAACAATAACGACCTTTCACCGAACTCTGATTTTACAACAGCACAGACCGAAGACCTTTATATTACAGATATCACAAACTATTCTCATCAGGGTAACATAAAGTCAGACCCTCAATTTGTTGACATTACGGCTAATGATTACCATCTTCAGGTAACATCTCCATGTGTTGATGCTGGTGATAATTCAGCGCCATCTCTTCCAACAACTGATTTTGATGCAAACAACAGAATAGACGGCGGCACTGTGGATATCGGTGCCTATGAATATTGCAGCACCTGTAATGAGATTGTGGTAACTAACACCGGGACAGGCACTGGTTATGTTTCAGACTCTCAGGGACTACTTGGATGCGGACCGCTATGTAACGCCTTTACATCATCAGGAACTGCCTTAACTCTATATGCAGATGCAGATATAAGCAGTGTCTTTAAGGGTTGGTCTGGTGACTGCTCTTCCTGTAGTACCAGTTCAAGCTGTGATGTAACATTAAACAGCGATATCAGTTGCACAGCTAAATTCGATATAAAAACCTACACCATCTCTGCTACCGCTGGTGATGGTGGAAGCATTGACCCCTCTGGTAATGTTACAGTAAATTATGGTGACTCCTCATCCTTTTCTATAACACCTCAGAGTTGTTATTCCATTTCTGATGTGCTGGTAGATGGCCAATCAGTAGGTAATGTGGATACCTATACATTTCAGAATGTTACAGGAGATCACACTATTGAAGCACAGTTTTCACTTGATAACTATCAGATAACAGCATCAGCTGGTTATGGTGGCAGCATTTCACCTGCAGGAACCATAGCTGTTGATTGTGGAAGTTCGGTTACCTATACAATAACTCCTGAGAGCAATTTTATTATCAGTGATGTCCTCGTAGATGGAAATTCAGTAGGTGCAGTCAGCACCTATACCTTTGACAATGTAACAGCAAACCACACGATAGAGGCATCTTTTAAAAGGGTTTATCCTGGAACGATAGAATTTCAGAACTACAGTTATTATGTCGATGAAGATGCTGGAACACTAACAGTAGTTGTAGAGAGAATAAATGGAACTGATGGAGCTGTATCTGTTGGGCGCTTGTCAAGAATCTTGTGTCTGACCATAGAATTTCCTGTTGAAGATCTG
>CAZEYP010000015.1:0-48541 GCA_964515925.1 uncultured Nitrospirota bacterium
CGACGCTGCTTAGATTTTTATCTACTAAGCATGAAATTTTATGCAACGTTTAGGTAAATACAGAAACTACTTGATGTTTTTCCCTATAGCAATAGAACAGTTTGATTTGTCCGAGTATGATATTATTATTTCCTCTTCTCATGCTGTAGCAAAGGGTGTTTTAACTAATTCAAATCAATTACATATCTGTTATTGTCATACACCCCTCAGATATGCCTGGGATTTATATCATGGTTACCTCAGTGGGGCAGGATTATCTAAAGGCATAAAAGGTATCATAGCTAGGCTCATACTGCATTATATAAGAGTTTGGGATGTTACTACAAGTAATAGGGTGGATTATTTTATTGCCAATTCAAAGTACATAGCAAGGCGGATTAAAAAGGTTTATGGTAGAGATTCCATAGTTATATATCCACCTGTAGATGTGGATAAATTTGATGTCTATACACAAAAAGAAAATTATTATCTTACTGCTTCAAGAATGGTTTCTTATAAAAAGATAGATTTAATAGTCGAAGCATTTTCAAAAATACCGGATAGAAAACTTGTTGTAATAGGAGATGGTCCTGACTTTGATAAGATAAAAAATAAAGCAGGGAAAAATATAGTGTTTTTGGGTTATCAGACTTTTGAGGTTTTAAAAGATTACATGCAGAGAGCAAAGGCATTTGTTTTTGCTGCAGAAGAGGATTTTGGAATAGTTCCTGTAGAAGCACAGGCGTGCGGCACCCCTGTTATTGCTTATGGAAAGGGTGGTAGTTTAGAAACGGTTATTGATGGAAAAACAGGAATATTTTTCAAGGAGCAGACTGTAGAAAGTCTTCTTGAGGCTATTAAGAGATTTGAACAAAAAGAAGATAGTTTTGACACAATTGAGATAAGAAAAAATGCCGAGAGATTTAGTAAAGAGAGATTTATGAGAGAGTTTAAAACTTTTGTTGAAGAAAAGATAAAGGAATTTTACAATCTTATTTAAAGACTTGTATATTAAAGTATTTCCTCCAAAGGCGTTTTTTTACGATAAACCGTTCCTTTGAATAGTGCGATGGTGTGGCCGTTGTCGTCTTTTATTGTAATAAGATCCTGCCGAAGTATACTCAGGCTTCATGTTTGACAATAATTATACCTTCGTAATAATCAATTGGCAATAAAAGCTGTTTCATTGACAGGTGGTTAATTTAGCTGATATATTAACAATATGAAAACAGAGGAAATTAAAACTATTGATGATTTAAAGAAGTTCATCAGAACCTTTTTAAAAGACAAAGATGTGAAGGTTTTTTTATTTGGCTCAAGGGCAAGAAACGACAGCTCCACATTCTCTGATGTAGACATCGGTTTTGTGTCCAGAAGTAATATTGAGAAGGACCTAGCAATTTTAAAAGAAGCAATTGAAGAAAGTCACTTACCATACAAGGTTGATCTGGTTGATCTTTCTACTGATAAAAAGCTGTTTGAGATTGTGATGAAAGAAGGTAAAAGATGGCTTTAGAGGAACAATTAAAGGATTTTGAAAGAGCTCTTAGCAGATTGAAAGAGGCATATTCAAGGGCATCTGAAGGCACCATAAGTGATGATTATTATTTTTTCAGAGATAGTGCCATACAGCGATTTGAATTCACAGTTGAGATTTTCTGGAAGACTATCAAGAGATATTTAAATATTAAAGAGGGGATTGATTGCAGAACTCCAAAATCATGTATAAGGGAATTTTTTTCTGCCGGCTTTCTTGATGAAGACACTACAGTGAGATTGCTTAAAATGATAGATGACAGGAATCTTACAGCACATACTTATAAAGAAGAAGTGGCAGAAGGGATATTTTCAAGGCTTGAAGGCTATATTAATGTTCTTGAAAAAATACTGAGCAGTTTAATGTAGATCGTAAGGATGGAGCAGGTCATGGCTTTTACTATTATGTTTGTTTAAAATCTCTCCATGTCCCGCCTTATAAGAATAGAGTTTAAAGGTGCCTTTTATCACATCACCTCAGGGGGTAGCGAAGGGAAGGTCATTTTTTAGAGACTTCTGAAGGCAACCTTTCGGAAGGCTTGATGCAATTAAACGATTTCTACACTCAGAGATACAACAGTAGGCACGAGATGGTTTTGTTGGGGAGGGTACATTATTCAAGGGCAAGCAGGATTGTGAAAAAGACAGGAAATAGCTAAAGAAAGTTTTAAGCTGGAGCCAGGGATGGGATTCGAACCCACGACCTGCTGATTACGAATCAGCTGCTCTGCCGGCTGAGCTACCCTGGCTGCACGGAGGTATATAATTATAACCAAAACAGCCACTATATGAGTAGTTCGGCGACGAAAGTAACAAAATCTAAGCTAAGCGATTGCTTCTGTGATGATAAATTGCAAGATTAAAAACAACATAGGACTTCATTTTTTAGTATAATTCTTGTATGAAAGAGAGGGTATTTGTTGCGGTTCTGGTAATTGCGGTCCTGATAGCAGGGATTGTTTATCTACCTCGTTATTTCAGGGGCGGGCAGAAGAATAGTCTTGTCATAAGCGGAAGGGTGGAGGCTGATGAGATTGTTCTTTCACCCCGCATACCAGGAAGGCTTACAGAGGTGTTTATAAGAGATGGAATGGAGGTTAAGAAAGGGCAGGTTGTTGCAAGGCTTGATGACAGGGAGATAAAAACCATGATTGAGCAGTTAAGGGGAAAAGTAAGTGGCCTGAAGGCCAGGATTAAGGCTGAAGAACAGTCTGTTCAGTATCTCAGGAAAAAGATAAAAAAGGGAATCGAGCGTGCAGAGCAGCGTTTTCAGGTTGCAAAGACCCGACTTTCACAGGCAGAGGCAAAATTCCAGAGGCAAAAGGCCAGGTTTGAGCGTTACAAAAATCTTACTGAAAAGGGCGTATTCCCTAAAGACAGGCTTGAGGATATAAAGCTCTCCTTTAATCTTTCCAGAGAGGAACTTGAAGCCTCAAAGGAGATGCTCAGAGAGGCTGAGATTGCCCTTGAGGAGGCCAGGGTGGAGAAAAAGAGAATTGCCATAAAACTTCACAGCCTGGATTCTATGAGGTCAGAGCTAAAGGCTCTTATGAAACAACTTGAACAGGCAGAGATTCAGCTTTCCTATACAGAGGTAAGGGCACCTGTTGATGGGGTGGTTTTAAGAAAGGTTGCTGAACCGGGCGAGGTGATTGGAGCAGGTGGTGTGATAGGGATAATGGTTATCCCCGGGTCTCTGTATGTAAAGACCTATCTGCCCGAGAGGTTTCTTGGCAGGGTAAAGGTTGGCACTGTGGTCAGGGTGTTAACCGATGCCTATACCGACAGACCTATAACTGGTCGGGTCTGTTATATCTCAGACCGTGCTGAATTTACCCCAAAGGAGGTTCAATCAAAAACAGAAAGGGTCAAGCAGGTTTTTGCCACAAAGGTATGTTTTAAAGATGACGCTTCAGAGTTGCTTAAAAAGGGTATGCCTGTGGATGTGGAAATAGATGTTGAAAACAAAGATTAAGAAGAATTCCTTTATTGATATGCAGCATAACTTTCCTCTCTTAACCCCTTTAAATATTATTCAGAGTATAATAACCTTATGCCAGGGGTTCTGATTAAACTTCAAGGACTTTCAAAGAGCTACAGAAAGACACAGGCATTAAGAGGGATTGACTGTGACATCAGGACATCAGAGATTACGGGTATCATCGGGCCTGATGGGGCTGGAAAGAGCACCCTTGTTAAGATATGTGCAGGAATAATGCCTTATAAGGGAAGCCTCCTGTACAGGGGGGCAGAGCTCCGGAATGTCAGTGAGCATTTAAAGTCTTCACTCAGTTTCATGCCCCAGGGGATTGGACAGAACCTTTATATGGAGCTTACGGTGGAGGAAAACATCGAGTTCTTTGCAGCCCTGAAATCTGTGCCCTATGAGCAGAAGGTTATTCAAAAGGAAAGACTGCTTGAAGCCACAGGGCTTAAGCCCTTCAGTAAGAGGCTTGCAAGAAACCTGTCAGGTGGGATGAAACAGAAACTTGGCATCTGCTGTTCCCTTGTATCCATGCCAGAGCTATTGATACTTGATGAGCCTACAACAGGCATAGACCCACTTTCAAGACGACAGCTGTGGAATATCCTTAACGAGTACATATCAGGAAAGGAAAACACCATTGTCTATGCCACTTCATACATGGATGAGGCAGAACGGTGCCACTCTATAGTCTTTCTGCACAAAGGCGAGTCCATCTACAGGGGGCATCCCGAGGAGCTTATGAAAGAAAAGGGAGCCCTTGAGGATGCCTTTTTTGAGTTGCTTGCCGGAGGCAGGGGGGAGGATTCTTATCTGAGCCTTCCACCTGATGCAGTTGCCTTTGAAGGCACCGAAGGCATCTTGCTTGAAGGGGTTACAAAGAGCTTTGGCGGTTTCAGGGCGGTGGACAATGTCAGCCTTGAGATAAGAAGGGGCGAGATATTTGGTCTTCTGGGACCAAATGGTGCTGGAAAGACCACCTTAATAAAGTGCATGGTCGGGCTCCTGAGGGCTGACAGCGGCAGGATAGGGCTTTCAGGATTTAAGCCAGAAAGCCCTGAGCTTAAACACAGAATAGGCTATATGTCTCAGATGTTTTCACTTTATGGTGACCTCACTGTAGGGGAAAACATAGAGCTCTATGGAAGCATATATGGGCTGAAGGATGAGCTTCTTAGGAAGAGATTTAACTGGGTTGTGGAGTTTGGCCAGCTTCAACAATACATCGATACAGAGGTGAGGAGGCTTCCGGGTGGCATGAAACAACGTCTCTCTCTTGGCTGCTCAACGCTGCATCTTCCAGAGATACTGTTTCTTGATGAGCCCACATCAGGAGTTGACCCTGTGGCAAGGGCGCTTTTCTGGCAGTTTATCAGAAGGCTTTCAAGGGGGCTTGGCATGACCATAGTGGTTACCACCCATAACCTTATTGAGGCAGACTTCTGCGACAGAGTAGCAATAATGAATGAGGGCAGGATTATTGCTGTGGGCAGTCCCGAGGAACTCCGAGAGGAGTTTGTGCAGTCTCAGGGAGATGTCTTTGAGCTCTATCCTGAAGGGACAGTGGATGAACAGGAGCTTAAAGAAGAGGGCCTTTCTGTGGTGCCCTTTGGAAGGCGTTATCACATCTGGAGCAGGGGGATGGATGAAAAAGGGCTTTTGCGCTTGCTTGATAGGCTTTCCATATCACCACATTACCTGAAGAGAATCAGCCCTCCAATGGAGGATGTCTTTATACATTTTCTTGAAAGAGACAGGGTGGTGGTGTGATGAACCGTATAGTTGCCATAGCTGAGAAGGAGTTTGTTGAGATATGGCGTAACAGGCTCTTTCTTACACTTTCGTTTCTGGTGCCCTTTGTGATGTTTGTGGTCTTTGCCTACGGAATAAGCCTTGACATTGAAAACATACCAATGAGCTACATTGACCAGGACAATACAAAACACAGCCGCGAGCTTATAAGCCGCTTTGGCCTGAGATATTTTAAATTTCAAAAAAACGTAAGAGATTTAAAGGAGGCAGAGGAGCTTCTTCAACGAGGTGCCCTGAGGGCTGTATTGATTGTGCCAGCAGGTTTTACAAGAGAGCTCGTAGGAGGCAGGAACCCATCTCTGCAGGTCCTCATTGATGGGGGATTTCCCTATACAGCACTTACCGTTAAGGGTTATGTAGAGGCAATTGCCAGCTCCTACAGTCTTGAGCTGAGGAGAGAAATGATGTCAGAAAAGGGAATCCCTATTCCTGATGTGCTGCCACTTAAAGTGGAGTTTCGATACCTCTTTAACGAGTCCTTAAAGAGCAGTTTTTCCCTTGTGCCTGCACTGATTGCCATTGTGCTACTGGTTAATCCCTCGGTGCTTACCGCCATCTCAATTGCAAGGGAGAAGGAATTTGGCACCATATACAACATCTACAGCACCCCGATAAGAAAGATAGAGTTTCTCACAGGAAAGCTCATTCCCTATGCGATCATCTCAATGGTGAACTTCTTTGTGATAGTTACCACTATAAAGTTTCTTTTTCATATCCCTATGAAAGGAAGCATTCTTGATCTGCTTCCTGCGGCGGTGGTTTATGTGATGATAAATGTATCAATAGGTCTGGTGATATCCTCTCTTACGCGCACTGTAGTTTCTGCGCAGATAATCACCCTGATAATCACCATCATACCTGCCTTTTTGTATTCAGGGCTTTTGATACCAGTGGCAAACCTTGGCACAGAGGGGAAGGTAATGGCACACCTTTATCCCACCATGTATTTTTTGAAGGTAATTCACGGTGTCTATCTGAAAAAACTTCCTATCACAGAGATGCTTCCTGAGCTTGGGGTGTTGATTGGCTATTTTGTGATAGTGTTTTCCCTGTCGATAAGGGTATTTAAAAAATCGGAGTCCTGAAAGGTGAACTGGCGCCTTTTCAAAAAAGAACTCATGCACATCCTTCGTGACAGAGGACTTGTGATATTCATTATCTATGCATTTACTATAGACATTAGCCTTGCTGCAAAGGGCTTTCAGTTGATACCTCAAAACATATCCATAGCAGTGATGGACGAGTCCCATAGCCCTGAAAGCAGGGAACTTATTGGGATGATGAAGCCACCTGCATTTAACAGCCCCAAAATGGTGGATAACCGCAAGGAGCTTGATCTTATGATAGAGGACTCAGAGGTGGTGCTTTCTGTGTTGATACCTTCTGAGTTTCAAAAGAGCCTTTACAGACAGGGAGCCTCTATTCAGGTGCTTGTAGATGGCACACAGAGTTCGGCTGCCTATCTGAGTTCCACCTATCTTGCATCTGTGGCAGATAGGTTCAGTAAGAAGATATTAGAGGAAAGATATATGCGCAAGGGGCTTTCTTTGCCTGGGAGCTTTCAGACAAGGGCACGGATAATGTTTAATCCCGAGCCCAGGGATGATATTTACGAGGGGCTTGTTGAGTTTTTTATGGTGATAACCCTTCTTGGCATGATTGTGCCTGCTGCGGTTCTGATAAGAGAGAGGGAATACGGCACGATTGAGCAGATCATGCTTTCTCCCCTCGGCATGGGAAGGCTGATACTTTTTAAGGTGCTTGCCTCCACTACCTTACTTCTTTTAATGATCACCATGACCTATGAGCTTGTCCTTCAGGCATGGCTTGGATTTCCTGTGAGGGCACCGCTTCCTTTGTTTTTGCTGGTTTCAGCCATATATCTGCTTTCAACACTGGGGCTTGCCTTCATTATTGCCTCGGTGGCAAAGAGGTTCAGCCAGATAGGGATGCTTGCCATTGTGATATTTGCACCTATGATACTGCTTTCAGGTGGATGGGTGCCACCAGAGGCACTGCCTGATTTTTTGAGATCCCTTACAGTGGTCTCACCGCTTAAGCAGTTTATGGATGTAGGGGTGAGTATGGTGATAAGGGGGGCAGGGCCTGGGCTGTTGTGGCCAAAGATAGTATGGCTTTTTCTTATAGGTATTGTAATATCGGCTATTGGTGTGGTGCTTTATAGAAAGAGAATTTTATAAAATAGAGTGTCTATGAAAGATGCAGAGTGCTGGAAAGAAAATATTTACTTTGTGCTTGTAGAACCCCGCGAACCTGGAAACATAGGCGCCTCGGCAAGGGCAGTTAAGAACATGGGCTTTAAGAATCTTGAGCTGCTAAATCCGCCTGAACGTTTTGCCGAGGGGCACGACTTCTGGCTTGCCTGCCATGCTGAGGATGTTCTGAAGGAGGCAGAGGTTTATAAGGAATTCAAAGATGCCATTGCTGATAAGGCATTAGTTGTAGGCGCTACAAGGAGAATAGGCAAAAAGAGAGGTCTATTTTATCCAGTTGAAGAGGCTGCAGAGAGGATAAGAAGGGCTGCAGAGAAAAACCCTGTGGCCCTGCTTTTTGGAAGGGAAGACCGTGGGCTTACCAATGAAGAGGTAGAAGAGTGCGGTTTTCTGCTCTATATACCCACATCCGAGGAAGCCCCTTCGCTTAATCTTGCGCAGGCAGTGCTGATTGTGGCATATGAGCTTTCAAGGGCTGAACTGAAGGCTGAGTTGCCAGAGCTTGTACCGTACAAGGAATTGCAAGCCCTTTTTGGCCATATCAGGAAGACATTGAAGTTGCTTGACTATATACCAAGGGGCGACAAGGACCTGGAGGCACGGATAATGCGTAATCTTAAACATCTGCTTGGCCGCTCAGGGCTTGCCCCCTGGGAGGTCAGGATGCTTCACGGTATCTGCAGCCAGATTGAAAGGAAAATCAGGGAGGCAGGGAGGAGGGATTTTAGATTTTAGATATATGATTTCAGATTTTAGATTTAAAAAACTCTGTGCACTCTGTGGTTTAAAAAGTGCGGAAGAACGGAAGTGCTTATAAAGACAAATTCTAAGCACGAAATTCTAAATTCTAAACAACATTAAGGAAGATATTAAATTTTAAAATTTGGGAAATTGGGATTTGGGATTTGTTTAGGATTTAGGATTTAGAGATTAGAAATTAAAGGTTGTGTTCTAATAGTTATGCAAAAACCCCTATACACCCAACACCCAAATATAATAATATACTATTTAACCAATACACCAATACACCAACTTTGGAGGTTTTTTAAATGAACGCAACGGTATTACTTGTGGCAGGACTTCTCATTTATTTTGTCCTGTATCGTGGCTATGGAGGTTACCTTAAGCATTCTGTGGTAGGTGAGCCCGAAAAAGAGGTGCCCTCAAAGAGGCTTTATGATGGTGTTGATTATGTGCCAGCAAACCGTTATGTGCTCTTCGGTCATCACTTTGCCTCTGTGGCTGGTGCTGCGCCAATCATTGGCCCTGCCATTGCCCTTGCCTGGGGATGGTTGCCGGCACTGCTTTGGATATGGGTTGGAAACATCTTTATCGGTGCTGTGCACGACTATCTGTCTCTTATGTCATCTGTCAGATACGATGGACACTCGGTGCAATGGATTGCTGGCAGGGTGATAAAGAGGCGCACCGGATATGCCTTCTCGCTATTTATATTCTTTGTACTTATTCTGGTTGTTGCTGCCTTTGGTGCTGTGCTTGGCAAGCTCTATGTAAAACAGCCCGGTGTGCCCACAGCCTATCTCTTTAAGATTGGTTCAGCACTGTTTCTTGGATATCTTCTGTATAAGGTAAAGATGGAGTTCAGGCTTGCCACTCTTGTGGGTATCGGGCTTTTGATTGCCTCCATTGTGCTTGGAAAGCAACTTCCAATTCTGGCAGGATACAGGACCTGGCTTGTGGTGTTTTTCTTTTATATAATTATCGCCTCATCCATACCTGTTAACATACTGCTACAGCCCAGGGATTACCTGAATGCCTGGTTACTGGTGGGCGGGCTTGTAATAGGAGGGCTTGCAGTGGTGCTTTCCTTTAAGGGGCTTTCAGTACCTGCCACCACGGTTTACAGTGCACCGGTGGTCTCAGGAAGGCCCACGCCCTTCTGGCCTGTAATCCCCCTGGTCATTGCCTGCGGGTCTCTGTCGGGATTTCACTCAATCGTTGCCTCAGGCACCACTTCAAAGCAGATCTCCGATGAAAAGGATGGTCTCTTCATAGGCTATGGTGGAATGCTTACCGAGGGGTTTCTTTCAACCCTTGTGGTGGTGGTTATCAGTGCCTATGGGATGAGCATACTTGCACCAGAGAAGGCATCCGAGCTTGCTGGAGGTGGAGCCGAGTTTGCAAGAAATTATATCTCTGCTGCAAAGTCAGTAGGCGGTCCTATAGGGATTTTTTCGAAGTCCTATGCTGCAGTAACAAACAGCGTGCTTCATCTGCCAAAGGACTTCATGGTGATACTTGCCTCCATGTGGGTTGCCTCCTTTGCGATGACCACCCTTGATACCACAAACCGTCTTGCCCGTTACACCTTTACAGAGATACTCGAGCCAGTAAAAAGCCGTGCCCCCATACTTTATCGTGGACTTACAAACAGGTGGGTTGCCTCCACAGTGCCTGCTCTTATTGGTATTGGACTTGCCTGGAGCGGTGCCTGGACAACCATCTGGCCTGCCTTTGGAGGGGCAAACCAGATGCTTGCATCCGTTGCGCTTATGACCGCCGCAGCATGGGCAATCAGGGTGAAGAAGGTGCGAGGGCTTAACATACTGATACCTGCACTTTTTCTATGGCTTACCGTTACGCTTGCAGTGCTGTGGTATTTAGTGAATGCAGTGCCGGAGTTTTATCATAAGAATCCCGCTCAGGCGATTGTTCTTGGGGCAATGACAGTAGTTATGCTTGCTCTTAACCTGCTTCTGATTTATGACTTTTTTAAACCCGAAAAACATGCAGTAACTGCAGATGTCAGAACAGAAAAGAGCTAAGGAGTATTTCAAAAGATTCCTTGAGGTCTCAAGGCTTTTTGCCAGTGGATTTTCAGAGTCTGCAACCCGGGCGCTTGAAGCTGAGCTTAAGGAGCTTGAAAACACCTTCTCGCTTGTGATGGTGGGCTCGCTTGCAGGGCTTCCAGCTCCGCCGTCATTTGTGGGCGTGGCTGTTCTGCCTTATATGGAGCGAGAGCTTATGGTGATGCTTGCCCGTTCACAGGGGCTTGATGACAGACTGGCAGAATGGTTTGGAGTACTCGACTTTGGGTAGGTGCTATGAAAAGGCTGATACTCTTTCTTGGTAAGGGAGGGGTTGGAAAGACCACCCTCTCGGCAAGCCTTGCCTCATTGTTTTCACAGAAGAGCCAGAAGGTCTATCTTGCCTCCCTTGACCCGGCTCACAATGTGTTTGACTTCTTTGGGCTTTCGTCTGCTAAAGGGGTGAAGGCGCTTAAAGAGGGATTTTATGTTGAGGAGGTGGATGCAGCAGAATACCTCAGGGAGCTACTTCAACAGAGCACCGAAAAGATGAAGTCCACATACCGGTACCTCACAGTGATAGGGCTTGAGGATATGTTTGATGTGCTCAAGCACTCCCCCGGCATGGAGGAGATTGCCCTTCTTAGTGCCTTTGACAGCATTGTAAAGAGATGGGCTGAGAAGGTGGATTACATGGTAGTTGATACTCCACCCACTGGGCTTACCATGAGGCTTTTCTCCCTGCCTGCAACCACGGTCAGATGGATAGATAAACTAAAGGGCATGAGAAAAAAGATACTCAAGCGAAGGGCAGAGATAGCACACATAAAGGGCAGCGAGGCATTCCCTGAAGGAGTGGCTACCTCTGAGGAGGATGATCTTGTTATTAAGGAGCTTGAATGTCAGAGGGAGTTTTCGGAGCGGATAATAAGATTGCTAACGGATAATATGAATACAAGGGTTGTGCTTGTTCTGAACTACGACGAGCTGTCCATCAAAGAAGGTGCAGACATAATAAATGACCTCAGAAGTCTAGGCATGGATGTTCACATGATTGTCTTTAACAAGGCTGACATTGTCTCTGTAGCTCAGGGTGTGCTTGATGAGTTCATGGATAGGATAAAGGGAAAGCCAATATTTGAAGTGCCCTTTTTTGATGATAAAAAACCACCAAGACACAGGGGACACGAAATAGCCTCTGTGTTTTTGAAGGAGCTCTGGTAGTGTAATTACTTTTCGACTCCAGGGATCTTTCCAAGCCTCAGCATCATGGTTAGCCTCTAAAAAGGTAAATTAAGTTAGTTTAACATGGATAAACAGAACCCTTTACCTGACAGAGATGATATAATAGAAATCCTCAGGTCTGTAAAGGACCCTGAGACAGGCATGAGCATTTTTGAGCTTGGGCTTGTAAAGACAGTGGATTATGATGAAAAGGGCAAGTGTATGATAGTCAGGGTTGATTTTAAGGGCAGACTACCCGCCTGTGCAGGTTGCGTTCCGCTTGCATGGTCGGTGCAGAAGGGGATAACAGATGAGCTCTCAAAGAGGCTTCTTGCATTTACTGAGGTAAAGAGTGTCCAGTTCACTGAGTAATGCCGGGGTGTTTGGTGTACTTCTTCTTTTTTCCATCCTGCTGGTAGTGGCATACTACCGGGGAGGAAAGAAGAACCTGCGCATTTTAAAGGCATCGGCAGATATGCTTGAAGAAACACTCAGGCCTGCTGACAAAACCTACACATGGCTTGGCGGTACCATAGGGTTCAGGGCAGAGTACAGGGTGAGCGGGTTTGAGAAGGTGGAGGCGCTGGTTACGGTGCTGCCACGGCAGAGCCTTCTTTATATGCCCTTTGCCCTGCTGAGGGGAAGCCGTGACAGGCTTGAGATAATCTTCTTTTTGCAAAACAGTGTTGATTCAGAGCTTCATATAATTAAACAGAGTGAGTTAAGACAGGCCCCTGCTTTAAAACAGAGGTCTCTAATGGAAGTTGATGTCTCAGTACCCGAAGGCTATAGCATCCTTGCAAGCAGGCCTGACTCTGCAACTCTGAAGGGGATGCTCAGGAAGAAGGACAGTTTTTTTACACCCCATCTCTGTCATCTTGCCCTGGTGCCTGAGAGAAAGACCCTGTTTATGAGCTTCAGCCTTCCCACCTCAAACCCCACAGTTGTTTCAAAAAACATAAAGGCACTGATGAGGCAGGTAAGGGCGAGATAGTTTTCTATTCCCCCCTTGTTAATGGTATAATCTATCTAAATTAATCAAATATACGAAGGGGTACAAAATCGTAGATGAACAATTTTAAGCTCTCCCTTGCTGGTAAATTTATTGCCGACCTGCATATACACTCCCGTTTCTCAAGGGCAACATCAAGGCAGATGAATATAGAGACCATTGCCTACTGGGCAGCCATTAAGGGCATTGGCCTTATGGGTACAGGGGATTTCACACATCCTGAATGGTTTAAAGAGCTAAACGAGGGGCTTGAGCTTACAGAAAAGGGGCTATACAGACTGAAAGAGCCTCTGGAGACCCTTCCTGACACATGCAGTGGAGAGGTCTTTTTTGTCCCAACCGCAGAGATAAGCTGTATCTATTCAAAGGCAGGTAAGACCCGAAAGATACATATCCTTATAATCATGCCCACACTTGAGGATGTGGCAGTCTTTAACGCAAGGCTTGACCGCCTTGGAAACATCACCTCTGATGGACGCCCCATCCTTGGACTTGATGCAAAGCTACTCGCACAACTTGCCTTAGAAGTAAATGACCGTGCACTGGTAGTGCCTGCCCATGCCTGGACACCCCATTTTTCAGTGTTTGGCTCTGTGTCAGGATTTGACAGCCTTGAAGAGTGTTTTGAAGACCTTACCGGGCATATATATGCCATAGAAACAGGGCTTAGCTCTGACCCCCCGATGAACTGGATGCTTTCAAAACTGGATGATATACTTTTAATATCAAACTCCGATGCCCACTCACCAGCAAAGATAGGACGGGAGGCAAATGTGATGAGCATCGAGCCTTCTTATGAGGCGCTTTATGAGGCAATAAGATATGGAAAAGGATTTGATGGCACTATTGAGTTTTTCCCTGAGGAGGGTAAGTATCACTTTGATGGTCACAGGGCCTGTAAGGTCTGCCTTTCTCCGGAGGAGACCCTGAAACAGGGTGTCAAATGCCCGGTATGTGGAAAGAAGATGACCCTTGGGGTGGCCCACCGGGTATATGAGCTTTCAGACAGACCCTACGGGGAAAGACCTGAAGGTGCAAGGGCATTCATATCTTTGATACCCCTTCAGGAGATAATAGCGGAGGCTTTGAGTGTAGGTGTTTCATCAAAGAGGGTGCAGCAGATGTTTATGAAAATAGTGCAGGAGTTGGGGCCTGAGTTTTATATATTAAATGAAGCGCCAATTAAGGAGATTGAAAGGGTGGCCTCCGTAGAGATAGCCGAGGGAGTCAGGAGGATGAGAGAGGGCAGGGTAAACATAAGACCCGGATTCGATGGTGAGTTCGGCAGGATCAGGCTTTTTGAAGAACCAGAGCGGTATGAGATAAAGGGGCAGGTCGCCCTGTTTTGATGCAATGAGGGGATTTGTCGTAATTTGTTTGACATTCTTTTTGGTTCTGCCCCTTGCAGTTTTTCATCTTGTGCCTGAAAGCACCTTTGAAAGGGCCATTGAGCAGATTGAAGCAAGGACTGGTGGAAGAGTCATCCTGTCTTATGAAGGGTTTAATAGAGGATTTCCTGCCCATGTTTACATAGACCCTCTGAAGGTAGTATACAGTAACAAAAAAATCCTTGAACTTGATGATGCCGCAATAAGTATTAATCCCTACCTATTTTATCTAAAAACAATTGGTTTTGGTTTTAAGGCACACCTGAATGAAGGCAGTATAAAGGCTTCAGGATTACTTTCTGCAGATGATATTAACTGCTGTGTGGATGCAGACTCCATCTCATTCAAGAGTATGGAGCTGTCTGATTATCTTGGGGCTGTGAGAGATGCCCTTTTTAGTTTCAGGTCCTGTGCTACCTATGAGGGAGTCATTGCAAAGGCAGAGGTGCTTGATATAAAAATGAAAGACCTTCCATACAGGGATATGATCTTCCCCTCATCCAGGGTAAGAAGCCTGGAGCTGTCCTTTCGGGTAAAAAAGGGCATGATTGTTTTTGATGCCGTAAATATAAAAGCCGATGGATATACAGCGGTTTTTTACGGCACTTTAAAGGGACGGTTACTGAAAGGCACCCTGGAGCTTTATGCTTCGGCTGATATGCCAGAGGATGCCCTGAGCAGCCTGAAACCCTATCGGATTAGCAAGGAACTCTACATAATACCTATTGAGAATCTCAATGTAGTGTCTCTGTTAAGATAGAGTTTTATAATAACAGCCAGAATTTTATCTTCCTCAGTGGTACCGGCTTCTTTCAAGTCATATCAATATATAGTCACTAAACTACGCCCTGCCACAATATATTGATATTGAGAGGTATTACAAATTTTTTTCTTGACAATGGGTGGGAATTATATTATCATTAGTGGTAATTAGTGGTAAAAAGTGGGAGGGCTGATGCCGGGCTTTTCTGGCAAGTATTACTGTTCAGTAGACTCGAAAGGGAGGGTAATGATCCCGGCCAGGTTCAGAGCCATCCTCCAGAACAATTATAGTAACAATAAAATATATGTAGCAAACGCATTTTTTGATAAGTGCCTCCTCCTTTACCCCATAGAGGAGTGGCAGAGACTTGAAGAAAAGGTCAAGTCTCTGCCACAAAACAAACCTTCTGTAAAGCTTTTCAAAAGAATAACAATAGCCTCTGCCCACGAGTGTGAACTGGACCGTCAGGGCAGGCTTTTGATACCCTCAGCACTCAGAGAGGATGCAAACATAAATGGTGAGCTGGTAGTGGTTGGGCAGATTGAAAAGATAGAGATCTGGAACAGGCAGAACTGGGATGAAGCCATTGATATTTCAGGAATTGACCGCGAGGCATATGAAGCTGAACTTGCTGAACTGGGTCTTTAATGTCCCATATACCTGTATTGGTTGATGAAGTCATTGAGATACTTGCCATTAAAAAGGATGGAGTTTATGTTGATGCAACACTTGGAAGCGGTGGACACACAGAAAGGATACTCGAGAAATTAGGGCCTTCGGGACGGGTCATTGGCATGGACCGGGATATTGAGGCAGTAGAAAGGACTACCCAGAGGCTGAGGGATAAGAGATTAATTGCAATCCATGCTTCGTTTTCAGAGTTGTTTGAGACCATAAGAGGCGCAGACTTAAAGGAGGTAGACGGTATTATGATGGACCTTGGCGTTTCAATGAATCAGTTAAAGGACCCTGAGAGGGGTTTTAGCTTTCAGTCTGATGCACGGCTTGACATGAGAATGGATAAGACCCAGAGTCTTACTGCAGAGGAAATAGTAAACAGATGGAGTCTGAAGAGGCTTGAGCAGATAATCAGAGAATATGGAGAGGAGCGATTTGCCAGACCCATTGCAAGGGCAATAATAACCGAAAGGCAGAAGGGCCCTATCTACTCATGCAGGCAACTTGCTGATATAGTGATGAAGATAAAAAGAAAGAGAGGCAGGATTCATCCTGCCACAAAGACCTTTCAGGCATTAAGGATTGCAGTTAACAACGAGCTTGAGGAGCTTCTGCAGGGGCTACGGCAATCAGTAGACCTGCTGAGAAGTAATGGCCGTCTGGCGGTTATATCCTATCATTCACTGGAAGACAGGATAGTAAAGAGGTTTTTTGTGAAGGCAGAACAGGATGGCTTAATGCAAAGGATTACAAAGAAACCCATTGTGCCCTCTGAAGAAGAGATAAGGGCTAATCCATCAGCAAGAAGTGCAAAGCTAAGGGGAGGACAGAAGATTTGAGCAATTATAAAAAAAGAGGCCTTAAGGTTGCCATCATATTCAGGGCCTTTCTATTTATCCTTCCTCCCCTGATTGTTTTTTCTATCATCTGGGTCAGGTCAAATGTTGTTGCAATAGAGTACGAGCTTGGTAAGCTCCAGGACAAAAAAGTGGAGCTGATTGAAAAAAGACAGGAATTGCTTGCAAAGAGAGCAGAGATCAGCTCTGCTCTGAAAGTAGAGTATGTTGCTGAAACTCGTTTGGGACTTGATTACCCTGACAGAAAAAAGGTCTTTTATGTAAGGCCGTCTCGTTCTGTAAGACCCTTTAGTGCCAGGCTCGACTCTTTGCGATAAAGCCCGATTAGAGGGTTGACCCTCACTTACTTTGAGGGGCAATGTGCCCCTTTTGATATTTGCAAAGAGGCGAGATCAATGAGCAGAAGGACAGTTGTCATTAAAGTAATCGTATTTGCAGCCTTTTTAATAATCCTCTTCAGGCTTACTGATCTGATGGTGCTGAAGCATGATTTCTATCAGAGGATCTCAAGGCTACAGAGAACCTTTGGCAGGCAGGTGCTGATAAGAAGAGGTGTTATCTACGACCGTAACGGTACTGAGCTTGCCATCAATCTGGAACGACCATCTATTTACTGCGACCCAAAGGCACTTAAGAAGCCTGAAAAGGTTGCCCTTACTCTCAGGGATTTAATAGGAAAAAGTACCAGAGAAATTATGCAGTCTTTTAAACAGAACAGAAGATTCCTGTGGCTTGCAAGGAAGGTTTCGCCAAAGGTGGCACAGATGGTGGAGCGTTTTGGTTTTACAGGACTGGGCGTTCTGCCTGATACCAGCAGGTTTTATCCTCTCCACAGTATGGCTGCACACATACTGGGGTTTGTGGACATTGATAATATTGGACAGGAAGGTGTGGAAAGGGTGTATAATAAAGAACTGATTGGTGATTTGAAGGAAAGTTTTAACAGAAGGGTTTACCTTAAAAGGGATGCAAGGGGTAACCTTCTTTACAGCGGTGTTGAGTTTGAAAGAAAAGGAAACAGTATTGTTCTCACCATAGACCAGGGTCTTCAGGCTATAGCTGAACTGGCCCTTGATCATGTGATTGAAAAACACTCACCCAGAGCTGCCTCTGTCATATTGATGGACCCCTATACAGGAGAGATACTGGCCCTTGCCAACAGGCCAACCTTTGACCCCAATGAACCAGGTAGGTTCAGGGCATCCTACAGAAGAAACAGGGCTGTTACAGACCTTTACGAACCGGGCTCCACATTCAAGCTGGTAATGGCAACAGCAGCACTTGAGGATAAAGTGGCAACTCTTAACACAAAAGTTGACTGCTCTGCTGGTATGATCGAGGTTGCTGGTAAAAAGATACGGGATCATCACAGACACGGAAAACTCACACTTAAAGAGATAATTCAGAAGTCCTCAAATGTTGGGGCAGTTAAGATTGCTCTTAAGTTAGGGCCTGAGAGATTTTACAAATATGTAGAGAAGTACGGCTTTGGAAGGAAAACAGGCATTGACCTCACTGGAGAGTCTCCTGGAATCGTTAAGCCACCTTCTCAGTGGTCTGGCACCACACTGGCTGCAATGGCCATTGGTTACGAGGTGATGGTTACACCCATTCAGGTGCTTAACGCATATGCTGTTGTGGCAAACGGTGGCTACAGGGTAAGACCCCATCTGCTGAAGGCAGTAATGAGCAAGGATGGTGAGATTTTAAGGGTTATCAATTCAGGCCGTGGCGAGAGAATAATATCTCCAAAGACGGTTAGATTGTTAAAAGAGGCCTTTATGGCAGTGGTATCCAGGGATGGCACTGCACCAAAGGCTGAGGTATCAGGAAACAGGGTTGCAGGAAAGACAGGTACTACAAAGTTGATTGATCCAAGAACTGGAAGATACTCAAACAAGCACTTTGTCAGCTCCTTTGTTGGAATGGTGCCGGTTGAACGGCCTGTTTTTGTTGCAATTGTTGTGGTGTGGGACCCGAAGCATGGCTATTACGGCGGCGAGGTTGCAGCACCTGCATTCAGGGAGATTGCCGAAAGGGCCCTTGCCTATCTTTCAGTGCCAAGAGAGGATGAACTCAAGGACCATATACTGGTCTATAACGATACCGGTGGAGTGGAAGTGGTAAGGTGAAGGTTTGAGGGAGTAGGGAGTAGGGGGTAAAAGGATTGTTATGAAACTGAGGAAATTGATAGAGGGCTACGAAACTGAAGAGGTAAAGGGTGACCTTGATGTGGAGGTCTCTGGTATTACAAATGACTCAAGGACTGTAAAGCCAGGTTATCTATTTTTCGCATTACGGGGTGAAAGAGTGGATGGAAATGATTTTATTTCACAGGCTGTTAGCGCAGGCGCAGTGGCTGTGGTGACAGAGCAGCAAATGCAGTCTATGCAGGCCACATACATAAGGGTCAACGATGTGCATGACGCTATGGCCTTTATCTCTGATAAATATTATGGACATCCATCAGGAAGATTTTATCTGATAGGGATAACAGGAACAAACGGAAAGACAACAACGGCTTATCTCATATACCAGATGCTTGAAGGGATGGGGAAGAAGGCAGGGCTAACAGGAACCATAAGATACATTGTGGGTTCAAAACTCTACAATGCCCATCTTACCACGCCCACATCCTTAGAGTTTCAGAGGCTCCTTTCAGAAATGGTCAAAGAGGATATGGAGGTGGTTGTTTCAGAGGTTTCCTCACATGCACTTCATCAGAAAAGGGTTGCCTACTCTGAGTTTGATGCTGGTGTCTTTACCAACCTGAGCCATGACCATCTTGACTATCATGGAGATATGGAGAGTTATTTTCAGGCAAAGGAAATGCTGTTTAAGGAGTTTGACCTGAAGACCGCAGTTATAAATATTGATGATCCCTATGGAGCGAGGCTCATTAGCAGGCTTAATGACAGAGAGCTCAGATTGATTTCCTGTGGGATTAAAGAGGATGCCCTGCTTAAGGCAGGACAGATAAGGGCTGGTATGAGCTGGACATCAATGGTGCTTACTCTTAACGGGGCTTCTTACAGTGTAGAAAGTCCCCTGTTAGGTGTAACCAATGTATACAATCTCCTTTTGGCCCTTGGCACCATGGTGGCCATTGGTTTTGAACTTGAGGAGCTTCTTCATCTAATACCCGGGCTTTGTCCTGCAGAGGGACGGATGGAGCTTATCAGAGAGGGACAACCCTTTACTGTAGTGGTGGATTATGCACATACACCTGATGCACTTGAAAAACTGCTTGAGACAGTAAGGGGGTTTTCTAAAAAGAGGGTAATAACCCTGTTTGGATGCGGTGGCAATAGAGACAGAAAAAAACGACCCGAAATGGGTGCCATAGCAGAGAGATTCAGCGACATAGTGGTTGTTACTACCGACAATCCAAGGTATGAGGATGAAAGGGAGATTATTGAAGACATCCTCAGGGGTATGAATGACAGAAGACATATAGTTGTGCAAGACAGGGCCCAGGCTATAGAGCATGCTGTGAAGCTATGCGAGCCTGACGATGTGCTCGTCATAGCAGGAAAGGGACACGAGGATTATCAGGAGATAAGGGGTAAAAGGATACACTTTGATGACAGAGAGGTTGTTAGAGAGGCAATAAAAAGGCAGGGAGCATGTAAGACAAATTCTAAGCACTAATATCTAAATCCTAAACAACATCAAGGAAGAAGATAAACATCAAGGAAGAAGATAGATTTAGGATTTAAAGGTTGGTTGATGAAAGAGGTTATTTACACAATAGAGGAAATCGTAGAGGCAACTGGAGGAAGGCTTTTAAGAAAGGGCCCCGAGATTTTTAAGGGACTTTCAATAGACTCCAGGACCATCAAGGAAGGAGAGCTTTTCATTGCACTCAGGGGTGAGAGGTTTGATGGCCATGATTTTCTTGAGCAGGCACTCAAGAAGGCAAACGGAGCCCTGGTCAGCTATCCTCCAACTGTTGTCTCAGGTAAAAAGAGTATCATTCATGTTCATAACACCCTGAAGGCATTACAGTGCATAGCCCGTTTCAGGAGGCTTTCCAGAAGAGTAAGGGTTATTGGTATAACGGGTACAAACGGTAAGACAACAACCAAGGAGATGATTGCATCCATACTTGGCACAGACTACAGGGTTTTAAGCAGCAAGGGTAACCTTAACAATCAGATAGGGCTTCCATTAAGCCTCTCGGGGCTTGATGGACAGGATGTGGCAGTGCTTGAGCTTGGTGCAAGTCAGCAGGGAGACATTGATGAACTCTGCAGGATTGCCTATCCAGACATTGGAGTGCTTACAAACATAGGGCCAGGGCATCTTGCAGGCTTTGGCTCTCTTGAGGTGGTAAGGGATACAAAGCTGGAAATTGCAGACTATGTTAAAACACTTATTATTAACATCGACGACGAACTGTTAAGAGAAAAAGCAGATGAGCTGAGAATGAAGGGATTAAAGCTGATAACCTTTGGTCTTTCGGAGCAGGCAGATATAAGGGCATCAGAGATTCGGAGAACCGAAAGGGGAATCTCCTTTTTGGTCAGTGGAGTTTCAGGTGAGTTTTCAGTGGAGCTTCCGCTGATTGGCCTTTTCAATGTTTATAACGCACTGGCTGCAGCATGTGTGGCTTCATTGTTTTGCATTGATGCTGAATCCATAAAAGAGGTGCTTTCTGATTTCAGGGGTGTTCCGATGAGGGTGGAGAAGAGACAATTCAGGGGAGCCCTTGTTATCAGTGACCTTTACAATGCCAATCCTGCTTCCATGGAGGAGGCCATTAAGGAGCTGGTTTCTCTTAAAGGAAAAAGGGCTATAGCGGTTTTGGGAGATATGCTTGAGCTTGGTGCGTATGAGGAAACGGCTCATCGGAAAATAGGAAGGATGCTGGCAGAGCTACCAGTGGAGGTATTTATAACTGTGGGACAGAGAATGGCCTTTGCAGGAGAGGAGTTTGAAAAGTGCTCCAATGGCTCAAGAAAGCACTATCATGCCTCTGAGCCTGATGAGGCAAAGAGGCTACTTGAGGGCATAATTAACGAGGGTGATATAGTTCTTGTTAAGGGCTCAAGAGGAATGAGACTTGAAAGGATACTGGAGGAGTAGTGCTATATCAGTTACTTTACAGTTTACATGAGTATTATTTCCCCTTTAATGTATTCAGATACATTACATTCAGAACAGCGCTTGCTGTGCTGACAGCATCTGTGCTGACCTTTCTCTTTGCCCCCTATGTAATAGCATGGCTAAAGAGACTGAGCCTCACCCAGCAGATCAGAGAAGATGGCCCCAGCACCCATTACTCAAAAAAGGGCACACCCACCATGGGGGGTGTGCTGATACTTGGAAGCGTTCTTCTTACGGCATTACTGTGGATGGACCTGAAAAATCCCTATGTCTGGACAATGATTGTTGCAACTGGTGGATTTGGTTTAATAGGTTTTGTTGATGATTATTTGAAGATAACCAGACAGAATCATAAAGGCTTGAGACCCTGCTACAAGTTCGGTCTTCAGATAGTACTTGGCCTTGGGATAACCCTGTTTTTGTATAACAATCCCCTTGACCCCTATAGCACCAGGCTGAGTGTGCCCTTTTTCAAACAGCTTCTCATTAATCTTGGCATCTTTTACATACCCTTTGCAGTGTTTGTTATTGTGGGGGCATCCAATGCAGTAAACCTCACCGATGGGATAGATGGCCTTGCCATTGGGCTTGTAGCAATTGCTGCATTGGCAAATGCAGTTCTGGTTTATATAAGTGGGCATGTGAAACTTGCAAACTACCTGCAGGTGCTTTATCTTCCAAAAACAGGAGAGCTTACCATTTTCTGCGGCGCCCTTTTCGGGGCAGCTATTGGATTTCTCTGGTATAACACCTATCCTGCTGATGTCTTTATGGGCGATGTGGGCTCTATTGGCCTCGGTGGTGCCCTTGGCACACTTGCCGTGATAACCAAGCATGAGATAGTGCTTGCCATTGTTGGCGGGATATTTGTGTTTGAGACGATTTCAGTTATTCTACAGGTTGCATCATTTAAACTCACAGGCAGAAGGATATTCAGGATGGCACCCATCCATCATCATTTTGAGATGAAGGGTTGGGCTGAGCCTAAAACCGTAGTCAGGTTCTGGATCGTGGGAATACTGCTTGCACTTTTGAGTTTATCAACCCTGAAGTTGAGATAAAAATGATGATTGCCGAAATAGAGCATAGGGCAGGTTTATTTGAGTTTAAAGAAGGTGGCAGAGACCTTTTTGCCCTTGTGGTGGGTCTTGGAAGAAGTGGGCTTTCTGCCTCAAGGCTACTGAGACATCTTGGTTTTTCTGTAATGGGAACAGACAGGAGAAACCTTGACAAACTGCCTCAGTGGCTGAGGATAGTTCCCTATGGAGAGCTTCCAGAGGGTATAGACCTGCTGGTGCAAAGCCCTGGAGTGCCAGATGAAGAAATAGTGATAAAGAAGGCCAGACATAGGGGTGTGGAGATAATCGGTGAGCTTGAGCTTGCATACAGGGTATTTAAGGGATACGAAATCCCCTGGATTGCCATAACAGGGACAAACGGAAAGTCCACCACCACAACCCTCATTGACCTTATGCTAAGGAAGTCGGGATTTAATGTGGTCACAGGTGGTAACATCGGCACTCCCATCGGTGATGAATTGCTTGAAATCTCAAGCCATGGAGACTTGAAGGATATAGACTACATAGTAGTTGAGGTATCCTCCTTTCAGCTTGAGACCATAAAGGAGTTCAGCCCCCACATAGCAGTGGTTCTCAATATTACGCCTGACCATCTGGATCGTTATAAAGACATGAACGAATACATTGATGCCAAAAAGGCTATCACCTCTAATCAGAGCAGTCAGGACATCCTGGTGCTTAATTACGATGATGAGACAATAAGAGAATTTAAGGGTTTTACAGAGGCCAGATGTCTGTATTTTTCGCTGAAAGAAAAGGTAAAGGGAGCTTATCTTTTAGACGACAGGTTAATGTTAAATACAGGGGGCAAAGAAAGAGAGATTTTAAAAATAAAGGACCTGATGATAAAGGGGATGCATAATGTGGAAAATGCACTTTCAGCCATTACAGTGGCTTCATCAGTAAATGCTGATGATGAAGCCATGAAAAAGGCACTAAGCCAATTCAAAGGGCTTCCGCACCGAATGGAGCTGGTAGCAGAGATAGGAGGTGTCTTTTATATAAATGATTCAAAGGGAACGAATATAGGTGCGGTAGTGAAATCGCTTGAGGGTTTTTCCAGGCCTGTGGTTTTGATAATGGGTGGTAGAGACAAAGGTGGGGACTTCAGTGTCTTAAGGGGATTTACTTCTAAGATAAAGGCTATCGTGACTATTGGTGAGGCAAAGAAAAAGATTAAAGAAAGCCTTGACGATGTCATTTCTATAAAAGAGGCCGCTGATATGTCAGACGCAGTAAAGAAAGCAGCAGGGATTGCAAAAAGAGGAGATAGCGTGCTTCTCAGTCCAGGGTGTGCAAGCTTTGATATGTTTAAAAACTATGAGCATCGTGGTGATGTATTCAAAGAAATTGTAATGGGGATGAAGAGGGATGAATGAGCAGGTGGTGAAAAAGAAACAGTCACCGGATAGATGGTTTTTATTCTCTGTATTCTGTCTGACAGCAGTGGGAGTTGTAATGGTTTACAGTGCCACTGCTGTTTTGCCGGTAACCGAAAAGGGGAATATCGTGTCTAATTTTGCTTCTTCCATTCAGTTCCGGTATCTGAAGAGACATCTTCTTACCCTCTTGATAGCGCTTTCAGGTATGTATTTCTTTTACAGGTTTGATCTAAAAAGACTGAACAGGCTTTCCAGTGTTTTTCTGGTCATTGCCTTTTTCATGCTGATTGCTGTATTTGTGCCAGGGCTTGGTGTGAAAAGAAACGGTGCCCTGAGGTGGTTGCATCTCTGGCCTTCTCAGTTTCAGCCAAGTGAGTTTGTGAAGTTTGCAATGATAATCTATCTTGCCCGTTATCTGTCGGAGCAGGAAAACAGACTGGATAATGTAGGGGTATTTATTAAGCCACTTCTGGTAATGGCAGTGTTTCAGGTAGTTATGCTGAAGCAACCCGATTTCGGAAGTGCCTTTACCCTTGGTGTGCTTACAGTAACCATGCTCTTTCTGGCAGGTGCTCCAGTGAAATATATAGCAGGGCTGGCTCTGCTTGCAACGCCTGCAGTTCTCTATCTTTTAATGACACCCTACAGGCTGAAGAGGATACTTGCCTTCTTGAACCCCTGGGCAGACCCTTATGACAGTGGGTTTCAGCTAATACAGTCGCTTGTTGCAATTGGAAGTGGTGGTGTAAGAGGCGTTGGGCTTGGTGAAAGTGTGCAAAAGCTGAACTACCTGCCCGAGGGTAACACTGATTTTATATTTTCCCTTCTTGGTGAGGAACTCGGCCTTATTGGCGCAGTGTTTACGATCTCCATGTTTTTGCTTCTGTTTATAAGAGGTATGAAGATAGTGGAGAGGTCAAGGTCATCCTTCTCTTATTATCTCTCTGCAGGTCTTGTGTTGATGATAGTTTTGCAGGCCATTATAAATATTGCTGTGGTGACCGGTCTTCTGCCAACAAAGGGGCTACCGCTTCCGTTTATAAGCAGGGGTGGTTCATCGCTTCTTATAAACTTTGCTGCTGTGGGTGTGCTTTTAAGAATATCAATGGGTGATGAAGAGTTTAAAAGTGTCCTTACAAAGGAAGACATTATAAAAAAGAGGGTGCGATTCAGAAAAAGACAGTTAAGGAGGAAGGCGCTGTGAGGATTGTAATTGCTGGCGGTGGAACGGGTGGACATCTATTTCCTGCCATTGCTGTGGCTGATGAATTAAAGAAACGCCATGCTGATGCAGAGGTGGTCTTTATAGGTACGGAGCGGGGAGTAGAAAGCAGGGTGGTTCCACGGGAGGGATATGACATAAGATTTATCACTGTAGAAGGTGTGGTAGGAAAAAGGGGCAGGAGAAGGATTCGTGCCCTCTGGAGTTTTCTGAAAGGCTTAAGACAAAGCTACAGATTGCTTAAAGAAATAGAGCCAGATATTGTTATAGGCTCAGGTGGTTATGTGTCTTCAGCACCTGTGTTTGCTGCCTGGCTCAGGTCAGTACCTGTGGTGATTATGGAGCAGAACACGGTGCCTGGCAGGGCAAACAGGCTCCTTTGTCGTTTTGCCACTGCTGTGTGTATTACCTATCAGGAAAGCATGGCATACTTCCCTTACCATAAGGTACATCTTACGGGAAACCCTGTAAGGGAAAAGATACAGAAGGGCAGCTATGAGGCAGGTCTTCGACTTTTTTCCCTGAAAGATGACCTGTTTACAGTGCTTGTATTCGGTGGAAGTCGTGGGGCAAGCTCTATAAACCGTGCAATGGTAGAGGCATTGCCCTTTTTAACAGAGATAAAACAGGATATACAGTTTCTTCACCAAACGGGCGAGGATGATTACAGATTTGTCAGGTCTTCATATCAGGAAATGGGGTTTCAGGGAACGGTTACGCCCTTTATCTATCAGATGGCCGAGGCTTACGCAGTAGCTGACATCGTAATATCAAGGGCAGGTGCAACTACACTTTCTGAGATATGCGTTACAGGGAAGCCTTCCATTCTGATTCCCTATCCCTATGCTTCAGCAGACCATCAACGGATAAATGCTGAAAAACTCATGAACATGAAGGCAGCAGTAGTACTGCCTGACAGAGAGCTAAGTGGTAAAAGACTTTCAGAGGAGATATTAAGACTCTTTAAGGATAAAGAGCTACGGAATGAGATGAAGAAAGCGGCTATGAGCTTCGGAAGACCTGATGCTGCAAAAAGGGTTGCCGACATTGTTAGCTCAATTGTCTCAATAACACAGGGGAGTTACAGATGTTTGAAAACTACAGGATAATACACTTCATAGGTATTGGCGGTATTGGTATGAGTGGTATAGCCGAGCTGCTTCATAACCTTGGTTATGAGGTAACAGGCTCGGATATCAGGGAATCACAGAATACAAAAAGGCTTGAGAGCCTTGGTGTAAAGGTATACATCGGACACAGGGCAGAAAATGTGGACAGTGCCCATGTGGTGGTGGTTTCCTCTGCCATAGATGAAGACAATCCCGAGATTGCAGAGGCAAGAAAACGGGGAATTCCTATAATACCCAGGGCTGAGATGCTTGCAGAGCTTGGAAGGCTTAAATACAGCATCCTTGTTGCAGGTGCTCATGGCAAGACCACTACCACATCACTTGTTGCCTCTGTGTTTTCACAGGCAGGCCGTGACCCCACTGTGGTAATTGGTGGAAGACTGAAGGCAACCGGCTCAAATGTGAGGCTTGGTCAGGGAGAGTTTCTGATTGCAGAGGCAGACGAAAGTGATGGCTCTTTCCTGAAACTTACACCCACTGTGGCAGTGGCAACAAACATAGACAGGGAGCACATGGATTACTTCAGGACCATGGATGCCCTTTATGCAGCCTTCAGACAGTTCCTTGACAAGGTGCCTTTTTATGGTTTTTCTGTCTTATGCACTGACAATATCTATCTGAGAAGCATAAAGGAGGAGCTAAACAGAAGGGTTATCAGCTGTGGCTTTTCAGAGGATGCCGATGTAATGGCCTATGATGTAAACCATAGGGATTACGGCATGAAATTCAATGTTCTTTATAAAGGAGATGAACTTGGTGAGTTCTTTGTACCCCTTGTTGGCAGGCACAATGTGCTAAATGCCCTTTTTGCCATCACCGTATCAAAGGAGATGTTTATTGATACAGGGACCATCAAGGATTCCTTAAAGGGCTTTTCCGGTATCCAGCGCAGGTTTGAGTTTAAAGGACAATACAGGGGATGCAGGGTTTATGATGACTACGGGCATCATCCAACAGAGATAAAGGCAACCCTTGGCGCAATTTCTGGCATGGTAAAGGGAAGAACCATTGTGGTCTTTCAACCCCATAGATACACCCGAACCAGGGACCTGTTCAGGGAGTTCGTTAATGCCTTTGACGGAGCTCACAGGCTTTATCTGCTGGACATATACCCTGCGGGTGAAAGACCAATTGAGGGTATAAACTCAGAGGCCCTTTATGAGGAGATTAAAAAGAGAAATTCAGATGTTGTCTATATGAGTGACAGGGCTGAGTTGCTCGCTGAGTTGAAACAGACACTTCAGAAGGACGACCTGTTGATCACCCTTGGAGCCGGTGATGTATGGAAGATAGGAGAGGAACTACTAAGCTCAGAAAGAAATGACAGCACCGGGGAATCTTAAGGATATATTTGTTTCCATGGGATGTGAGTGCAGAGAGGCAGTCATGATGAGCCAGTACACCACACTAAGGATTGGAGGAAGGGCTGACCTTATGGTGCTGCCAGACAGCTCAGAGATGCTTCTCAGCATAATAGCTGAGCTTATGGATAAAGAGGTGCCCTTTGTGGTGCTTGGCGGTGGTAGCAATGTGCTTATTTCAGACAACGGAATAAGGGGTGTGGTTATAAGGCTTGATGCACTTAACAGGATAGACATAATAGAAAAGGACCAAAAAGAGGTGCTGCTGTTTGTGCAGGCAGGAAAGAGGCTTCAGGGGCTTCTTTCGTATTTATCGAAAGAGGGATTCTCCGGGCTTGAAGGGCTTACAGGTATTCCTGGAACAGTAGGCGGTGCACTTGTGGGAAATGCCGGTGCCTATGGATACGAGATGATGGATGCTGTTGAATCTGTAAAGGTGATTCGCAGTGGTAATGTGGAGATTATTAGTAAGGACAGGATTCCATGTGGGTACAGAAACGGTGGTCTTGGCGATGTGGAGGTTGTTCTTGGAGCTCTTATGAGGTTGAACAGAGATAGTTCTGAAAGGGTCAGGTCGCGAATGGAGCAATTTATAAAAGAGAAGAAGCATTCTCAGCCCATTGGTGATGCCTCTGCTGGCTGTGTTTTCAAAAATCCAGCAGGTCAGTCTGCTGGAAAACTGATCGATGAGGCTGGTTGTAAGGGAATTAGGAGAGGAGACATAGAGGTAAGCTCTATGCATGCAAATTTTTTTATAAACAGAGGCAGTGGCACAGCAGTAGATTTCTTGGCACTTATGGAAGAAGTAAGGGAGATGGTTTTTAAGAGATTTTCTGTGGATCTTGAGCCGGAGATAAGGATTATAGGGAGCAATTTGGAATGAAATTCTAAGCACTAATATCTAAATTCTAAACAACGACATATCGCTGAAAAGCGGAAGCTCGGAAGTGCGGAAGTTTAGGAAATTGGAAAAATTGGAAGTTTGGATTTGTTTAGGATTCCGAAATTTCATAAGGCACATGGGCATTGAGTTTTCACTCATTCTCGATGGACATCCATGTCCATCTCCGAGGACGCACACTGAAGCAGCCATCACGGCTGCTTCGGGCGTGTGCTGAAACCGTTCAAACTCAATACCCATGCACCTTTTATCTTGGTTGCTTTGATGATTGTTTGTAATCTGAAAAATTGGAGTTTAGAGATTGTTTAGGATTTCGAATTTAGGCAGAGGGATGCTAAAGAACTTAAAGATAGGGGTTCTGGCTGGCGGGCTTTCTGCTGAAAGGGAGGTATCCCTTAAAAGTGGAGAGGCTGTTTATAATGCCCTCCTGCGCAGGGGATACAATGCGGTTTTTATTGATCTGGGTCAGAATGCCTGTGAGCAGATAAAACAGAGCAATATAGAGATGGCCTTTGTGGTGCTTCACGGTGGCTGGGGTGAAAATGGGGCACTTCAGGGGATGCTTGAGATAATGGGAATTCCATATACAGGTTCAGGTGTGCTTGCCTCTGCGCTTTCTATGGATAAGGTGGCATCAAAGAGGCTTTTCATGCAGGCTGGTCTGAAGGTGCCAGAGTTTGTTCTAACCGAGGAGCCAGATCTGAAGGAACTGCCCTTTCAGCTACCAGTGGTAGTAAAGCCCTCCCATGAGGGCTCCAGTGTTGGTGTGAGCATTGTCGAAAGCCTTGACGAGGTTGCCCCTGCCATAAGGGTTGCCTCTGAATACGGCTGGCCAGTGATTGTGGAAAGGTACATAAAAGGAAAAGAGATACAGATAGGTATCTTAGAGGATGAGGTGCTTGGTGGTGTGGAGGTAAGACCAAAGAGGAAGTTTTATGACTATACAGCAAAGTATACCCCGGGGACTACCGAGTACATACTGCCACCTGAGATACCGGAGCACATGTATGAGAAGTGCAAGCAGATTGCTTTAAAGGCACACAGGGTACTTGGTTGCAGTGGGGCAACACGGGTGGATCTGCTAATGGCTGAAGATGGCATCTATGTGCTTGAGGTAAATACCATACCTGGCATGACAGAGACCTCGCTTCTTCCGAAGATTGCCTCACTTGCTGGTTACAGTTTTGATGACCTGATAGAAAGGATTATTTATATTACGTACAAGGGGTTTAAATGAAAAACAAAAGAAAAAGTAGTAAGAAGAAAAAGAGAGACTGGGTAAGGCTTTCTTCAAGGTTATTAAAGAGCAGGGGCTTTCATATATCTGTAATGGTTATTGTATCAGTTGTAACGGCCTATTTGTTGTCTCTCTATGTATACGGTGTTATTAAAAGGGAGCTTTCCTTGAGGCATTTTGTAATTACAGGCAATACCCATCTTTCAGACAGAGAGGTAATTTCACTCATGAAAGTTAAAAGAGGCTCCAGCCTTCTTGATATAAGATCAGAAAATCTGAAACAACAGCTTCTCAGAAGCCCCTGGATAAAGAGGGTTCTTATAAGGAAAGAGCTTCCACATACACTGATCGTAATGCTAAAGGAGGCATCACCTGTTGCTATACTGAAAAAAGGCAGGTCACTGTATCTGGTTGACCGTGAAGGTGTATTGCTTGAGAAGATAAGCCACTCACCATCCTTTCTTCCGGTTATTGAACTGAAAAGGGATGACAGGAGGGTTTACAAACAGACTCTCCTTCTTGCAAGGGTGGTAAGGAGCATGGATTTTTTCAACGACAGGAAGATACTGATTACAGGGAGAAGACCAGAGGATATTTCCCTCAGGGTTGATGGTTTGCTCATCAAGGTGGGAAGTGGCGAGTATACGGAAAAACTCAGGCATCTGATAGCCTTGAGCGAGCGTATTGACAACATAAAGGTTCCGGTTGAGTATGTGGACCTCAGGTTCAAAAGAAAACTTATCGTAAAGCCAGTCAAGAGGCTTGGAAATGGCAGGTAAAGAGATAATAGTGGGGCTTGATGTGGGCACTACAAAGGTATGTGCCCTGGTTGGTGATGTTGACGAAAAGGGACTTTATATCCTTGGTATGGGCTCTGCTGAGTCAAAGGGGTTGAGAAAGGGCATTGTAGTGAATATAGAATCCACGGTGGAGTCTATTGATAAAGCTATTAACGAAGCTGCCGCATCAACGGGCACTGATATAAGGTCGGTGTATGTGGGTATTGCAGGCGGACATATAAAGAGTTTTGAAAGCTATGGAGCCACTGGTATAAAGGGCAGTGAGGTTACGGAGGCTGATATAGAAAGGGCACTTGATGCAGCAAAGGCTGTTTATGTTCCCCTTGATAGAGAGGTGCTTCATGTTATCCCTGTGGAATATACGATAGATGGAGAGGGAGGGATTACAAATCCCCTTGGTATGTCAGGTGTGAGGCTTGAGGCACGGGTGCAGATTGTTACCGGTTCTGTAACAGCAGTTCAGAATCTTGTCAGATGTTGTGAAAAAGCAGGGCTGGAGGTCATTGATATAGTGCTTGAACCACTTGCTTCAGCGATAGCTACTTTGACCAGCTCTGAAAAACAGGATGGGGTGGTTTTAGTTGACATAGGAGGAGGAACCACAGATATAGCCTTTTATAAAGATGGTGTACTGCAGCATACAGCCGTAATAGCTATAGGTGGAAATCATATAACAAACGATATAGCCATTGGATTAAGACTTCCTGTTGAAGAAGCCGAGAGGATAAAGCAGAGCCATGGAAGTGCCCTTCCCGTGCTTGACAGCAGAGATGACATTGAGATATTGGTGGCTGGTCGTGAAAAGAAAAGCATACCTCAGAACTATCTTAACGAGATAATCAATCCAAGATGTGAGGAGCTTTTTGAGATAGTAAAAAAGGAGATACAGGATATGGGCGTTTACGATAAGGCAGCCTATGGAGTTGTACTTACAGGTGGTGCTTCAAAACTAAAGGGGATAGACAGGCTTGCAGAAGCAGTAGTGGGAATGCCTGTGAGGAAAGCTGCGCCATCAGGTATCAGTGGTCCAATAGATGCGGTTGAAGACCCAAAGTATTCCACAGGAGTTGGTCTTTTGCTTTACGGAATGCAGGAGATAAAGGAGCCCGTAGGTTACGGAGACGTCTTCAGTAACATACTTTCAAGGATGAAAAACTGGGTTATGGGATTTATAAAAACAGGGGGTAGGCAGTAGGGTGTAGCGTGTAGGGGGAAACCATCAATACCCCCTACTACCGACCCCCTACTCCCTTAATTTGGAATTTAATCACTGAAAGGAGGTCTTATGATGTTTGAGATTGAAGAGGTCAAGGAACTCAAGGCAAAAATCAGAGTGGTTGGAGTTGGAGGCGGAGGTGGCAATGCAGTCAACAATATGATTGGTGCAAATCTGCAGGGCATTGATTTCATTGCTATCAATACCGATGCACAGGTGCTTGAGACATCGCTTGCACCGGCCAAGATTCAGATCGGTGAAGAACTTACAAGGGGACTCGGTGCTGGCTCCAATCCGGAGATAGGCAGAGAGGCAGCCCTGAAAGACAGAGATATCATAGCCGAGCATCTTCAGGGCTCAGATATGGTTTTTATCACAGCAGGAATGGGTGGTGGCACAGGCACAGGTGCGGCTCCGGTTGTTGCTTCTGTGGCAAAAGAGCTTGGGGCATTGACTGTTGCAATTGTTACAAAGCCGTTCTTTTATGAGGGGAAGAAGAGACAGGCAAACGCTGAAGAGGGTATAAAGGCACTGAAAGAGCAGGTTGACACACTTATTGTTATTCCAAACGACAGGATAATGCTTGTGGTGGAAAAGGGAACGCCACTGCTTAAGTCTTTTGCAATAGCAAATGATGTGCTCAGACAGGCAGTGCAGGGTATATCTGACCTTATCCTTACAACAGGTCTCATAAATCTTGATTTTGCAGATGTAAAGACGGTGATGGAAAATGCAGGCAGGGCAGTGATGGGGGTTGGTATTGCTGATGGTGAAAACGGTGCTTCAATGGCAGCAAAGAAGGCAATACAGAACCCACTTCTTGAGGACTCAAATATAGACGGTGCCAGGGGAATACTGATAAACATAACCGGTGGTATGGAGCTTTCTCTGCACGATGTGCAGGAGGCGACCCAGTTGATTTATGAATCAGCACATAAGGAGGCAAATATCATATTTGGCGCTGTAATAGACCCTGACCTGACCGATGAGGTAAGGGTTACGGTTATTGCAACCGGCTTTGAGCCAAAGAAGGAAAAGGTAGTGGTTAACGAAGAGGTGAAGAGGTTTAAACCAAAATCCTTTTCTGTTCCACCAAGGAGTAAACGACTTTCATCTACAGAAAGGGTTCTTGCAAAGAGCATAAAGACACCAGTGGCTGATCTTCCGTCTGAACTGCTTAACTACGACGACCCCTATGACCTACCAACATTTATGAGAAATAATGGAAGGGTTTAGGATTTTAGATTTAGGATTTAGGATTTGAAAGCGGAGGTGGTTCAGGGCCAAGATAAAATCATTTTTTGATTTTATATGAAATTTGTATTTGATGATATAAATACAATAATATAATCAATATGAGGCGCATAAAAAACAGGCTGATTGCAAGGGTCATTACAAACAGCCCTGCTCTGTCAAAACACATGCTCAGGTCCTTTAAACCTGTAAAGCTCGATGAGCCACCCCCCTGGTCTCCTCCTTCCCTGCCTCCCTCCGGGGTAAAGGTTGCCCTGGTTACTACTTCCGGTGTTCATCGTAAAGATCAGCTACCTTTTGATATGAATAATTCAGAGGGTGACCCTTCCTTCAGAGAGATAGAGTCTGGAACTTCGGTTAAAGACCTGAGAATCACCCATGATTACTACGACCACCGTGATGCAGATAGAGACATCAATATAGTTTTCCCTGTTGAAAGATTAAATGAACTCAAAGATAATGGGGTGGTTGGTGATGTTGCAAAAACTCATTACAGTTTTATGGGGCATATTACAGGTGAAAAAGTGGATGAACTGATTAACCAGACAGCACCTGAGGTTGCCAGGAGACTGAGGGATGAAGGGGTTGATGTGGTAATTCTGACACCTGGCTGAGGAATCTGTAATCAGTCCGTTGGACTGATACAGAGAAGGATCGAGCAGGAGGGTATATCTACTATAGGTGTATCACTTGTTCGAGAATATTCCGAAGCAGTAAAGCCCCCACGAACAATTCATCTAAGCTGGCCCTTTGGACACTCGCTGGGCAAACCCTTTAACAGTGCACAGCAGATGACTATCCTGCTTGAGATGCTGATAGCTGTTTATACCATAAAGACACCTGGCACTATAATTTCTCTGCCCCATAAACTTGATGCAGAGGGGTATGACAAACTGATGATAAAGAGGCAGGATATCCTCAGGTCCATTGATAGTAGCTGGAAATAATTAACCCGAAACTATCTCTATAGCCTCTCGAAGGTCTAATTTGCCTGTATAAAGGGCCTTGCCTGTGATGGCTCCCCAGAGCCCTGGTATCTCCTTCAACCTCTTTATATCATCAATTGATGATATTCCACCAGAGGCAATTACAGGAATAGAGACAGATTCAACCATCTTTCTTGTAGCCTCTATATTGGGGCCTGTAAGCATACCGTCTCTTGAGATGTCAGTGTAGATAATGCCTGCTACATTGAAGTTCTCCATCTTTTTTGCAAGTTCAAAGGCATCAAGCTCTGTTACCTCTTCCCATCCTTTCACAGCAACCATTCCATCTTTTGCGTCAATGCCGATAAGGATCTTCCCTGGAAATTCCCCTGAAGCCTGCTTAACAAGTTCTGGATTTTTCACTGCCACTGTGCCAAGTATGACCCTGTTTATGCCAAGCTCTATCCAGTTTCTTATGCCTTCCATGTCCCTGATTCCACCGCCAAGCTCAAGGTCCACATCAACGGCCTCTCTGATTGCCCTGACGGTATCTCTGTTTTTCTGGTTTCCAGTAAAGGCACCATCAAGGTCAACTATATGAATAAGTCTTGCCCCAAAGGATACCCATCGTCTGGCAACCTCCACAGGGTTGTCTGAATATGTGGTTGAGAGGTCCTTTTTACCCTGAAGAAGTCTTACACACTGACCATCTTTTAAATCAATTGCTGGAATTATTATCACATCTGCCTCCTTTTAATAGGGTGTAGGGGGTAGCGTGTAGGGAGTAAAAAAGACAGGGTGTAGGGAGTAGGGAGTAGGGAGCAACAAAAACACCCCATCCAAACCCTAATCAACGCTACCAACGCTATTAACGCAATTAACACTATTAACCCAATAAACGCAATCATCCCGATTAACGCAAAGAACGCAATAAACGCAACTAACGCGATAAACTCAATTAACGCAATTAACCAATTACAAACCATCACCTTAACAAGATCCCCAGTATCAGAAGCACTGCCAGCACCACAAAAATTATTACCACTGTGCCCCAGTAGGTCTTTCTGTTTTTTTCCACATTCCCTGTGGTATCACACCAGGGGCATTCCTCAAGGGAGCACTGCTGGTTTTGTTCTTTTTTATCATTATCTACTGAAATAGTTTCACCTCCACCTCCTGTCCTTCGTAAAGTCCGTTTACTCCCTTGGGTATTACTACGATACCATCTGAGTCTACAAGTGTTTTTATCAGGCCTGATTTACCAAGCACAGGTTCAGCAACAAGTGTGTGGTCTTTATAAAACAGCTTTACCCTTATATGTTCTTCTCTTCCCTGGTTTGATGATAGGTTCCTTGAAAAGAATGCCTTTACACGGCAGGTCTTGAAATCCTCTTCAATGCTTTCGCCAGCGATTCTTTTAAGAACAGGTTTTATAAAATTATCAAAACAGACAGTAACTGCAGCAGGGTGCCCTGGCAGGCCAAAAACTGGTTTGCCACTGCAGGCTGCAGCAATAAGTGGTTTGCCAGGTTTTATTGCAACACCGTGAAAAATGATACCAGGGTTTCCAAGCTCGCTGATTAGCTCTGCAGTATAATCCCTCTCTCCCACAGAGCTACCACCTGTAATTAAAATCATATCTGATGTATTAAAGGCATTCGAGAGTACCGCCCTTAGTTTTTCAAAATCATCTTTTATAATGCCCATTTTCTTTGGTATTCCGCCTGTCTGCATAATCAGTCCGTAGAGATTGTAAGAGTTTATGTCCCTTACCTTCCCAGGCCCAATAGGTTCATTGGGTGGAACTATCTCATCACCGGTTGAGATAATGGATACAACAGGTTTTTTAAATACCCTGACTGATGTAATTCCGAGACCAGCCAGTGCCCCGATGTCCTGTGGTCTCAGCCTGTGACCGGCTTGAAGTACTGCTTCTCCCTTTCTGATATCTTCATCTGCCCTGATAATGTTTTCTCCTGCAGCTACAGGTTTCAGGACCTCAACCATAGATTCATCAACCCTGTTTGTGTGCTCATACATTATCACTGCGTTGGCACCATCTGGTAACATCCCACCAGTGGGTATCTCTGCTGCCTCTCCCCTTTTTATGGAAAAGTTGGCCTCCTTACCCATGTGAATACGACCGGTAACTGTAAGATAGGCAGGTGATGAATCAGAGGCACCATAGGTGTCTTCAGCATAAACTGCATAACCGTCCATGGTGGAACGGTTGAAACCTGGCAGGTCTTCAGGTGATAGTATATCTTCCGCAAGCACCCTGCCATAGGCGTGCTCTATGGGGCAGAGCTCAACAGAGGTTCCTGAAAAACTGGTCTTTCTCAATAGCAATAAAGCCTCCTCTGTACTAATTATATCCTTTTTTTTAAATACGCTTTTCATACTTTATTAAACCACAGAGAACACAACATTTAAATTCTAATCTCTAAATCCTAAACTCTAAACAAACTCCAAATTCCAATCTTCCAAACTCATCATCAACGCAACGAACGCTATTAACGCAATAAACGCAAAGAACCCGATAAACGCAATGAACTCAACCAACGCAATAAACGCTATCAACACAATGAACGCAATAAACCTAAATTAACCTCTATACCAATATATCCCTGCTCTTTCATCTCTTTTTAGGGCAATAGATTGCACTTTTTCCAAGCACCCTTGAGCATTCCCCTTTAGCCAGCAGGTCTACTATCCTGTCGAGTGATTTTCTGTGCAGCTTCTTTATCTGGCGGGAATGCAGATAGGGTGAAAGTATAATGCTTCTGTCTATTATCTTGTTCATCCTTTTGGGAGTGAACAGACTCAGAAGTATCATTCCTTTGAATATCTTCTTGTTGGTCTTGTATGAAAAAAAAGGAGATTCAAGGGTTGATTTTAGAAGGCTATCGTGCCTGTTTTTGAGTTTCCTCTCAAGGGATATGGCCATCAGCCAGTATCTCCTGCCAACTATGCTGTCGGAGTTTAACTCCAGAATAGAGTGTGCCTTCATGTAGGTGTTGGAGAAGAGCTCATGGGCAACCGTGTCAGCTGCAAGATGACTCATGTAACCGTAGACAAAGGCCCTTTCCCTGTCATCTGCGACGCTGTCCATAAGTTCAAAGGCTACATCCCAGGAGTGGGGATTTTTATGCTCTATAAGGTATTTCTTGCCAAATATGATATCAGCCATCAGGTTTCCGTAGAGAAAATCATCCCTGTATTTTAGCAGGAGCTCAAACAGGGTTGCAGGTATCAGGGTGGCGAAGTTGAATATCTCGTTGCCAAGATAAAGGTGTGTCAGTGGCCCCCATGCAAAGGCCTTCTCAGGCAGCAGCAAAAACACAAACAGCAGAGAAAGCAATTTTACTATCTTCATACGCTGTATATCTCCCTGATCAGCTTAAGAAGAAGTCTGACCCCAAAGCCTGAGGCTCCCTTTGGTATATACTGTCTGTCTTTATCTGTCCATGCGACCGATGCGATATCAAGGTGAAGCCAGGGGATGTCTTGAACAAATTCCTTTAGAAAATATGCAGCCGTTACCAGGGAGCCGCTTCTGTCAGTTCCCGTGTTTCTTATGTCGGCAACATCGCTTTTTAGGTAGTCACGATATTCTTCGTAAAGTGGCATGGGCCATATTTTTTCACCAGTTTTCTCAGAGGCATGCACTGCTGTCTTCATAAGCTCTTCAGAGTTGCTCATGGCGGCTGCTGCTTCATTGCCAAGGGCAACAGAGCAGGCACCAGTAAGGGTGGCTATGTCTATGATATATTCAGGGTCAAATCTCTTTGCATATTCAATCGCATCTGCCAGTGTAAGCCTCCCTTCAGCATCGGTGTTGATAATCTCTATGGTTTTTCCAGAGATTGTTGAGACAATGTCACCTGGACGGGTAGCAGACCCGCCTGGCATATTCTCTGCGGCAGGTAAAAGGGCTATAAGGTGTAATGGCAGCTCCATTGCCTGTGCAGCCTTTATAACGGCAAGCACTGTGGCACCACCAGCCATATCGTATTTCATCTTTTCCATTCCAGAGGATGGTTTGATGGAGATGCCACCGCTGTCGAAGGTTATGGATTTGCCAATCAGCACAAGAGGGCCAGTGCTTCCGCCTTTATACTCCAGCACGATCAGCTCTGGTGGATTCTTGCTTCCTCGCGACACGGCAAGGAAGGCATCCATTCCTTCTTTAGCTATATCTGCCCTGTCAAGGACCTTTACTTTTATCTTTTTAGACTTGATTTTCACTGCCTTCTTTGCAAGCTTCTCGGGGGTTAGGTCGTTTGATGGAGTATTGACCAGGTCTCTTGCAAAAAACACGTATTCTACGACCGTTGCTGTTTCCTCGATCCTCTTTTTTAACCTGGAGCTTACTCCTTTTAAGATTAAATGGGGCTTATAGGTCTTATTGTCTGATTTATAAACTGAAAAGCTATAGGTTGACAGGCACAACCCTTCCGTGAATGTTAACACCCTGTGCTCTGTATCGGCGATGTTGTCAGGCTGGATTGTGATAGATTTTAAAGACCTCTCCCTGCAGAATGCCCCTGCAGAACCACCTGCCTGACGGAGTCGTTTATCATCTATTTTTTCTTTATCACCAAGACCTACCAGTAAAACAGGGGGAAAGGCTGAGTTAGGAATGCTCAATGGGAAGGTCTTATTCAGTTCTGCATCGAAGATGCCTTTTTGAAAAACTAAATCTATTGCCTCTGCCACAGAGGCTGGCAGAGCCTGATAGTCATTGTTAGTCTTAAAAAGAGGAAATACAAGAATATCGGTTTTCTTTATACCTTTAGCAGCTGAGATACTCAACTTCATGTTATCTCTCCTTATTAGTTGGTTTTATATTTTAACTTATTTTAGAGTGGTTTTACCAAAAAGGTTGAGAGAACTTATGTAATCCTCTCGATTGAGCTCACTCATGAGACTTCAGCCTCAACATTACAGATATAGTGAGTAAACTCATTCTAAGAAAATTTTGAACAGTTAAACAAAAAGATGTAAAATAATTAGGTAATTACAATGGCCTTTGCCGTAAGACCCGACCTGTGGTTGGGAATCGTCACCTGTGATGAGCTGAAAGGAGGAAGTAATGCCAGAACTCAGAAAAGACCCTGTAGTTGGTAGATGGGTAATAATCTCTATTGAAAGAGGAAAGAGACCCTCTGATTTTGCCTCTCCATCACATAAGAGGAGAGTGTCTGGATTCTGTCCATTCTGTCCAGGAAATGAGTATACAACCCCACCAGAGATAATGGCCATCAGACCAGAAGGCACAGATGACAAATCAAAGTGGTCTTTAAGGGTGGTGCCAAACAAGTTTCCGGCACTTCAGATAGAGGGAGAGCTCGAAAAGATTGGTGAGGGCATATTTGATAAGATGAGCGGTGTGGGTGCTCATGAGGTAATAATCGAATCTCCCGATCATATGAGCTCATTGAGCAACCTGCCAAGAAAGAATATGGAAAATGTCCTCTGGGCCTATCATCAGAGGCTAACCGAGTTAAAAAAGGACCCGAGGCTAAAGTATGTCCTGATATTTAAAAACGAAGGTGAGGCTGCAGGGGCATCCCTTGAGCATACGCACAGTCAGCTTATAGCACTTCCAATTGTACCAAAGCTGGTAAGGGAAGAGCTGACCTCATCAAGAAATTACTACGACATGAAGGAACGATGCATATTCTGTGATATCATAAATCAAGAGCTTGAAGAGGGTAAAAGGGTGGTGTGTGAAAATGAAAACTATGTTGCCATAGCACCCTATGCCCCAAGGGCCCCCTTTGAGACCTGGATACTGCCTAAAAAGCACGAGTCCCATTATAAGCCACTTGACAATGGAGGCTTTTCATCACTTGCTGAGGTCCTGCAGAGGGTGCTCAAGCAGATAGACAAGCTACTGGATGTGCCACCATATAACTATATGATACACACCTCTCCCTTTAATGATGAGGAAAATGAATACTATCACTGGCATATTGAGCTAATGCCAAAGCTTACCAAGATAGCAGGTTTTGAGTGGGGCTCTGGCTTCTATATAAACCCAACGCCTCCAGAAGAGGCAGCAAGGTATATGAGAGAGGCGGAAATATAGGGTGTAGCGGGTAGGGTGTAGGGGTAGTTGTTTTTATTGCATCCTATTCCATATAGTTTAGAATTGAGGATTTTTAAACAACCTAACAACTTAGTAACTAAATAACTTATAATTACCATGAAAATTGTGTTGATAGCTTCTGAATGTGTGCCCTATTGTAAAACGGGGGGACTTGCTGATGTAACAAGGGCTCTTTATGATGAGCTGAAGGCTCAGAGACAGGATGTCCTTTTGATGCTTCCCTATTACAAGGGAGTGCCTGCAAGGGGGATAGCTTCAACGAACATAGAGTTTGATGTTGTTATTTCAGGCAGGTCATTCCACGCAAGGGTTTTTCAGAGTGATGATGCCTATTTTATTTATAATGAGGCACTTTTTTACAGGGATGGGATATACGGATACAATGGTGACTATAGCGACAATGACCTGCGCTTTGCGTTTTTCTCAAAGGCCTCTCTCATTGCATTGAAAAATTTAAATATTAGGCCAGATATACTGCATCTACACGACTGGCAGGTTGCTCCTGTAGCCATTTATATTAAAAACAGCTTCAAGAAGTTTGAATTTTATCAAAAGATAAAGACACTGCTGACCATCCACAACCTTGGCTATCAGGGTATCTTTAACAAAAGGGCCCTCGGGTATCTTGATTTAGATGAAACCATGTTTACACCTGAGTATCTGGAGTTTTACGGCAGGGTAAACTATCTAAAAGGTGGTATCCTTTTCAGTGATATAATTACCACGGTAAGTAAAAGATATGCAGAGGAGATACTCTCGAAAGAGTATGGTTTCGGGCTTCATGGGGTGCTGCTTAAGAGAAAGGATGATATATACGGTATTGTAAATGGTATAGATTACAATGTATGGTCACCCGGGACAGACCCTCATATTCACGCTAACTATTCAGTAAATGATCTCAGGGGGAAGGGGCTTTGTAAGCTTGCATTGCTTAAAGAGCTGGGGCTTGAAGTGAAAAGAAAGGCACCGGTGGTTTCATTTATAGGCAGGTTAACAGGGCAGAAGGGTATAGAGCTTCTTGAAAAAAACATTGACTTCCTTCTTGATTCAGGATGCAGGGTTATTGTTCTTGGAGAAGGTGAGACCTCAATGGAAGATATACTGGAAAAAAGGCATAAACACAGAGAAGGGCTTTTTGCCCTGAAGATTGGATTTAATGAGCCCCTTGCACACAGGGTCTATGCTGGCTCTGACATCACCCTGATGCCCTCTCTGTATGAACCCTGTGGACTTGTTCAGATGATTTCTCTAAGCTATGGCTCCATACCAGTGGCAAGAAACACAGGTGGGCTTTCCGACACAATCAACGATTATGACCCACTTGATGATGAGGGCACAGGGTTTTTGTTTGATGATTATAATGTCTCTGCCTTCAGAGAGGCCCTTAAGAGGGCATTGATTGTCTTTTATGTAAAGAATCGATGGGTTAAAATTGTAAAAAGGGCAATGAAACAAAGATTTAGCTGGAGAGATTCTGTATTACAATATATCAGGCTCTACGAACGTTTAACTAAGAGGTAACTATGGGGTTAAGAATAAAATTAATGATATTTTTTCTTCTTTTTCTCCTGCTAATAGGTCTTTTCACTGCAGGTGCCACATTTGTTTTTTATGAAATCGACAGAAGTCTTGTAATGATCAGGAAGGCATCTGATATCCACCACACCATTGAGATGATGAAAAGAGACATCATCTCCTTTTCCAAGGATGTAAAAAACTGGGCATTTACGGGTAACAAAAAATACCGAAAGGGATATCTTGAGAAATTGAATGGATTGTCGAACAGTATTGATGAGATTAAAAAGTTCAACCCGCCCGAGGATGTGGTAAGGACTGTGGAGAACGACCTGAAGGAGTTAAAGCGCATTGCTAATACCATAATGACTGTTAAGGAGCCAACCAGAAGCAGAACCATATTCTTTGATGTTCGAGACTTTGACGACAGGGAGATAACCCTGCTTAACGACATCGAAGAGCTTGTGATATTTTCAATCCATAATATCAACAGGGTTTTAAAGAAGTCAGAAAACATCAAAGGCAAGGTCAGTTTTTATGCCTACCTGATAATCGCCTTTTCATTCCTTTCTTTGCTCGTTTTGCTGGTGATAATAAAGAGATCGATACATGACCCCTTCAGAGAGATACTCAGGATAACAGATATGCCCGAGGACGAGGAGATCAGGGAACTGGAGGCATTAAACAGAAGGGACGAATTCGGACAGATTGCAAAGCGATTTGCAGGTGTATTTAACAAATTAATTGAGTCTGAGAAAAAACTCAAGGCAAGACTTGAGGAGGTTGAGCTACTTTTTGAGGTTACAAGGATAGCTGGTTCCAAGATCGAGCTTGATGAGGCTCTCAGAACCATCGTGGAGACCATATCGGAAAGGATGTCCTTTGATTATGTTGCAATCTACCTGATTGATGAGGAGACACAGAGGTTTAAAATGAGGGCATCAAATGTGGATGGGGAACTGTTTCTTGAGGAGATTGACCTGAATCGTTATTTTGTCAGTATCGAGGATGGTCAAATGAAAATAAAAACCAGACATGGCATTATAACATCCCTTTTTAAGAAGAAGGTGCAGTCTTCTCTGGTAACACCTATCCTGAGAAACGACAAACCCGTAGGGGGGCTGCTCTTTGCCTACAAGGGGAAAAAGTCTTTCAGAGACACAGAGAAGAACATCGCAAATATTCTTTCAAATACCCTGAGCACGGTTATCACAAATGCAGAGCTCTACAGTTCAACCAGGAAGCAGCTCAAGAAGATCTCGGTTCTCTATGAGCTTTCAAGTGCCCTCACCACAGTGGTTGATTTTGACGAGTTGCTTAATAAGGTTGCCCATGAGGTTACAAGACTTATTGGTGCAAAGGGATGTATTATCAGGATGAAGGAGGCTGATGGCTCCCTTGCGGTCAGGGCCTATTATGGAGTACCCGAGGATTTAGTAAGGGAGATGGACCTTAAGGTTGGCGATTCTCTGGCAGGAAGGGTCGCAGAAACAGGCAGGGCAATACTGATTGAGAATATGAATGATGCCCCCCAGGACCTGAGGGTGCCTGTTCTGAAGGTGCATTCTGCTATATGCGTTCCGCTGAGGATAGGTGATGAGATAATAGGTACCGTTGGCCTTTATGATAAAAAGACCTCTTCAGGGGAGTGGATAGCCTTTGACAGTGAAGATCTAACGACCACCGAGGGCTTCAACTCAATTATATCACTTGCCATAGAGAAGGCTCGACTGTTTGAGATGCAGGTGCAGAAGGAGAAGGAGACACAGGAGGCAAAAAAGAGGCTTGACCTGCTTTTTGAGACAGTCCAGAACGGCATAGTAACCCTTGATAGGAATTACAGGGTTCTTTCAGTTAATAAATATGTGCTTGACCTGCTTCAGGAAGAGCCAGACAATGTAATTGGCCGCTCAGCCATGGAGGTGTTCCACGAAAAGGGCCTTATATGTCCTCATTGTGTGGCAAAGCTTACCTTTGAGACAGGAGACTATAATGTTATAACCCAGACAAGGGGAGCGAATTATGCAGAGCTCAGCTCCTACCCTGTAAAGGACGAGGAAGGAAATGTACAGGAGACAGTGGTCCTGATACAGGATATTACCGATAAGGTGCTTTATCAGGAGGAGATTCTGTCGCTGTATAAAGAGGTGGCCCAGACAAAGGACTACCTTGAAAGCATTATTGACAATTCGGCAGATGCAATTATAACAACCGACCTTAACGGGATTGTTACTCAGTGGAACAAGGGTGCTGAGAGGATATACGGTTTTACAGAGCAGGAGGCCCTGGGCTCTTTCCTGCCTTTTATCCCTGACTTTCTCATGGACACTGAACGACAGTACATGGAGAGGATAAAAAAGGGTGAAACCATAAGAGACATAGAGACCCTGAGAAGAAGAAAGGATGGAAAGATCATTGAGGTGAGTCTGACTCTGTCGCCAATTAAGGATGCCACAGGTGAGGTCATAGGAATAAGTGGTATATCAAGGGATATCTCAGAGAAGAAAAAGGTAGAGAAAGAACTGATCAGGAGAAATCAGGAGCTATCAAGGCTCTTCTTCATAAGTTCTGCCATGCGTAGCACCCTTGAGCTGGACAGGCTCTTAAGGATGGTCCTGACCGCGGTTACCATGAGCGATGGTCTTGGTTTCAACAGGGCAATACTGTTTCTTTATGATGAGGAGAGAAATGTGCTTAAGGGCACCATGGGGGTGGGGCCATCTTCACCTGAGGAGGCCTGGCAGGTATGGGAGCGGCTTTCCATTGAAAAGAAGTCTCTGCCTGAGTTACTTAAAGAGATAGAAAAGGGTCCCCTGAGGAAGGACTCCTTCCTGGATAAACTAAGCACTGGAATAGAGCTTGATGTAGAAAGCACAAACACTGCCATGGCCCTGTCAGTAAAGCAGAGAAAGCCCATTGTTATAAACTCTGCACGGGAAAATCCTGTGGCTGACCCCATAATCATTCAGCAACTTGGTTCCGAGGATTACGCTGTAGTGCCACTGATTTCCAGGGATAAGGTAATAGGTGCAATATGGGTTGATAATTATTTCAACAGAAAACCTATAACCGATGAGGATATAAAATTTCTGACAGGCTTTGCAGACCAGGTGGCTTCTGCTATTGAGAGTGCCCGATTGTTTGAAAAGGTCAAGCTTGCAGAGGCCGAGCTTGAGAACATCTTTGAGTCAATCTCTGACCTCCTGTATATAACCACAGAGGACTACACCATAAGAAATATAAACAGGGCAGTGGTTGAAAAGATCGGGCTTCCAAAGGAGGAAATAATCGGAAAGAAGTGTTATGAGATATTCCATGGTATGGACAAGCCCTATGAGAAATGTCCGCACCACAAAACCGTCCTGACCCAGAAGGCATATATAGAGGAGTTTGAGGACCCCTACAGGGGTGGGACATTCCTGACATCCACCTCACCTCTTTTTGATACAGCCGGTAACTTCCTTGGCACTGTTCATATCGTCAGAGACATTAGTGAGCTGAAGAAGCTCAGGGAGAAACTCGCCACCTCACAGAGGATGGCAGCCCTTGGTGAGGTTGCTGCAAAGGTGGCTCATGAGATAAGAAATCCACTTGTCTCCATTGGGGGCTTTTCAAGGAGGCTTGAGAGAAAACTTGATGGAAATCTGAAGGAATATGCCTCGATAATCACCAGAGAGGTTACCAGACTTGAAGAGATACTCCGTGACATACTCAGCTTTGTCAAGGAAGTAAGGATAAACAGAGAAGAGGTAAGGGGAGTGGATATTGTAGAGGAGGTGTTATCGCTTTTTAATAATGAAATCAAAAAGAAAGGGATAATTGTTGAGAGAGAATTCAAGGACCCTCTGGAGCTTTATGTTGACCATCACAGGATAAAAGAGGCTCTGATTAACATAGTAAGTAATGCCCTTGCAGTGCTTGATGAAGGTGGACACCTGACTTGCAGCACCTACATAGAAGATGGAAAGGGTATTATTGAGATTAAAGACACAGGCCCTGGTATTGATGAAAAGGATATGCCCTTTATATTTGATCCCTTTTTTACAACAAAAATAGAGGGCACAGGTCTTGGACTCGCCATTACCCACAGGATAATAGAAGAGCATAATGGTAAGATAGATGTGATGAGTAAAAAAGGACAGGGAACTGTTTTCAAAATAACCCTTCCTCTGAGGGGAAAAGGGGTATAATAGAAAAGACAGGGCATAGGGTGTAGGGGGTAGGGAAGAGGGAAAATAAGAACTACACCCTACACCCTATGCCCTACACCCTGTAGTTTAGGATTTAGAAATTTTATAATAAGGGGGTATAAGATGAAGATACTTGTAGTAGATGACGACCCTGCAATAAGGATGCTTTACAAGGAAGAGCTGGAGGATGAGGGGTATGAGGTGGTGGTTGCAAGCTCTGGGGAGGAGGCATTAAAACTGTTTGATGAAGTAGAGCCGGATCTGGTTACCTTAGATATACTCATGCCCGACATGGACGGAATACAGGTTTTAAGAAAGATGAAGGAGAAAAAACCAAGGCTTCCAATTATAATGTCTACAGCCTACGACTATCGTGACGATTTTGCTGTCTGGGCATCAGAGGCCTATGTGGTTAAGTCCTCTGATACTACAGAGCTCAAGGAGACTATAAGGAGGCTTTTGAGCAAGTAGTGATGACCCTTGAGACATTGATTCCCCTTTATGGCGGATATTCACTTGCAAAGGGCGACAGGGTGGTCTTTGTTCGCGGGGCAATACCTGGGGAGGTGGTCGAGGCAGAGGTGGTGGAGAAAAAGAGGGATTACTCCATTGCTGATGCCACTGAGATACTTAAGTCTTCAGAAGACCGTGTGGTGCCCCGATGCGAGGTGTTTGGACTTTGTGGCGGATGCCATTATCAGTATATAAGATATGAGAGACAGGTGAGGATGAAAGAGGAGATAGTGCTTGACTGTCTCAGAAGGATAGGAAAGATTGACATCCAGCTTGATGCAGCACTGTACGATAATCCCTGGGGATACAGAAGAAGGGCTCAGTTCAAGGTTGACAGCAGGGGAAGAGTTGGCTTTTACCGTCCCCTTTCTCATAATGTGGTAGAGTTTTCAAGGTGCATGCTCCTTTGTAGTGAAATAAATTACATAATGAATGAGATTAAATCGCTGGAGCTACCTGATGGTGTGAAGGAGATCCATGTAATAAGCGGTGATACCTCGGTCATTGATGTAAGGGGCAGGGTGGTGCCAGAGGATTTTCTGACAGGGCTATTTAATATAAAGGGTGTCTCTGGCATCTATATAAATGGACAGCACCTGATGGGTGAAGAGAGAATCGGGCTTTTGCTCAATGATATGTTTTATTTCGTAAGCAGCGGGGCCTTTTTCCAGAGTAACTGGAGACTTAATTGCAGACTTGTAAAGTTTGTTGCCGAGTTTGTTAAGAATATAGCCCCTGAAAGGGTACTTGACCTTTATGCAGGTGGTGGTAACTTTACGCTGCCTCTTTCAAGGGTGTCAGGTGAGGTTGTTGCCGCAGAGGAGGCTTCCACATCCTATCAGGATGCCCTCTTTAACATAGAGTACAATGGCGTGGACAATGTAAGGTTTAAAAACAGGAAGGTTGAATCCCTCCTGGTTAAAAAACAGATAGAGCTGGTTGTAGCAGACCCGCCAAGGGTTGGTATGTCAAAGGAGGCAATCAAAAAGATTATTGAATTGATGCCTCAGTGGATTATATACATATCCTGCAATCCCTCAACCCTTGCGCGTGACCTTGGCAGGCTTACCGATGTTTATACGGTTGAATCGGTGCGTGTTGTGGATATGTTTGCACAGACATTTCATATAGAGAGCATCTCTATTCTCAGAAGAAAAAAGGAGGCATAGGGATTGTCGCTGGTTTGTGATGTTACAAGTGGCGGCAAACACGAGGTGGTAATATCAGAGGATGAGCTCTCAAAGGAGGCACATCAGAGCCTGTTCAGGTTCAGAGATGAGCATTATCATCTCTGTGATGGTGATGCCTTTGAGAGTCTAAGGAATGCACTGAACAGAGGGGCTATAAAGATTCATCTTTCTGGCTCCTGGACATGGATACTCTCATTTGCCATCGGACAAAAGGAACCCAAAAGAGGAGATGTATTTTACCTGCTGAAGTCCTGTGGCATAAAAGAAGAGGAACTGGTTCCTTTCAGAAAGGCTGATGTGGAGGATATCTTTCACTTTCTTTATTACGGGAAGAGATTTGAGGTGCTTCGAAAGGTCTGCCACAGGGCCAAAAACCAGACAGAACAGATGCTTGGCAAAGAGGGAGTAAGTATCCATTGCCATATCGTATCAAATATAACGAGCCAGATTGTGGCAAGCAGCCTCTGAAAGTGCTGATGGGGCTCCGTGGGAGGCCAGAAAGGCTTGGAGAATATGAGAAAAAAGAGATATGTGGTAGCATTAACAGGAACCACTGCAATAGAGCTTGGAATCAGGTTAATCGCTGCCCTGCTTGAGACAGCAGAGGTCTATGCTGTTTTTTCAGAGTCGGCCATACCGATCTTTTCTGATGAGCTGGGTCTAAAGGTTAAGGATGACCTGCAAAAGGCTGTATCAGAGGTTCTCAGGAAACGATATGATCTACAGTTTAATGAAGATGACCTGTCATTTTTTAGTAACAGCAACCTCTGGGCTCCCATTTCAAGTGGCTCTTTCAAGACAGATGGTATGTTTATTGTTCCCTGCAGTATGAAGACCCTCTCAGCAGTGGCAAACGGTTATGCTGAGGGATTGATTGAGAGGGCAGCTGATGTTACTATCAAGGAGGGAAGAACTCTTGTTATATGCCCAAGAGAGACCCCATACAGTGCGATTCATCTTGAAAATATGCTTAAGCTTGCAAGAATAGGAGTAAGGGTTGTCCCTCCTGTATTTGGTACATACCACGGAAGGACCGATCTGGAGGGTATGATTGATTTCATCGTTGGAAAGCTATTAGACCAGATGGGTATTGATAACAACATTTATAACCGCTGGCAGGGAAGGGAGTAATAGATTTAAGATTTAAGATTTAAGATTTAAGATTT
>CAZEYP010000016.1:0-4301 GCA_964515925.1 uncultured Nitrospirota bacterium
CCTTTTCCTGTAGCACCCTTAGAAGCTTTGTCTGAACCGATGGTGGTATATCCCCTATCTCATCAAGGAATATGGTTCCTCCGTCAGCCTCCTCAAAGAGTCCCTTTCTGTCTGAAGTGGCAGATGTAAAGGCACCTTTACGGTATCCAAAGAGCTCGCTCTCCAGTATGCTTTCAGGTATGGCAGGACAGTTCACGGTAATAAAAGGCCCATCTGCCCTGCTACTTAACCTGTGGATGGTCCTTGCAGCCAGCTCCTTACCTGTTCCGGTCTCCCCTCTTATCAGGATGGTCTCATCAGTAACAGCCACTGCAGAGAGCTTTTCAAGAAACTCTTTTATTGCCCTGCTTTCACCAATAATCTCCCGTCTAAGTGTCTCCTGTGCAATCTTTCGCTCAAGGGCTGATTTTTCATCAAGCACCCTTTTATACTCAAGGGCCCTTTTAACGGTATGAATAAGTCGTTCGTTGTCTACGGGTTTTGTAAGAAAGTCATAGGCCCCCTGCTTGAGGGCATCCACTGCCATCTCCACTGTACCAAATCCAGTAAGGATTATCACTATCAGGTCACTATACAGTGCCTTTAGCTCCTTAAGAAGTGTTATTCCGTCCATCCTTGGCATCTTGACATCCACAATTGCAAGCTCAACCGGCCTGTCTCTTGCCATGTCTATCGCCTTCTGTGCAGAGTCTGATGTAAGAACATCCACCTGAAGCTCTGTTTCAAGTAGCCTCTTTAACATCTTAAGCATATCCTTATGGTCGTCTACAACAAGCACCTGATGTCTCATAGCACCTCCTCTACTATGGGTAATTCTATCACAAACACCGTTCCCTCACCAGGAGTTGAGTTGACCAATATTTCTCCCCCATGTTCTTTAACAATACCATAACTTACCGAAAGTCCAAGCCCGGTGCCTTCACCTGGTTCCTTGGTGGTAAAGAAAGGTTCAAATACTCTGCCTTTATGCTCGGGTTTTATTCCGCAACCATCATCTTCAATCTCCACGATAGCCCTTGTTGCGTCAGCATTCATGTAGGTTCTAAGCCAGATATTGCCTCCTTCTCCTACAGCCTGCCAGGCATTAATTACCATATTTACAAACACCTGTTTAATCTTTTCAGCATCAACCATAATCTCTGGCATTGCTCTGTCTAATTCCTTATGTATATTCACATCCTTCTCTTCCAGTCTGTAAGAAAGAAAGTCCACCACATCATCAATAATTCTGCTGATGTTGGTTCTCTGGGGTTTGGTCTCTGTCTTTCTTGAAAACTTCAGCAGGTCCTCAACGATCTTTTTACAGGCCTCGGTGTTTTTATATATAATCTCAAGGTCGTCTCTTCTGGGGTCCTCCTTATCTATTTCCTTTAAAAGCATCCCTGTATAGCCCATTATAATACCAAGTGGGTTATTGATTTCGTGTGCAAGGCCAGCTGCCATCTCGCCTATAGAGGCAAGCCTGTCAGCCTCTTTAAGCTGCTCCTGAAAACGCTTCCAGGAGGTAATGTCCTTGATTATTGCTTCATAACCACATACATTTCCCTCCTCATCGGTTCTGTAGTTTGCCGTGATAAGAGCATCTATCTCTGCTCCGTCCAGTGCACTCAGCTTTGTCTCATATTCCTTCACATAACCCTGGGACTCCATCTTTTTTATAAACCTCACATACTCGTCATGGGTGGTGAAGAGGTCGTTAAGGGCCACAGAGTTCAGCAGTTTGCCCTTGTTGTTACATTTAAGCATCTCAAGACCAGACGGGTTTATATCCTGTATAATACCGTCACAACCAGCTACAATTATGGTATCCTTTGAACCCTCAAATATCCTTCGGTACTTCTGCTCTGAATTTTTTAACTGTTCCTGGTAATCTCTCAGATACTCCATCATCTGTTTGAAAGACCGGGCAAGCTCACCAATCTCGTCCTTGGTTTTCACGATAAGTAGTGCCTTTAAGGGCTCTTTACCCTCCACTACTGACCTGAAATACCTGCTCATACTCTTTATTGGGCTTACTGCCAGGATGTTAATGTAATAATTCAGGGCGAGAAACAGAAAAATCATTCCGAAGATACCCATTATGAATATTGACAGAACAAGTCCCTGTATCTGAGAAAAGGTGTCCCCAAGTGGAATGGTTATCGACTCCACCCCGATTATCTCACCTAATTTTCTGTTAAAACCACCACCTGCTCCGTAGAGCTTTCTGATCTCGGCAGGTGCATCTTCTGGTTTTCCATGACAGGACAGGCATTCCTTCTCTATCACTACAGGTCTTGCATGAACATAAAACCTTTGCCCCCTGCGCTTTAGCACCCCACGGTATTCCTTGATCCCCTGTTTTCTGAATTTCCTGATCAGTTTGAGCTCAAAATCGGTAGGATTGTTTTCAGGATTAAAAGGATTGATGGCAACCCTTCTGTACTGAAAATCTGGAAAGCTCTTTTTGAACTCTGACATGATGCCCTTGTTAAGAATAGACACACTCATCGCCTCTTTTATGAAGGTATCCCGGGGCAGGGCATGAAAAAGACGGGGCCTCAGCACCCTTCTGACATAATTCACCGTGGCCTGTATGTGGGCAAAGAGTATGTCTGTCTTCTGGTAGGTCTGCTCAATGATGTTGTCCTTCAGGTTCAGATAGATAAGCACATTGAAAAGAATCCAGAAAATCAGTACTATCAGACCAATGCCAATGAAAAACTTTATTCTTAAAGGCAGGTCCCTGAGGGGTTTCATGGCAGAACTTCAGGGCTTTTCAGAACTGCCTTAGAAATCTCAGGTCATTTTCGAAAAACAGACGGATATCATCAATACCGTATTTGAGCATGGTTAGCCTCTCCACCCCCATACCAAAGGCAAATCCCCTGTATTTTTCTGTATCATATCCCACGGCCTCAAACACCTTTGGGTGAACCATACCAGAGCCCAGCACCTCAAGCCATCCCGTGCCCTGACAGACCCTGCAACCATCACCACCGCATAGTATGCAGCCTATATCCACCTCTGCAGAGGGCTCAGTGAAGGGAAAGTAGCTTGGCCTGAAACGCACAGGAGTGTCAGGGCCAAAAAGATTATGCACAAAGACCTCGAGCACCCCCTTGAGGTCAGAAAAGGTCACATCCTCACCAACCATCAGCCCCTCAACCTGATGAAACATGGGGGTATGGGAGACATCAGAGTCGCATCGGTAGACCTTCCCTGGAGCAATAAACCTGAAGGGAGGGGTTTTCTTCTTCATTCCCCTTATCTGCACAGGTGAGGTGTGAGTTCTCAAGAGCACATCGCTTACTATCAGGTCGTCCTGTACATCGGTTTTCACATAAAAGGTATCCTGCATGTCTCTGGCAGGGTGGTCTCTGGGGATGTTTAAAGCCTCAAAATTGTAATAATCAAGCTCAACCTCTGGACCCTCCTCAACAGAAAAACCCATGGTTACGAATATATCTATTATCTCCTGAAGCACCTGACTGACGGGATGATAACTTCCAGGTGGAACAAACTTCCCGGGCAGGGTGATGTCTATCTGGTCCTTAAGCCTCTCCTTTTCAGCCTGCTTTTTTGAAAGCTCTGCCTCCAGCGCCCTGAGTTCAGACTCGATGTATTTTTTAAGCTCATTTATCTTTTTGCCTGCCTGTGGACGATCCTCTTTCGGAAGAGCAGACAGGCCCTTTAGCAGTTCAGTAACAGCACCCTTTTTACCCAGAAATCTTGCCCTGAACTGTTTCAGGGCATTCAGGTCTGAAACGGAGCCTCTTTCCCTTTGAAATGCCTCTTTGATTTCAGACAGTCTTTCCATCAATTATGCTGCAAGTGCTGCCTTTGCCTTTTCAACCAGCTCTGAAAAGGTCTTCGGGTCGTTGTAAGCAATCTCAGCAAGCACCTTCCTGTCCAGTTCAATCCCGGCCTTCTTCAGGCCATGGATGAACTCACTGTACCTGACCCCTGCCTGTCTTGCTGCAGCATTAATCCTGACAATCCAGAGTCTCCTGAAATCCCGCTTCTTTGCCCTTCTGTCTCGATAGGCATACTGAAGGGCATGCTCTACTGCCTGCTTTGCTACCTTATAGCAACGGCTGCGGGCCCCATAGTAACCCTTGGCCATCTTGAGAACCTTTTTTCTTCTCCTTCTTGTCTTGAATCCACCTTTAGCCCTTGGCATAACTGAACCTCCGTTATTAAATAAATTCTAAATTCGAATTTCTAAATTCTAAACAAATCCCAAATTCCAATTTACCAATTCTTCAAACAAATACAAAACCACAGAGAATACAGAGTTTTAAATCTAAAATCTAAAATCT
>CAZEYP010000016.1:4401-48210 GCA_964515925.1 uncultured Nitrospirota bacterium
AAATCTGAAATCTAAAATCTGAAATCTGAAATTCTAAATCCCCGCACCCAGCTATCATCCGTAAGGTAACTGGGTCTTTACCTTTTTCACTTCTGTCTTATCCACCAATCCAGCCTGTCTGAGCCGTCTTGTGCGTTTTGCTGGCTTACCTGTAAGAAGGTGACTCTTGTTTGCCTTGAATCTCTTAACCTTGCCAGAGCCTGTTATCTTAAACCTTTTGGCTGCTCCTCTGTGGGTCTTCAGCTTGGGCATCCTGTCCTCCTTTCTATTTAGGCGAAATTACCATTGTCATGCTTTTACCCTGAAGTTTGGGTTTGTTCTCTATATTGTATTTACCTTCAAGGCTCTCAATTATCTTATCAAAAACCTGCATACCAAGCTCAGGTCTTACTATCTCTCTGCCCCTGAAAAACATGGTAACCTTTGCCTTGTTACCCTGCTCAAGAAACCTCTTAATGTTTCTTATCTTTAACTCCAGGTCGTGCTTGTCAATATTGGGTCTTACCTTAACCTCTTTTACATCAATCGTTTTTCTGTGAGAATGTTTCTTGCTCTGCTGATAACGAAACTTTCCATAATCCATTATCTTGCAAACCGGAGGGTTTGCATTGGGCGCCACTTCCACCAGGTCAAGCCCTCTTTCATCTGCAAGGTCAAGTGCCTCCCGCAAGGAGACTATGCCGACCTGTTTACCATCTGAATCTACAAGCCTGACCTGTTTTACCCTGATACGCTCGTTTACTCGATAATCCTGTGCTATAACCTCACCTCCTACATATTTTTTAGGGTGCAGGGTGTAGCGTGTAGGGGGTAGTATTAGTTTTTTAATTAAGACCTTAACTCAACACTCAACATTCCCTACTCCCTACTGCCGTTCCTTAAATATTTAATTCAAGTGATTTGGTGGCAATCTCTTCTTTCAGTCTTGTAATAAAATCATCAAGCCTGTAAGGACCGCTCTGCACCCTCCCACGCTTTCTCACAGGAAGCTCACCTGACTGTACTTCCCTGTCACCTATTATAACCAAATAGGGTATCTTTCTTAAAGATGCCTGCCTTATCTTGTAATTTACCTTCTCGTTATCAAAATAGGCTCTCACCCTTATACCTTCGTCTTTTAATCGTCTGAGCACCTGCTCTGCATATTCTATATGTCTTTCCGCAACCGTAATCACACCAACCTGAGTTGGCGAAAGCCACAAAGGAAAGGCGCCTGCATAGTGCTCAATCAGTATGCCAAAAAACCTCTCAAGTGAACCCATCAGGGCACGATGTATCATTATAGGTCTGTGCTCTTTACCATCGGAGCCGCGATAGGTTACATCAAACCGCTCAGGGTTGTTGAAGTCAACCTGTATGGTGCTACACTGCCACTGACGGCCAAGTGAGTCTTTGACCTTTATGTCAATCTTGGGGCCATAAAAAACACCTTCTCCAGGGTCTATCTCATACTGAAGAGCCTTGTGCTCAAGGGCAAGCTTCAGTGCATTGGTAGAGCGTTCCCAGTTCTGCAATGAGCCCACATACTTTTCTGGTCGTGTTGAAAGATAGACCTGATACTCTGTAAAGCCAAAGGTCTGAAGTATAAAGAGGGTAAAGTCAAGAACCCTTAATATCTCGTCTTCTATTTGATCCTCCCGGCAGAAAATATGGGCATCATCCTGAGTAAATCCCCTTACACGAAGCAGGCCATGAAGCACTCCTGAACGCTCATACCTGTAAACAGTACCAAGTTCAGCGTATCTGATTGGAAAATCCCTGTAGCTGCGAAGGGAGCTCTTGTATATGGCAATGTGAAATGGGCAGTTCATGGGTTTTATCTCATAGTTAATACCCTCAATCTCCATTGGTGAGTACATATTTTCACGATAGAAGTTCCAGTGCCCGCTCCGTTCCCACAGATGCAGTTTTGCAATATGAGGTGTATACAAAAGCTGGTAATCCGCCTTTAGATGTTCCTCTCTCCAGAAATCCTCTATGGTCTTTCTGATCAATGCTCCATCAGGATGCCAGAGGATAAGCCCCGGGCCTATCTCCTCGTTTATGCTGAAAAGGTCGAGTTCCTTTCCAAGCCGCCGATGGTCACGCTTTTTAACCTCTTCGAGGAAGTCAAGATACTCTTTCAGCTTCTTTTTATCTGGAAAGGCTGTGCCGTAAATGCGCTGAAGCATCTTGTTACGCTCGTCTCCACGCCAATAAGCACCTGCCGTGTTAAGCAACTTGAAAGCCCTTATGTAACCAGTTGATGGAATGTGGGGGCCACGGCAGAGATCTATAAAATCCCCTTCTTCGTATAGTGATACCTCTTCATCTTCCATCTCTTGAAGCAGTTCAACCTTATACTGCTCCCCCCTTTTACTGAAAAACTCTATTGCCTCGTTACGGCTCATCAGCCTTCTTTTAAAGGGTGTGTTGGCCTTTATTATCTCTTTCATCTTCTCTTCAATCCTCTCAAGGTCATCCGGGGTGAAGGGTTGCTCAACATCAAAGTCGTAATAAAACCCATCCTCAATGGCAGGCCCAATAGCAACCTTTACATCAGGGAAAAGCTCCTTTACAGCATGGGCCATTATGTGTGAGGTGCTATGACGGTATATCTCAAGCCCTTCTGGTTCATCGGGCAGTATGGCCTCAACAGTGGCACTGTCATCAAGCTCAGTTAGAATTGACAGGTCACACACCCTGCCATCAACCCTGAGGGCAACTGCACCAATGCCCTTGAGGAAATCCTGAACCCCGTCTTTTTCTACTTCCTTTTCCTTTCCCTTGTAAAGGACCCTGATTTTACGCCTCCCAGCACCAAGGATTAACTGAAAATTATACCTTAAAAAAGAGTCTATATGCAAATTTAAAATCCCTTCTGCTGTGTAGTATAATTAAAGTAAAAAAGAGCGGAGGTTTTTATGAAGATTGAACTTGAGGGAACCCTTATTAAGATGACCCCTGAAAACGACAGGGAAAAGGAAGAGTTAAACCAGCTCTGGAATATACTCATTGACTGTGTTAATCAGAACAAAAAACTCGTGCCTGTTGGCGAGTATCTGCCTGGTATGAAGGAAGTGGCAACCTTTCATATTGAATAACCAAGGTGGGATAACGAAAAGCCCGTCTCCTTTGACCTGCTGGAGACGGGCATCTTTGTTCATAAATTAGCTGGTCTCTACGGTTATCTTTTTAACCTCTTTGAGTGCCTCCTTTGACTTTGGCAGGTGCACTGTAAGGAGACCGTTCTTAAATGTTGCCTTTACACTGTCCCTGTCTATATCAGCAGGAAGAGGAATAACCCTCTGGAAGCTACCAAAGCTCCTTTCTGCATAATAATACCCTTTTGTTGATTCCTCCTTCTCTTCTTTCTTCTCACCCTTTATAGTGATGCTACTTTCGTCCATACTTACATCAATGTCTTTTTCAGAAAGTCCTGGCAGTTCTGCTTTTAGCACATACTGCCTGTCTTCCTCTGTCAGGTCCACCTTCGGGATAAACTCACTGCTGAACACAGAGGGTTCAACAGCAAGGTCACTGAAAAACCTGTCAAACAGGTCATGAACCTCTGAGATAAAGCTCCCGAAGGGGTCTTCCACTCTCCTTACAGGCACCTCTTTCTTTGTAAACCTTGAAGGAATGAGATCCCTGATGGACATAATCACACCCCCTTTCTAATTTTTTTTAAACTAAAGGGGCCTTGCCCCTTTAGTTTATTTCGCCTCGATTGCTATCTTTTTCGTCTTCATGTGTTCAGCCTTTGGGATACTCAGGGTAAGCACCCCGTTACGATAATGAGCCTTGATGTTTTCTCTGTCTATATCATCAAGTATCCTGAAGGTCCTCTGATATCTGCAGGGACCATACTCGGTATAATTAGCTGTCATACCTTCAGGATAGGAAATGTCTGCCTCTGCAGTAATGGTAAGCAGGTCACGGTTCACTGTTACATCAATAGTGTCTTCCTTTGCCCCTGGAATATCGGCTATCATCTCATAGTGGTCAGCCTTTTCAATAATATCAATTGCTGGCACCAGGGTCTTGAGTTCATGTTTTACCACTTCTGCCATAACTGCTCACCTCCTTTTTTTATTAGGGTGTAGGGTGTAGCGTGTAGGGGGTCGTAAACCACCTCACCTACACAAAACTAACCCAATAACCACTAACCAAATTCTAATTTCTAAATCCTAAATTCTAAACAAATCCCAAATTCTGAATTTCAAACTACACACTCGCCAGTTCTCACCCAATCGAAGCTTATAAAAAGTAACGCGATAAACGCACAGAACGCAATTAACCCAATAACCAAGTCTCTTATGCCTTCTCAATGGCTATCTTTTTAGGTTTGTCCTCTTCTGCACGAGGCACCTCAATTGTCAGGATACCCTGCGAGTATCTTGCCTTTATACCGTCCACCTGAGCCCTGAAAGGAAGCTTTATTGTCCTTGAAAACTCACCCTCATAACGCTCCCTCAGATGATATCTCTCTGCTTCCTTGAGCTCCACAGGCTCTCTACTGCCCTTTATGACAACGGTATCTTCAAGCGCAGTAATATCTAATTTCTCAGGGTCAACCCCTGGTATCTCAACCTGAAGCACTGCCTTATCAGTGTTGCTCAGGAGATTCACCTTTGGATACTTCACTTCAGAGACCTCTCCAAACTGTGAAAAGAGCTGGTCAAACTCCCTGTGAAGCCTGTCGAATTCCCTTTCAACTTCCCTGAGCATCCTCCATGGATTCAGAGTCCTTTCAATATCCCTGATTAACATATCCACCACCTCCTTTTATGTTTTTTCCTTAAAAGTTATCTCATCAAACTTTCCATAATTTATATAGCAACTGTCATGCCAGATTTTATTTTTCTTATATTTCAACAGGTTAGACAGGCTCTCAGGAAAAGGCAAACATCAAATAGGCCAGCCTGGCCTAATGTTATTATTTATAACTCACTGTCAGAATGGCCTGGTGGGTCAGATTGGCCTACCAGTTGTATCTTTTCAATTTTCTTCTTATTGTCCTGATACCTATGTTCAGTATCCTTGCAGCCTTGCTTTTATTACCACCTGTAAGACGAAGGGTCTCCTTTATTATTATTTCTTCTGCCTTATCAAGGGGGGTTCCAAAGGGAATAAAGATGCCCTTCTGGTCATTTTTGTTTAAACGTCCTGAAAGTTGATGAACAGAAAACTCATCAAGATGAGGCAGTATATCTGCTGGTAGAACCGGTCTTTTCCGTGGAGCAAAAAATGTAGCAACCCGGGTCATAAGGTTTCGTAGCTCTCTTATGTTTCCCTTCCAGGGTAACCTCTCCAGCATATCAATTGAACCATTTGAAAGCTCTGGATAGGGTGGTGATAACCCAAGTTCAGAAAGTGCCCTGTGAAAGAAGTGGATCGCCAGAAGTGGTATATCTTCAACCCTTTCTCTAAGAGGTGGAAGGTGTACCTTTAGCACATTCAATCTGTAATAGAGGTCATCCCTGAAAAGCCCCTCCTGCACAGCCCTGTAAAGGTCTCGTCTTGTGGCTGCAATCACCCTTACATTAATCTTTACAGGTTGCTCAGCACCAATTCGGTAAATCTCACCCTCTTCTAAAACCCTTAGAAGTTTAACCTGCAGCGACAGAGGCATATCACCAATCTCATCAAGAAAAAGGGTGCCATTATTGGCAATCTCAAACTTACCTTTATGTGTTTTAAGGGCACCTGTAAAGGCACCCCTTTCGTGTCCGAACAGCTCTCCTTCAATAAGGGTATCCGGTATTGCTCCACAGTTTACTGCTACAAAGTTACTCTCCTTTCTTTTGCTCAGAAAGTGTATTGCCCTTGCCGCAAGTTCCTTTCCAGTGCCTGTCTCACCGGTGATCAGAACAGGCTGGTCTGAAACTGATATGCGAGGAAGTGTTATCATTATCTGCTTCATTTGAGGAGAGCGAAATATCATATATGGTTTTAACTGGTTGATAAAATGTTCAACAGGGGTTAATGATGTAGAATCAACAGAGCTTCTATGAGAAGAAGAGATATTAAGGGCCACTCTTACTGGGTCAACAGGTCTGATGTATATATCGTTTAGTGATGCCAGAACATCTTCATCCAGTGCATTAAGCAGTTGAATATCAGCAAGAAGCACCAAACTACACCCCCTGGGGTTATCTTTAACGGTCTCTATTATGTTTTCTACTTCAGAAATGGTATTTGCTGAAAAAAAGATGTAGTCAAATTGTTTTTCTCCGAGTATCTCTTGAAGTCTTGCCTGGTTTCTGGTTGTATATACCTCAGCACCATAGGGGGCCATGGCATCAATAAAGGATTCAAGCCTTGCATCATCCACATCCACCACCAGAGCTGAGATGCCCTTTAGCCCATATCTTTTAACGATATCACCCTCAGGTTTGTCCATAAATAAGATTATAATTTATCTGTAACCAATTATGAAAATAGCTAAAATAAATGCATTTCATGAGGCAGGCAATAAAGACTGGATGCAGATTTCAGGGCACAGGGTGCAGAAAACCTAAATAATATCCCCTGTGCCCTGTTGAGGTTAAGCAACCGTGAGCAGCTCTTTTTCCTTTTCTGGCACAAAACTTCCCTTTTCTGCTGCCCTGGTTTGGTAACCTTTGTTATTGCAGATCTCTTTAAGTGCGTCAAGATGCTCCACAATGGTCTTACTTATACTGTCGACCTTCTCTATAAGCTCAAGGCTTTTCTGTTTATCTCCACCTATAAATGCCTCCACTGCTGATTTTGCATGAGAGTGTATCTCTTTGTGAGGTGCCTCTATCTCTCTGAATACAGGATGTGAGCCACATACCTCATCACCAGAGCCATAGTACCACCTGCCAAAACTACAGGCCCTATGGTCTGTGAGCTCAGATGGGTCGATATGCACACCGCTGTAGTACATCCTGTAAAGCCTTATAACCCAGTTTTTATGAGCAGCCTTAGCCTTTTCTAATTCAATTATCGTATCCTCAGGAAGTTTGAATTTATTTATTACATTTCCGAGTGAAAGCAGCTTTTCAGACATCCTGTCTGCCTCGGTAATCGTTGATTTTATATTCTCTAATAACTCCCTTGATACCCTCACCGACTCTTCGAGGGTCTGGCTTATCTCCTCTGATGTTGCAGACTGCTGCTCTATCGCGGCAGCAATCTTTGTAACCTCATCCTCAGAGAGCCTTGCATGGTCAACTATCTTATTAAGGGCTTCCTTTGTCTTGCTTATCAGCTCGATAGACTTGCCAACTTTGCTTATTGAATGCTCTGCTTGCTCTTTTGTCCTGAGTGATTCCTGCTGTATGGCGTTGATGGTCTCTGCTATCTCGCCAGTTGCCCTCATTGTTTTTTCAGCCAGTTTTCTTACCTCATCTGCAACCACAGCGAAGCCCTTTCCACTTTCACCTGCCCTGGCAGCCTCTATTGCTGCATTAAGTGCAAGGAGGTTTGTCTGGTCGGCAATGTCGTTTATGATATTTACCACATTGTTTATCTGACCAATGGATGAGTTCAGTTTGCCCATCATTTCCCCAAGCTCACCACTTGACAGGGCAAGTTCATTCATTACATCCATGGTGCCATCCATGTCAGCCATTGAATCGTCAGCCACCTTTGTCACTGCCTTTGTCATCTTTACTGCATTCGAGGCGTTCTGGGCTATATCTACAGATGTCTGGCTCATCTCTTCAGTGGCCGTTGCAATCTGTTCTGCCTGATTATTCTGAAAATCTATCCTCTTTATATTATTATTCATCTTAGACCAGACCTTGGCAGTGGTATCAGACAGAGACGCAGATATGCTTATAAGCTCTGCAAGTATGTTCTTCCAGAAATCAGTTAGTTTTCTTGTTGTGTGACACAGAAAAGACAGCTCATCGTTGCCCTTACAGCTTACATCAGATACAAGGTCGTATCGTGCCATATCGTTAGTTCTGCCAATTACATGGAATATTCTCTCAAGAATAGACTTCTTAATATAAAGAAACACAAGGGCTGTAACGATAGCTGAAAGCACAAAAAAGCCTATTGCAATATTTCTCAATGTCTTGATTGAGCTGTCTGCCTTCTGCTCCATCATGGATACCGCCCGATTCATCTCCTTCACCAGATTGTTTGAAAACCGATCCAGACTGACAAAGTAATCTGATGACAGTTTTTCTCCCCTGAACAGGGGCTCAATCTTCTGCTGTAACTCATCCCAGAGGTTCTGGACCTTTTTCAGTTGTCTCTTTATTAACCTATCACTCACTCCAGGAAGGGCTAATTCTTTATCTCCATTTAAAAGTCCCTTCAGGGTTTTATCAAATAGATTGGCTGTATCTTCTGCCTCTGCCCTCACCCCCTGAACAGACTTCATCATTATTAATTCCTTTGTTAGTTTCTGTATCAACATCCTCTGACGGCCTGCAAGGTTAATCACCCTGCCATAGGACCTTGAATTATTAATCCATCTCTCTATCATGATATAATTGCCAAGAAAACAAAAAACAAAAATTACCAGCACCGACAATACCTTAAGTTGTAACCCCTTCATAAAAAAACCTCCTTGTTTTTTAGTTCTCAATTTATAATTATCATCGGACAAATTCCTACAAACTTTAAGAAAAAAAAGAAAAACCCATTACTTAAGACCGCAGGGCAGCATCATTGTTTTTGTCAAATCTATGGCACAGAAGAAGCGTTCAATCCGTGTCAGCATATTGACATTTACCAACTAACTCTTTGATTTATAGTGATATTTCATTCAGGCATAATCTTTGAATAAGAACTTAAAGGATTCAGCGCCCGATACCCAGCGGGCAGAAAACCTGAAGGAGGTAAGAGAGATGGCAGATGAGGAAAAACAACAGCAGGAAGGGGAAGAAGAGGAGTCAAAGCCAAAGAAGAAAGGAAAATCAAAGTTACTGATAATAATCATAGCTGCAGTTGTACTACTCGGGGGTGGTGGTTTTTTTGCATATACCAAATTCTTTGCAAAGCCCAAGCCAGCAGAGGCTGAGCAGCAACAACAGCAACAGGTTAAAGAGGAACAGCCCGTACTGTTTGCCCTTGACCCCTTTGTGGTCAATCTATCAGAAAGGGGCAGGTTCCTTAAGTGCACAATGCAGCTTGAGCTTATAGACAAAAGCTACGAGGATTTAGCAAAGGAAAAAACCCCTCCAATAAGGGATGCAATTATTACTCTTATCAGCAGTAAGACAGCCGACTCTATTACAACACCAGAGGGAAAATTTCAGCTAAAGGACGAAATACTGATGAGGGCTAATGCAGCGGTAGGCAAAGACATATTCAAGAATGTTTATTTCACAGAGTTTGTAATGCAATAAAAGGAGACGTGCAATGGACGATATCCTTTCACAGGATGAGGTAGATGCCCTGCTTCAAGGGGTTAAAGAGGGTGAGGTAGACACAGAGCCAGAAAGCACCGCATCCGGGGAGGTGCAACCTTTTGACCTTACCTCTCAGGCTCAGATAATACATTCGAGTCTTCCTGGGCTTGAAAGCATAAATGAAAGGTTTTCAAAGATTCAAAAGGTATCTATTTCGAACTTCATAAACCATATAATAAAGATAACCCCTGAGAATCAGAAATTTGTAAAGTACGGTGAATTCATGCAGTTCATCCCTGTACCCTCAAGCATAAATATAGTAGAGTTGAAACCCCTGCCGGGTAAGGCTCTTGTTGTTTTTGAGGCTGCTGTCGTGTATGCAGTTTTAGAATTTTTTTTCGGCAGCAGTAACATATCAGAGATAAAGACCGAAAACCGTCCCTTTACTGCCTTAGAACAGAGGGTTATTGTAAGACTTCTTGAGATCTGTCTGAAGGACTACAAAAATGCCTGGGAGCCAATTCATGAAATCACGCCTGTTGTAATAGGCTCTGAAACAAACCCTAATTATGTAAACATTCTTAATTCGTCAGATCTGGTCATAAAAAGCACCTTTAACATTGAGTTTGGTGAGTTTGTTGGCAAGTTTCACATCGTTTTATCTAACGTAATGATAGAACCCGTAAAGGAGCAACTCAACTCGGGTGGACCTGGCAGCAACTCATCCAGTGATGATAAACAGTGGATGCAGAAGCTCATCAACAACCTGTTCAGGGCACCTGTGGAGATAGCTGTAGAGATCGACAGGGCAGAGCTCACTGTTCGAGACATATTGAACCTTCAGACAGGTGATGTCATCGCACTCGGAAAGTCCATGAATGACGAGTTTGTTCTGAAAGTGGAGGGTGTTGAAAAGTTTCTCTGTTTACCAGGGTTTCACCGTGGAAGTCAGGCAGTAAAGATAACAAGACCAATAGAGACCTATCCTTTAGAAAGGAGTGAAAACAATGGCTGAGGAATTAAACACACAGGTTGCCACCAATAGACATCATGACGATGCAGATGGGGCCAGGGAGCCAGAGGAGGCTAAATTTTCCGAACTTAAAGGTGAAGCACAGGGAGAGGAAACCGTAAGAGATATAAATTTTCTTCTGGATATTCCACTTGAAATCACCGTAGAACTTGGCCGAACCAGAATACTTATACAGGACCTGCTTAAATTAGGACATGGCTCAGTAATAGAGCTTGATAAGATTGCAGGCGAGCCCATGGAGATTCTGGTAAACAACAAACTGATTGCCAAGGGTGAAGTGGTGGTTGTAAATGAAAAACTCGGTGTACGGCTAACTGAGATAATCAGCCCTGAAGAAAGGGTAAAGAAACTGAAATGACATTAGAACTAATCAAGATAGGGCTTTCGCTTGTATTTGTTCTGGCTATTATCATGATTGGTTCCAGGGTTCTGATGAACAGGATGGGGTCCAATCAGAACCAGTTTATCAAAACACTTGGTTTTCTGAGCCTTGGACCACGAAAGGCAATTGCTGTAGTGAAGGCAGGTAAAGAGGTGATACTCATAGGTGTTACCCCCAATGACCTGAAACTCATCAAGGCTTACCCTGAAGAGGAGTTTGCAACAGAGTTACAGAGCCTTAAGAAAAATCTTAACCACCTTAAGCTTCTTAAAGACACCCTCAGGAGTGAGATAAAATGAAGGCTTTGAGGATCGTTGCCATAACTGCCATCATTATACTTTTTTATTCCAGCAGGGTGTTTGCCTTTGACCTTAAAAATGTAAACGATCCCCTTATCAACCTTTTCATTTTCCTCACCATCATCACCTTTGTGCCTGCAATACTTATCATGTTTACATCCTTTACCAGAGTGGTTGTGGTGCTTGGCTTCCTGAGACATGCAATTGGTGGACAGCAGATTCCTCCCACACCAGTTATAATCGGGCTTTCACTGTTTCTCACACTCTATATAATGTCGCCAGTAGTTGACACAATACAAAAACAATCCCTTAATCCCTATCTGGAAAATCAGATTACCTTTGTCGAGGCTCTCAAAAAGGCTGAGCCAAGTGTTAAGGGATTTATGCTCAGGCAGACAAGACAAAAGGACCTCAAGCTGTTTCTAAATCTTGCAAAGTTAAAAAAAGTACAGACCCCTCAGGACCTGCCATTAAGGGTAGTGGTGCCTGCCTTTGCAATCAGTGAGCTTCGCACAGCCTTCGAGATAGGCTTTTTAATATATCTTCCATTTTTGATTATTGATATGGTGGTCTCAAGCGTTCTGCTATCACTTGGTATGATGATGCTTCCACCTGTGCTTATATCTCTTCCCTTCAAGCTACTGTTGTTTGTGCTGGTTGACGGATGGAACCTGATGATAGGTTCACTGGTAAGGAGTTTTCAATGACAATGGAGCTTATAAAACATATATCAACCGAGGTATTCAAAACCATACTTCTTGCATCAGGGCCGGTGCTCCTTGTGAGTCTTGTGGTGGGCGTACTGATAAGCTTTATACAGGCAATTACCCAGTTACAGGAATTCACCATCACCTTTGTACCAAAGATCATAGCCGTGTTTCTATGTCTATTGTTTTTCATGCCCTATATAACAAATGTGCTTTTAGATTTTACAAGGGACATTATTAATAACATACCCTTATACATAAAGTGAGGAATGTATGCTTCAGCAAATAGGTATAAGAAATGATGAGTTGATTGGTTTTCTTCTCGTATTATTAAGGGTGTCTATTGTCTTTGCAGTGCTTCCACTGTTTGGGTCTAAAGCATTTCCAGCACAGTTCAGGATCGGCCTTATACTGAGCATATCACTTGCCATAACACCACTTGTTGATATAAAGTCAGGTGTTGATGACATTGCAATGCTGGTCATTAGAGAGACCCTCTTTTCTGTGGTTCTTGGCTTAACCGTAAGGGTGCTTTTCTTTGCAATTGATACCGCAGGACAGACCATAAGCACGGTAACAGGCATGTCAATGGCAAATGTCTTTAATCCCGAGATTGGTCAATCAACTGAGATATCAAGGTTTTACAGTATCCTTGCCATATTCCTCTTTTTCGGTCTTAATATGCATCATTACTTCATATATGCATTGATTAAGAGCTTCAGGTTTGTACCTGTTGGTGGTGCAAATCTCAAAAACATGGCACAGGCAGGGATAGAGCTTGGAGCAAAGATATTTATTCTGGCTATCAAACTCTCTGCCCCCACCATAACCATTGTGCTTATAACCAACATACTGCTCGGGATACTTTATAAGCTTATCCCCCAGTTCAACATATTCTTTGTTGCATATCCCCTGTATCTGGCGCTGGGCTTTCTGGTCATAATGATAACAGTGCCGATGGTTGTGGTATTACTGAATGGATACTTCTCTGACATGAAAATAGACCTTAACCAGCTATTATTAACAGGAGGCCACAGATAAAATGGCAGATGACCAGGAAAGAACTGAAAAAGCGACGCCACGAAGAAGGCAAAAGGCCCGTGAAGAAGGACAGATACCCCGTAGCAGGGAGTTAAGTGGAATGCTTGCCTTTGGTGGAGCAGTGCTTTCTTTCGTATTACTTGGCCATTACAGTATGAAGATAATCATGGAGACCTTTTCCCGGGGCCTTGAGTTCTCTACTCAAACTGACCCTTTGCACAGGTTTAATGTGTTATTGACTAATGGAATGCTCTCCATTCTGCCTGTACTTCTGCTTACACTTATTATGGGTGTTGCAGGTGCACTGATACAGGGGGGTTTTGTTTACAAACCCTTTAAAATGGATGTCACCAACATAAATCCCATGGCAGGGATAAAAAAGATATTTTCTCCTAATGCCCTCATGGAATTTATAAAGGGTCTGGTGAAATTCTCGGCAGGAGCTATTATTCTTTATCTTATAATCAAAAAGGTCTTTCCTGTTGTAATCAATATGTTCTTTTTAGACCTCAATCAGATGACCCTGACCATGAAGGATATGCTTTTGTACACGCTAAAGGTCTCCTTTATAGCCTTCTTTGTTATCTCTTTCCTGGATTATGTAAATGAAAAGTGGCAATTTGAACGTTCAATCAGAATGAGTAAAGAAGAGATAAAAGAGGAAGTCAAGGAAACAGAGGGTGACCCACAGATCAAGGCCAGAATCAGAAGTATACAGAGGGAGATGGCAAGGAAACGAATGATGCAGGAGGTACCCAGGGCAACAGTGGTTATTACAAACCCCACACACATTGCGGTGGCACTGAAGTATGAACGAGGAAGCAAGGGTGCACCTACTGTGGTTGCAAAGGGAGCGGGCTTTGTTGCACAGAAGATAAAAGAGATTGCACAGTTACACGATGTACCAATAGTGGAAGAGCCACCTCTTGCAAGGGCACTTTATAAGCTGGAGCTTGGAAGCGAAATCCCTGAAAGCCTTTATCGTGCTGTAGCAAAGATACTTGCCTACATCTATAAATTGAGAGGTGTATCGCTATGAACTGGCTTAAACTGTTAAAACAAAGAAGCGATGTACTGCTTGGCATCAGTGTGCTGATGGTTCTGGGAATAATGCTTCTTCCCATGCCATCCTTTATACTTGACATACTGCTTTCAATCTCCATATCCGTATCGGTCGTGGTGCTCCTTACCTCGGTCTACATAAGAAAACCCCTTGACTTTTCTGTCTTCCCATCTCTACTTCTTATTGTCACACTCTACAGGCTCTCACTTAATATTGCAACAACAAGAATCATTCTTCTAAAGGGAAGCGAAGGACCTGAGGCAGCAGGTAGAGTAATCAGGTCATTCGGAAACTTTGTGGTGGGTGGAAACTATGCTGTGGGACTGATTGTGTTTCTGATACTGGTTATAATCAACTTTGTGGTAATCACAAAGGGTGCTGGCAGGATTGCTGAGGTAGCTGCAAGATTTACACTTGATGCAATGCCAGGAAAACAGATGGCCATTGATGCAGACCTCAACACAGGGCTTATTGATGAGGCTGAGGCAAGAAGAAGACGAGAGGAGATCGCACAGGAAGCCGACTTCTACGGGGCAATGGATGGTGCAAGCAAGTTTGTCCGTGGTGATGCAATTGCCGGCCTGGTTATAACTGGTATAAACATTATCGGTGGACTCCTGATAGGTATCCTCCAGAAGGGAATGCCAATAGGAAAGGCAGCCCAGACCTATACCATTCTGACAATCGGTGACGGACTGGTTTCACAGATCCCCGCACTTCTGGTCTCCACTGCTGCAGGCATAATAGTAAGCCGTGCTGGAAGTGAAGCAGACCTGGGAGAGGAATTTAAAAAACAGATATTCGTAAACCCAAAGGCCCTTTCCACAGCCTCAGGGATACTGTTTCTGCTTGCACTTGTCCCTGGTCTACCTCATATTCCATTCTTTATAATCTCACTTACTGCTGGCTCCCTGGCTTATCTTATTGCCAGAAAACCAGAGGTTGAGGAAATACCTGAAGAGGAAAAAGAAAAGGCACCTGAAGAACCACCGATTGAGTCTTATCTGGAAATCGACCCGCTGAGCCTTGAAATTGGCTATGGGCTTATTTCCCTTGTTGAGGAACCAGGGGGACAGTTGCTTTCAAAAATAAAGGCAATGCGTCGTCAGATAGCGCAGGAGCTCGGTTTTGTCATCCCATCCATCCATATCAAAGACAATCTGCAACTGAGACCCCATGAGTATACATTTCTGATAAAGGGTATAGAGATCGCCCGCGGAGAACTTGTGGTTGGAAAATGGCTTGCCGTAGCCTCTGAAGAAAAACACGAGCCCCTTGATGGAATTCCCACAAAGGAACCTGCCTTTGGTCTTCCAGCATACTGGATAGATGAACACCAGATTGAAACTGCACAGCAAAGAGGTTTTACTGTTGTTGATGCAGCCACAGTGGTTGTTACCCATCTCACTGAGCTTCTAAGAAAACACGGCTGGGAGGTGCTCACAAGGGCAGAGGTGCAAAGCATACTTGATAGTGTCTCAAAGGTCTATCCAAGGATAGTTGAAGAGTTAATTCCAAATGTCCTGCCACTTGGTACAGTTCAGAGGGTGCTACAGAATCTGCTTAAAGAACGAGTGCCAATCAAGGACATGATTACCATACTTGAGACCCTTCTTGACCACGGACAGAGCATCAAGGACCCTGAAATGCTCACAGAGGTTGTCAGACAGGCGCTATCGAGAGTGATAACACGCCAGCATATGTTGCCTGATGGAACAGTGCCAGTTTTTACCCTTGACCCTCGATTTGAAAAAGAGATTATGCAGTCGATTCAGGATGGAAACGGGCTTAAACCAGCCCTCATTCAGAAGCTTATGAAATCCATTGAATATGCAGTAAACAGGACAGGGGCAAACAACATACAACCAGTAATAGTATGCTCACCTCAGGTGAGAAGCCACTTAAGGAGAATTGCCGAACGAATCATGCCAAACCTCTCTGTTATATCAAGTGCAGAGCTTTCACCTGAGGCAAAACTATATTCACTGGGGATGGTGACCTATGAAGATTAAAAGATTCAAGGCAAAACAGTTTTCAGAGGCTCTTTCAAAGGTAAAAAGAGAGCTTGGTAGCGATGCAGTGATACTGTCTTCAGATGAACTTTCTGATGGCATAGTGGAGATTGTTGCTGCTGTGGATTTCAGGGCCAGTGAAAACACCACCGCAGATGAACCCTCAAGGGTCAGCAAAAGCGAGCTTGACACCCTCAAGGAAGAGATCCAGAGGCTTCGTGATGCACTGCTTGAGCTAAGAAAGAGCGGCTACGAGCTGAAGTTGCCAGAGAAAAAAAGGAGACTGCTTAAGGTACTGATAAGCCAGTCAATAAGAGAAGAGTTTGCCATCAGACTCTGTGAGGGTGCCACTGATTTCGACTCGCTTCTTGAGGCTATCACCAGGGAGTTAAGGGTGTTTGATATGAATAACTCCAAACAGATAGTTATGCTTGTCGGAGCAACAGGCTCTGGAAAGACTACCACTTTATGCAAACTTGCTGCTAATGAGATAAGAAAGGGAAAGAGGATTGCAATAGTCACTCTGGACACATTAAGGCTTGGGGCCACCTATCAGCTTGCATCCTTTGCAAGGGTGCTTGGCCTTCCACTGGAGGTAGCTCACAATATGGCAGAGTTTAAGGAACAGATAAACAAGCACAGAAATAAAGACAGAATCTTTGTTGACACATCAGGCAGAAATCCACAGGACCAGCATTATATTGAAGAACTCAAAGAGGTCTACTCACTTGATCTTCCTGTAGAAACTCATCTCATACTCAGCACAAGCTCTGATCAGGAGTTTATGATGGAGGCATATAAAAGCTACAGGAACCTGAAGATAGACTGTCTTGGTTTTACCAAGATCGATGAGGTATCGAAGAAGGGTTGTATCTATAACCTGTCGGTTCTCTACCAGAAACCCATAGCCTATCTGACCAACGGGCAGAGGATACCAAAGGACATTATCTTTCCTGATACCACAACAATCTCAGGCCTAATACTACAGAAGGAGTGTTGATATGATAAAGACCATAGCCATAACCAGCGGAAAAGGTGGAGTTGGAAAGACCAACATAGTGGCAAACCTCTCCATCTCGTTAAGTAAAAAGGGGAAGAGGGTAATGGTGCTTGATGCAGATCTGGGTCTATGTAACATTGATGTGCTTCTTGGCATGGCACCACGGTTTAACATACAACACATGCTAAATGGTGAAAAGTCGCTTGAAGATATAATCATAGAGGGTCCCGAAGGGATAATGATAGTGCCTGCGAGCTCTGGTGTGGAGGAGCTAACCCATCTTGATGAGTTCAAAAAACTCAGACTTATAGACGAATTTCAGGGTCTTCAGGACAGCATTGATTACCTGCTTGTCGACACAGGGGCAGGTATTTCATCGAATGTTACCTTCTTCTGTATAGCATCTCAGGAGACGGTTGTGGTTGTTACACCTGAGCCCACCTCACTTACAGATGCCTATGCGTTGATAAAGGTTCTGCATACCAGATATCAGGAAAAGGAGTTCAAAATACTGATAAACCAGACAAGAAGCTCCAATGAGGCCATGGAAATATTCAAGAGATTACATATTGTAACTGACCGATATCTCAATGTATCACTTGACTATATTGGTTTCATACCCTATGACAGGGCATTACAGAAAGCAGTAAAGAGTCAGAAAGCTGTTGTGTTACAGAGTCCTGACTCAAGGGTATCAGAGGCATTTTCAGACCTTGCAGACAGAATAAGGAATATGAACAGTTCCTCCCCAAAGGGAGGGATTCAGTTCTTCTTTGACAATCTATTTGAGGTATCAGGGAATGTTGGGGTATAAGAACTACATACTCACAGAAGGAGAAAAGGAAAAGATTATAGAGGAGATGCTTCCTTATATCAAGTATACTGCCTACAGGCTCTCCTGGCGGCTACCTCCTCAGCTTACTGTAGACGACCTGATAAGTGCAGGTATCATAGGGCTTCTTGATGCGATGGAAAAGTTTAATCCATCAAAGAAGGCCACCCTGAAGACCTATGCCGAGTACAGAATTAAAGGTGCAATGCTTGATGAATTGCGCGCTGCTGAATGGATTCCCAAGCATCTTCAGAAAAAGATAAACGACCTGAAAAATATCTATTCAGACCTTGAGAAGAAATTAGGAAGGCCACCATCTGAAGATGAAGTTGCAGAGGAAATGGGTGTGGATGTAGATGAAATATTCAAGCTCCTGCATAGCGCCCACAAATCAACTACCCTTAGTATCGAAGGGATAAGCCAGAGAATAGACAATAAGAATGAAGGAGATTACAACATCTACGAGCATCTCGAAGATGATAATTCTCTGAATCCCATCAAGGTTATTGAGGACAAAGAGAAGAAAAAAATACTGGCAGATAAAATAAAGGCTCTTCCTGAGAGGGAGCAACTAATACTCTCGCTTTATTACTGGGACGAACTTACCTTCAAAGAGATAGGTGAAATTCTTGGGGTCTCTGAATCAAGGGTGTCTCAGCTTCATTCGCAGGCACTTATGAGGCTCAAGGTGGCAATGGAAGAGATTGTTTAGGCATGGGAGATAATAACTCTGAGGGGGCGAATCTAATTCTAACCAAATCAACAAAAACATAAGAAAGCCATTGTTAAAGTTTTCAATAAATTTTCCGATTAAATAAGAGGGGTTTCAATAATCAAAATGAGACACAGAAGCATAAACAAGCTACTAAAGGAGATTCAATCAAAGGACCCTCTTAAGAGAAAGAGGGCAGCACTGCAATTGGGTGAAAAAGACGAAAGAGCAATATACCCGCTTATTAAACTGTTATCTGACCCTCATCCAGCAGTAAGAGAGGCAAGCATCAATTCACTTATAAAAATTGGTGGCGAAGTTACTGCATTCATGTTGCTTCCTCTTCTAAGACTTAATACAACATTGAGGAACTCAGCCATCCATATCCTTAAAAACATTCACAACCATAATGCTGTAAAACTACTTTTACAGGATAAAGACCCCTACATGAGGTTAATTGGTCTTAATATAATCAAGGAGCTTCCTGAAGAATCCCTTAATCTTATTGAAAATCTACTTAACGACCCGTCTGCAAATGTTAGAGCTGCCACTACAGTTGTGCTGGCAAGATTAAATAAATCATCAGCTCTTATTGATCATTTAGACAGCCTTCTTCACGACGCAGAATGGGTGTGTCTGTTTACCTTGAAGGCACTGTCAATAATGAAGATTCCTGAATCAACAGAAAAGATCGTTCCACTTTTAAAGAATCCATCTGGCGCAGTAAGATTACTTGCAATTGAAACCCTTGGAGAAATAGACACCACTTTATCTAAAAAGACACTACTTGAGCATCTAAAAAACACCCAGGACCCTGTAGAGCAGGATTTCACAATCAGGTCTCTTATAAAACTCGGACTTTCAAAAAGAATACCTGGTTTAAAAGACAGGGTTTCGCAGCTTTTAAACAAAAAAGAGAATCTTAATATAGCCATTAAAGCAATATCAGATGCTCGATTAAAATCCTTTACTAAACAACTACTGTTAATTGCCGGCTTCTTTGATCCGGGCAACCCCCATGAAACCGAAATCAAGGAACACATTATGCAAAGCCTATTAGAACTAAAGCCAAAAAATGAGCTCTGCAGGTTAATAAAAGAGCCTGACTTGCCTTTCGTTGCGCGCACTCTAGCCATAGAACTAATAGAGAAACTTCAAATAAAAGAGGCAGTTAAATACCTGATCCCTCTTCTGAGGGATAAATCAAGGGACATAAGGAGGGCAGCCGTGAAGGCACTGGGGAAAATAGGGCCAATTAAAGGAGTAAAGGAGATTGTCAACATGCTTAACGACCCAGATGGCCATGTAAGAAAGGAAGCTGTAATCGCCTTGAGAAATGTAAAACGCTCTAATGTGTTTGACAGTATCAAGTCAATGCTAACAAGGGAGCCCTATTCGGATGTACTGGAGGAAGCCATTAAAACCCTTATGGTGATAGATAAGAAAAGATTCATGAGTTTAATGCCTGCAATAGACCAATCAACCAAGCTTTTTATTGCTCAGTATTCTGATTCAGTAAATGTAATACTTGAATTGACTTACGATGAAGATAATGATGTAAAGATAACTGCCATAACAAGATTGGGCAGGTTTAGAAGTAAAAAGGTGGTTTCCAGAATAAAAGAACTAATAAATGACCCATCCCCTGAAATTAGAAGAGTGGCAATTATGAGTGCATACAGGCTCGGATGTTGTAAAAAGGAGCTCTCCACGCTACTTGAAGACGAAGATGAATGGGTAAGGTACTATGCATTAAAGGTACTTAAAAACGATAAGACCTTAACAGAAAAGATTAAGAAAAAACTCCTGCAGGACAGCTTTCCACCCGTAGTTCTTGAAGCAATAGAAACACTCACAGAGCAGGATGTCAAGAACTTAAAGGATGAATTGTCAGTTTTATCAAAGCATGAAGACTCTGATATCAGAGAAAAGGTAAAAAAACTGGTTGAGGAAGATGACACACTACGAGCTTGATAGTAATACCTTTCTGGAACTCAGAGATTTTGTCTACAAACAGACTGGAATATACATCCAGGATAACAAGAAGTATTTACTTGAAAACCGTTTACAGAAAAGACTTAGAGAAAATAAATTAGATAGCTTTAAAGACTACCTATACCTCTTAAAATACAATCAAAGCCAGGCAGAGTTAAATTATCTGTTTGATGCAGTTACTACAAATGAAACATATTTCTTTAGAGAAGACAAACAACTAACCCTGCTTACTAACAAGTTAATACCTGAAATAATTTCAAACCAGGGAAAAGTGAGGATATGGTCTGCTGCCTGCTCCACAGGAGAAGAACCATACAGCATTGCCATTTTAATAAAAGAAAGTGGCTCAATAAATGTATCAAAGGTAGAAATTATAGCTTCAGATATCAGTAATTCAGCACTTTACAGCGCCAGGAGAGGGATTTACAGCTCCTACTCTATAAGGAAGGTACCTCCTCATATATTAAAGAAATATTTTATCGAGTCTAATGATTTTTACAAAATCTCCGATAATATTAAAAGTATGGTAAGGTTGCATCAAATAAACCTTATAGATGAAAGGCAGATGAAGCTGGTAAGGTATGTTGACATTGTATTTTTAAGGAATGTTCTCATCTATTTCAATGAAGAGGCAAAAAAGAAAGTAATCAATACACTCTATGACCTGATGCATGATACAGGTTATCTTTTTGTTGGTATTTCTGAAACACTGCATAATATAACAACTCTATTTAAACCTTTAATGCTTGACCAGACAGTGGTATACAAAAAGGTGACATCATGAGAATTCTGGTTGTTGACGACAATAGTATAAGCCGTGAAATAGTTTCTCTCTATCTTGTAAAAGAAGGCTTTGATGTGGTCTCAGCCTCTGATGGTATTGAAGCTTTAGAAATATTCGGTAAGAAAGGACCTTTCGATGTTGTAATTACGGCACTGGATATTGCTTATCTGAATGGAATAGAACTAACCAGAAGCCTCAAAATAGAGGATAAATTCAACACTCAGGTTATCATCCTGTCTGATAGAGATGATGAGGAGGAAAAAAAAGAGGCATTACAAGTTGGGGCAGATGCTTTTATAGTAAAACCTCTTACAGAAATCATGGTTATCCAGACAATAAAGGAAATATCAAGAAATTCACTGGCAAGGAGGTGAATCATGTTTGACAGTGGTATCAAGATACTCGTTGTTGATGACTTTGCCACAATGAGAAAGATAGTAAAAAATGTACTACAGCAGCTTGGCTATTCAAATATTGAGGAAGCAGAAAATGGTGAAGAGGCACTGAAAAAGCTTCGTTCAGATAGTTTTGATTTCGTTGTGTCAGACTGGAACATGCCAGTAAAGGATGGGCTTGAGATGCTCAAAGAGATAAGGGCAGACGCCAAACTGAAATCCACACCTGTTTTGATGGTCACTGCAGAAGCAGAGAAGTCCAAGGTGATAGAGGCAATCAAGGCAGGAGTAAATAATTACATCGTAAAACCCTTTACCGCAGAAACCATGAAACAGAAAATCGAACAGATCTGCGAAAGACTCAAAAACTGATCAGGAGGATAACATGTCTTCAGAGATGGAAGAAATCTTACAGGACTTTATTATAGAGACAAATGAAATCCTGGAAGAACTTGATGAAAAGTTTGTTGAATTAGAAAAAGACGAGTTCAACAAAGACCTTATCAATGAAATATTCCGCGCCGTACATACGATCAAAGGAGCAGCAGGTTTTCTTGGGTTCAGCCAGATAGTTGACCTTGCACATGCATCGGAAAATGTCCTGAAAAAACTCCGTGATGGAATCCTCTCTCCCTCACCAGAGATAACAGATGTGATTCTCGAATCTGTTGATAAACTCAAGGTCCTGGTTGACAAGGTAAAGAATAACGACCAGAGCCCAGAGGACATAGATGGATTGATCGCAAAGCTAAAGAAGCTTGAGGAAGGACAGGCCACTGAAGAAAGTGTCGTCAAAGAGGATGCCCCAGAACTCACTAATAAAGAAACTGATGAAACAGCATCAGAAGAAGAAAAGACAGAAACAAGAGAGCCAACAGTGAACAATCAACAGCAAGAAACAGAAGCAGCAAAGAAAGAACCAGCAAATCAGGCGACCAGGGAGCATAAGGAGAAAACCCAGGTAGAAAAGACCATAAGGGTAGATGTAGAACGACTTGATACAGTATTTAATCTGGTTGGTGAGCTTGTGCTTGGTAAAAACCGACTTTCAAAGCTATCAAATATTCTTGCAGATAAGTATCCTAATGATGCCGATGTTACAAATCTCAATGAGGCAGCAGAATTTCTCCAGCTAATATCAACAGAACTTCAAACTGCAGTTATGAAAACAAGGATGCAGCCTGTCAAGAAGGTCTTTAACCGATTTCCAAGGATGGTAAGAGACCTTGCACGCTCTCATGGTAAGGAAATAGAGCTTATTATCAAAGGAGAGGAAACAGAGGTTGACAAATCGGTAATTGAAAATATTGCAGACCCATTGGTGCATCTTATACGAAATGCCATTGATCACGGAATCGAGTCACCAGAGGAACGAAAGAAGCTTAACAAACCATCTACAGGCAGGATTATGCTTTCTGCCTCTCAGGAAGGAAACAATATAGTAATAGTGGTTGTAGATGATGGTCGAGGGATTAACCTTGAAAAGGTCAAAAGAAAGGCTATCGATAAGGGCATTATAAGTGCTGAGGAGGCTGAGGTTTTAAGTGATCGAGATATAACTGACCTTATTTTCCAGCCAGGATTTTCAACAGCAGATAAGGTAAGTGATGTTTCTGGAAGAGGCGTTGGGATGGATGTAGTGAAAACGAACCTTGCCAGAATTAATGGCTCCATAGACATATTTACCCAACCTGGTCGTGGTACAAAATTTACTATCAAGCTACCTCTGACACTTGCGATTATCCAGACACTTATGGTTGAAGTAAAGAACATGGTCTATGCAATCCCTATTACATCGGTGCTTGAAGCAGTAAGAATCGACAATTCTGAAATATCAACCATTGATGGTCAGGAAATAATAAAGCTCAGAGGAGAAATACTACCAATCATAAGACTGTCAGAGCTAATCGGTCTTAGTGCTACAAATGGTTCAGATAAGCACTATGTGGTAGTTGTACAGTCTTATGAAAAGAAATTCGGTATCGTTGTAGATAAACTTATTGGTCAGGATGAGGTTGTAATAAAGTCCATCGAAGGCAATATCCTGAACCTTAATGATTCAAACATATTTGCAGGAGCAACTATTACTGGAGAAGGAAAGGTTGTGTTAATAATCGATATTCCTGCAGCAATGGAATTTATTAAACAGGGTGAGGTTGATTATGTCTAATGTGAATGGAAAAATAAAGGTCCTTGTAGTAGATGATTCGGCTTTTATGAGAAGTGCTCTTACAAGGATGATAAGCTCAGACCCTGACATTCAGGTAATAGGTACCGCAAGGGATGGTGTTGAGGCTGTGGATAAAACAATTTCATTGAAGCCTGATGTAATTACGCTTGATATCGAAATGCCAAGGATGAACGGACTTGAGGCCTTGCGTCTTATTATGGACAAGCAACCAACACCGGTACTCATGATAAGTTCCTATACCACTGAAGGAGCAATAGAGACAATAAAGGCACTTGAGCTTGGTGCAGTAGATTTTATCCCCAAAAATATATCTGAAGGCTCAATTAATATACTCAATATAAAAGAAGACATTATAAATAAGATTAAGCAAGCATCAGGTTCAAATGTAAAAGAGTCATCTGCAACATTAACAACCAGCACAGCTTCGCCTGTTATAAATAAAACTGTTACCCCTGCAACCATTGACCTGATAATTATTGGCTCTTCCACTGGAGGTCCAAGAGCGCTTCAGGAAGTAATACCCAGATTGCCACAAAACTTACCGGTACCGGTGCTTGTTGCTCAGCACATGCCTCCAAATTTCACAAAGGTCCTGGCTGAAAGGCTGAATGAGTTATCAAAACTTCAGGTGAAAGAAGCAGAAGAGGGTGAGCTGGTATTGCCAGGGAAAGTACTCATAGCACCGGGTGGAAAACACATGATTGTGAAAGGAAAAGAAAAACATGACATTAAAGTAAAGATAATAGAAGAAAAGGCAAATGTTATCTATAAACCCTCTGTAGATATGCTGATGATCTCTGCCTCAGAACTCTATCCATCTTCCACTTTAGGTGTAATTCTTACTGGTATGGGACATGACGGATTAGAGGGTGCTAAGAGAATTAAAAAGGGTGGAGGCAAGACAATAGCTCAGGACAAGGATAGCTGTACTATTTATGGCATGCCAAAGGCTGTAATAGATGCAGGGCTTGCTGATAAAGTTGTTCCATTAAGCAGTATAGCTTATGAGATTATAAACTCTGTCTAACCCTCCAATCTCCCCTTCCCCCTCCGTTCTTGGCTGGTCGTTCCCCCCGACGGCCAGCCCTTTTTATTGTTAAAGTTTTAAGATTTTTGACCGATATAAACATTAAGTCTAAGAAAAAGTTGTAGAGGGGTGCTGCTTATGGAAAACACAGTAACTGATAACAAAACAGAATTATCCAGTGAGGCATTACAAACGGTCACTTTTTTTATTGGTTCAGAGCTTTATGGTATTGACATAAGAAATGTTGTTGAGATAATCAAACACAGTGACATCACACCTGTACCAAACTGTCCAGAGTACATTGAAGGAGTTACAAACCTCAGAGGAAGAATAATACCCATAATTAATCTTAAAAAGAGATTCTTGCTTGGCAGAGACAACAATGGCTCAGGAGAAGACCTTATAGTGGTAGTTGAAACATCTGATTCAACAGCAGGACTGATAGTAGACAGACTATCCAAGGTGGTAGATATTCCTTATAACCTGATTGAATCCAAGCTGGATATTAAAAACAGCAAGAATGAAAGGTTTATAGACGGAATAGGTAATCTAAATGACAAAACAGTGATAATACTCAACTGCGAAGAGCTTCTAAGACCTGAAAACGAAAGGAACAATTAATGACCGCCAGCACAAAATTAAATCTAAACAGATTAAAGGATCTGCCTACTTTACCGGATATCTTCAAGGAATTACTGGATGTATTACAAAATGAAAACTCTACATTCAGTGACCTCGCCAGTGTTATCAAACATGACCAGTCTCTTGTTGAAAAAATACTAAGGGTCGCCAATTCTCCATATTTTGGAATTCCTGGAAATGTTAAATCAATTGAACAGGCTATAATGCTTCTTGGTTACGACCTGGTTAAGGGACTATGTCTTGGCACCAGTATATTCAAACTTCTTGGCAAGCACAGCAGAAAGGCTGTCAATAATCTCTGGAAGCATTCAAATGAGGTTGCAGTTATTGGAGCCAAGATATCAGAATATGTTGAAGGGATTGAGCCCTCTGAAGTATTTTCTGCTGGTCTCCTTCACGACATAGGTAGAGTTGTTCTGCTTACCCTGGATAAGGAGAAGTACCTCCAGATTATTGACTCAGACGACCTGATTATTCAGGAATTAGATTATTTTGGAATTCATCATCCCTCCATAGGCGCCGAGTTCCTAAGAAGGGCATATCTGCCGGAATCTTTAGTGTATGCTGTCAGATATCACCATACACCCTCAAAGGCAGAAAAATATAAAAAAATGGTCTCCGTAGTGTCCTTTGCAGAGGCACTGTCAAGAAACTTCTTTCCCAAGTTTGAAGACGATGGCTACTGGACAGAGGAACATGATGCAATAGTTCTTGAGCTTGACATGACCGATGAAAAACTCTCCCGTATCCGTGAGCAATCCACAGAAGATATCTCTCAGATGTCTTCAATCCTTGCAGAGGTATGAGTTTTTAGTGAATACTGTTCAGGGAATCATCCTGTGTCTTTGCAAACTACGAGGGACATACCATTTGTTTATGTTATAGGTAATCCCGATAGGAGATGGTTTAATGCCTTTAAACCTCTTGTGAACAATAGGCAATGCATCGGGCACATAAAGAAAGATGTAGGGCACATCCTCAGCAAGTATCTCCTGTATCCTGTAATAGGCCCTCTTTCTCTTTTCAATATCAAAGGTTCTTCTTCCCTCCTCAAGCAGTCTGTCAACCTCGGGGTTTTTGTAGGATATAAAGTTAAACTCCTTTTCACCTGTCTTGCTTGAGTGCCATATATCGTACTGGTCAGGGTCAAGCCCTATTGACCAGCCAAGAATCACTGCCTCAAATCTCCTTTTGTCAATAAATTCATTGATAAAGGCACTCCATTCAATCAACCTGATATTGACCTTAATACCAATCTGTTTAAGTCTCCACTGTATGATGGTGGCTGTTCTCTCGCGAAGGCTGTTGCCCATGTTGGTTATAATGGTAAATTCAAACCTCTTGCCATCCTTATCAAGCCATCCGTCACCATCGGTGTCGCGCCAGCCAGCCTCTGCAAGTAGCTTGCGGGCCTTTGACGGATTGTATTCGTATCTTTTTACATCTGGATTATAGGGCCAGGTGTTTGGTACATAGGGGCCTGTGGCAACCGTACCAAGTCCAAAGAGTACCACATCAATAATCTCCTTTTTGTCTATAGCATAGGCAATTGCCTTTCTCACCCTTATGTCCTTAAAAAAAGGATGCTTCAGGTTAAAACCAAGGTAAGTATAGGCAAAGACCGGATAGCGAAACTTCTGGAAGTTCTTCTTGAAAAACTCTGTGTTGGTCTGTCTCCTGTACTGAATCGGCGTAAGGCCCATCAAGTCAACCCCACCTGTCTGAAGCTCCATGAACATGGTTGCCTGGTCAGGGATTATCCTGTAGATGTAATAGTCGATGTAGGGCCTGCCTTCAAAATAGTCCTGATTGGACTTAAGCACTATACGCTGTCCGGACACCCATTTCTGAAACACAAAGGGTCCCATGCCGATAGGGTGTCTGCCAAATTTAACCTTTGTTATATCCTTTCCCTTTAATAGATGTTCAGGCAGCACCGGGAGGTTCCCCCATGAGCTCAGTGCAGGAGCAAAGGGTTTTTCATAGGTGACCCTGAAGGTATATTTATCAAGGACCTCTGCCTTTTTTACCTGCAGAAAGTCCTCTTTGTAGGCGGTGGGGGTTTTGGGATCAATGATGGTCTTATAACCAAACATGACATCATTGGCAGTAAACTCCACTCCATCAGTCCATTTCACACCTTTCCGTAGATGAAATGTTATTGTAAGGCCGTCTTTTGAGATGTCCCAGGACTTTGCAAGGTCGCCTATTATGGAAAGGTCTGTATCGTATTTTACCAGCCCATTGAATATAAGACCTGCCACCTCATGAGAGGCACTGTCGCCAGCAAGCATGGGTATCAGGATGCTTGGCTCCCCTATGGAGCCCACAATCAGGGCATCACCATAAGCAGGGGCATCTCTATCTTCCTGTTTTGTATGTGCAAAAACAATCAGTGCAAAGAAAACCAGAATGATTGCCAGTATCACCCTCTTCATGGTTTATATTTTACCTTAAACAGAATAATATGTTCTCTCTAAAAAAAGCTGGCTTTCTGCAAAGGTTTACTTTACAGGATAGCACAAAAAGCATTATAAATATATCTATGAAAAAGAAGCGTTATGTGATAATTGCACTGTCTCTCTTGTTTCTGATAACCTCTTTCACGGTCTTTTCAGAGGAGACATTCTTTACCATACAGACAGGTGCCTTTCACTCACTAAAAAATGCAAAAAAACAATTTGTTTTTTTAAAAAACAGACTCCCCTCTGATAACCTTAATCTTTTACGGATTGAGAAGACCACAAGGTTCTACATTGTTCGAGTTGGTAAGTTTTCTAATCTATCACAGGCAAAGGGAGTGCTAAGAAAAATAAAAACCATTGTTAAAGATGCACGGATCATCAAATCAAAGGGAGCCCAGGATATAATTGAACTATTCAATGAAGAACGAGATTTCCTTGATAACGTTATCTTTAAGGTAAATAAACTAATAGTTAAAGGTGATTATTATAAGGCAAGATCCCTTGTGCAGAAGGCCCTTGCAGATTTTGGAGAGGACGATCGCCTTTATGCCCTTCTTGGGGCATCATATCTCAAAACCTCAGAATACGACAGGGCCTTTCGAAACTTCTCAAAGGCAATCTCTATTAACGACAAAAGGCCTGAGTATTTCAACGGTGCAGGTTATGCATTACTGTTTAACAACCGTCCAGAAGAGGCACTGTTTGATTTTGAAAAGGCACTTAAACTTAAACCTGACTATAGCGATGCCCTGGCTGGCACTGCCTATGCATACCTTGCACTTGGCCTGAAAGATAAGGCAATGGACATCTACCTTAAACTGAAAAGGGTTGATAAAAGGGCTGCATCAGAGGTGTTCAAGGCAATCCTTCGTGCAAACTGATACTGTCCTTCAATTAATTCTGCTGTGTACTGACCGGTTGAATTGCTGTAGTGAGGGGGAAAGGTCCCCCTGCACTTAATCCTTCATTATCTCAAGTTCGGAAAAGAAATAACCTATCTCAAACTCAGCAGACTGCGGTGAGTCAGAGCCATGCACGGTATTTCTCTCTATGTCTGTGGCAAAGTCTGCCCTGATGGTACCCTTGGCAGCCTCCTTTGGATTTGTTGCACCCATTATCTCTCTTACCTTGTTGATGGCATCCTGTCCTTCAACCACCATTACCACAATAGGCCCCTCAGACATGAAATCTGTAAGGCTATCGTAAAAGGGTTTGTCCTTGTGAACAATGTAAAACCCCTTTGCCTCTTCCTTTGTCATCCAGAGCATCTTTAATGCCCTGATTTTAAGTCCTGCTGATTCATATCTCCTTATGACCTCTCCAATCACTCCCTTCTTCACTCCATCAGGCTTGACAATAGACAGCGTTCTTTCCATCTATAAACCTCCTCTTTATTGGGTTATTTGCGTTAATAGCGTTTCTTGCGTTCATAGCGTTAATAGCCTTAGTTTCGTTGATAAGTTGTATTTACGAAATACATACATCAATGAAAATTTCTAAACAATACAGGGTGTAGGGTGTATTATCTTTTACTACCCCCTACCCCCTACTCCCTATGCCCTCCCCCCTATTCCCAGCTTCTCTACCAGAGCTCTGACCGCCTCAACAGACCGCTGAAGTGCCTGTTTTTCCTCCTCATTGAGCTCAAGCTCAACAACACGCTCCACACCGCCTTCACCTAAAATCACAGGCACTCCCATGTAAATACCCTCAACTGCATATTCACCACTGAGATAGGCCGCAGCAGGAAGCATCCTCTTTTCATCAAGCAAAATGGCCCGAACCATCTGGAAAGTAGAGGCTGCCGGGGCATAGTAGGCGCTTCCCTTTTTAAGAAGCGATACAATCTCTGCACCACCGTTTCGTGTGCGATCTATTAGTTTATCAATGGTTTCTTTATCAAGGAGTTCGGTTATTGAAACACCCCTTACTGTGGTAAACCTTGGCATGGGTACCATCTGGTCTCCATGCCCCCCCAGCACCAGTGCCTCTATATCGGTCTGGGACACCCCAAGTGCCATGGATACAAAGGTTCTGAATCTTGCTGCATCAAGCACACCTCCCATACCCATCACACGATGGTAGGGGAAACCTGTTGTCTTCCAGCAAAGCTGTGCCATCACATCCATGGGATTGGTAACCACGATAACCACTGCCTCAGGTGCATACTGTTTGATAGCCTCACTAACAGAGCCCACCACCTTTGCATTGATATTGAGCAGGTCATCTCTGGACATGCCAGGTTTTCTTGCAGCTCCTGCTGTTATAACTACCACATCTGAACCTTCAATATCCTTAAGTTCATTAGTCCCTCGCACATCAACCGACACCCCCCACAGAGGCGTGGCCTCCAGCATATCGAGGGCCTTGCCCTGGGGCAGGTCTTCAACGATATCATAAAGTATCACATCTGCAAGCCCTGACATCACGATATGCTCAGCAAGGGTTGCCCCAACATTTCCTGCTCCAATAACCGCTACCTTTTTTCTCACTAAAACCTCCTCATATATAATTCTAAATTCTAAATCCTAAATTCTAAACAATATAGGGGGTAGCGTGTAGGGGGTAGTCTCTTTTACTACTCCCTACTCCCTATGCCCTACACCCTATCTTTAAACCTTGGTTATCTTTATCTTGGCAATCTTTTTTCCGTCCATCTGCATAACAAGAAACCTGAGATTGTGGTATCTTATCTGTTCGCCCTCTTTAGGGAGTCTTCCAAAAAGCCCAAAGACATACCCTCCAATGGTATGAAAATCCTCGCTTTCAAGCTTTACATCTACAAGTTCACTGACCTCATCAAGTGCGGTTGTACCTGACACTATAAAGGTCCTCTCATCTATCACCTCAACATCCTTTTCAGCCTGAATCTTCTCAAACTCATCCTGCAGGCTCCCGACTATCTCCTCCATCAGGTCTTCAAGCGTAATAAGCCCTGCTGTACCACCATACTCATCCATGACAATAGCTATCTGGAATTTCCGCTTCTGCATCTCTGCAAGCAGTTCGCTTATCTTTTTATTTTCAGGTATAAAATAGGCATCTCTAACAAAATCCCTTATAGGTGTATTGCTGTCAACCCTTTCTTCTGACATTTTAATAAGAATATCTTTTATATAAAGTATACCCACCACATTGTCCATCTTTTCATGAATCACAGGATATCGGGAAAACCCCTTTTCTTTTACAAGCTGAAGCGCCTCTGCTACAGTGGCATCATCACTGATGGCAACTATCTCAGTCCTTGGCACCATTGATTCAGAAGCAACAGTATCCCCGAATTCGAAAACCTTATGAAGCATCTCTTTCTCATCTTCCTGCAAAGTGCCCGATTCTTCACCAAGGTCGATCATTGCCCTGATATCATCCTCTGTAATAAATGGTGACGAAGGGGATTTGGCTCCCATGGTCTTAAGTATCCATCCCGGAAGACGTGTAAAGAACCATACTACCGGATGGGTAATCTTGATAAGAAACCTTATGGGATATGCAACAAACAGTGCAAATCGCTCGGCATGGCTAACTGCTATTGTCTTTGGGGTTATCTCACCAAGTAAAACCACCAGCACTGTCATTATAAGTGAGGCTATCCACCAGCCATCCTTGCCAAGTATATTAAGCAGTATTGCCGTTCCAATTGAGGTGGCAAGTATGATAAAAAAGTTTTCTGTAAGCAGTATGGTGCCAAAGAGTCTTTCATGCTCTGAAAGTATGGATTGAACAAGTCTTGCCCTTTTGTTTTTTTTCTCAGCTAAGTTTCTTATTCTTATTCTATTAACTGATATTAGAGATGCCTCAGAACTCGAAAGGAATGCCACTATTAAGATGCATACAATAATGGCTATGATGCCCATTAAATTTCCGGTTGAACCAAGGGGTATAGCTTCCATAAACTTCGTTTTTTACCCTTCTTTCAGTCTTCTTGCTATTTCATCTGCCACCTCAGAGGTGCCAACAGCAGTGGGGTCATCAGGGGTTGGCTTCATATCATAGGTAACATATCTGCCTTCTTCAATAACACTGGCTATTGCTGATTCAAGCCTGCTGGCAGCCTCCATTTCTCCAAGGTGTCTTAACATCATAACACCAGAAAGCATCATGGCAAAGGGGTTTACCTTGTTAAGGCCCTTGTACTTGGGGGCACTACCGTGGGTGGGCTCGAAGACAGCAATCTCGTCTCCTATGTTTGCGCCTGGTGCAAGCCCTAAGCCTCCAATAAGACCTGCTCCAAGGTCGGAAATTATATCACCATACAGATTCGGTAACACAAGGACATCGTAAAGCTCTGGCTTCTGAACAAGCTGCATACACATATTATCAATAATTCTGTCTTCAAATTCAATATCTTTATAATCCTCTGCCACAGCCCTTGCCACCTCAAGAAAAAGCCCATCAGAGAACTTCATGATGTTTGCCTTATGCACTGCCGTAACCTTGCGTCTTCCGTTTTTTCTTGCATACTCAAAGGCAAACCTTACAATCCTCTCAGTGCCATACACTGATATGGGTTTTATGCTGATGCCAGAGTCCTGTCTTATCTTCCTGCCTGTTTTGTCTTCCACATATCTTATTAATCCAAGCGCCTCATCAGAGCCTCTCTGAAACTCTATCCCTGCATAAAGGTCTTCGGTATTTTCCCTTACAACCACAATATCAATGTTTTCATACCTTGTACGGGCTCCTTTGAAACTCCTGCAGGGTCTGAGACATGCATAAAGGTCAAGGGTCTGTCTGAGGGTGACATTTACACTCCTGAATCCCTTTCCAATAGGTGTGGTAACAGGCCCCTTGATGGCCACCTTGTTCTTTTTAATAGACTCCAGAACCCTTTCTGGCAGGGGAGTGCCTTCTTTTTCGTAAACCTCTTCACCTGCGTGCTGAATGTCCCAGTTGAACTTAACACCTGTTGCCTCAAGCACTTTAACTGTAGCCTCAGATATCTCTGGACCAATTCCATCGCCCGGAATAAGCGTAACATTATAACTGTTCATCGATAGATACTCCTTTTTCTGTAGGGATTTAAAAGGATTTAAATTATAAAATATTTGCTCTCTTGACTTCAATGGCATCACTTATTTATGATACTTCATTAGAGCAATTGAACTATAACAAAAAGCCGATTTAATGCCAGATAAAAAGATTGCCATAGGTTCAGACCATGCTGGAAGAGAGCTCAAAGAGCAGGTAAAGACCCTTCTGGAGGGACTCGGTTTTGAACCCGTAGATTACGGAACCGATGATGACTGTTCCGTTGACTATCCTGATTATGGAGAAAAGGTCTCTCAGGCTGTTTCAAAGGGCCATTACCAAAAGGGAATCCTTATCTGCGGAACAGGTTTAGGTATGTCTATTGTTGCAAACAAGTTTCCCGGTGTAAGGGCAACCCTCTGCCACGATGAATATACCGCCAGGATGAGCAGGGAGCACAACGACTCGAACATCCTTGTTCTTGGGGGCAGGGTTCTTCAAGCAGACACAGCAATGAAGATAGTAAAGGTCTGGCTTGAAACATCCTTTGAAGGGGGTCGACATGAAAGAAGGCTTGAAAAAATCTCAAACATAGAGCAGAGGATTATCAATGGATCTTGAAAAAGTAAAAACCACTGATCCGGAAGTCTATAAGGCAATCCTGAAGGAAACCGAAAGAGAAAAATCCAAGATAGTGCTTATTGCCTCAGAAAATTACACATCTGAGGCTGTGCTTGAGGTTCAGGGTTCAGTTTTTACGAATAAATACGCCGAAGGTTACCCTGGAAAAAGATATTATGGTGGCTGCGAGTATGCCGATGTAGTAGAAACACTCGCTATAGAGCGAGCTAAAAAACTCTTTGGGGCAGAGCATGTGAATGTACAGCCCCACTCTGGCTCGCAGGCCAACATGGCAGTGTTTTTTGTGGTGCTTAAACCAGGAGACACTGTGCTTGGCATGAGCCTGAGCCATGGTGGACATCTCACACACGGAGCTACGGTTAACTTCTCTGGTTTTCTCTACAATTCGGTAACCTATGGTGTTACAAAAGAGGGATACATTGACTACGACCAGGTTCGTGAGCTTGCAAAAAAACACAGACCCCGCCTGATTGTGACCGGCGCAAGTGCCTATTCAAGGACCATTGATTTCAAAACCTTTGCAGAGATAGCCCGGGAGGTTGATGCCTACCTGCTTGCAGACATAGCCCATATCGCTGGTTTAGTGGCTGCAGGGCTTCACCCATCACCCTTCCCACATGCTGATTTTGTAACCACCACAACCCACAAGACACTACGCGGTCCAAGAGGTGGAATAATCATGTGCAGAGAGAAGTTCGGACGGAAAATAGACAAAATGATTTTTCCTGGTATTCAGGGAGGGCCACTTGTTCATGTGATTGCAGCCAAGGCAGTTGCCTTCAAAGAGGCACTTACAGAGGAGTTTCGTCAGTATCAGAAGCAGGTTATTTTAAATGCAAAAAAACTATCTGATGAGTTAACGAATAGAGGATTTCAGATAATCTCTGGTGGAACAGACAATCACCTGATGCTTGTTGACCTGACAAACAAGGGCATAACGGGTAATGATGCTGAAAAGGCCCTTGATAAGGCAGGTATTGTGGTCAACAAAAACGCCATTCCCTTTGACACACTTCCTCCAACCATAACAAGCGGTATAAGGCTTGGCACACCCTGTGTTACCACAAGGGGCATGAAAGAGGCAGAGATGGCAGAGATTGCTGACATCATTGAAAGCGTCCTCAACAACTCAAAGGATGAGCAAGAGATAGAGAGGCTTTCAAACAGGGTTAATGAACTCTGTAACCGTTTCCCCATTTACTGACCATGAGATGCCCTTTCTGTGGAAACCTTGAAGACCGGGTAATAGACTCCCGTATGAGTAAAGAAGGTGATGTCATCAGGCGAAGACGGGAGTGCCTTAAATGCGAGCGTCGTTTCACCTCCTACGAGAGGATTGAAGAGGTTCTTCCCATGGTGGTAAAAAAAGACTCCCGTAGAGAGCCCTTTGAACGCAATAAAATACTGTCAGGTTTGAAGAAGGCCTGTGAAAAAAGGCCAATTCCAATTGAAAAACTGGAAGAGATAGTAACCCGGATAGAGCTAAAGCTCCTTGCAAGTGGGGAAAAAGAGGTGCCCAGTGAATGGATTGGTGAAGAGGTAATGAATGCACTTCGAGAGATTGACAATGTAGCATATGTAAGATTTGCCTCTGTCTACAGGGAGTTTGAGGATGTAAATGAATTTCTTGAAGAGGTAAAAAAGCTCTTTGTTAGAAAAAAGAAGTCCAGAGGAAATTAACCCTTCATGTATCTGGCAGATGTTGTCTTCCCTCAGAACATACAGTATTTAACATACAGGGTCCCTGAAAAACTCAAAGAAACCCTTAAGGAAGGACAGCTTGTTACAGCACCAATTAAAGGCAGAGAAAAGGTAGGATTATTAATTAAAGTCTACAGTGCTGATGGCTCATCAGATTTCAACAGTGCACTCAAGCCACTGAATGGAATCTTTGAATCAGACCCGATTTTTCATCCTCCATTGATAAAACTTCTCAACTGGATGTCAGAATATTATCTGAGTAACCATGGAATTGCACTAAAAAGCATGTTATTTGATGAGATAGTAAGAAAGCCTTCAAGGTCTGCAAAAAAAACTATAATACCTGAACCTGTAAACATCAATATAGAGAAACCTTCATCAATTGACAGACTTATCAAAGCTATCTGTAAAGAAAGAGGATTTAAAAGCACTTTATATATGGCCCACTCAGAACAGGAAGAAATACTGTTGTCCGAGACTGCAATAAGACAGTTTGATACAGCACTCATACTATCTCCTGAGATAGAAGATGCAGAAATACTCTTTGGTCATCTTTACAGGATTTTTCCAGATGAAGTATGTCTTTATCATTCCAAACTTCCTTTTTCAAGGAGGTATGAAAGCATAAATGGTTTTTTAAAGGGCAGGTTCAGAGTTATAGTGGGCACCCGTTCCATCGTATTCACACCTGCAAGGGTATCATTGATAATAGTTACCAGGGAGCATAGCTTCAGTTATAAACAGGAAGAGTCTCCAAGGGTCAATACAAGAGATGTAGCTGTAATGAGGGCATTCTTAGAAGGAATACCTGTGGTGCTTAGCTCTGTAACACCATCTTCTGAAACCTATCTTAACTTCATCAAGGGAAAGTATAAAATAGTCAGGTCATCTTATGAAAAACCCCCACCTCTAATACAGGTGATAAATACCAGAAAAGAAAAGGAGATAGCCCCCTATCTTACCCGCAGGGTAGTAGACAGCATGAAAAAACATCTCAAAGATGGGGTGCTTGGCATAATCCAGCGTCTTGGATACTCGATGATAAGATGCGAAGAATGCAATGAGGTAATATCATGTTCAATATGTTCAAGGCCCTTGATGCTTCATAAACAGAGGCTACTGCTTTGTCATCACTGTGGACGAAGCGAAAAACTGCCTGATAGCTGCCCGAATTGTGGAAGCCATATACTGGAGTATTTTGGAGCTGGTATGGAGCGTATTCAGGAAGCCATAGATAAATTGTTTACAACAACAGGGAAGCTATCGGAACAGGTGCTTGATGAGGGGAAACAGACTATCCTGGTAGGCACTCTTTCAAAAAAAGGTCTTCGAAGGAGCAGATTTTCCTTGATAGCCTTTTTAAACCCTGACATTATGCTGAACCAGCCTGATATTAAAAGCATGGAAAGACTGGTTCAGGAGGTGTTCAGTCTTAGAGAACTTCTAAAAGAAAGGGGGGTTATACAGCTTCAGACTACCCTCCCATGGCATCCTGTATTTGATTTTCTGAGAAAATGGGACCAGGAATCCTTTCTGAAGTCAGTCCTTTCAAAAAGGAAAAAACTCAATCTTCCCCCCTATGCCAAAACCATACTTGTAGAGGCAATATCGAAAAACATGAAAGATGTGGAGAACCTATATGAATGGGCATCAGAAAAAAACCTTCCAGCCATAGGCCCATTAAATGAGCTTCGCAAGAAGAAAGAGGTCTTTGTTATAAAGGTCATCATCATGAAAAAGACCATGAAGGCAGCTCACTGCATTGCAATGCAGCTTATTTCAGAGATAAAAAGAAGAAGACTTTCATACAGGGTAGATGTGGAGCCAATAAAAATTGGTTATTAAGAGTCGGCAGATATTTATCAGCGCACAGAAAGTTTAGGCTTAACAGACCTCAGTATTATCTTTGCTGTCTCGATATCCTTCTGTATCTGTGCCTTCAGTTCTTCAACAGAGGAAAACCTCTTCTCCCCTCTTATTCTGTCAATAAAATAAAGCCTCAACTGTTTACCAAGAAGATTCCTGTTAAGGTCAAATATATGAACCTCATAGCTCATCTGCTGACCATCAAAGGTAGGATTTGTGCCAATGTTTGCCACTGCGTCATAAACCCTTCCATCAATCTCCACCCTGACAGCATAAACCCCCTCTCTGGGCACAAGTTCATTAGGTGTGGTGATGTTTGCTGTGGGAGTTGAAAGAACCTTACCGCCTCTGCCTGCTCCCTTAATAACAGTGCCATGGATTGAGTAGGGTCTTCCAAGAAGAGCCGATGCCTCGCAGACCCTTCCCCAGGAAAGCAGCTGTCTCACTCTGCTACTGCTTACTGTGTGTCCACCCAACCTTGTGTTTCTAACAACAGTCACCTTAAAACCATACTTCCTGCCCCTTCGTCTTAGAAGCTCGGTGGTGCCCTTCTTTTCCTTTCCAAACCGATAGTTATGCCCAACTATTACATGCTTTACCTGAAGTTTATCAACCAGTATATTCCTGATAAAATCCTCGGGCTCTATCTTGGAAAACTCTCTGTCAAAGTCAATTATCAGCACAGCGTCAATACCTGTCTGCTCAATGAGTCGGAGTTTTTCCTCAAGTGGCGTAAGAAGCCTGAGCCTTCTCTCTGGTGCAAGCACCTTAACAGGATGTGGGTTGAAGGTGATAACCATTGAGGTGCCCTGTCTTCCCTTTGCATGAATTACCCTGTTAAAAATCTTCTGGTGTCCGATATGGACACCGTCAAAGTTTCCAATAGTTACCACCAGATATTTAAAGGTCTCTCTTACCGAGTTTATACCCCTGAATATTTTCATCATAATTATTAAGAATGATTAGGAAAGAAAAAGTCAAAATCTCACATACTCACCACTTATGAGGTGTTAGTTTTGCCCTGTGAGATTGGTGAGAAAAATCACGGAATGTTGCTTTATTTATTGATATTATGCAAAATAAATATGTCTTGCCTTTAATGGGATATGGAGAAAGAGCTGACCTATAGGGATGCAGGTGTCGATATTGATGAGGGTGAGAGGTTTGTAAGACTCATCTCACCCCTTGTCAGAGAAACCTTTCGAGAAGGCGTCTTAACGGACATAGGTCACTTTGGCTCTCTTTTCAGCATTGATCTTAAAAAATATCCAGAACCGGTCCTGGTAAGCGGCACCGATGGAGTGGGCACCAAGCTAAAGGTAGCCTTTATGGCTAACCGTCATGATACAGTAGGGATAGACCTGGTTGCCATGTGTGTAAATGATATAATCACCCTTGGTGCAGAACCTCTGTTTTTTCTTGATTATTTTGCCACAGGAAAGCTTACACCTGAGCAGGCAAGGGAGGTGATTAAGGGTATAGCTGAAGGCTGCAAAGAGGCCGAATGTGCATTGATCGGTGGAGAGACTGCTGAGATGCCGGGTTTTTATTCAGCAGGAGAGTATGACCTTTCTGGATTTGCAGTTGGTGTGGTTAACAGAAAGGAGATTGTAGACGGAAGCTCAATTGAACATGGAGATGTAGTAGTGGGGCTTACTTCATCTGGCATACACAGCAATGGATATTCGCTGGTCAGGAAGTTATTCTTTGAAATCTTGAATCTCAACCCCCAGGATTACATAGAAGAGCTGAAAAAAACTGTTGCAGAAGAGCTATTGACACCTACTAAAATCTATGTAAAGGCATTCAAATCTCTTAAAGAAAGGGGATTTCGAATAAAGGGTATGGCACACATAACCGGTGGTGGCATGCCAGGAAATATACCAAGGATACTTCCAGAAGGACTTGGAGCCGAAATTATTGAGTCGTCATGGCCCGTGCCAGAGATTTTCAATTTTATTAAGGAAAAGGGGAAAATATCCAATAAAGAGATGAAAAAAACCTTTAATATGGGAATTGGTTTTGTTTTCATACTGCCTGAAACTGCTGCAGACGACTCATTATTTGCACTGAAAAAGGCTGGTTATGAAGCCTATGTAATCGGTAAGATAAAAAAAGATTTAAAAGGGGTACATTATGTATAGAATGAAAAGATTAATCAAAGCGATCTTTACACCAGTAACAATAATGCTGATTCCTCACAGCAACAAAAATCTTTACAGGCTCAAGGTGTCTGTAGCCTTTTTATTCCTTGCATTTATTTTATGGGCATCCCTGACAGCCTACACATTATTTACAGGTAAAACCACCGCAGAGTACAGAGAGCTGAAAAAAAGGGTTGACTTTTACAATGCCCAGCTTCAGGATATGAATGAAACAATCCGCTCGCTGAAAAAGGCAGAATCAGACTTTAAAAGGCTTTTTACTCTTAACTCTAAAGAGGAAATTCTTGAAAACATTGATACCACCTACTCGGGCTCCCTTGATGTTGAACTGCTAAAAAGGCAGATTGAAAAGACCATGGATGAGGTTGGAGCCATAAGAGATTATCTCAAAAAACAGCACGACATTTATTTCGCTACCCCAAAGGGCCCACCCGTTGATGATGGGTATATCGCTTCACCCTATGGCTGGAGAATCCATCCAAAAACAGGGAAAAAGGCATTCCACAGAGGTGTTGACATAGCTGCCTGGCCTGGCACCCCTGTAAGGGCTACTGCCGATGGTGTAGTGAGCTTTGCGGGCTGGAGTGGCGGAAGCGGTAAACTGGTGGTAATTGAGCATGGCTTTGGATTTACCACCTGTTATGCCCATAACAAAAAGATAGTGGTAAAGGTGGGTCAGGAGGTCAAGCGTGGACAGATAATTGCCTATGTGGGCTCAACCGGAAATGTCACCGGCCCTCATGTCCACTACGAGGTGTGGATTGATGGCAAGGCTGTTAACCCCTATAAATACCTCAAGGAATGGCTCAATGCTAAAAAAGAAAAACAATAGAGTTGATACCATTGTAGGGCCAACTTCATCTGTTAAAGGTGAATTGGTGGTTAATGGTTTTGTAAGGGTTGACGGTTCGGTAGACGGAAGGGTTGAGGCAGAAACCGTGATAATAGGGCCAGAAGGCAATGTCAATGGTGATATAAAGGCCAGAAACATTGTTGTAGGTGGTCTGGTTGAGGGTAACCTCTACGCCGATGAATCGGTTGAAGTGGAATCAAAGGGGAAGGTGGTCGGAGACATCCATACCAGAAAACTCACCATAGTTGAAGGTGGTATCTTTGAGGGCAAATCCATCATGCATAAGGAAGATGATAAAAAGGTGGTTGAGATGATGAAGCCCTGATGACTATAATATCTCATTGTGGCAAAGAAAATTTATCTAAAAACCCTCAACATAGAGGATGCCCAGAAAAAATGGGTATCCTTTTTCAGTGACCTTCCGCAAACCGAAACAGAGGAAATCCCTGTTGAAAATTCCTTAAACAGGATTACTGCCGAGGCAATAGTTGCAAGGCTCTCCTCTCCCTTTTATCACGCCTCAGCCATGGATGGCTTTGCAGTCAGGTTTGAAGACACCCATGGTGCATCTGAGACCACACCTGTTATGCTAAAGCTCGGCAATCAGGCCGTGCCGGTTAACACAGGCAACCCACTGCCCGAGGGCTTCAATGCCGTGGTTATGGTGGAGGATGTGCATCAGGAAGGCGACTACATCATAATAAATGCCCCCCTCACACCCTACCAGAATGTAAGAACCGTGGGTGAGGATATTGTACAGACTGAACTCATCCTGCCCGAAAAACACCTTATCAGACCAGTGGATATTGCAGCGCTTCTCGCTGGCGGGCATACCAGTGTAAAGGTAAGACGGAAACCTGTGGTGGGTGTTATACCAACAGGCGATGAGGTAGTAGAGCCTGGAGCACCTCTTAGACCTGGAAACATTATAGAGTCCAACAGCCGCATGATTGCCTCCATGACAGAGCTCTGGGGTGGGCAGTGCAAACGATACAGCATAATGCCTGATATAAAGGAAGCGCTGAAAGAAGAGCTCCTTCATAAGTTGAATGATTGTGACTTTCTTGTAATAATTGCAGGCTCCTCGGTAGGCACAAAGGACCATACCCCTGAACTGCTTAGCGAGCTTGGAGAAGTGCTTGTTCACGGCGTTAATATAAAGCCAGGAAAGCCTGTTTTACTTGCAAACATAAGTGGAAAACCCGTAATGGGGCTTCCAGGTTATCCTGTGAGTGCCTATCTTACCTATGAGTTATTTGCAAGGCCACTGATATACCATCTTCAGGGGCTCAGACCACCTGAGCATCGAACCATAAAGGCAGGGCTTTCAAGACCTGTTTATTCTACCCTTGGACAGACCGAGTTTCTAAGGGTCAAGGTTGGAAGGGTTTCAAAGGGTTTTGTTGCCAGTCCTGTGGGACGGGGAGCTGGTGCAATAATGACACTTCAGAGAGCTGATGGTATAGTGGTGATTCCAGAGGGCTCAGAAGGAATTGGACAGGGAGATGAGGTAGAGGTTCGGCTCATACGGTCTCAGGAGGAGATAGAAAACACCATTGTCTGCATTGGAAGCCACGACAACTGTCTCGACCTTATGGCCAATTTCCTGAAGAAACGCTATCCCCTCTACAGCCTCTCATCTGCTCATCTTGGTTCCATGGGCGGCATAGTGGCTATAAGACAGGCACAGGCTCATATAGCCGGCACCCATCTGATTGATGAGGAAACAGGTCAATACAATATACCATACATAAAAAGACTGCTTAGGGGTATCCCCCTTGTGCTTATAAACCTTGTTTATCGGATGCAGGGCTTTATAGTTAAAAAAGGAAACCCAAAGAATATCCAGTCAGTACAGGACCTGCAGCGCGATGACATTACATTCATAAATCGTCAGGCAGGCTCAGGCACCCGTGTGCTTACTGACAGGCTTCTTCGAGATAAGGGCATTGAGCCATCACTGATCAGGGGTTACGAGCGTGAAGAATACACCCACATGGGTGTGGCATCAGCAGTGGCAACAGGGGTGGCAGATGTAGGAGTGGGCATAATGACTGCAGCCGTGGCACTTGGACTTGATTTTATACCAATAGCTAAGGAGCGTTACGATATAATAATTCCAAAGGAACATCTGGAAAGACCTATGATAAAGGCACTGCTTGATATAATTAAAAACGATAAAGACTTTCACCGCTCCATACTTCGGGCTGGTGGCTACGACATCTCTGACATCGGAAAGGTTGTTTACGAGCAATAGTCTATTATGAAAAAGATGATAACCAAACACATCTGTATAATTGGCGACTCAAGGAGTATGAACGATATTCAAGACTCTTCTGTCCATTTAGTCGTTACATCTCCTCCTTACTGGCAATTAAAGGATTACGGCTCTCAGGAGCAGATCGGCTTTAATGATTCTTATGAAGATTATATCAATAATCTAAACCTTGTCTGGAAAGAGTGTTACAGGGTATTACACCCTGGATGTAGAATGGCAATCAACATCGGAGATCAATTTGCGAGGTCAGTTTATTACGGTAGATACAAGGTAATCCCGATACGAACTGAGATAATAAAATTCTGTGAAACCATTGGTTTTGATTACATGGGAGCCATAATATGGCAAAAAAAGACAACAATGAATACCACAGGTGGAGCAACTGTAATGGGTTCATATCCATATCCCAGAAACGGAATAATAGAAATCGATTACGAGTTCATATTGCTGTTTAAAAAACCCGGTAAAGCACCAAAGGTATCAAAAGACATTAAAGAGATTTCAAAAATAGATAAAGAAAAATGGAAGGAGTATTTTTCAGGACACTGGTATTTTAACGGAGTCAGACAGAATGGTCATATAGCCATGTTTCCTGTTGAGTTACCAAAGCGATTAATTGAGATGTTTACTTTTGTAGGTGAGACTGTGTTAGATCCCTTTTTGGGAAGCGGCACAACTACCGTAGCCGCAATTTTAACAGGTCGTAACTCTATAGGATACGAAATCAATAAAGAATTTATATCTATTATAAAAGATAAAGTTGACTGCGCTACTCAGTCTTTATTTAACAAATATGAACTTATTATAGAAGAACAAAATAAAGAAGAATTTAATTGGAAAGAAGAGATTAATAAGTTGCCTTATATCTTTCATGACCCTGTTAAATTTAACAAAAAGGTTGATCCCAGAAAGTTAAAATTTGGGTCAAAAATCAGCCTCCAGGACAACAATAATGGTAGTCAAAGAGAAGAATATTTTAGTGTTTCAGAAATCTTTGCTCCAAATTTAATAAAACTATCAAATGGTATAATTGTAAGACTTCTTGGAGTTAAACCTAACTCAAGAGGAAAAGAGGCAATAGCTTTCTTGAAAAAGAAAATACTTAAAAGACAGATTTTTCTCAGATACGATGAAATAAAATATGACCAAAATGATGTTTTAATGGCATATGTTTATATGAAAAATAAGACTTTCATAAATGCTCACCTCCTGAAACATGGTTTGTGCGATGTGGACGATACATATGACTTTAAATATAAAAGAAAGTTTGAGTCTATTGTAAAAGACAGGAAGATTCATGAAAAAACGTATTAAAATTACAAATGATGAAATCAAAACTTTGTTAGGCGCAAAGCCTTTAGAATTTCCTAAATATGCGACACAAATCATCAATCTGGCAAACCAGAATGCACAAGGCACAAGACCAGCTGTGGTGGGACAAA
>CAZEYP010000017.1:0-45808 GCA_964515925.1 uncultured Nitrospirota bacterium
CCCTACCCCCTACACCCTACTCCCTATATAAAATTATGGTGCCCCCTAGAGGATTCGAACCTCTGACACCAGGATTAGGAATCCTGTGCTCTATCCTACTGAGCTAAGGGGGCGGATGTGGAGTTATTAGTTAATAATTATAAATTTTTAGTTATTGAAAGAGATACGGCTTCTTTAGGTGTTCTAGCCTTAATAACTCCCTTTATGTCCCAGCTCTGAAGCCCTATAACAGGCTTACCCAACTGCAGTCCAAAGGCCATCTCCGAGAGGGTTCCATACTCTCCACCCACAGCAATCAATGCATCTGCAGTGCGTGCTATGATAACATTTCTTCCAATCCCCAGTCCAGTGGCTATGGGTATATCAACATAGGGATTAGCTGCATTTTTATCCTCCTGAGGTAAAATACCAACCACCAACCCTCCAGCCTCTTTTGCTCCCTTTGAGGCAGCCTCCATCACCCCTCCAAGCCCACCTGTCAGAAGCAGTGCACCTGCAAGGGCAATCTCTCTTCCCACCTCGTAGGCAGCCTCAAGCTGCTTCTCTGTTGCCTCACGAGAACCGATTACCGCAATAATATCTTTTGTTTTTGCCATATCAATATTATAAGGGTTCTTTGCTTAAAATCAAACCCCCCTTAGTTCCACTTACGATGTGGAACTAAGGGGGTAAAAATATGAAATACAGAAGCCAATAAGGTTAAAATAATTAGATGTCCTATTTAATAATTGAAGGCGCACGACAGAATAACTTAAAGAACATCTCCATCCGGCTACCCCACAATCAACTAATTGTGGTAACCGGGCTATCTGGCTCAGGCAAGTCATCCCTTGCCTTTGACACCATCTTTGCCGAGGGACAGTGGCGTTTCATTGAATCCTTATCATCCTACGCAAGACTCTTTCTTGAAAAGCTTGACCGTCCTGATGTGGACAACATCCAGAACATCCGTCCAGCCATAGCACTACAGCAGAAGAACCCGGTTAAGGGCTCGCGCTCCACAGTGGGCACCCTCACAGAGCTATACGACCTTTTCAGGCTTCTCTACAGCAAGGTAGCAAGACCCTACTGTCCATCCTGCGGTGAGGAGGTCAAACTATGGAGTCCACCGTCCATAACCAGCTATCTGCTTTCAGAGTATAATCAGATGCGTTGCGTTATCACCTTCGAATCTGATGAGGCCACATCATCACTTAAAAAGAAGGGTTTTTACAGATACTTTGATGGCAGGCAGGTGAGGGAACTTGAAGAGGCAAAAGAAGGTGATACCCCATTTGATATAGTAGTCGACCGAACCATCATAAGGGCTGAACCAAGGTTTTCAGACTCCATAGAGCTTGCATTTCGTGAAGGGCATGGAACTATGAGGGTCTTTATATTCGACAAAAAAGGCAATGAACTGGTAATAACCCCTGTTGTATTTAGAAGTGGAAGGATCTGTGACCGCTGCAATATCGAGATACCCGAGCCAAATCCGATCCTGTTTTCATTTAATCATCCTGTGGGAGCCTGCCCCCTATGTAATGGCTTTGGCAATATCCTTAAGTATGACGAATCCCTCATAATACCAGACCCAACACTATCAATCCAGGAGGGTGCCATTGAACCATGGGAAAAACCAGCAGCAGCATGGTGGAAGGAACAGCTTCTGAAGGGTGCCAGTCGTGCTGGTATTGATGTAAAAAAACCCTACGCTGAGCTCACAGAGCGACAGAAAGCCATGCTCTTTGAGGGCAGTTCCTTATTTTACGGGATAGATGAGTTTTTTGAGGAACTTCAGCAGAAGAGATACAAGCTTCATGTAAGGGTATTCCTCAGCAGATACAGGGCGCCTGTAGTGTGTCCTGAGTGTAACGGCATGAGACTTAAAAAAGAGCCCCTCTCTTACAGGATTGGCGGTCTTAATATCGGAGAAATCTCTGAAAAGTCGGTAGATGAGCTCTTTGAATTCTTCTCTGAACCTCCACTAAATCACCATGAAAAGGAAGTAGCAGAGGATATCCTGAAACAGATAAACATGAAGCTCGGGTTCCTGAAGGATGTGGGCCTTGGCTATCTGACTATGAACAGACTGGGGAAAACCCTTTCAGGAGGTGAATATCAGAGGGTAAACCTGGCAAACCAGATCGCCTCCCGACTTACAGGCACCCTTTATGTGCTTGATGAACCCACAATAGGGCTCCATCCAAGGGATACTGAAAGGATAGTCTCCATTCTTAAAGGGATGGTCGCAGATGGAAATACAGTGCTGGTAGTTGAGCATGATGAACGGGTAATAAAAAATGCTCAATGGGTGGTGGAAATGGGGCCAGGAAGTGGTATGGAAGGTGGTAAGGTGGTCTTCTCTGGAGATTATGAGCAGTTTTTTCAATCCAGGACACTTACCTCAAGATATATTAAAGGTGAATTCAGCGACAGACTGGACTCCCTCATAAGATACAGGCCTGTTTCAATGACAAGGTGGATAGAACTTAAGGGTGCAAGTGGACATAACCTTAAGGGTATTGATTTTAAGATACCTGCTGGAACCCTGGTTTCGGTCACCGGTGTTTCAGGCTCTGGAAAGAGCTCACTGGTGGTTGAGACCCTTTATAGGGCGGTTGCACGGCACTTCAGGCTGTCCTTTGAACCCCCTTTGCCTTTTGACTCACTGAGCGGGCTTGAGCACCTAAGAGGCGTCAGACTTATTGACCAGACACCCATCGGGAAATCGCCCCGCTCTAACCCTGCAACCTATCTAAAGATATTTGACCTTATCAGAAGGCTCTTTTCCGAACAGCCCTATGCAGTGGCGCATGGATATACCCCGGGGTTCTTTTCCTTCAATGTGCCTGGAGGCAGGTGTGAGCGTTGCTCGGGTGAGGGATATGAGAAACTACAGATGTATTTTTTTGAAGACCTCTATGTGAGGTGTGAGCAGTGTCATGGTAAGAGATACTCCGAAGAGGCACTCAAGGTTACCTATCAGGACAAAAACATTTACGATGTCCTTCAGATGACTGTAAATGAGGCCATTGAATTCTTCAAAGGCCACGACAGGCTTATTTCTCGTCTTCAGATACTTCAGGATATGGGGCTTGGCTATCTGAGACTTGGCCAGCCTGCTACCACCCTGTCAGGTGGCGAGGCCCAGAGGCTTAAGATATGCGGTGAGTTTACAAACGGTAAAAGACGAAACTATCTTTATATACTTGATGAGCCAACCGTGGGGCTTCATTTCCTTGATATACTATCTCTAATCAGGGTTCTACAACGGCTGGTTGACGAAGGAAACACGGTGGTCGTAATAGAGCATAATCTTGATTTTATAAGGGTTTCTGACTGGGTAGTAGATCTCGGGCCAGAGGGAGGACCAGAAGGTGGACATATTATCTTCGCAGGCAGACCCGAAGAACTTGCAAGGTGCAAAGAATCTTATACGGGAAAGGCATTGAGACAGGGGGTAGGGGGTAGCGTGTAGTATAAAATCTTTACTACTCCCTACTCCCTACACGCTATACGCTACACCCTACACCCTAATTACACCCTACACCCTAAATTAAGCTTATGTTTTGGCGTTTAATTGATAGCGGCAAAGAAGATGCCTACATGAACATGGCACTTGATGAGGCTATAGCCTCAAGGGTGCTTGAGGGGGCATCTCCACCTACATTAAGGTTTTATGGATGGAAGACTCCTTCCATTACCATTGGTGCCTTTCAGAAACTCTCCGAGATAAACATGGATTACTGTAGAGACATGGGCATCCCTGTAGTCAGAAGACCCACCGGCGGCAGGGCTATTCTTCACGGGGCAGACCTGACATACAGCTTTTCATCCCAAAACATCCCCCCTTTCTTTTCAGAGAGCCTGTTGAAGACATATGGCTACATTGCTCAGGCATTTCTCAAAGGATTCAGAGAGATGGGATTTGATGTGGAGTTAAAGACCCGCAGGGAAAGGGGACAGGTGCTTACAGGTTCAGCACTCTGTTTTCAGTCTGTCTCCTATGGTGAGATTACACTAAAGGGTAAAAAACTTATAGGCTCTGCACAAAAACGATGGCAAAAGGGTTTTCTCCAGCAGGGCTCATTGCTATTGAATACCAATGCTGAGGAAATGGAGAGGGTCTTTGGCACAGCCACACGAGACAGTATCCTTTCAAGCATGATCGGACTGCTTGATGTATACCCTGATATTGACCTGAAAAAACTGAAACAGGCGATCATAAAGGGATTCATAGAGGTCTTTAATGGAGAATTTAAACCCTCAAGCCCCACCAGAGAAGAACTCAATCTGGCAGAAAAGCTCTGCAGGGATAAATACACAAGCCCTGAATGGCTGAACTACAGGGGGTAGGGTGTAAGGGGTAGTGTATAGCGTGTAGTATAAAATCTTTACTGCTCCCTGTTCCCTACTCCCTACACGCTACCCCCTCCCCCCTACACCCTAAATAGTAACTCACCAGTGCACTTATAAACCAGAGTCCCACTGCGGCACTTACGAGATAACTTACAAACTGAAAGGGTATGGAAAGCAAAAATCCAAAGGGAGTGAGTTTGAAGGTAAGACCAAAGGCACCAAGGACAAGATTTACTGCAATGTAAATTACTCCCACCAGCAAAAAATAGCCAATAGCCCCTCCCTGCTTTTTTATGAAGTTTATTGTCTTTCTGAATGCCTCCATTGTGCCTTCATTACTAATAGCAAGCTCTATCAATCCATAAAAGGTGATAACCAGTAGCAATAGCAGGATGGAAAAAAGCACCAATCCACCAACCACCACAGAAAAAAGCCCCACAAAATATGAAAGAGCTGCAGAGTATGCCTGAAGGTACTCAACAAGGCCTTTTACAAAAAATCCTGCCACCACAGATAAAACAGCCACCAGCACTAAAAGCCCACCTGTAAGGCCAGTATAGTTAAGAAAGGGGAAAAAGAGCCTTCTGGCCTCAGAAAAAAACCTGTTAAGGCTAAATCCTTCAGCAGGATTTCTGGCTGAAAAAACAACAATCCCGGTAGTTCCAGCCAGGACAAAAAGACCAATGCAAACTAAAAAACATAGATAAATAAGCATAAAGACCACTGCCAGGGCAGCCACATAGGGAATCTGCCCAAGCAATGCATCGTATGATGAGGTATGGGTAAGCAGCAGCGGACTTATCCCTGCCAGCATGAGCAGGCCAGACAGGGGTAGCAGCACAAAGAACACCGCACCTGCACAGTTTATTACTGCAACTATCAGGTTAACTATAATAACCGGCCAGTTCCTCAGGGCCAGTGACACTGCATCCCTCAGATGCTCAACTATACTCATACTCTATCTCCACCCTTTCGTAAACCTCTTCTGGAAGCTCTGTAATAAACCTTGATGGCTTTATTATGTTTGAATAGCCATCATCGGTCAGGGTATAGCAGATGTAGAGCTCCTGCATCGCCCTGGTGCAGGCAACATAAAAGAGCCTCCTTTCCTCCTCCACACCTTCTGTGTAAAGCGCCTTCTTTGAGGGGAATCTCCCATCATTCACCCCGATTATGAACACCACCTTCCACTCAAGTCCCTTTGCCTGATGAACCGAAGAAAGAACCACAGCCTGCGGGGTATCGGAATCAGCATCCTCAGCATAGTTAATGCTTTCAAGGGTAAGATCGCTAAGGAGTAGTTCCATGGCATTGTAGGTTGAGCTACTGTCAGAGGTATACCTCTGTGCATATTTTATCAACTGAATAATATCATCATATCTCTGACCTGCGTTAGGGTAGGTATTGTAGAGATAGCCCTCGTAGCCCTTTTCCAGAAAATAGGCTATTGCCTCTGCCGGATGATCCCTGTAGTTCAGGGCTTCAACACCTTTCATCAGTGTAACAAAGACCCGATAGCTATCCATCGCCCTCCTTGACAGCCCCTTTTTCACCTTACTCAGTGCATTAAGAGGTGATTCACTCTTTGATATCTCATCCCATATCCTTGCCGCCGTTATATTTCCCACCCCGGGAAGCATCTTCAGTATCCTCTTCCAGCTAAGCTCATCATAGGGATTATGAAGCACCTTAAGATAGGCAAGTATGTCCTTTATATGGGCCTGTTCAAAAAACCTGAGTCCCGACCTTACCTCAAAGGGAATCCCCCTGCGCTGAAACTCCAGTTGAAGCTCCATGCTCTGATAATGGGACCTGTAAAGCACGGCTATCCCATTTAAATCTATACCTTCGTTTGAAAGCTCAATTACCCTGGAGGCCACAAAGGCTGCCTGCTCGTAGAGGTCCTGAAGTTCCACCACCATTGGCTTTTCACCAGGGGCTTTAATTGCCCTGAGGGACTTTTCAAACTGGTTTTCATTGTGTGAGATGGAGGCATTTGAGAGCTCCAGTATCTCAGGGGTGGAACGGTAGTTAGTAGTAAGCTTGAATATCCTGCAATCAGGGTATCGCTCAGGGAAGCCAAGGATGTTTTCAATCCTTGCCCCCCTGAAGGAATAGATGGACTGGGCATCATCTCCCACCACCATTACATTCCTGTGTGCTTCCGAAAGCATATCAACCATCTCAGACTGTATTAGATTGGTATCCTGATACTCATCAACCAGTATATGGAGAAACCTTGAAGAGTAAAACTGTCTTAGCTCTCCATGCTCTCGGAAAAGCCTCAGGAGGTTATGAAGAAGGTCGTCAAAATCCATCATGTTAAGTGTGCTCTTTCTCATTGCATAAAGGGAGAAGACCTTTTTTATGTCATCATAGTATTCCTCAAGGTGGCTGTATCGCTGGCTTATCAACTCATCAAACTCATAAAGGGTATTTCGATGATAGGAAAGCATCTCTACAAGCACTGCAGGCTTTGGGAAAAGTTTATCCTCAAGCTTTAGCTCAGCAAGACAGCTATCAATAAGCTCCTTCTGGTCTTCCCTGTCAAGTATGCTAAAGCCCTCCTTATAACCAATCACTCCTGCATGTCTTCTCAGTATCAGGTTTCCAATATGATGAAAGGTCCCACCCCATAGTCCGGTGGGTTTTCTTCCAAGGAGCATCTCAACCCTCTGCATCATCTCACGGGCAGCCTTGTTCGTAAAGGTAAGAAGCAATATAGCACCGGCAGGCACTCCCTGCTCAAGGAGCCTTGCCACCCTGTATGTAACAGTAGTGGTCTTACCAGTGCCAGCACCAGCAAGCACAAGCATTGGTCCACCAGGACAGAACACCACCTTTAGTTGTTCTGGGTTTAGTACTTTTTCGTATTGTATCTGTTTATCTGTAAGGTAAGGCTGTATGCGGAGGCGTTTCAATAAGGGTCACCTCATTTATCCAATTATTTCATTTGGTACCATGTGTCTAACAATACGACCCTCTACCATATAGATCACCATCTCAGCAACATTGGTTGCATGGTCAGCTATCCTCTCAAGATACTTTGAGACATAACTTATCTTCATGGCGCGGGATACGGTGGAAGGGTCCTGGGTCATGATAAACATAAGCTCCTTAAGCACCATATCGTTGAGGTCATCCACCTCGTCATCTCTCATTATAACATCCATGGCAAGCCGTTTGTCTTCATTCACAAAGGCATCTATAGAATCCCTCACCATCCCCTGTGCCACCTCACGCATACGGGGGATGTCTATATAGGGCTTTAAAAGTGGTTCCTCATTAAGCTCTATTGCCCTTTCAGCTATATTGACGGCATTGTCAGCAATACGCTCAAGGTCTGTTGTAATCTTCATGGCAGTTGTGATAAACCTTAAGTCCTTGCCCATTGGCTGTTTCAGGGCAAGTAGCCTGATACACTCCTCGTCTATCTTTACATCATAGGTATTAACTATCCTGTCATTCCTGATAACCTTCTCAGCAAGGGCAGAATCCCTCTCTGTAAGCGCCCTGACTGAGTCTTTTATGGAGCGCTCTACATGAGAGGCCATCTTAAGGAGCATGTCCTTCAGGTTTTCAAGCTCTGACATCCTGACAGGCACTAACCAAACCTCCCTGTTATGTAATCTTCGGTTAATTTCTGGGAAGGACTTGTGAATATCTTATCAGTTCTGCCAAATTCAATCAACTCACCAAGCATCAGAAAGCCTGTCCAGTCTGATATACGGGCTGCCTGCTGCATGTTGTGAGTGACTATTATTATGGTTACCTCCTTTTTCAACTCCACTGCCAGTTCCTCTATCTTCGCCGTTGAGATGGGGTCAAGGGCAGAGGTTGGCTCATCAAACAGAAGCACCTCGGGCTCCACAGCAAGTGCCCGTGCTATGACCAGTCGCTGCTGTTGCCCACCTGAGAGGCTGTAGGCAGACTCATTAAGCTTGTCCTTCACCTCATCCCACAGCGCTGCATGTCTGAGTGCTCGCTCCACCCGTTCAGAAAGCTCGGTGCGTCTCTTTATCCCCCGTAGTTTAAGTCCATAGGCGATGTTGTCAAAGATACTCATTGGAAAGGGGGTTGGTTTCTGGAATACCATGCCTATACGGCTTCTGAGGTCAATAAGGTCAATGTCTGATGAAAGTATATTTCTTCCCTCAAAGATTATCTCACCTTCGTAACGATTTCCGGGGTAGAGGTCATGCATGCGGTTAAAACACCTAAGAAGGGTGGTCTTACCACACCCAGAAGGCCCTATAAGGGCAGTTACACTGTGACGGTAAACAGGCAGATTGATGTTTTTAAGGGCGTGAACATCTCCGTAGTAAAAGTGCAATCCCCTTACCTCAAGCTCCTTATCCTTACCTTCCACTACCAAACCTCCACTTTAATATTAACCTTCCTGTGATGGTTATGAAAAGCACAAAGAGGGTGATAATCAATGAGGCTGCCCAGGCCTGTGAATGCCAGTCTTCGTATGGTCCCATGGCATACTGAAAGATTGTAACCGTCAAAGAAGATACAGGCTCGTTCATGTTCCAGGTAAAAAAGGAGTTGTTAAAGGATGTAAACAGTAATGGTGCGGTCTCACCTGCCACACGGGCAATGGATAGTAATACCCCTGTAAGGATGCCGGTTGCTGCCCCGCGGTAAACCACCTGAATGATCACTTTATAGTAGGGTGCACCAAGGGCAAAGGCAGCCTCCCTCAGGGTCCATGGCACCATACCAAGCATATCCTCGGTCGTCCTTAAAACCACAGGTACCATGATTATTGCCAGTGCCACCGCTCCTGCCCATCCATTGAAGTGTCCAAGTGGTTTTACCAGAATGGCATACACAAAGGTTCCTATTACTATACTTGGCACACTTACCATGATATCAGAGATAATACTTATTAAACGACTTATCCTTTTTCCCCTTGCATATTCAGCAAGAAAGGTTCCGCCAAGCACTCCCAGTGGCACCCCGATAAGGGTAGCCACAGCAGTAATCATGAGCTGTCCGACAAAGGCATTCCTCAATCCGCCCCCTTGCATTCCGGGTGGAGCCGGATCCTGTAAAAACAGAGCAATGCTTATCCCCTTTATTCCGTTTATCAAAACATCGGCAAGTATGAATACAAGCCAGAAAAGCCCTGTCAGGGCAGCAAGGCTACTAAGGGCGAGGGCAATCTTATTCATAAGCCTCCGTCTTGACTCTACGGTCATCTACTCTGTCTCCTTTCGGCCCTTAAAAGAAAAAACTTTGCCAGTGCAAGGGTTATGAAACTTAAAACAAAAAGTATGAGTGCAAGATAATAAAGTGAAGAAAGATATATATCCGTATCTGCCTCTGTGAACTCGTTTGCAAGACTTACAGTGATTGTGGCTGATGCATCAAAGAGTGAGTGGGGGATTTCGTGGTTGTTTCCAAGTACAAAGGCCACAGCCATGGTCTCACCAATGGCTCTACCAAGGGAAAGCACCACCCCACCAAATACACCAAGCTTTGAATAGGGAAGCACCACATCCTTTACCACCTCCCACTTCGTGGCACCCACTCCGTAGGCAGACTCTTTGACTATCTCAGGGGTAAGCTTAAAGGAGTCTCTTGCAACCGAGGCAGTAAAAGGAATGATCATAATGCTTAATATCACGCTTGCCGTAAAAAGGTCTATTCCCATAGGGGTACCCTGAAAGAGTGCCCCGATGAGGGGTAGTTTTCCTACTGTTGATTGAAGGAAGGGCTCTATGTACTGCTCCATAATTGGGGCAAGAGTAAAAAGACCCCACATGCCGTATATGATGCTTGGTATGGCAGCTAAAAGCTCTATGGCAGTTCCTATGGGACCTTTAAGGAAGTCAGGTGCTATCTCGGTTATAAATATTGCAATCCCAACGGCAATGGGTATTGCTAAGACAAGTGACAAAAGGGTTGTAACAACAGTGCCAAGCAGTGGGCTTAAAGCACCAAAAACCTCTGCTACAGGGTCCCATTCCACGGTGGTTATGAATCGGACTACACCAAACCGCTCAATGGCAGGAAGGCTTTCCTTAACAAGGGCAATAAATATCCCACCTATAAGCACCACCACTGACAGGGAGGCAAGTGCAGTCAGTGTGCCAAATACAAAGTCAACTGGATCTTTTCTCAACCCCTTTATCATCTATCTCACAAAATAACTCAACACTCAAAACTCAAAACTCATCACTATCAATATATTCCCAATCCCTTCCAGTACTTCCTTATCTTATTCTTCAGGCTCTCAGGAAGCGGAACATAAACAAGGCGTCTGGCTATCTCATCTCCCTTTTTGAATGCCCAGTTAAAAAAACTTACGGTCCTAATGTTGGAGTCCTTTTTCTCTCTTGCAAGCAGGATAAAGGTGGCACCTGATATAGGCCAGGCATTCCTGCCAGGCGCATTGGTTAACCAGAGGTAATAGTGTTTCTTGGGGTCAAAATCTCCAGATGCAGCGGCAGCCTGAAAACTATCAAAGCCTGGTTCAACAAAGTTGCCGGCACTGTTTTTCAGTTTTACATAGGTAAGCCTGTTCTGTTTGGCATAGGCAAACTCCACATATCCAATGGAGTATCTTTTCCTCTTTACATAGTTTGCCACACCCTCGTTTCCCTTGCCTCCGATACCAACAGGCCATCTTACTGCCTTACCTGCTCCAACCTTATTCTTCCAATCAGCACATACCTGAGAGAGATAGGTGGTAAAGATGGCAGTGGTTCCAGAGCCATCAGAGCGGTGAACCACGGTTATTCTTTTGTCAGGAAGTCTTAATCCTGGATTCAGTGCCTTTATCCTATTATCACTCCAGGAGTTTATCTTTCCAAGAAATATACCGCAGAGTGTCTTCCCATCAAGCCTCAACTTACCAGCCCTTATACCCCTTATTTTTACAACAGGCACCACACCACCAATTACTGCCGGGAATTGGTAAAGTCTCTTTTTTTCAAGCTCCTCTGGTCTGACAGGTGCATCGGAGGCGCCGAAATCAACGGTACGGTTTGCTATCTGTCTCACTCCACCGCCAGAGCCGATGGATTGGTAATTAAGCCTTATGCCTGTCTCCTTTTTGTACTGCCATGCCCAGGCAGCATAAACAGGATAGGGAAAGGTTGCACCTGCTCCGTTTATGGTCTCAGAGGCAGAGGCAAGTCCACTTAATACAAAAAGCAGTGCTGTTAAGAAAGTTATTACCCTGAATGTCCTTTTCATAACAAACCTCCCGATGATTTAGGGTGTAGGGGATAGCGTGTAGGGGGTAGTTATTAGTTTTGAGTGCTTAGTGTTGAGTGTTTAGTTAAAAACCTTAACCTATAACTAAAAACTCATAACTCAACACTCACTTCTCCCTACCCCCTACACGCTACACCCTAATTATACCTTCCCACCCATTACATGCCTGTTAAGCTATTGTTACATTTCTGTTACAATTGGAAATTAATAAATTTATCCTGTTATAATGTCTCAACATTATCAAACAGGGGGACTGGCATGAAATTTTTCCCCAAAAAACTGGACTTCTATGAACTCTTCGACAATGCATCTACCAATCTCATAAAGGCTGCCGAGCAGCTTAAAGAGCTCTTTGTAAAGTTTGACAACATTGAAACCCGTGTGAAAGAAATCCATGCCCTCGAGCATGAAGGCGACCTTCTTACCCACGAAGCCATAAGGATGCTTAACCAGACCTTTCTGACTCCGATTGACCGTGAAGACATACACGCACTGGCCTGCAGGCTTGACGATATATTAGACCTTATATGGGCATCGGCAGACCGATTCATGCTATTTAAGATTGACCAGAAGGTCACAGGAGCAGAAGAGCTTGCCCAGTCGCTGGTTGATAATGCAAACACCATACACAGGGCTATAACCGAACTGAGAAACAAAAAGTACTCATTCGTCCACGACCTCTGCATTGAGATCAACAGGCTTGAGAACGAGGCTGACCGGATCTTTCGAAGAGCCATTGGAAACCTCTTTGAAAACATAAAAGACCCCATCTTGATTATAAAGTGGAAGGAGATCCTTGAGCATCTGGAAAATGCAACCGACCGTTGTGAGGATGTGGCAAACATCCTTGAGGGTATCGTGCTGAAGAATGCATGAGATAATCCTTTTTACCATAGTTCTTGCAGTCCTTTTTGACATCAGTAATGGCTGGAACGACTCAGCCAATGCAATTGCCACCGTAGTTTCCACAAGGGTCCTTTCACCCTTCAAGGCTGTGTCGCTTGCAGCCCTGATGAATGTGCTTGGGGCACTGTTTTCTACTGCTGTTGCCAGGACCATCGGGAAGGGAATCGTTAACCCTACAGGTGTTACCGAGACAGTGGTTGCCAGTGCATTGATTGCCGGTTTTCTCTGGAACTCGGCAATGACCATAATAGGGCTGCCTGTAAGTGCATCCCATGCCCTCATAGGAAGCCTGATGGGAGCTGCCGTGGCACATGCAGGAGTTGATGTGCTTAACTTCAGGGGGCTTACAAAGATATTCACCGCCCTTCTTACCTCTCCCATAATCGGTGCCTTTCTTGGATACTATTTTATGAAATTGATACTCTATCTCTTTGGACGGTTTCCTCCCTCTCTGATAAACCGATATTTTGGAAGGCTGCAACTGCTTTCTTCTTCTTTCATGGCCTTCAGTCATGGCTCAAATGACGCACAGAAGGTGATGGGTATTATCACACTTTCACTTTTCAGTGGAGGTCTGATAAAGTCATTAGAGGTTCCCCTGTGGGTGATACTGCTCTGTGCAGGGGCAATGGGTCTTGGCACTGCTATAGGGGGCTGGAGGGTAATCAAGACCCTGGGGGTAAACATGCTCAAACTTGAGCCTGTTCATGGTTTTGCAGCTGAGACAGCCTCCACAGCAATCATCCTTGGGGCATCTCACATAGGGCTACCTGTAAGCACCACCCATGTCATCTCTTCCTCTATTGTGGGAGTAGGGGCAACCAGGAGGCTTTCCGCTGTAAGATGGGGAATTGCTGGAAAGATCGTTATGGCATGGATATTTACGCTTCCTGCCTGTATAGCACTGGCCTTCTTAATTGAACTGATCCTTGGTAAACTCTTTTAACAGTGCCCTTTCCTTCAAGAATGCCTCACCATGCTCAATGCCCCTGGGGCCAGCATCACTTCCTGTGTTTATCCTGATGCCAAGCCTCTGTGCCTGCTCGATCATCTTTAAATGCCCTTTAACCACATCCCTGTAAAAGGCAGCCTCCTTAGAAGATACACGACCTGCAAGGCTTAAGAGTGCATATACGGTTGGTGTCCAGGAGACATTGGACTCTTTCATCATCTGAATGGCCCTTTCGGAAATAAAGAACCCATGCTCTATTGAGTCAACCCCTGCCTCTATGGCCTCAAGTATCCTTGCCACTGAGTTTACATGACAGTGCACCCTCAAACCATAGGATTTTGCCACCTGAACAATCTGGGAAAGCTCCCCTCTGGAAAAGCCCCCCTTTGTTACATAGCCACCTGCAGTGTATGAAACCACACCTGAGTGTATTACCTTTATAAAGTCAGCCCCCCTTTCATGGAGCTCATTTATTATATAGTGTATCTGTTCAGGCCCCTTTACAGGTCTGCCAATAAAGCCTCCATATCCACCTGCCCTGTACAGGGCATACCCACAAGTCTTGAGTGTCAGAGGGCTTCCACTTAGGTATTCCTTATACCTGAAACCAATCCCATCCCTTGAGCCCATGTCATAGAGCTCTTTAATACCGGAGCCTTCGCACACCTTTAAAAGCCAATCAATATCCCTCTGTTGCATAGGTCTTCCGTCCCTGAAAAGATGGATGTGATGGTCTGTAAAAGATGGAGATGAGGGTTTCTGGAACGCAGTTTTATTCATCTTTAATCAATATTTTTACCCTTGTTCCCTCCTGAGGGGCGCTTTTAAACTCTATCTTCCAGCCATGAGCCTGAACAAGATGTTTTACAATAGCAAGCCCAAGCCCTGTGCCACCAAGGGCCCTTGAGCGTGATGGATCAACCCTGAAGAAACGCTCACCAAGTCTCGGGATATATTTCTCAGGAATACCTACACCTGTGTCCTCGACAAAAAGCACCACCTCACCATTCATTCTTTCTGCACCCAGAGTGATTGAACCTCGCTCGGTAAACTTTATGGCGTTGTCAATCAGGTTAGAAAGTATCTGTTTGAGCCTAAGCGGGTCAGCCTTTATGCTCTTAAGCCTGCTGTCTAAGGATATCTCAAATTGAAGCCCCTTTTTTTCTGTCTCCTTTCTGAATTCCTCTACCAGTTCAGAGAAAAATTCCTTAAACGAAACATCGGTCTTTTCAATCTTCACAACGCCTGACTCGATGGCTGATAGCTGTATAAGGTCCTGAACCAGACGCTCCATCCTCAGGGTGTTTTTATGTATTATTTCAAGGAACTCTCTCCTATCCTCGGTCTGATCAGAAGCCTCGCTTATCAGGGTCTCCACATACCCCCTGATAGTGGTTATTGGGGTTTTCAACTCATGAGAGACATTGGCAATAAAGTCCCTCTTTACCCGTTCAAGCTCTCGTCTTTCAGTTATGTCTCTGAATATGACCATTATGTTTGTTCTGTCTTCAACCCTCACAGGATAAACCGTTGCCCTGAAGATCCGCTCTGTGTCATCAACCACAATGTCTCCTCTGTGTGTGTACCCTGTGTTTCGAGCACTATCTATAAGCTCAATCAACACAGGGTCCCTCAATGCCTCACTATACCGCTTCCCAATTACCTCTTCCTCCTTAAGGCTGAACTCCTGAAGAAAGGTATCATTTACAATCTCCACACAGTTGTCATCATTTATAAGGAAAATCCCATCAGATATGCCCTTCAGAAGACTCAGCCACCGCAGCCTTTCTCTTTCAAGCTCTCTGATTCTACTTCCTATAATCTCAGAGAACTCATTCAATTTGTTTACCACTCTGGTGAGTCTCCCCCTGTGTTTAAGAAAAATTCTCTTTTCAAAATCACCCAGCATATAGGAGTTTATAATCTCTTCCAGTTCATCAGAAAGACGCCTTATACTATAGTTCCTAACGATTATATAGACAATCAGGGAAAACAAAAGGATTAACAGAAGGGCTGTCATTAAACCTCCCCACCAAAAAAATATCCCACTCCTCTTTTTGTAAGGATATACACAGGATGGGATGGGTCTATCTCAATCTTTTCTCTTAATCTCCTGATATGGACATCAACTGTTCTTGGCTCTACATACACCTCATCTCCCCAGACCTCATCAAGAAGGCGCTGACGGGAGAAGACCTTACCTGGTCTTGAGGCAAGAACCCAGAGCAACTGAAACTCCCTTGGGCCAAGCTCTATTGTCTCCCCTCCTCTGGTTACCAAATAGCTATCCCTGTCAATTACCAGACCTTTCACCCTGATCACTCCTCTATCTCTCTGCCCTGAGTTTTCAGTTCTCCGTAAAACCGCTTTTACCCTTGCAATCAGCTCTCTCAGGCTGAAGGGTTTGGTAACATAATCGTCTGCCCCAAGCTCAAGCCCCAGCACCCTGTCTACCTCTTCAGACTTTGCAGTAAGCATAATAACCGGTATATCACTTAGTTGTTCTTCTCGCCTCATCCTCCTTATAACCTCGTAACCGTCCATCTCTGGCAGCATTAGATCCAAAACCACAAGGTCTATATCTCCCTTTCTGACCTTTCTAAGGGCATCGGTACCTGTAGTAGCAGACTCGATTTTAAAGCCCTCTTTCTTGAGGTTATACTCAAGAAGCCTCAAAATATCTGGCTCATCATCTACTATTAGAATTTTTTTCATAAGAAATAGCGTATAGGGGGTAGCGTGTAGGGGGTAGTGAAAAATTTTTACTACTCCTTACCCCCTACACCCTACACCCTGTCTTTATTATACTATGATATACATCATACCCACAAAACCGTCTGTTTTTTCATAATAGAGCTATGAAGACTCAGGGCAGGGCATATCTGAGGTATATAAGATACGCAGTGCAACTGTGGTTTTTGCTTTTCTGCATCTATATTGGCATAAGGTTCTACCAGTTTGTCCTACACTTTGAAAAACCCGGGCATCCCTTTGTTCCAAGGCCACCATCGGTTGAGGGATTCCTTCCCATTGCAGGTTTCGTATCTCTAAAATACACCCTGTTTACAGGTATTATAGAGCCTGTTCATCCTGCAGCGCTGGTGCTCTTTGTTGCAATAGTGGTGGTATCGCTTGTCACCAAAAAGGGGTTTTGCGGCTGGATATGCCCTGTGGGCACGGTTTCACAGTATGTCTGGATGGCAGGTGAGAGGCTCTTTGGCAGAAACTTCAGGATGAAAAAAGAGTATGACATCCCTCTGAGGGCAATAAAGTATCTGGTGATGGCCTTTTTTGTTGTGTTTATTGGCATTGCCATGGTTCCCAACATGATAGTGCTCTTTTTCATAACAGACTACTATAAGATAGTGGATGTAAGGACCATGAAGTTCTTTACCGAGATGTCAAGGACAACAGCCATTGTGCTGGCAGTTATCTTCCTTTTAAGCTTCCTCTACAAGAATTTCTGGTGCCGATATCTCTGTCCCTATGGGGCACTACTTGGACTTGTAAGCAAGTTGAGCCCTTTTAAAATCAAGAGAAACGAAGATAAATGCATCCACTGCCGAAGCTGCACTAAGAACTGTCCAACACTTATAGACGTGGAAAAAAAAGAGGTAGTCAACTCTGCAGAATGCTTTGGTTGCCTGACCTGTATAAGCCACTGTCCATCAGAGGGTGCACTGAATATCTCTTTCCGAAAAAAGCGAGCAGTTAAACCCTTGTATTTTATAGCCACCATCCTGCTGGTCTTTTATCTGTTCGTGGCAGTTGGTAAAATAACCGGCCACTGGCAGACAAAACTCCCCTATAGTGAGTACCAGAGGATACTGGGGAAATAGGGAGTAGGGAGTAGGGTGTAGGGGGCAGGGCATCCATGTTAAACTATCTACATGGCAGAGATCAAAGTACTTCCCCCTGAGCTTCAGGAGCTCATAGCAGCAGGCGAGGTGGTGGAGCGACCTGCCTCTGTTGTAAAGGAATTGTTAGAAAACTCTATTGATGCAGGCTCAACGGAGATTATCGTTGAAATACACGGTGCTGGAAAAAAACTCATCCGCGTAACAGACAACGGCTCTGGCATGAGCCCCGAGGACCTCAGGATATGTTTTCTTCCTCATGCCACAAGCAAACTCTCCTCAAAGGATGACCTCTTCAGAGTTACAACCATGGGGTTCAGGGGAGAAGCACTATCGTCAATTTCAGCGGTATCAAAGATGAAAATCACCTCATCTTTAGATAAAAGCCCAACAGGCCTCAATATCGAGATTAAAGATGGAAAAATCAACTCTGAAAGAGAAGTTCCCTTCAGAGGCACCACTGTTGAGGTCAGAGACCTTTTTTACAATACCCCTGCAAGGAGAAAGTTTCTCAAGTCAGACCGCACTGAAAACACCCACATTATACAAACAGTTACAGAGGCAGCACTTTCTCATCCCTCCATTTCATTTCACCTGAATATAGACAAAAGGCCTGTACTTCAGCTAAACAGTGCCGGATGCCACCGCGAACGGATACAACAGCTCTTTGGTATAGAGCTTCTTGATGAACTCATTGAGATAAATATAGCACCAATTATGGCCTTTGTTTCAAAGGAAGGAAGGTTCAGAAATACAAGAGCAAATCAGTATCTTTTCATAAATAATCGACCGGTCAGGGATGGATATTTAAGACACGCTGTCTATTCAGCCTATGAACACCTCTTACCACCAGGGAAACATCCTGTATTCTTTCTCTATCTGAGCCTGCCGCCTGAGGAGGTGGACTTCAACGTCCACCCACAGAAGACAGAGGTCAGGTTCAAAACCCCTTCAATCATATATAGCAGGGTTTACCACTGTATTAACTCAGCCCTGCTTCCCAAAAAGGGCAGAGATGAAAAACTCAAAATCCGAAGGACAGAAAAAAAGACCGAATCCACCTCCTACCAGGGAGGTTTTGAGGAATTAAGCCGTGAAGAGACCTTTGTAAGCGAACCAACATCCCTCTTTGGTAAGCAGATTGAAGGCCCAATTTACATTGGTGATGTGTTCTTTGCATACTCTGATGGCAAAGGTGTGTGGATAGTTGACCAGCATGCTGCCCACGAAAGGATAAGATACGAGAAACTTAAAAAATCACAGCAAAACAACCTGACTCACCTGCTTTTCCCAAAACAGATAGTCCTGGCACCTGCTGAATTCAATGTTATTACAGACATCATTGGGTGGCTGAATGATATTGTTAACATAGAGGTGTTCGGGGAGAATACATTACTGGTAAGGGCAGTGCCTGACTTTCTCTTTGATACTGATATAAAGGTGGTGCTTTCAGATATTGCAAAACTGATTATAGAAGAAAAAAAGGGAGCGCCCCTTGAGGAGCTTAAAGACTCTGTCATAAAGACCATGGCCTGTCATAGCTCTGTGCGCGGCAAAAAGCGCCTGAGCAAAGAGGAACTCCTTGAGCTGATAAGAAAACTTGAGGAAACCCAGGACCCTGATCACTGTCCCCACGGCCGCCCTACCCGACTCAGGTTCAGCACAGAGGAACTAAGGAAACTGTTTAAAAGAACATGAACCAGACCCATCAGTTGACATCCGTGAGCCTGTTTAACTATTATTTATGACCTGAAAAAAACATAAAGATCCCACACATACTTTAATTTGTAATCATTCAGGGACCGTTGGGTCTCAAAAAATCATAATAAAGTGGGAGGGTCTGTTATGGTAATGACCATTTTATCTGGACTTGTTATCGGTATGGCTGTTGGGTGGGTCTTTCAGCGCGGCCGCTACTGTATGAACACCGCATTCAGAGACACCATATTCATCAACGACTACACACTGTTCAAGGCATATCTGCTCGCACTTATAATTACCACAATTGGTGCAAACTTCCTTGAAAGCATCGGCCAGATTGAAGAACTCAGGCGTCAGGCATTCTTCCCAATTGCCAATATTGTTGGAGGCTATATCTTCGGTCTTGGTATAGTGCTTGCGGGTGGTTGTGGAAGTGGTATCTGGTACAAGATGGGTGAAGGACAGATAAATGCCTTTGTCTCTGTGCTTGGATTTATGATTGGAATCTTTGCCACTGCCAAGGGTATTCTCTCACCAATCAACAATCTGCTTTCTAAAATAAGCGTGTGGGTTACGCCTGATGGCATAAAGGTACTAACAGAGAGTCAGTTAAATCAGCTCTGGGACCAGGGTGTTGACCTCACGGTGCCAACACTCTATAACATCTTTGGCATAAACAAATGGATAGTGATAGGTATATTTGCAGTTGCTGTGATACCTTTCCTCATAAAGGGCGGAGTGCAGAAGCCACAGAAGGGTTACTCCTGGCCACTTACAGGCGTGCTAACAGGGCTGATTATAATATCTGCCTGGTGGGCATCAGAGCTATGGGGTGGTGGTGCCAGAGGTGTTTCATACACTGGACCAACAAAGGAACTCTTCTCAAGCATCCTGCTTTCAAAGAAACCCACATGGTCAGCCATGCTTGTGCTTGGCACCCCAATAGGTGCACTGCTGAGTGCATGGGGTCTTAAAGAGTTCAAATTAAAGGCACCAGGAGCTGAAGAGCTTCTCAGGGTATTTGTTGGTGGTCTTATTATGGGTCTTGGTGCAACTATAGGTGGTGGTTGTAATGTTGGTCATGGTCTTACAGGTTTTTCAACCCTTGCACTTTCATCAATAGTAGCTACTATCTTCATAATCCTTGGAAACTGGACAATGGTATACTTCCTCTTTATCAAACCCATGCAAGACCTTGATATATAAGCTTTCCAGGAAGGGGAGGGCCCCCTCTCCCCTTTAAAAATAATACCCCCTGGCCAACATAGATAATCTAAAATTTAAATTTCAAGTTGACAAGGGGGGTTTTTTTTATTTATTTTATATTTAGACTGCGGTCAGTTTTACGGGGAGGTAACGGGACCAGATATTTTAAAGGGAAAGGAGGTGATGAGGCAGAAGACAGAAAAGATAATCAGGTAGGGAAAGGTTAAAAAACAGAAAACCAGAAAACAGGAGGTTTTTTAAACCTTAAAATCCTTTTCGGGGAGGAAGTATGAAAAAGAGAGTATTAATCGTAACACTCATCTTTGCAGTTTTACTGACAGGATATTTCTTGACAGGTTCAACTGCAAACGCAAAAAAACATCTAACCTTTAACGGAATCGCCTATATTGCTGGTCACGGAGGGCACTTCGCAGTTATAGACCTCAGAACCATGAAGCCACCGTCAGATATCATGAAAGACAGGATTGTTATAACAGAGGCTGGCTCTGAGATGGAAGGTATCATAGCTGGTATGAAGTTTGAGGAGATCAAAAAGGGTGGCGGCACACACGGAGGCGCACTTATCAAAGAGGGTTCAGACAAAAAGATGGTTATCGGTTTGTTAAATGGCGATGTTTATGTATATCACTTTGGCACTGGCAAAAAGGAAGGACCATTCAAGGTTGGTAAGAAGTTTTGCGATGCTATCCTTGGTCCTGATGGAAATGTCTATCTTGAGGATATGGCAGATGGTCATGTCTATGTCTGGGATCCAAAGAAACTAAAGACAGTTGACAGTATGCCTGTAGGTAAGGCAATATGCGGTATTCAGTGGACCCACGACAATAAAAAGGCATATATGTCAGACATGCCAGCAGGTATCATATATGTCTATGACTGGACCACAAAGAAAAAGATAAAGGAGATTAAGGACCCTGAGATGACCTTTATCCATCAGATTCAGCTCACCCCTGACGGCAAAGAGCTCTGGGTCAGTGCACCCAATGAGTTCGACCCTGGCCTGAAACCAGGAACCCACAAGAGTCAGGTCGTAATTATCGACACTGCAACCGATACCGTTAAGGACCACATCGTTCTTCCTGACAATATCAGACCTCACGACTTCGAGTTCACCCCTGATGGCAAATACGCCCTTGCAGCAGCAAGGACTTACGAAAACGACAGTCTCCTTGTGGTCATAAACACAAAGACCCACAAGATTGAAGAGCAGGTCTCTGCATGTTATAGCTGTCATAGTAAATACGGTATTGAGGTCACCATTGACCAGGGCTCACCACTTCTCTGTGGTATAGAGGTAGACTGGAATCCAGCACCACTTAAAAAACACAAAAGAAGAATCATTAAAGGTTGTTAATTATCACAAGGGAAGAAGGGTTTAATCCTTCTTCCCTGCCTCACAATAATCCCTCACCAGGAAAGGAGAAAAATGGCAAAAACAGTAGGCATAATGGGACTTGCACTCAGAAACCTAAAGCGAAAATTAGCAAGAACTCTAATTCTCCTGCTTGCGGTTACAGTGGTAAGTGCTGCACTCTTTGGTGCCACTATTTTTACATCAGGAATGAAGAATGCCCTCAAAATCGGCACCTATCGTCTTGGTGCCGATATACTGGTGGTGCCTGAAGGTTATGAGGCTCAGGCAAAGAGTGCATTGCTTACCGGAAAACCCACCACCTTTTATATGTCAAAGGACATACTTCAGAAGGTCAGGGCAGTAAAGGGTGTAAAAAGGGCATCACCGCATCTGTATATCAAGCCAACCTCATTTACCTGCTGTTACAATGTGGATGTCTTTATAACGGCCTTTGACCCCGGGACAGACTTTACCATCAAGCCCTGGCTTGAACAGCACCTGAAAAGGCCGCTTAAGTTCAACGAGATCATCACAGGCCGCGACATCCCTGTTATAGTTGGAGATACCATACCCTTTTATGGAAGCGCCTTTGATGTTGCAGGCACCCTGGAGCCAACCGGGATGGAATACTTCGACAGGGGTGTGTTTATGACCATGGAGGGTGCTTACAAGATGGCTGAGGCCTCGGTTGAACGGGCAATGGTTCCACTGAAGATTGATCGTAATAAGATATCAGCAGTACTTGTACAGGTTAACGAAAATATCTCTCCTGAGAGGGTTGCCATCAGAATAGAGCATGATGTGCCTGGTGTCAAGGCAATAGCATCTGACAAGGTGATCAGCACGGTAAGGAAACAGATGAAGGGACTATTAAGAGGTATCGTTACCATAAGCGTGGTGGTCTGGCTTATTGCACTTCTGTTGATAGGTTTTGCCTTCTCCATGATAGTTAATGAGCGGAAAAGAGAGATCGGGCTACTCAGGGCAATGGGTGCAAAGAGGCGTCACATATTCAGGCTCATCATCACTGAGGCATCATTTATATCCATTGTTGGTGGCATCGTGGGCATCGTGGGCTCAGGCATATTCCTTAATCTGGTTAAGGACCTCATAAAGAAGGACCTGAAACTCCCCTATCTGGTTCCTTCCAATGAAATGTTGATTATTTTGATAATACTTGCGATAGTTTTTGCTGAGCTCACAGGACTGATTGCCTCAGCACTTCCTGCAATTTCTGCATCAAAGCTCGAGCCCTATGAAGCTATAAGGGAGGGTGAATGAGAAGGAAAGTAGCTCTCTTTGCTCTGCTCATCATGCTCTTCTTGCCGATTTCCTGTAAAAAGGCAAAGTTGGCACCCCAGTTTAAGGTGGTTCAGGCATCAGATGGTGTGGTCAGCATACCTGTTGATTCACTTAAACAAAGAGTCAATTTTTATACCTACAGATACAGAGGAAGGAACATTGATTTTATGATTATCAGGTTTTCACCTGAGAATATTAAGACCTATCTTGATGCCGACTATCTCTGCTACAAGGCAAAAATGGGTTTCAAGGTTCAGGACAACAGACTTATCTGCATCCATCACAATTTTGCCTTTGATTTAAACAATCCCAAAAACTGGCGAGGAAACCATGTTCCCATTCCTCTGAACTCTGAACTCAGGGATGGTAAAATTATAATTAAAGAGGCCCTTCTCAGGAAGGCATACAGATTCTTTCGTTAGGGGGTAAAATGAAAAGAGTTATTTTGATATTATTGATGGGCTGTTTGCTGTTTACGGGATGTTCAAAGAAAAAACAACCGGCTAAAACTGAAAAAAAGGAGCTCCCCTCTGCTGTAAACCCTTACAACACCACCAGTGTGTTTGTGCAGGTTAAAAAACAGATTGACAAGGACCCGAACAATCCAAAGCTGTGGTACCACCTGTCAGACCTGTACGACAGGGCATCGCTGTATGAACAGGAGGTTGAGGCACTGAAGAAGGTAGTAGAGCTTGCCCCCAAAATGGGCTATGCCTACTTCAGGATGGGCACTGCTTACAACAGACTCGGAAAGTACAAAGAGGCAGTAGAGGCATTCAAGAAATGTGTGAAACTTATGCCCACATTTGCAGTGGCTTACAACAACCTTGCATACTCATACAGCCGCCTTGGCATGATAAAGGAGCGTATAAGTGCACTTGAGAAGGCAGTAAAGCTAAGACCAAGTTATGCTACAGCCCATCTAAATCTTGGGCTTGCATATCTTGATGCCGGTGATATCAAGAATGCTAAAAGGGAGTATCAGGCTTTAACCGAATTGCATCAGAAATTTGCCGATGTGCTCTTAAAAAAGATCAAAGAAAAAGGAGGCCTGTCATAGAAGATGATTGAAGTAACCGATGTTTCAAAGAAATACTATGTCGGCGGTGATGAAATTGTTGCCGTTGATGGTGTAACACTTCATATAAAGAAGGGGGAATTTGTATCTATTTTAGGCCACTCAGGTAGTGGCAAGACCACCCTTCTCAGTCTTATGGGAGGACTAACACGGCCTGACAGGGGCACCGTGTTGATTGATGGAACCGACATCTGGACACTCGGTGACGATGAGCTTTCTGAGTTCAGGAACAAAAAACTGAACTTTATCTATCAGTTCTCAAGCCTTATCTCTACACTCACGGTGCTTGAAAATGTGCTTTTACCAACCTATTTTGGTCATAATCCATCAGATGAACAGGTTGAACTTGCCTTGGAACTGCTTGAAAAAATGGGCATAAAAGACAAGGTAAACTCCTATCCTGCTCATCTCAGTGGTGGGCAGCAGCGTCGTGCTGCCATAGCAAGGGCCTTTATCAACAATCCGGATATCATCCTTGCCGATGAGCCCACAGGTGACCTTGATGAGGAGACCGAGGCAGAGGTAATGGAGCTATTCAAGCAGATGAACAGGGAAAAGGGTATCACCTTTGTTATGGTAACACACAGCTCTGAGCTTGCAAGGCAGACAGAGCGGGTATTCAGAATGTCAAAGGGAAAACTGATAGAGGAATGATACCAGCAAAGAAGACCATATTAACATTGATAGTAGCTACACTGCTTATTCAGTTTGCATTGCCTGTGGTCTTTGCTTCAGCAGACCACAATGTTATTGTATCGCCTGACAGCACAGGACATCATGTGGTAATCACAGCTGATGTATGTTCAAAGAAACTCGCAGGCACGGTTTCGGTCAGTCTTTTCCCTGTTAAGCCTGCACTTACAATACTTTTCATTCTTGTAGTAAGCATCTTCCTCACCAGGGAAGACAAGCTCTTCCTCCCCATAACCTCCAACCAGTTCTTTCATCCACCCAGGCCCTGGTAGAGTCTGTTTTTTGGCTCTATTGAAGGGTCTTACCCTGAAAAAACCCTAACACCTCGGGAGTATGTCATGAAGAAATCAACAGGGATTATTGTACTGTTTTTAGCTATTGTTCTTTTTTCAATACCAGCACAGTCAGCAGACTTCATAAAACCAGGCCCTGCTGACCGTTGTCCAGTCTGTGGGATGAAGGCATCTATGTATCCAAAATGGACTGCAGAGATTGTATTTAAAGACGGCTCCTATCTGGCTTTCGATGGCCCGAAGGACATGTTCAGGTTTTATTTTCATCCTGAAAAATACTCCAGACACACAAAGGCAGATATTGAGGCAGTATATGTAACCGAATACTACAGCACACGACCTGTAAACGCAAAGGCACCTGATCTGTACTTTGTCATCGGAAGCGATGTCTATGGCCCCATGGGAGTGGAGCTGGTGCCCGTGAAGGGAAAGTCACAGGCAGGAACCTTTATGAATGACCACCATGGCAAAAGAATGGTTCACTTCAGTGAGGTAAGCCCTGATGACATACCAAAGGGCATGATGAAGATGAAAATGAAGAAAAAGAAGATGATTATGAAGGGATGTTAAGATTCGCCAGAGGGCAAACCGCCCTCTGGCGGTTTGTTGCGTTTGTTGAGTTTATTGCGTTCATTGAGTTCTTTGAGTTAATAGCGTTCTTTGCGTTTGTTGAGTTCGTTGTGTTGATAATGAATTTTGAAGATTGGAACCTGGAATTTGTTTAGTGCTTAGAATTTAGAATTTGTCTTAAAAGTAGTGACTGGTATATTCTGAAGGAGCAGTGATGAAAAAATATCAAATCTTTATAGCTGTACTGTTGTGTGAGTTAACTGTTCTTGTGGTGTTACTGTTTTATGCTTCTGTACAGGTAGCTGATAGTAAAAAACAAATTGTCGCCCTGAGGAACCTTACCAGAGAGCTTCAGCTTACTGACCTTTCTGTATGGACCGAGGCAAGATACACACGAAACCCATCTCAGGCTGACTGGTTTTCACCCTTTCAGGACTTCCCCTCATCTGTGGAGCACTTCCCTGCAGGCTCTCTCATTGAGCCACCGATGAGGAGGAGCAGATGAAAAAGCAGATTAAGATCCTGGAGTTTGCCCTTTCATCACTTCTCAGAAGAAAGCTCAAAAACCTTGCCATAGTATTTGTATTTACCACAGTAACCCTTGTGATTGGCTCCATACTGTTTCTAACCCATTCTTTCAAAAAGGAGGCACTCCTTGTGCTTGAGGGTTCTCCTGAACTTATAGTACAGCGAATACAGGCAGGCCGTCATGCACTTATTCCCCTGAGTTACAGGAATGTTATAAAAAAGATGCCAGGTGTGGGGAAAATAACACCCCGTTACTGGGGCTATTACTACGACCCCCTGACAGGTGCCAACTTTACAGTAATGACCAATACAGGAGCACTCAAAAAGACAGAACTGATCAGGGGAGAGATGCCTTCAGTGGATGAACAGGGATACTGTGTTATTGGATGGGGTGTGGCAGATGCAAGGTTCCTTCAATCAGGAGATGAACTCTTCCTCAAGGACATAAAAGGCAGGGTCATGAGTCTGAAGGTAAGGGGTATCTTCAAAAAGTCATCGCAGCTTCTGACAAACGACCTGGTGATAATCTCAAAACCCGACTTTGACCGTCTCTTTGGATTCCCTGAAGGCTATGCCACTGACCTTACGGTTCAGGTTTATAACCCCTCAGAGATACAAAACATTGCAGGAAAGATAAAAAGGCTCCTTCCAGATACCCGCCCCATAACACGCTCGGAGATCCTACGCACCTATGACTCACTTTTTAACTGGCGGGGTGGGATGCTTCTTGCCATGTTTGCATCATCGGTGCTTGCCTTTGTGATACTTGCCTGGGATAAGGCAACGGGGCTCAGTGCCGAGGAACGACAGGAGATCGGGATATTGAAGGCCATTGGATGGGAGACATCAGATGTGCTGACCCTTAAGTTCTGGGAAGGTGCATCCATATCCCTGATCTCGTTCTTTACAGGAATCATTCTTGCCTATCTGCATGTGTTTTACTTTGGTGCAGCGCTTTTTGAGCCAGCGCTAAAGGGCTGGTCGGTGCTGTTTCCTGATTTCAGGCTCAGGCCCTATGTAGACCTCTATCAGTGCTTTGTGCTCTTTATGGTCACGGTGCTCCCCTATACGGCATCGACCATAATACCATCGTGGAAGGCAGCAATCACAGACCCAGATAGTGTGATGAGAGGATGAAAAATACAGGGGGTAGGTGGTAGCGTGTAAGGGGTAGTATAGGTATATAGGTTATTGAGTTAGTTGCGTTCTTTGCGTTTATTGCGTTTATCGCGTTCATTGCGTTAATGGAGAGTTTGGGAAAATGGAATTTAAGATTTAAGATTTATGATTTGGGATTTAAGATTTAAAAATTCTGTGCTCTCTGTGTACTCTGTGCTCTCTGTGGTTTAAATAGCGCGAAAGGCGGAAAAGCGGAGGAGGATTAATGAACCATCTAATAAAGGTTGAAGGGGTAAGCAAGTGCTTTAACTGCGGCAGACCTAATGAGATATGGCCTGTCAGGGAAGTGTCACTCTATGTGAAGAAGGGCGAAGTTGTGGTACTTAAAGGCCCAAGTGGCTCAGGAAAGACCACACTGCTTGGCCTTATTGGATGTATGAGCAGACCCACCTCGGGCAGGATTATTGTTAAAGGTCAGGATGTGGCAAAGCTTCCCGAGAGGTTTCTTACCGAGGTAAGACGTAAGACCTTTGGATTCATCTTCCAGCAATTCAACCTTATAAAGGGTATCAGTGTAAGGGAAAACATCCTTCTTCCCCTATACCCCACAGGGATGTCCTTTTCCCAGATGTCAGGGCGGGTAGAGGAGCTGATGGAGAGCCTTTCACTTTCGCACAGGGCATCATTTCATGTCGAGATACTCTCAGGTGGTGAACAGCAACGGGTGGCCATTGCAAGGGCACTGGTAAACAGGCCTGACATCCTGATGGCAGACGAGCCAACCGCTCACCTTGACAGCAAGCTCTCCATGAAACTGCTTGAGACACTAAAAACACTCAAGCAGCAGGGCATGACCATCGTGATTGCCACCCATGACCCCATAGTGTTTGAGACCGATATGGTTGACAGGGTATATGAGGTAAGAGACGGAAGGATTACGGAGAAGTGATATTTCACCCCGGCATAATTGCACTTTTCCTTGGCTCAGGTGTAGTAGTACTGATGCTTCTCTATATCTCCCTGCTTTCAGTAAGGGTTCTTCGTTACTGGGATATCCGAAGCAGCTCTGAGCTACAGCTTTCCCTTGAGCGAAAAACCTATCTCACATCCACCATCATGAATTATATCCTTGGTTATCAGATCGTATCCGCACTGCTTTTTATCTACACGGTTGACAGCCTTCATACAGAATTTGTTGGTGCCATGTGTGCAACCGGCGTGCTTAATGCAAACCCCGTTGGCTGGTATGTGCTTTATCTTAAGGTTTTAAACCTCATTGTCTCAGGGCTGTGGATAGGCATAAACATGCTTGACCAGCAAAGCCCTGACTATCCGCTTACCAGGCTGAAATCTGCCCTGATACTTATACTGCTACCATTAATATCATTAGAGGCATATCTTGAAGTCCGTTACTTCCTGGGGCTGAACCCTGCTGTCATCACCTCCTGCTGTGGCTCTCTGTTCAGTGCTCAGGGCAAGGGGCTTGCCTCCTCTCTAAGTGCAATACCTGTAAAGAAGGCTGAAACAGGCTTTGCCCTTGTGTGGGCTTTATTTTTTATATCAGGCCCTCTTTCATTAAAATACAATATTTCCTCTCTCAAATATGTCTTTTCCATCACCTCTGTCCTGGCCTTTCTTGTTAGCCTTGCCTCGGTGGTCTCCTTTATCTCTCTATATTTTTACGAACTCCCAACCCACCACTGCCCCTTTGACATACTTCAGGCAGACTTCCACTATGTGGGCTATCCCCTCTACATAAGCCTTTTCCTCTGCACCATAACATCCATGCTTACAGGGCTTTATGAGGCACTAAGGCGTAAGGTGGGACAGAAGGATGTGGTTGACAGACTACAGAGGAAAATGACCCTTTCAGGGCTTCTTTTTGGGCTCCTTTTCCTTATCATCAGCCTCTGGCCAATGGTGTTTTCAAGTTTTACGCTTCAGGGATACTAAGATAGGGCGAAGGGCGTAGGGGGTAGGCAGTAATGGATGATTTCAGGTTAGATATAAAAGTCTTTTCCGTAATTCTATAATTTTGTTGAGAATGCTTACCATGGCCCTGTATCTCTTTGCTGATGCCTCAGGCATGTGCTGAAGCAGGGCATCGCAGAAATACCAGGTGCAGCGGAAGGGTCTTTCCCACCTCTGCCTTACACAGCCTGTCTCCTTGAGGAATTCACAGGGACCTTCAGGGTCAGGGCTGTAGTTGTTTTCAGCCTCAACTGAAAGTGCCTGAAGGAAGAGCCTGTCTTCTTCGTCATAAAGGGAGTGTTTGTGCCGACAGCAGACATTCTGGCACGAAGGGCATACCTCTGATGTGAAATACTCAATTAATGGGCTTAGCTCTTCAAAACATTCTTTTATCTTAAGCGCAATATCCTGCTGCTTAATCACCTTTGTATCATTTCCTGAAGAAGAAATCTATAAAATGAATGCAAGTATTGTCCTTTACATGATATCCGTCTCTGCCTGACTGTGAGTGTACTTTATAACTTCCACATCAGAGATAAGCACTATGCCTTCCCTGACCATATCATCAAGCACAGGAAGTATCTCCTTTATCTTCTCTTCTGTATCAACCACTGTTATCTGCACAGGAAGCTCTCCGCCACGGGTGAGAAACTTCATCTTCCTGAATCTCCTGTGTGGTCCATATCCTGCCATTGCCTTATACACGGTTGCACCAGCCACATCCATCATGATAAACCGCTTCACCAGTGCCTCATAAAGTGGCTTCCCCTCCCACTTATGGTCTTCCCTTACTATCACTCTTAACATCTTTGCCTTACCCTGAAGTTTCATTGTCTCCTCCTGTGGTTCTTCTGTTTCCTCCCCCTTACAACATTTAATTACCTCAGTATCGGTAACCTCTATTAATCCCTTTTCAACCACCTGATACACATCAGGCAGCACCTTCTGAATCATCTCCTCAGAATCAACCACCTCCACCTTAACAGGCATGGATGATGAAAGGGTGAGTTTCTTTGATGTATGAAGCACCCCATCACTTCCATAACCTGCCACTCCCCTGAACACACTTACGCCTGCAATCTTCTTTTTGTAAAAGATATCAATAAGCACCTCATAGACAGGTTTGCGTCCGTACTTGTCTGACTCATCAACATAAACAGAAAGTTTTTTAGCCTTTCCCTTCTTAACCAATTTTCACTCTCCTTCTATATTGTTTTTGCAAGCAGTTCTCCTGCCTTAAGTGCAATAAAGCCTACAGTAAGACTGCCAATAACATTAAGAAACGCAAGCAGCCACTCACCATCCATCAGGAGGGCGCCTGTCTCGTACTCAAAGGTTGAAAAGGTGGTAAAGGCCCCGATAAAGCCCACACCAACAAGCAACCTCAAATGGGGACTTGCGATAATCCTTTCGTTAAAAATGGTCATGGCAAGTCCTATAAAAAAACAGCCAAGCACATTGGCGACAAAGGTTCCAAAGGGGAATACCCTTCCCCAACGCTGACCAACCCATACACTTACCAGAAACCTTGAGATTGCACCAATGAAGCCACCAGCACCAACGAAGATCAGATTCACCACCATTTCCATAGCACAATATTACATAAAAACACCAGTTTTTTTCAAACTCCTGACCTATCTGTTATAATCATCTGATGCTAAAAGAGGTATTGTTTCTGCTCCTTACATTCATAATGGGCTTTCTAAGTGCCATCCCCATTGGTGCTGTTCAGGTAGAGGTGGCTACAAGGGCACTCCATGGGCACCTCAGAGCAGCACTGAGCGTATCCCTGGGCTCCATTACAGCAGACCTTCTGTACGGGGTGATTGCCATCTTTGGCCTCTTACCACTTTTGCGAAAAAGGGCAGTAATGGCCTATTTCTGGCTTTTTGGAGGGTTGCTTCTTATTTATCTTGGTTACTCTGTAATCAAACATGGATTTGATTTTGTCAATCTTCAGAGGCCACCCCGAAGGTTGAGGCATCGAGGGATAGCCTTTTTCACAGGACTATTGCTTGCCCTTTCAAACCCCATGATGATACTCTGGTGGCTACTTGGAGAAAGGGTACTGGTTGAGCTTGGTCTTGTTCAAGACTTCTCTGGCTCAACCGGGATAACCTATCTGCTTACCGGATGCCTTGGCATGATAACCTACCCGGTGCTTCTTGCCCTCACCCTTTACTGGCTTAAGAGATTTCTTTCACAGAGGGTGATTATGAGAATTACCGTGGCCTCGGGGCTTTTTCTTATAGGGTTTTCCTTTTATCTGGTGGGTAAGTCTATCTATATGCTTGTTCATTGAATCCAGATGAGCTTTTTATGTATCCAGCCCACCTGACCAAATTCGTCTTTAACCTTGTACCATACACCTTTCTTTTTTATTATCCTGAAGGAGTCGTATTTGATAACAGGACTGAAGTCGGTCTTACGATACTTTATGCCTGGACCCCTTCTGATGTTTGCCTTGTCCACCTTTACCACAGCGCACCTGAACTTCTCGGTGACCAGCTTTTCATATACCCAGTGCTCATCGCCATCCACATCCCTTACCCTGTACCACTTGCCCTTTTTGCCAAGCTTCTTAAGAGGCATGTATTTGAAGACCTGCCAGGTCTTTTCATATTTGGTTCCAGGCCCACTGCGAAGATTGGCATCCTGGGTGATAACGCAGAGGGCAGAGGCTGAAGCAATAGACATGAGTTCAAGAAGCATTACTAATATAATTATCACTGATATCCTCTTCATAACTTATATAGTCTAATAAATAAAGGACTTCTTTTTCAAACCATAACCTTAGTTGCACTTTGTAAGTGCAACTAAGGTATTATTCAAACATCATTAGTGTGGTGTGGCTTTCGGGAAGAAAGCCTATGCCCCAGAAGTAAACTATTGCAGTGGTGAGAGCAAGTATTACCATCACGGCCATCTTTGCCCCCTTCCAGTTGAGCATAAGTCTCAGGTGTAGTACCAGTCCATAGGCAAGCCAGCATACCAGGGACCAGGTCTCTATGGGGTCCCAGCCCCAGTAACGCCCCCATAGTTGATGCGCCCAGATGGCACCTGCTATTATCATCAGCCCCTGGCAGATAAACCCAAAAAGTATCATCTTGACCATCAACTCATCCATCACCTCACGGGATGGAAACTTGCTGAGAATCCTTCCATGCTCTTTGCCCGGTCCTTTCAGTAGATACACCACTGCCAGAACAGTTGCCACCACAAAGCATCCCCAGGCAAACCAGGCAAACCCGATATGTATGAAAAGCCAGTTAGACCTGAAGGGAGGACGCATGGGGTCCATTGCCGAGTAGGTGTTCATTCCCACACCAAGCATCACAAGCATCACTGCAGCTGAACCAATTGCTGTTATCCTCAACTGTCTGTAAAATATACCTCCAAGTATCGTTGCCAGCCCTATAAACCATGAGCCAAGCTGATAGTGTTCATAACTGACCATCACTGGAGCCCTTCCACTTACATACCATCTATACAGAATCGACGCAGTCTGAAACAGAAAGCTCAGAATAAACAGATACCATGCCCTGTTTTCTAATTTTTCTTTCTTGAAAACAGTAACCATCAGATACATGATAATTACACCGAAATACCCGAACATCCCGGCCCACAAAAGCAAACTCTCAATCTTAGTCATGGCAACTCCTTTTTATTTAGGAACACACTTAAAACCCTGCTGTTTAAAATGCTTATCAAAGGTGAAGGCTGTTTCAATCCCATATCGTCTCATCAGTTCAAAACTGACACAATCCACAAGACTGAGTGTTCTTTTTCCCGCAGTCAACATGGCATTCAGTCCTGCTTCATGAGTACTCTCGTCAACCCACAATACCTTTACCAGAGGCATTATGAACTCCCTGAACCTTCTTGCAGCAGATAATCCTAGTCTGCTTTGCGATAGTGTAAGAGTCTCAACAATCACATAATTAGAGGTTACAAGTCCAGCCCTCTGACGAAAAAAGACCTCAAATGTCTGTTTAGCCTTTACATGGTATCTGTCATCACCGTCTATGGCTGCATAAAAGGCGGAACTATCAACAAATACTACCAATCCTTATAAGCCTCCGCCAGATATTTATCATGGTTGACGGAAATATCCCTTCTACCCGATCTGAACTTACCCATCACCTCAAGAGCTCGTCTGCATCTTTCCTCATAGGGCATTTCAGTTTCAGAATGAATTGTATTATTGATCGCCTGTCTTATGATTTCAGCCATTGACACCTTTTTCCTTGCTGCAATCTCCTTCAATGCCTTTACCTGCTCTTCTGTCAGTTGCACTTGAGTCCTTATCATTTTATACCTCCAATAACATCACTTCTTACATTATGATAACATACTTAACTGTCTGGTTGTCCTGAAACTACTTTCAAAAATATATCTTCAAGCGTGAGTTTAATCTCTTTCATCTCAACGAGCCCTGCTCCCTGACGGAGCACTTCCTTTGCAATAGATTCTTTAAGGGCATCGTCTTTTTCAATCTTTAAAGTAATGCTACCGTTTCCAGACCCCACTGCCTCCTTTACACCATCAAGAGCACTGATTTTTTCCATATCAAGTTTTTCAGGCATTCTCACCCTTATGGTTAATGTCACAGTATTGCTGAATGTATCTGTAAGTCTGTCAAGGTAATCCAAAGCCACAAGTCGTCCGTTATTAATAATAGCCACCTTCTGGCATATTGAGGTGACCTCCTGAAGAATGTGGGTGCTCAGGATAACGGTCCTTTCACGGCCCAGTGTTTTTATCAGGTTTCTTATCTCTATAATCTGTTTTGGATCAAGCCCAACTGTTGGTTCATCAAGTATGAGAATTTCAGGCTCGTGAACAATTGCCTGTGCAAGCCCCACACGCTGGCGGTTGCCTTTTGAGAGATTCCCTATCAGACGGCCCAGTTTGTCTGCCACACCACATCTTTCTGCCGCAAGTTCAACCTTTCCCTTAATCTCTCTCTTCGGAACTCCTCTTATCTGGGCAGCAAACTCCAGATATTCCCTCACGGTCATATCATAATAAAGTGGTGGATGCTCAGGAAGATATCCAATCTTTCGTTTCACTTCTACAGGTTGTTCATACATATCCATACCTTCAATAAGAACCCTTCCATCTGTGGGGGGGAGATATCCAGTCATCATCCTCATTATGGTAGTCTTTCCCGCACCGTTTGGGCCCAGCAGTCCCATCATCTCACCCCTCTTGAGGGTGAAACTCACCGAGTCCACCGCAACCAGTTGACCAAACCTCTTCGTCAGATACTCTACCTGTATCATCTTTCCTGTTCTATCTTCACCTGGTCAACCATCCAGTGACCATCCTGAAATTTTAATATATAGAGGGTTTTATAATAAATCTGTTCATCCTTCGTCAGTCTCTGTCTACTCTTGGAATCAATATAATGATAAACCCATCTCTCCTTCGTCCAGACCTTTGCAGTATCATCCTCTGTTTCAATCCTCAAAAACTCAATGTCCTTAAGGTCAGACACAAGCAGTTTCTTGTCTTTTTTGAGATAGAGGATATAGGCATCAACCCTGCCTATCTGGTTCAATGTGGCAAAATACTGAAGCCTTGCAGCATTTGCAGTGGAAAGGGCCTCCGTGAGCTGACGATTGTATGCAATGACTGCATTCTTTATCTCTGTTGTGCCTGAACAGGCCCACAGAACCATTATCACAAGCCCTATTGTCTGCAATTTTTTCATTGTTCTATCTCCTCCAGTGTGCCAATGAATTGCATTACCCGTTCCCTTAGAAGAGCTGTAAAGTATTTTGAATATGGATATATCTCAAGATATCCATTTCTGAAGCGTATATAAAGCCTCTCATCTGGATCAAGAAACCTCACCAGTTCTGCCAATATACCAAAAACAGAGGCCAAAAAGAAGAAACCCACACCTGGCTCTCCTATCATCTTCAGCATCACCCATCTTCTTACGTCTGGTATGTGCACGGTGTACTCATCCACTTTCATCGTTCCTCCCATTGGCACGATAGCTCTTTTCAAAAAGTGTCCATCCTTGAAGAAGACCAGTTCAAAGAAGGGATTTTTCAACTGGGGTGTCCTGGTGGAGGGCACACCATCCCTGGAATAATAGTCGGGGTAGAGGGTGATATCCAGCCTTATGTTGTCCCTTACTATATAGTCCCTTCGTCCTGACTGGTTCCTGAGGTTCAGATAGCCCTTAAATACAGTCTTCTTGCCCTTCAATAGGATTACCATCGGAGAGTAACCACCTGATTCAAGCAAAAAGACTTTCCCCCCAATCCTGATTGGCTTGTTTATCTTGACGGTTTTCTCACTAACCCTGCCTGAGTTGATATCCGTAATATCCAACTTGACAATATGGTCAATGGCAGTCCAGGGATCCTGTGGGGCATATATGTTATAAACGGACTTGAGTGTAACCACCGCCTCTGGCACCCTCAGTCCCCATAGAGGTACCTTCTCTAAATAAAAGAATGCATCCTTCCTCAACCGAATACTCTGGCCCTCTGTTATCACCATATATGCCCTGTACCCACCCAGATAATATATCACAAGACCAAAAAGTGCGGTGATAAGGATGGCATGAAAGAATATGGACCCCCAGTAGCCCACCTCCCCACGGTAGCCCACAATAAGGCCTTGTCTTCTGGTCGTTCTCATCCTGAGTTTCTTTAAAAATGTCTCAAGTCTTGAGAGGACAGTCTCCCTCTGGTCTTGTCCCACCTTTACTGATATGGCCATCTTCAGAAAGACCTCATCAGGCACATCCCCTGAAGGTCTCGTCCTCTTCCACTTCAGGAGCCTGTCCACACTACAGGCAGTGGTGGAGACAATGAGAAACACCCCAATGAAACCAAAAAGGTATCCCTGTGCAAGTTTTTCACTGTTGTATCTCTTCCCAAGGTAATAAATCAGGGGTTTTGTCCTCTTTAACTCCTCCCTGTAGTCCTCTGGCAGAAGGGAAGGGTTTGGCAGAAAGGCCCCCACTGCAAGCATCAATACCACCGTAGCAAGCAGCCATACTGCCAGTTTCCTTGAAACCATCAAGGCCCATATCCTCTGGCTTATCCCATTAACGAATCTCACAACGACCGAACCGCCTCCACCACTGTCCTTATCTGCTCAGAGTTCAGCACTGCAGGATAAGGCATTGAGTTGCTCTCAGCAAGCCAGAACATGACCTGCCTTGTCCGGGGAGAGCCAGGGCTTACAGGAGCAAACATCAATGAAGTGGAAACCTCCTTCTGCATGTCCACCCTGCACACTGTGAGGCTTCTCTGGTCTTGTGTCCTGAGTTTCAGGACCACAGAGAAAAAGGATTCTCTGCAAAGGGGCATACTCCTATGAAAGAGTATCTTGTTATAGGAGAGCCTTAGCAAAGTGCTTAGCAGAGGTGTTATCTTGTAGTCTCTGATGGCCTTTCCTTCCATCTGCCATCCATCTGGGTTTTTTCTGATTTCATAATTGTTCTTTTCGTAGGAGATAATGACAGAGTCAATATCCTCTGCCTTCACTCCTGGAAATACCCTCTGGTCCACATAATGAGAAGCATATCTTGTAAGGGCAACCCAGAATGTCCTGCTTACACGCATTGCCTCCTCTGGCTCGTTGTCTCTCCTGTAAACACATTGTTTGTCCCATTCACTTGACCAGTAACGAAGTTGTCCTGAAGAAAGAAGGTTACCCTGCCTGTCATAAACCCCTATCCATAGTTTCTTCTTAAGGGTCTCAAACTTATCAGACCATCGCATAAAGGCCTCTGCCTTCTGAGTGGTAAGCATCTCAAGGAGTGTGTCCATCTCCTCTTCACTGGCAACAAACCTTACAGGCGATACCATTGTCCAGCCTTCGTATAACCTGACAAGTTCCACCGTGTCAGAGGGCCTTTTGATTACTATCCTCCCTATCTTATCCTTCTCAAATGCAAAGAGCCGTTTTTCCCTCATGTCATAGAGTGTAAGATACAGGTGCCTTGCCGTATCCCTGTCTATCAGAAATACTGTTTTGAGTCTTTCTGAATATGCATAATTGCCAGTCTTTGCAGGGTTTTCTCCCCCAAGATAAAGCACCTCAATCTGTCCACCAAAGCCAATGGCCACAACGGCGTAAATCTTCTCTATCCCAAAGTCCCTCAGACTCTCCGCCCTTGCAACCACCTTCTTGACCTTGCCATCTGAAAGGGTCTTGAAGAAATGCTTAAGCATACCCATATCCACCTCAAGAAGCCTTGGCCGAACTATCTTCCAGCCCTCTGGTGTCTTTCTCAATTCGTAGGGCTCGGTAGGGCCTGCCTGGATCCTTATGTAGTCTATAACCTCTGTGTCTGACCTGAAGAACCTCCTCTTAAGGTCTTCAATAAGTTGTCTCTGTCGCATCTGAGGCATTAGATACAGAAAATAAAACCCTCCAAGCAGCACTGCTACCAGAAAAAGCACTATTGTGGTCCTGTATCTTCTCACAGCCTCCTCCTTCTAAACCAAACCACTACACCACTGAGAAAAATCAGAAGAGGCACTGCAATGGGTCCCAGATATCTTACCATCTTAAGTTGCCTTTCAGTAACAAATACCGGGACCACACGTCCCCTCTTTGTGGCTATACTCGTAAGGGACCCCTCTCCTGTAAGCCAGTTTATCGCCCTGAGGAAGAGTTCCCCATTGCCTCCAATCTGTACATAGGCATTTGTGGCAAAATCACTGTCTCCAGATATCACCACCCTCCACAGGGCATCCTTTGGCACAAGGGCGGCTATAATCGTCTGGTAACCCTCCTGCTCGTCCTTCTGTTTCTTTGCATCGCCGTTTTTCTCATACCAACTCTCTTTGGTAGTCCTCACCATGAAGAGAAACTTATACCTCTCATATGCCCCGTAAAACTTCACCTCATACACACCTGGAAAGAAGGTCTCATCCTCAAGCCCCTTAATCAGGGATATATCACTGTAATAGTATTCCTTCACAAGTGGGGCTGAAGGCCCAATGCCTGCCACATTCTGTGTGTCATATATGGGATACTTGCTCAAAGAGACATAAAACTCCGAAAGCAGTCTGCTCAGTTGACCAGGTCTGTCCATGAGAACCATCAGCTTTCCACCGCCCATGAGGTAGTGCTTTATCTTTCTCAGTTCATCATCCCTGAGAGGCCTTGTTGGTGAAGCTATAACCAGAACATCTGTATCAGGTGGCACCACTGTCTCCTCAGTTAGATATAGGGCATCAACCACAAAGCCTGACTTCTTCAGGACATCTGCCACTATGCCATAACCGCTTCTTTCCTCTATGTCAAGGCTATGTTCACCATGCCCCTGAAGGAACCTTACCACAGGGTGTCTCTTCCTGGTAGCCCTAATTATAAGGTTTGTCACGGTCTGCTCATCCGAGCCCCTGTCCTTGAAAAAGCCTTTTCCTGTTTCTACTACTACAGTCTCATACTCCCTTACTCCATACCTCTTTGCCAGAAGCGGCACCCTGTCAAGGTCATGAAGTTCGTAGATGACCTTTCTGGTGTGATATCTATAGGCATCCAGAAGATACTGCATCCTTTCAAATTTACCCGTATTTTCTGAGCCGAAATAATACACCTTTATGGGGTCTTCAAGTCCTTCAAGAACCTTTATCGTCAATGGAGACAGGGAAAACCTCTTCATTGTGGTAAGGTCAAACCTGAAGTAATACTGCCTGATAATGAGGTTCAGGACAACCATAATAAAGAAGACCACAAAGACCATCAGGACAGTGTTAAACCTCAGATGGGTTGACCTCCTACGGGAGTATTCCTTAAATGCCTCAAAGTAACTTACAAAGAAAAACCCCAGTGTAAAGACAGACACCAGAGCAAGCAATACCACAGGCAATGTCTTGTCTGGCCAGAAACTTGAGACAAGAAAGGCCCCTACTCCCGAAGCAACCCCCAGAATCAAACTCAGTCTCTTGAGAACATCTCCCATCAGAAACGCTCTACCTCAAGCACTCTGTATGAAAGGAATAGGTTAAAGAAGGTAAAACTCAGAAAATAGAATATATCCCTGAGGTCAATCAGCCCCTGAAACATGTTTCTGAAAGGCGTATAAAGGGCAATGTTTCTCAGAAAATCCGTAACCCTCTGGCTTGCGGCCCCAATGCCTCCGCCTATGAACCAGAAGACCACAAGGATTCCAATAGTAAGCACTGCCGCCACTACCTGTTTGTCCGTAAGGCTTGAAGCAAACATCCCAACTGAAAGCATGGCGGCTCCTATCAACAGAAGACCAAGATAACCTGCAAAGACATGGGCCCAGTTTACTGTGGTAAACACATCAAGCACCACAGGGATATAAACACTGATTCCCACAATCAGACAGTATATAAAATATGCGGCCAGAAATTTTCCAATCACTATGGCACTGAGGGGAAGGGGCGAAGTATATAGCAACTCAATCGTTCTTGCCTTCTTTTCCTCTGTCACAAGCCTCATGGTAAGCAGCGGAGTAAGTAGCAGAAATATGGTGCCCATGCTTCTTATAAGCCCCTCCATTATTATCACCGTAGGGGTGAAGACCTCTGGTCTCTTCCCTGACCCAGCCAGTTCTATAGCCGCACGGGTGTAAGAAAGCAGAGAATTATAGAAAAAATATCCTATTATGGCATGAAATACCGCCCCAACAATATACGCAATCGGGGAGAATAGGTATTGTTTTAATTCCTTTTTGAATATATGTAAAGTTTTGAATATATGTAAAGTGGTCTTTATCATTATAAAACCTTAAAGTAGGGCTTACTCCTTAGTTTCTTATCTAAAGTAATAGTGGTATTACAGCCATATTCATTATTTACCAGTCCAATAATACAATCGGCAAAATCAGCCTTACCATTTTTGTATTCCTTCAAAGCTCTTTTAACCACATCTGTCTTTTCAATTTCAAACTGTTTTGTCTTAAGCATCATTTCAATTACACTTGAGATTTCATCTCTTTTAAACTTATAGGCAGATTCAAGCACCCATACCATTTCACACAATACCACAAGGTTTATAAAACACTTTCTATCAGTCTTTATTGCCTGTTCTATATATCTTTCAGCCTTTCTTGCCTGTTGCTCATCATCCCATACCAGATACCTGACAAGGACATTCGTATCAATTCCTGTCATACTCTGCTATAACCCTCCGAAGTTCTTTCTTTTATAACCTCATTCATCCTCTCAAGGCTTATCTTTTTTGCCCCTGGTCTTCTGAGACAGCCTTTGAGTTCTGAAATATCCACAGTGGCAGGCTCCATTATTACCCTTCCCTCATCATCAACCCTGAAATCCACCCTGTCGCCAGCCTTAAGATGAAGCAGATTTCTTATCTCCTTTGGTATCGTAACCTGTCCTTTTGAGGTAATCGTCGCAGTTGGCATGATATCTCCTTACTTTTTTTTAAATTCTTACTTTATTGTAAGAAATATCGGCCCTTTAATTCAAGAGTTGTTTATCTCCTTAGATTGCCGTTTGACTTCGGTCAAAAATCAAATAAGGTGCTGATGGATGCACTATAACCGTTCAAACTGTTGAAACGGTTCAAACGATTCAAACAGTTTATAATGCCCTGTCGTATTAATTCAGTTTTCTACTCCGAAAATCAAAGTTTTTTTGGGCCCCGTTTAAAGGCAACCCTCGGCCACATCTGACCGGAGTCAATCAGCAATTTCGTACCAATTACATCGCTAGATTTTCAATCTCTTTAAATGATCTCAGAAACTCATAATAAATCGGCAAGTCTCCTGTCCTTTCTTATCTCATCAGCATACTCCTTCAGGTTTTTTTCTTCATAAAACTTCACTGCAGTTTTAAGTGCCTCTGAAACCACATCGTTTTTTACATCAACATACCTCTTGCTTCTCAGGGCCAGTTTGCCAGAGTCAAAAAACTCTCTGGCCTTTTTCTCATTGCCCATCATCAGATAGGTCTGTCCTATAATAAAGTCCACTGGATAGGAGCCGTTCATCTTCCGATATTTTAGGTAATAGGATATCGCCTCTTCATACCTGCCTGCTACCCGAAGGGCGTTGCCGAACTCCACATGCCCATAATCTATCCTTGGGTTCCTCTTATAGGCATACCTGAAAAAAGGTTCTGCCTCTTTAAGCCTTGCCTTTTTAAGCAGGGCTATCCCCATATTGACCATAAGATAACAATACTTAATGTCACTGTCACATAACTGCTTGCCAACATCAAAGGCCCTCTTATGGTAACCCAGCCCCAGATAGACAAATCCGAGGTATGCCTTAACAGGCTCTGATTCAGGGTATCTCTTAAGGACACCTTCAAGAAACTCCTTCAGGGCAATATATTGCTTGGTCTTGAGATAATAGTCTGCCGCACTCAGTATCCTCCACCTATCGGGCATTTTCTCCAGAAGTGAGGGTCTCTTCAATATCTCCACCGTGGCATCTCCCATCCATCTGTGATATGGGATAAGATAACCACCCCTAACAGAGTATGCCACCACGGCATCCATAACCCTGTATCGCTGGTCAAACAGGGCATCCATGAGCAACTTTATTGAACCCAGCCTATCCACCTGATAATCTACCGGTACCGGTGGATAGAAATCCACATCAATACTCAAAACAATGGGCTCTCTTATCTCGGGCAGATGCTCAATCCCGCATACACTAACGGGTATTCCATAAAAACTCCCTCTTACACATCCATCAATCAATGCAAAAGCCCTGATAGACTCTTCAGGGAAACTGTATGTCCGTAGTAATCTCTTAACCCCATCAAGTGGATCAGGCGTTGAGAACTTTCCATAAGGGATTATCCAGTAGAGTTCCCTTACAATCCCGAGCCTCGCAGCGGCGTATATAAAGTTTCCAATGTTATACAACCGTTCGTCTCCATTTTCATCTGCCCTATCAATCGCCTCCCACTGTTTTTTTGAATAAAGAACTGCAAGCTCCTGTAATTTCTCATCGGGGATCCACCTTATATCATCATGGGTGTCCACATTGATGAGTATGGCATTACGAATCCCCTTCTTCATCCACCTAAGAAGGGCCTCTGAGTGGTCTTCTAAAACACCTATGTCCTTTAAACCATCTTCTCCAAGGACTGGATATCCCCTCTTTTTCCCAGAAGAGCAGGAAAGGCTTAAGAGGACAACTCCAGCAATTACTATGACAAAGATTCTCCTCCACATTTTACAAACCCTGCCTGTTTGAAATGCTCGTCAAAGGCAATGTAATGTCTGAGTCTCATCTCTTTCATAAGGACAAAACTCGTGCAGTCAGTGAATGAATATCTTTTATCTCTATATCGCTTGAAATATTCCCATGCCTTCATTTTGAGATTGGTATCAAGCCAGATTAGTGTGAGTGCCTTACTTGTGAGAATATGCTCTCCCACTTCTACTGCCTTTTGATGACCTGCCCTTGAGAGAACCATTGTTATTGTCTCATCAAGTATAAAATCAGTAGTAACTAATTCAATATTTCTTTCCTGAACAAGACTAAAGGCAACAAGCGCCTCCCCATGCTTTGGATCTCTTTTATCTATAAAAGCCACAAAGGCACTGGTATCAACAAAAACCCTCTTCATCCCTTTTATTTTATCTTTCTCTTAGGTGCACCGTAAAGATAGTGATCATGGTTTATAGACAGATCGCTCTCTTTACTTTCAAAAATTCCTGCCAGTTTGAATATAGGGTCATTCTCCCAGTCAATCTCTTTCTCTTCTTTTTTCAGATACTCTTCTGAAGCCTCCCTGATTATGGCAGCAACTGACTTCCCCTCTTTCTCTGCACGCTTCTTAAGACGATTATACAGTTCTTCAGGAAAATATACCTGTGTTCTCTTTTCTGCAACAGCCATAATCATACCTCTCCTTCAATGTAATGTATATGTATACATTATAAACCATGCCTTTCCCGTGACACAACAATTCCATCCTTGCACATCCGAAGTGCAAGGATTTGGGAATAATCATCTTCTTGTAGATTTTATAGCCCTCTGGTATTCAATTTGGTTTTCTATAAACTTGCGGTAAATTAGAGGGTCTATGCTAAAATATTTTTCTAAACTGCATAACATTTCTTCTGTCATTCCTAAGTATTCTCTATAAGATGAAAACTTCCAATCTTCAGGTTTTTCTACCAGATGTTCCGTTGTAGGGTTCAGGTGAATATATCTGGTCACATGCATAAGTTGTTCCTCATCTTCAATCAACACATGTTTGAACTTGCTTTGCCAGAGTGGTCCTTTACGGTCTGTCTTTAAGTTGAAATATCTGGTATAACTGTCAAGGACATGTCTCATAAATTCTGAAATTCCCTTTTCATAGGTCTGAACAAGGAGAAGATGGACATGTGTTGGCATTAAACAATAAGCGATTATATCCACAATATGAGGGATATCTCTAATATAGGTCAAGAAGAATTTCTCTTTGTTCTTTAAGGTTAAATATGCTGAAAGCCTGGTAGGCGGTTTTAAAAAACGGTAAAATTTAATCGTTTCTATAAACCTTAAATAGTCGTCCTTCGTCCTGAAGACTTTAAAACCTGCAATACTCTTTGTAAAGACATGATAGATATAACCTTCTTTTAGTTGAGGCTTTCTCATGATTATTTAATCATATCATAATTGCACTTCCGAAGTGCAAGGATTTGGCATAGAAAAGAGGCGGGCAGAAGACCCGCCTCTTTTCGGAAAGTTTATTCTTTGGGTGATGATATAAGTTTTTAGTTATGGGTACCTTTGCTACAGGAACTCCATGTGCCATTGTTGCTTGCATAGCACTTTCCGCCACTTGGTGCCTGGGTCCAGGCATCACCGTTCATGAAGCCTGCTCCACCACCAAAGCCATTTGCAGTACCAAAGGTGGAGCTGTGGGCACCATAGTTATGAGCTATACCTGCATGACAGTTGTAACAACCTGTGCCCTGCTTGTTTCCTACCTGTGTCTTAGCATTGACGACAGAACCATCAGGGTTACCACATCTGTCAGGCCTGAATGTGTTGTAGTGGCTTATTCCACTAATGTTAGGATTGCTTGGTAACTGGTCACCGAGTCCATAGCCATAGACATCTGAAGCATGGCAGTTTATACAGAGATTGTCCCTTGTATATTGACTATTTGCCGCCTGTGCATTTGTTGGTGTGCCAAGGGCTGAACCATCAGCGTGTGTTGTTATCGAGGTGTCAACACCACGGAGGATATATGCATATGAAGAGCCATGAGGTCCTCTTGGTCCTACATTGTTTGTACCGTTCTGGTTCATACCGTGACAGTCTGAACACTGCACCACTGTGTTGATTGATATTGGGCCAAGCGTCGGGTTTGTGACAAAGTATTTGTTGTTAGTGGTATTTGCACCGTTTTGGAGAACAGTGCTCTTTGGAGTAACCTTCTGGTTTATCGGGTGCATTCCGCCTGTGCCTGACAGTTGCTGTGGGAACTGTGTCGTTGCTGTGCCATTACCATGACAGCCATTGGTTACGCAGGTGTCATATTCAGTTGCACCTCTTAATAGAGTCGGATTTGAACTACCGTGAATATTATACTTCGGATCGAGTGATGTTCCAGCAGCACTATCGTCTCCATGACAGTCAAGACAGGTTGCATTTGCACTATGATTATTTGCAGCAGTCCAGGCAGAATTAATGTCAGGTGGCTGGGTATTGTCGCCTGAGTCTGTAAATGGGGCAGTTCCGAGTCTTGAAGCGCCGTTGTTGTCGTGACAACTCAGGCAGAAGGTCTCCCAGCTACTCAGATTAGTCGGGTCAAGTTGATAGTATGTGCCTGCGGTATCAGCGTCTTCTACCTGTGCAATCGGGTCTGTGGTTGCAGTACCAGGATGTCCTTTGTCAGTTATCAGATCTCCATGGCAGGCCATACAGGTGTTCGGACTGGTAGGTGCACCAGTTGCAACATGGTGTGAAGTCTTTTGGAAGTCTGCTCTGACAGCACGACGACTCGTGCCCTGCTGGCTGTCAAGATGGCAGCCAAGACAGTCGCCTCCGCCTTCCACAATACCGTCTACATGAAGCGTTGCATCTGTAAAGCCATCGTTGGTTGAGTTTACATGACCATGGCAGCCAGTGCAGTTGTTGTTGTTTGGATGTCCACCACCTGGTGGATAACCATGACACTGAGAGCAGTCACTGCTGTTACCAACAATATAATTTGAGTCGTTCCATGCAGGTGCTGTGCCTGTGCCCCAGCCGTTTTTAAAGTACTGCTCATTGTGGCAGTAAACATCACAGGTCTGTGTTGTGTAGTTGTATGTGCCGGGTGCACCATTGTTCGTTGCCAGTGTGCCAAAGTTCAGCTCAGCCTGTATAAGTGTGGTGTCATTTGTGCCGTCGTAGAGATGGCCTGCATCCATTGGTGCATTCGGCACGGTGTGGCACTCTGAGCACTGTATTGGTGAGGAGTAGTTATCAACAGCCTGGAGGTGTGCCTGGTGGGCACCTGCCTTGTTTGCATTTCCGCTTGGGGTGTCTCCTGCGCCGCTTGGGGCATTGTTACCGTTTGCCTGGGTACCGTGGCATTTGTAGCAGGTTGGATTTGTGCTCGTAGTACCCCAGGTTGGTGACTGAACACCGTGACAACCCGTGTTATTACAGGTTCCAAGGCCTGTGCCGTCTTCTATGTCCTGAAGTGGCTCACCTGTGTTTGCAAGGTCTGTCTCTGAAGCTGATGGTGAATAACTTCCACCACGGATGGT